>DASYEK010000064.1:0-61653 GCA_036499085.1 Herbaspirillum sp. | reverse complement strand
CAGGTCGGCCGACTGCACCTTGACGATGTCGCGCGGCGTCGGCTGGTAATCGTGGATCTCCGCGCCCGGCTTGGTGATCGATTCCACCACCGCCGCCGTGCCCGCCACGTTCTGCGCGATGTCCTGGATGATGGTGAAGGTCGTCACCACGTGCAGCGGCTTGCCGGACAACGGCGGCGGCGACGGCGGCTGCTGCGCGCCCGCCGCGGCCATCAGCAGGATGCCGACGAACAAGACCAACAAATGCAATAATCCGGCGCCCGCCCCGGACTTGCTCTTCCGGGCGATAGCGCTGGATGCAGCGACGAATGCATCGCCGATTGCGTTGATGATTGGACGCCGCATGTCGATCGGTACTCGCCTCTGCGCCGTCTAGCGGCTGCTGTTGATCAGGGTCTTGAACTGCGCTTCCGACTTGGCCTGGTTATCCAGCAGCTCGGCGCCGTCCAGGTACTTGATCTTGACGCCCTTGAGCGGCGACTCGATCAGGGTGCTGGTCGGCGGATAGCCGATCTTCGCCAGAATCGCCTGCGCATCGGTGCCCAGCATATAGTCGTAATACAACAGCGCCGCGTTCGGATGCGGCGCCTTCTTCGCCACGCCGACGCCGCTCATGATACTGACGGCAGGCTCGATGGCGAACCAGCCCACCGGCGCGCCCTTTTTCCTGGCCTGCTCGGCGCTGTACTGATATACCGTCAACGCCAGCGGCACTTCGCCGGCGGCGACCAGGCTGGTCATCAGGGTGTGGCCCACCCGCACCGACAAGTTATTGTTGGCCACCAGTTCCTTGAAGAACTGGGTGCCCTTTTCCGGCCCCATATCGTTGATGACCGAGGCCAGCCAATCGTTATCCGACGCTTCGATGCTCAACTTGCCCTTCCACTTCGGATCCAGCAGATCCTGATATGTCTTCGGCAAGTCTTCCTGCTTGACCTTGTTCGTGTTGTAGGCCTGGACGATGACGTACTGCAAGTCCGACGCATACATATGGCTCTTCGGCAGCGCGGCCGGGATCAGGGTCTTCTGCACCGGCGAATGAATGGTCTGCAACACATTCTCGCGCGCCAGCGCCTCCAGCAAGGTCGAAGTGCTGTGCACCACGTCGACCGCGGGCGCGCTGCGGTTCTCGTTGATCACGCGTTGCAGTATCTGTTCGCCGACGGCCTGCCATACCACCACCTTGACGCCGTACTTCTTTTCGAAGAGGTCGTTCAATTGCTTCACATATTCGCGCGGCATCGCCGTGTACAACAGCAGCGAGCCTTCCTTTTGCGCCGCTTCCGTCAACTTCTGTTCGCGGTCCTTGCCCTGGTATGCGGCCATGCTCTGCATCGATTGCGCCTTGGCCGACGGCATCATCGCGGTGGCCAGCATGCACAGGCCCAGGCCGCAGATCACCGCGCGCCTGAAAAGCCGGAGGTTGTTATTCGATTTCATGCCTTCTCCAATTTTTAACTGCTTTTTTGAAAGAGAAATTTGTCTCGCTCCCTGACCGCCGCGCCGCAATTGCATGCATCGGCCCGAATCGCATACAGGATACGATTCGGGCATGGATGGCTATTGCCGGCAGTCGCTGTCAGTCCTTCCGCATCGCGTCAGATCTTCGCCAGCTTCTCCGTGAACGGCAGGTTGAACACGCGTTGCGCATTGCCGCCCAGGATGGCGCGCTTCTGGCTTTCGTTCAGGAACGGCAGATCGTAGATCACGCTAGGCGCATCGAAGTCCCAGTGCGGATAATCGGAGGCGTACAGCAACTGCGTATCGGCCTTGATGAACTTGAAGGTCTGCTCCAGCATTTCGGAATTGGCCGTCATTTCCATCGGCTGGCAGCCGTAGAACATGTCGGTGATGTACTCGCTCGGCAGCTTCTTCAGCGCCGGGCATTCCGAGCTGCGCATCATGTATTCGTTGTCCATGCGCTGCATGCAGAACGGCAGCCAGGCCAGGCCGCTTTCCAGCCAGATCACTTTCAGTTTCGGAAAGCGTTCCGGCAGGCCGTTGACCACCCAGTTGAAGATGTTCAGCATGTTGTAGAACGTGAAGCCCAGCGCATGCACGGTAATGAAGCGATTGGCCTGTTCGAAGCTGCGGTCGGCCGAATTGAAGCCGGCATGGAAAGCCAGCGGCAGGTTGGCCTCTTCCAGCAGGCGATACACCTTCATGTAGACGTTGTCGTGCACCGGCTTGTAGCGCACGGTGGTGACCATGAAGCCGACCACGCCCGGCTTGCCCGCGAATGCCTTGACCATCTCGTAGCTGGCTTCGGGATCGTTGAACGGCAGGTACAGCAGCGACTTGATGCGCGGCTGGTTGTCGGCCAGCACGCGTTCGACCAGCCAGCGGTTATAGGCCCAGGCCAGGCTGACTTCGAATTCCGGCTGCGGATGCAGGCCGAGCGACAGCATCGCGGTCGGGAACAGGATCGCATAATCGACCCCGAAGGCGTTCATGTAGCGATGGCTCAGCGCCGCGTCGCGGTCCTGGCCCGGCGGCGTCTTTTCGGTCTTGCGCATCGGGTAGCGCAGCACGCGGCCGCCCATGTCCTGGTGCCCTTCGCGCCGCGCCATCAGCGTCTTGCCGGTGCGCTGGGCGGACTTGGCGAGCTGCTTGAGGATCGGGTCCTCGATGTATTCGATGATCTCGGCGAAACGTTCGGTTTCATAGTGATGGCAATCCACGTCGACGATCAGGAAGTCTTTGTAGTTGCGTTCGATGGCCTGTTTGCGGGCGTGCGCCAGGTGGCTGGAGGTATCGAAATCCTCGTTGATGATGTGATTGGCGCCGCTGGTAGGTAATTCCACTTAAATCTCCTCAAATCTATACAAATGCATCCGTACGCATACGATGCTCGCCGGCATGCGCCGATCAGTGATTGGAATGGTTGGACCAGGTCTGGAACATGCCCAGCTCGAACAACTGGACGTTCACCGCCTCGAGCATGCGGGTGCAGGCGATCATGACGTCGGTCGCCGATACGCCGCTCTTCTCGGGAAAGATCGAGATGTTTTGCCCGGCGTGGTAATTGGCGACATACAGCCGCACGGCCAGGGCCAGCAACTTCTGCACGTCTTCCATCGGCTCCGGATAGAAATCGTCGTCGGTTTCCAGCACGGCGTTGGTGCGCGCAATCTGGCGCTCCAGATAGGCCACGGCTTCGGACATTTCAGACACGGTATCAAGTGTGGTATCAAGCGAGGACATAGATATTTCCCTCCTCTGTCACGACTTCGTATTTCTTGAGTTTCTTTTTCTTGTCCGCGATGCAGGCGCCGGTCTTGAGCTCGTATTCGACGCCGTGCCATGGGCAGACGATGTGTTCTTCGTTCATATCGAAGCGCAGGCCGGCCGAGGTCTTGTCGGGACGGATGACTTCGATCACCTTGTGCATCGTGATGCCTTCGCAGGCCGGTCCGCCCTGATGCACGCATAAATTGCGGTAGGCGACCAGTTCTTCGCCGCGCCGGTACACGCCGATCTCCAGATCGCCCTCGCGCACCAATTGCCGCGCGCCGTCCGCCAGCTCGCTCGCCTTGCTTACGAAAATCTTCTTCATCTATTGCTCTCCTGTCGCTGCTTGAATATGTTGCCGCCGCACGCCTGCCGGAATCGCGGGCGAAGCCGTCCCCCGCCGAGATCGCATGGCGCTCGGACCTGTTGGCATCGCTGGATTTTCCTCCGGCCTTGTCTCTGGTTTGTTTTTTTCACGCCGGCAAGCAGGAAATAATCTCCCTTCTGCCGGCATGCGTTTTACCGTGAGACGAACAATATATTTTGGAGAACGCCAAGTAAATTGACATTTTGGACCGCGAGATATTCCTAATTTTCATACCCGGCGGCAGGCATTCGCATGTCATGCGTTGGTGAAGATTGGAATTGCCATGTTGTGCGCTGGCGCGATGGACAGGCCTACCAGCGGCACGGCGGCCGCCGGGAGCCGCGCCTTGCCTCGGTCGTTTTTCCAGGCCTGTTCGCTCGAGGCGATCGCCGGCCGAAAGCCGCTAGCCGGCCGCCACCAGCGCGTGCACCTGCTCGACCGCATGCGCCAGGTCGGCGCCCGGCGCACGGCCGATCTGTTCCTGTATCAGGCGCCGCAGCACTTTGCCGGAACGGGTGCGCGGCAAGGCGTCGACGAAGACGATTTTCCGGGGCCGGGCGCGCGCCCCCAATGCCGCCGCGACTGCCGTGCCGAGTGCAATTTCCAGTCTGTTGCGGTCGGCGTCGCTGTGGCGCACTTGCGATGCGGCGCGATTCAACACCACCAAGGCGATCGGCGCCTGGCCGCGCAGCCGGCTGCTGACGCCAAGCACAGCGACTTCAGCCACGGCCTCGTTGGCCAGCATCACTTCTTCGATTTCACGCGTGCCGAGGCGGCCGCCGGCAATAATGAGGACATCGTCCGAGCGGCCCAGCACGCGCACATAGCCGTCCTCGTCGGCGACGCCCCAGTCGAAGGTCGAATAGACCCAGCGGCCGTTTGCCTGCGACCAGTAGATGCGCCGAAAATCGTCGTCGTTCTCCCACAAGGTGCTCAGGCAGCCGGGCGGCAAGGGATAGTGCGCGACGATGACGCCCTGCTCGCCGGCGGCGCAAGGCAAGCCGGCCGCGTCCTCTTTGCCATCGATCGCCGATTCGCCATGGCGCACGACTTCCAGATCGAAGCCGAACGCCGGCAAACCCGGCGAACCGGTCTTGCGCGCCAGGCCGGTATCCATACGTGGCAGACCCAGCATCGGCGAACCGGATTCCGTTTGCCAGTAGTGATCGATGACCGGCTTGCCGAGCGCGGCCTCGGCCCAGTTCGCCGTTGGCGCGTCCAGCGGCTCGCCGGCCAGGAACAGCGCGCGCAGCGAAGACAGGTCGGCATCCCCTCCCAGCCCCCCGCCCTGCCGCTTCAGCAAGCGGATCGCGGTCGGCGCGGTCAACATCAAATTGACGCGATACCGTTCCACCAGCCGCCACCACACGCCGCTGTCGGGCCGCAACGGCATGCCTTCGTGCATCAGGGTCGTCATGCCGGCCAGCAAGGGGCCGTAGACGCCATAGCTATGGCCGACCACCCAGCCGATGTCGGACGTGGCGAACATGGTTTCGCCGGCCTGCGCGTCGAACATCCGCGCCATCGACAACGCCAGCATTACCGCGTAGCCGCCGACATCGCGCTGTACGCCCTTCGGATTGCCGGTGGTGCCGGAGGTGTACAGGATGTACGAGGGCTGGTTCGATTCCAGCCACGCGCATGGCGCCACGGCGCCGGCATATTGTCGATGCAGATCGCTGTACAGGCAATCGCGTCCCGCCCGCATGGCGAACGGCGCCAGTCCGCGGGCGATCATCATGACGCGCGCCGGCTTGAAGACGGCGAGTTCGATGGCCTGGTCCAGCAACGGCTTGTAGGGTGCGATCCTGCCGTTGGAGAATCCGGCATCGGCGCCGATGATCAGGGCCGGCCGCGCATCGTCGATGCGCAGCGCCAGCCCGGCGGCGGCGAGTCCGCCGAACACCACGGAATGGATCGCGCCGATCCGCGCGCAGGCCAGCATGGCGAAGCCGGCTTCGGCGATCATCGGCAGATAGATCAGGACCCGGTCGCCGCTGCGCACGCCGAGCGCCCGCAATGCGGCCGCCATGATGTTGACTTCCCTGTACAGCTCGCCGTAGCTGTAGGTCGCAGCATCGCCGGTTTCGCTCGATACCGCAATCAGCGCCGCCTGATCGGCGCGGTCGGCCAGATGCCGGTCCACGGCGTTATGGCAAAGATTGGTGCGGCCGCCGACGAACCATTGCGAAAACGGCGCATTCGAGGCATCGTGCACGCAGGAGAAATCGGTTTCCCAATCGATCCGGCGCGCCTGCTCGCCCCAGAAAGCGGTGCGGTCGCTCAGGGCAGACTCAAGCTGTTCTCGATGTTTCCGCATGGTGCGCCTGTTTGCTGTCTGAGCCTGTTTTGCCAAGTGCGGCGCCATGCGCCGCAATCTGTTCCATCAGATAGCCGGCGTCGCGGGCGATGCCGGAAAAACGCCCCGAACCCCAGGTGTATTGCCATGGCAAGCCGAGGAAATACAGCCCCGGCACCTCGGTCACGCCGCGCGCATGGCCCGGATAGCCGCGTTCGTCGAAAATGTCGGCCTTGATCCAGCCGAAGTCGGTGCGGAAGCCGATGCACCAGATCACCACGGCGATCTTGCCGCCGGCCACGTCGAGGCTGCGCGCGATATCGGCCGGCGGTTCCCACAACGGCGTGTAACGCGCTTCCCGGGGCGCCTCGATGCCGGCGCCGGCGATGAACTTGTCGATGCTGTCCTTGATATTTTCGGATACGGCATCGGCGCCGTCCAGATTGCGCTGCAAATCGTCGCCGAAGGTAGCGACGCCGTCTTCAATGTTCTCGAAGCGCCCGTACAGCTGCATGCCTTCCAGCGCGAACTTGCGCAAATCGATATCGCGCCCGCCGTCGCGGCCGGTGACATAGTGATTGGTTTTTTCGCGCACTCCGATGCCCAGCGGATGCCGTTCGACAGGGAGATCGTAATATTTCATCAGGTCCAGCCATTCGACCACGTCCTTGCCGCGATAACGGCGCGCCACACGCGGCGCATCGCCCACGCACAGATGCACGCGGCGTCCGCTCAAATGCAGGTCTTCCGCGATCTGACATCCCGATTGTCCGGTGCCGACCACCAATACTTCGCCCGGCGGCAGCGATTCCGGATTCAGGTAGTCGCAGGAATGCAATTGCGTCACGCTTGCCGGCAGCTTTTCGGCTACCCGCGGAATCACCGGCAGGTGATAGCCGCCGACCGCGACCACCACCTGGTCCGCGGTCAATGCGCCTTGCGACGTCTCGACTTCGAACACATTGCCTGCATTGCGCTGCAGCCGGGTCACCGCCACCCCCTCGGCCGCTGGCGGCTGGAACGCGGCGATGTAGCCGTCGATGTATTCGACGATTTCATCCTTCTTCATGAAACCGTATGGATCGTCGCCAGCATACGGAAAGCCCGGCAAGGTGCATTGCCAGTTGGGAGTGACCAGGCAGAAGGTGTCCCAGCGCTCGCTGCGCCAGGCATGGCCGAGCCGGTTCTTTTCCAGGATCAGATGGGCGATGCCCTGCTGCTTGAGGTAGTAACTGATCGATAGGCCGGCCTGGCCGCCGCCGATGATCAGCACCGGATAATGTTTTACCGATGGTTTTGCCTGCGCGGCCGGATAGAGTGCGTGCATGTTTTGCCTCCAAAAGGGAGATTGTGAGATTGATAAGGCGACGGCGATCAGGGCTTGAAAGCCTCGACCACCACCTGCGCGTTTTCCTGTTGATCGAAGCCGCCAGCTATCTGCTCGATGCGGCCGAGCTGGTCCAGCGCGGAAGAGCAGGCGTAGCCGAATTTTTCGCGCACGCGCTCGCTGCCGATATTCAGCGCGGTACGGCTTCTTTCCACGAAGTCGGCAACGCTGTAGCTTTTACCGACTTCCAGGTATTCCTTGACGACCAGCGACGGCGAATAGCAGTCAGTGGTGGTGTCGTCCGGCCAGCGGACGCTGAAATGCATTTCAGGCATGTGATTTCTCCGATTGAAAATAATGAGGCGATTGGGATTGCATGCGGGACGCCGGCAATGACGCTGATGCATCGGCGTCGGCGTCGGCAAAGGGATAGGCTTGCGACGCCAGGTATTCGTAATACACAGCCAGATGCTGTGCCGCCGAATGCGCCCAGGTATGGCATGCGGCCGCCGCGAAACCAGCGCTGCGCAAAGCCTGGCGCGCGCCAATGCCGCAGGCGTGGGCCATGCCGGCGGCGATCGAGGCAGGTTCCAGCGGATCGACCCAGGCGCAGTCGTCGCCCTTCAGGTATTCGGTGAACGGTGCGATACGCGACACAACCGCCGGCGTGCCGCAAGCCATCGCTTCCAGCACCACCAGTCCGAAGCCCTCGCGCAGGGAAGCGAACACCAGCGCATCGGCGCAGCGGAACAGCGCCGGCATCTGTTCGTCTTCGACACGGTCGATGAAAACCAGGGATTTTCCGGGACCGGTTTCGATGCCGCTCTGCTGCAGCCGCGCAAAAAATTCGCGTCGATAGACGCCGTGATCGAGCAGGCTGACGCCGCCGGCAACGATCAGTTGCGCCATCGGAAATACACGCAGCATGCGGATAAAGGCCTGCAGGATCGCCAGCGTATTTTTGCGCGGCTCGATGCCGCCGACCGCCAGGAATACCGGGGCCCCGGCATTGCCGGCTGACGCCCGCAGGCCATGCTTCAGGCGCAGCGCCGCGTCGTTTTCGTCGGGGTACGGCGTAAAGCGCGCGGTGTCGACGCCGTTGCCGACAATGCCGGCCTGTACGCCGTAATCGCCGGCCAGCGCCGAGCGCCATAACTTGCTGACGCACAAGACCCTGTCGGCGCGCATGAATCCGCGCCTCTGCCAGGCAGTCAATTGCGCGTTTTCAAATTGATCGAGATGATGCACGGTGCGCACGAAGCCCGGTATGCCGCCGCGCTCCGCCAGCGTCGCCAGGGCATTGGCGCTGATCGAATCCTGCGCGTGATAGACATCGAAACGCGGCGTTTCAGGACGTGCGAACCAAGCCACATAGTCGTCGATGCGTTGCCGCACCAGTGTTTCCAGATCGGCGCCAGGCGCAAGCGCGCCCGCCGCTACCGGACTGAATGCGCACGCCGTGGCGCGGAACAGGCCGCGCCCGCTTGCATCCGGCGCGTGCAGCGTGACGGCGTGCCCGGCTGCGTGCAGGGCATCGCCCAGTTCGATCGCATGCACCACGCCGCCGCGCGGATTGGTGGAGTGCGCCAGCAATGCGATATTGAGCGGGCGTTCAGCCATGGCCAGGCTCCGACGCATCGCTGCGCGCCGGCCCGCAGCCGATCAGCGCTTCCTGTTTGAAGTCCCAGAATGAAGCCGTCTCGGCCCCACGTTGCAGGCGGACTTCCTGTGTATCGTCGGTGCGGCCGATGGCTGCGCAGGCAATGCCGCGGCAACGGAAACGCCCAAGCACCTCTTCAAGATCGTCATCGGCCACGCTCAACAGGAAACCGAAACTCGGAAATGCCGCCAGCCAGCGCTGCAACGGCACGCCGTCCGGCTTGGGGATGGCATCAAGATCGATGACGGCGCCCAGTGCGGAGCATTCCAGCAACATCAGCGCCGTGCCGACCACGCCCGCCATGCTGATATCCTTGGCCGCCGCGGACAAATCCGCCTCCGCGATCGCCGGCAGCAATTCCAGATCGCCGCGCAGGCGTTCGGCCGGCGAACCGCTGCTGGCGTCCCAATAATTGTGCGGTTCGTGAAAGCGGCCGCGCAGATCGATTGCCGCAACCAGGTTCTGCCCCGGGCGCGCATCGAAACTGGTCAGCAGGCGCCTGGCGCGGCCGACGATGGCGACCGATAGCTGTTCGCGATCGTTGCGGCGATTGCTGTGGCCGCCCACCACCGGCACATCGTAAATCCTGGACGCGGCCGCCAGCCCTTGCAGGATGGGCTGGGCGGCATCGCCGTCGCGGCTCCACAATGCATCGACGATGGCCAACGGCCGGCCGCCCATGGCGTAGATATCGCTGACGTTCACCATCACGCCGCAATAGCCGGCAAACCACGGCTCCTTTTCGACGAATTCATTGATGAAGCCTTCGATGGCGAACAGCAAATAGCCGTTGCCGTCGGCATCCGGAATCGCGGCGCAGTCATCGCCAACGGGAATCGTCGCAGCGCCCGCATGGGCCGCGCCGACACCCAGCGCGCGCACCACCGCGTCGATATCGCGCTTGTGTGCAATGCCGCGCGATGCGCGCAACTGCGCCGCCAGTTCGACCAGCGGCAATTCGGCAGCGGCCAGGCTTGCCATATCGGCCCGGGCATTCATGGCGCGCCGCGCTTGACGATAAAGCCGACGTCGCCATCGACAATCGGCGGATAGTGCGCGAGATCGGCCTGCATCAGATGATGCGCACGCCCGTGCACATCGAGTTCGGCCAGCGTTTCCCAGTGCAGCCGGCGGAACAGCGGCACGTTCTGGCTCTGTACTTGCGCCAGGAAGGTCTGGCAGCCGTGCGCATGCGCGGTGCCGACCGCCAGCCTGATCAGCCCGCTGCCGACCGAACCGATGCGCCGCGCGTGCCGCGCCACGGCCAGTCGCGAGCCGTACCAGACGCCCGGTTCCGTTTCATGGATGCGCACCGTGCCGACCACTTCGTCCGGCAGCCCCGGCAGGCTGATCACGGCGGCGATCGGCAAGGCTACGCTGTCGATCGCATCGGTGTCGTCGTCCTCGAATATGCCCTGCTCTTCACAGAACACCGTCCTGCGCAATTGCCGCGTGGCTTCGCGTTCGGCCGCCGTCATGGCCAGCTTGATGCGGACAATGCGTTCAGCCGGATCGATGCCGGCAATCGCTGCCGGCGCACTGGTGCAGGTGGTATTCATGACGGCCTCTTCTTTTCGAAAGTGGACAGGGACGAGCAGGCGCCGCAACGGCCGCAGCCAGCCTTGATTTCGCTGGAATGCAGGCCGCCGGTATCGAGCAGCGCCGCCAGCGGCGCCAGCAGCTCGCGCATGGCTTGCGGCGACGGCGACGGATGGTCTTCCAGCGGCGTGCCGGCGATCGGCACGAACGGCACCACGAAGGGATAGACGCCGATGGCGATCAGCTTTTCGCAGGTGCGCAGAATGGCCTCGTCGGTATCGCCCAGTCCCGCCAGGATGTAGGTGCTGACCTGGCCATGCCCGAATACGTCGACAGCCTTTTCGAATGCATCGAAATAACGCTCGACCGAGACCGTGGCCTTGCCTGGCATGATGCGCGCGCGCACAGCCGGGGTGACCGCTTCCAGATGCATGCCGAGCGAATCGATGCCGGCGTCATGCATGCGCTTGAACCACGCATCGTCGTCAGGCGGCTCGCATTGCCCCTGGATCGGCAGGTCGACCGCGCTTTTCACGCCGAATGCGCTTTCGCACAGAATCTGCGCGCCGCGATCGGTGGCGTTGGGCGTGCCGGTGGTCATCACCATATGCTTGACGCCGTCCAGCAGCACCGCGGCGCGCGCCACTTCGCCCAGTTGCTCAGGCGTCTTGCGCAGGATGGTGCGGCCGGCCGCCAGCGACTGGCCGATGGCGCAGAACTGGCAGGACTTCTTGCGGCTCTCGTAGCGGATGCAACTTTGCAGCACGGTGGTGGCCAGCACGTCCGAGCCGTGCAGGGTCGCGATCTTGGAATAGGCGACGCCGTCCATGGTCTGCAATTTATAGAAGCGCGGCTGGCGCGGGAACGAAATGACGCCGACGGACACGCCGTCGCGCGTCAACGCGCTGTTGCCATCCGGCCCCAGCGGCGCGGCCGAAAACGGCGACGACCACGAACCGGCGGTATGCACCGGGATCATGACCGTGTGGCCGTCCACCACCACCGCCTTGTGATCGGACGGACCGGCGCCGCCGCGCCTGCTGGCGGCGCCGGCATTCGGATCGTGCAGCCGCAGGCCGAGCGATTGCAGTTCAGTGATCAGTTGCTGATTCGGTTTGGTGACTGTTTGCATGATGTGCGCTCACTAAGGTTGGCGTAGGTATTGATACAGCGGCGGTTACCGGATCGTGCGAAAACAAGGAGGATGCCGGCGCGGCGCGGCGATCGTCGACCACCAGGCTCAGCAACTCGGGCCGCGCGTAATGGCCGACCGAATCCATCATTCGCTTGCGCTTGGTGATCAGGGCCATGTCGAGATCGGCGATCACCATGCCTTCGCCGCTGCGCAGCGGTTCGGCCAGGTGCACGCCTTCGGGCGAGACGATGGCGGTGCAGCAACCGCCGCGCAGGGCTTTCTGCACTGCCGTGTCCGGCGTGATCGCGGTTATCTGCGCGTCGGTCAGCCAGCCCGTGGCGTTGACCACGAAACAGGCAGACTCCAGTGCGTGATGACGAATCGTCACTTCCATCTGGTCGGCAAAGATTTGCCCGACCATCGAGCCGGGGAATTGCGCGCAATGGATTTCTTCGTGCTGCGCCATCAAGGCATAGCGCGCCAACGGGTTGTAATGCTCCCAGCAGGCCAGCGCGCCGATACGGCCGACGGCGGTCGGCACCACTTTCAGGCCGCTGCCGTCGCCCTGGCCCCAGATCATGCGTTCGTGATAGGTCGGCGTGATCTTGCGGCGTTTCAGCACCAGTTCGCCGTTGGCATCGAACACCAGTTGCGTGTTGTACAGCGTGCCGTGGTCGCGTTCGTTCACGCCGAGCACCACCACCACGCCATGGCTGCGCGCGGCTGCCGCCACGGCGTCGGTCACCGGCCCCGGCACCACGACCGCCCGCTCGTACAGCAGCAGGTGCTCGGGACCGGATGCGAAGGGCGGCCGTATGAAGGAAAAATACGGATAGTAGGGAACGAAGGTTTCCGGAAACACCACCAGTTCGGCGCCCTGCGCCGCCGCCTGTTGAATCGCCGTGCACACCTTGTCCAGCGTGCCGGTCGCGCTCTCCAGGTCGGGCGCGATCTGGATCGCCGCCGCCCGCACCGTCTTTCCTGTCTTTTTTACCGTTGTCATGATTCCGCCCTTTGCGATGCTTACAGTGTCCAGGTATCGAGGATCACGGCGTTGTCGCGTGTGTGCAGCAGCTTGATGTCCAATACATCGAGCGGACTGATGGCGCGGATGCCCGGGATCAGCGACGGTTCGCCGTGGCCGTACAAGGCCTGCAGCGCAAAGCGGCAGGCATAGACCTTGCCGCCTTCCGCCATGAATTTGACGAGCTGGTTATTCTGGTTCAGATGGCCCGGGAAGGCTTCGTCGCCCAGCGTCGGAAAACCGCGCTGGATGCCGAGCGTGACGCCGGGGCCGTACAGCAGGACCGAGGTTTCGTAACCCTTGCGCTGCAGTCGCGTGGCCTGCAGCAGATTGACGAATCCGATCGAGCCTTCGAAGGCCACGGTGTGAAAGGTGACGAGTGCTTTCTCGCCCTGCTTGGCCTTGACGTCCTCGAATACCTTTTCTTCGTAATCAACGAAAAAATCGCCTTTGGCGTGGGCTGCTTGATTGACTGCTGGCATGGTGAGGCTCCTGAAGTTGAGTAAAAAAATTGAACGGAATCGGTTTCTGAAAAATCGCCTGATCCTTGTCGCGACACCCGGATTGAATGCATCAGGCGTGCCATCCAATCGTCTTCGGAGGTCGAATTGACTGGAGAAAAATACAGGCAATCTGTAGGTCAAAAACGAAGAGCACCACCGTTATTGGCCTGCGGTCGCGCTTGGCTTTTCAAATTTCTTCGCTGGAAAATACGATCCATTCAATCCAGCCATTCAATCCTGAAGGCCGCGTCGCGCCCGGGCCGCACCGCGATGTGCGGCAATGCTTTAAAAACGTGCGTAAAACGTGCAGTCAATGCGCACTGATGATGCGTTTTCTTCCCGAATTGCATGGAACGGAAAATGCATTCATTCCGGACAACACGAAGGTGTTCGCTATAAGAAATCCGAAATAATGAGGAAAGGTCTATATGGTGAAAACGCAAGCCGGCTGGTTGCCCAGGATCAAGAAAGGCGCCGCGCCGCTCTACCTGGCAATCGCCAATGCCATCGCCGAGGACATCGCGATAGGACAATTGTCGGCCGAACAACGCCTGCCGCCGCAGCGCAAGCTGGCCGAGATGCTGGGCATCGATTTCACGACCGTGGCGCGCGCTTACAGTGAAGCGCACCGGCGCGGGCTGATCGACTCGGTGGTCGGGCGCGGCACCTTCGTCTGCGGCCGGCGTCGTCTCAAGATGCCGCGCGTGTTCGAAGGCCGTCCGAATATCGACATGTCGATGAACATGCCGCCGGAGCCTTATTCGGCGGAATTGCTGGAATCGATGCAGGGCGGCTTTGCTGCGGTGTCGGGTCAATTGCGGGATCTGATGCGCTATCAGGATTTCGGCGGATCGCCGGACGACCGCGCCGCCGGCGCCCTCTGGCTGCGCCGGCGCGGCATGAGCGTCGATCCGGCCCGCCTGCTGGTGGTGCCGGGCGCGCAATGCGCATTGCTGGCGGTGTTGACTACCCTGGCCGATGCCGGTTCGGTGATCTGCTGCGAAGAGCTGACCTACCCCGGCCTGCAGGCGTTGGCGACGCAACTCGGCATCAAGCTGATCGGGCTGCCGATGGATAGTGAAGGCATCGATGCGGTGGCCTTCGCGGCGGCCTGTGCGCAATATGCGCCGAAAGCGCTGTACTGCAATCCGACGCTGCTCAATCCGACCACCATGGTGATGTCGGAAACGCGCCGGCGTGCGCTGGTCGACGTGGCGCGCAATTACAACGTGCCGATCATCGAGGACGACGCCTACGGTTTCCTGCCGCGCGCGGCGCCGCCGGCAATCGCCGCCATCGGCGCCGACATCACTTTCTATATCGCAGGACTGGCCAAATGCGTCGGCGCCGGTTTGCGCATTGCTTATCTGGCGGCGCCGGATGCGCAATATGCGTCGCGGCTGGCAGCGGCATTGCGCGCCACCACGGTCATGGCGTCGCCGATCACTTCGGCGCTGGCGACGCGCTGGATACGCGACGGCACGGCCGACCTGGCGCTGAACGCCATCCGCAAGGAATCCATGGCCCGTCAAAAACTGGCCGCGCGCATCCTGCCGGCCGGCAGTTACGCCTCGAAGCCGGAAGCCTTCCATTTATGGATCAGCCTGCCGGCGCCATGGAATCGCAATGCCTTCGCCGCCCACATGCGCTCGTCCGGCGTCGGCGTGGTGGCCAGCGATGCATTCGCGGTCTCGGTCCAGCCGCCGGAAGCGGTTCGTGTATGCATCGGCGGCGTTGCCGACCGCGAGCACATCCAGCATGCGCTGGAACTGATCGCCGAAGCGCTGTTGGGCGCGCCGATTGCGGCGCCGGCGGTCGTGTAGCCGCTTTTGATTGACTTGCTTATTCACCTGTTCGACCAGGCGCTTTATTCACCTCGCAAACCGCTCTCCCTCACTGAAAAGGAAACATCATGCTTCAATCCCAATATCGGCAAGCATCCCGCCAAGCGCTGACCGACGTCGTCATCGACGCCAAGATACGCAAGAATCTTTCCTGGGAATCCCTGGCCGCAGACACCGGCCTCAGCCTGGTCTATGTCACCGCCGCTTTGCTGGGACAGCACCCCTTGCCGGCCGATGCCGCGCAAATGGTCTGCAACAAACTGGGCCTGGACAGCGACGCCGTCGCGCTGCTGCAAACCATCCCGCTGCGCGGCAGCATCGACGGCGGCGTGCCGGTCGATCCCACCGTCTATCGCTTTTATGAAATGGTGCAGGTGTATGGCTCAACCTTGAAAGCCTTGGTGCATGAGCAGTTCGGCGACGGCATCATCAGCGCCATCAATTTCAAGATGGATATCAAAAAGGTCGACGATCCGGAAGGCGGCTCGCGAGCCGTGATTACGCTGGATGGGAAGTTCCTGCCCTATAAGCCGTTTTAAAAGCGGAAAGACAAATATACCAGCGGATATTTTCTGGCGGATGCGCAGGAAACGATAATTTTTACCCGGATTTAATTATTTGTGATTATAATCCGGGTATTAATTAAACAGCATGCGAGCCATTCCCATGAAAGATCCGCTTTCCCAAGCCGTCACGGCCTTTGCCGGCAATGCGATTTTATCGGCCGGTTCGCTGCTGGAAGTTGCGCTGGCGATCAAGAGCGCCGATGCAAAAAACCTTCGCGAAACCGTGCTGGCTTTCGACGACCACAGCGGCCGCGTGATCGATCTCGATCTGCGCGGCAGCCGGGCCGATGTGATCGAACGCCTGCTGCGCAGTGCAGTCGAAGCGCAACTGGAAAAGATCGCCGATGACGACGCCCCTGCGCCCACATCCGAAGCCGCAACCGCAGCCGATGGCGTCCAGCGCGGCAGGGGCCGTCCCAAACTCGGCGTGGTGGCGCGTGAAGTCACGCTGCTGCCGAGGCACTGGGAATGGCTCGCCACGCAAACCGGCGGCGCCTCCGTCACCCTGCGACGGCTGGTGGAACAGGCGCGCCGCAATGACATGGACGGCGGCAAGCAGCAGCGGCGCAATGCACAGGAAGCGGCATATCGCTTCATGTCGGCGCTGGCCGGCAACCTGCCCGGTTACGAGGAAGCCTGCCGCGCCCTGTTCGCCGACGACAGCGCCCAGTTCGGACAGCGCATCGCAACCTGGCCCGGCGACGTGCGCGATTACGCGACGCGGCTGGCCTTCGGCGCGGCAACCTAGCATTCGCCAAGCCGCGCTTCGGTTATTCCATACCTTATCGAATTCTTGTTGCAATCCAATATGACCTCATCTTCCATCCCCGCAAGCGCGCCGCAAAAACCGCTCTGGAAAATCTTCATCGCCTTCCTGATTCCGATGATTTTCAGCAACGTTCTGCAATCGCTGTCCGGCACCGTCAACACCATTTACGTCGGCCAGATGCTCGGCGTGAATGCCATGGCGGCCGCGACCTCGTTCTTCCCGATCATGTTCCTGCTGATCGCTTTCGTGCTGGGCCTGAGCGTCGGCGCGACCGTTTTGATCGGCCAGGCCTGGGGCGCGCAGGATACGGATCGCGTCACCGCGATCGGCACTACCGTGCTGACGGTGAATCTCCTGCTCGGCATCGCCATTTCCATCGGCGGCGGCATCTTTGCCGAACATATCCTGCGGCTGGTCGAAACCCCGGCCGCGATCCTGGCCGATGCAACCGCCTACGCCCGCATCATGTTCATCTGCGCGCCGATACTGTTCCTGTTCCTGCTGTTCACCTCGCTGCTGCGCGGTGTCGGCGATACCGTCACGCCGCTGATCGCACTGGCCTTGTCGACCGCGGTCGGGCTGACGCTGACGCCGCTGCTGATCCGCGGCTGGATCGGCCTGCCGCCGCTCGGCGTGGCCAGCGCGGCCTTTGCATCGGCCTCGGGCTGGATCTGCGCATTGGCCTGGCTGGCCTACAGGCTCGGCAGCCGCAACCATCCGCTGGCGCCGCAGACACTGCTGGCCCGGCAAAGCGATTTCAACCGCGCCATCCTCAAGCGCGTGCTGCAAATCGGCATTCCGACCGCGGTGCAGATGATCGTCATGGCGTTGTCCGAACTGGCCTTGCTGGGCATGATCAACCGCTTCGGTTCGGAAGCGACCGCCGCCTACGGCGCGGTCAACCAGGTCATGGCCTATGTGCAGTTTCCGGCGATCTCGATCGCCATTACCGTCTCGATCCTCGGCTCGCAGGCGCTCGGCGCGGGCCGGGTGGCGCAGCTCGGCGGCATCACCCGCACCGGCCTGGTGATGAACCTCGCCATTACCGGCGGCCTGGTGCTGCTGGGTTACCTGGGATCGGGCCTGCTGGTGCGTCTGTTCATCGCCGACGACGCCGTGGTTACACTGACGCAGCATGCGCTGCATATTGTCCTGTGGAGTTCGGTTGCCTACGGCATGGCCGGCGTGTTCTCGGGCATGATGCGCGCCAGCGGCACGGTGCTGGTGCCGACCGCACTGTCGATCCTGGCCATCCTCGCGGTCGAGATACCGGTGGGCTGGTTCATGAGCCATCGCATGGGCGCCATCGGCGTCTGGGTGGCGTATCCGGTGGCATACTGCGCAATGCTGGCGATGCAGGCCGCTTATTACTGGCTGTCGTGGCGGCCGCGCCGCGTGGAACTGGCGCGCAAGATCGCGCTGTCGCTTGCGGAAAAAACCCGCATCGGGCCGGCCCAGGCTGAAGGTTGAAGATTAAATAGTTACAGTGCGCTCTTGCGGCCTGCTAGACCGCCGCATCGGTGACCGCCGCCGAGGCCGATGCCTGCCGCCACTCGTCGACCAGCGTCTGCAGCATCGCCGCGGCCGGCATCGCACGCGCCAGCGCGGCGCCCTGCCCGGCCCAGTTGACCGCGAAATCGTGATTGCCCTTGGCGACCGCCGCCGCATGCAATGCCTTGGCCGCATCGTAGGCAATCGGATAATCCGGAACCGGCGGCGCGGCATCGGTTTCGATCTGCGTCATCCAGCGACCGACGATACCGCGCGCCGACCGGCCGGAGATCGCCGTCACCTGGCGCGTATGCAGCGCCGCATCGCTTTGCAAGACCGCGCGATACGCCTCGCTGGCCGACGACTCCGGCGATAGAACGAATGCCGTTCCCAATTGCACCGCACTGGCGCCCAGCGCCATCGCCGCTGCGATGCCCTGCCCGTCCATGATGCCGCCGGCGGCAATTACCGGCAAGCCGCTGCGTTGCGACAACAGCCGCGTCAGCGCCAGCGTGCCGAAGGCGTCGCCGGTTCGCGGGCGCGACGGATCGAACACCCCGTGATGCCCGCCGGCCTCGACGCCCTGCGCCACGATCCAGTCGATGCCGGCCTGTTCGACCAGCCTGGCTTCATCCAGGTCGGTGGCCGTCGCCAGCAACAGGACGCCGGCCTGCTTGAGCGCGCGAACAACGGATGCGGGCGGCAGGCCGAAATGGAAGCTGACCACCGCCGGCGCGAATTCGACCAGCAGCGCCGCCATGTCGGCGTCATCGCTGAAGCTGCGATAGATTTCCGTCAATCCCGCCGGCGGCTGCGCGCCGAATTCCGCGAAGTACGGCCGCAGGTATTCGAGCCATGCAGCCTCGCGTTCGGGGCGCGCCTGCGCTGCCGCATGGCAAAACATATTGACGTTGAACGGACGCTCGGTCAGCGCCCGGGTCTGTTCGAGCATGGCGCGCGCCTGCGCGACATTGCTGGCGCCGAGAGCGATCGATCCAAGCCCGCCGGCATTCGATACCGCCGCCGCCATCTTCGGCGTCGACACGCCGGCCATCGGCGCCTGGATGATGGGATAACGGCTGCCGAGCGAAATCGAGGGGGAAGGAGAAGTTGGCATGGCGAAACGCTCCGGAAACAAGATGGGTTCAACTGCAATTATTGTCAGACTATACATTCAAACATCGGGCCTCGCCGCAGCCTGCCGCAGCGGCTTATACTGCCCCATCGAATATCTCCGGAGACGCGCCATGAATGCATCGATTTCCACACCCACCCTGATCCAGCACTGGATCGGCGGCCGGCGCCACCCCGCCACGGCGGCCACAGCGGCCGCCGAGGGAAGCGCAACCGGCGGCGCCGCGCAGAACGTTTTCAATCCCGCCACCGGCGCCGTCAGCGGCAGCGTGCTGCTGGCCGGCAATGCGGAGGTCGATCTCGCCGTGGCAGCGGCGCAGGCCGCCTTCCCGCAATGGGCCGATACGCCGCCGATCCGCCGCGCCCGCGTCCTGTTTCGCTTCCTGGAACTGTTGAACCGGCACAAGGACGCGCTGGCGCAACTGATCACGGCCGAACACGGCAAGGTGTTCTCGGATGCGCAGGGCGAAGTCGCG
This sequence comes from Herbaspirillum sp., assembly GCA_036499085.1. Taxonomy (GTDB): domain Bacteria; phylum Pseudomonadota; class Gammaproteobacteria; order Burkholderiales; family Burkholderiaceae_D; genus Herbaspirillum. The sequence goes on along the minus strand of DASYEK010000064.1, from coordinate 42,288 downwards.
CGCGGCATCGATATCGTCGAATTCGCCTGCGGCGCGCCGCAATTGCTGAAAGGCGATTTCAGCGACCAGGTTTCAACCGACATGGACAACTGGACGCTGCGCCAGCCGCTGGGCGTGGTGGCCGGCATTACGCCGTTCAATTTTCCCGTGATGGTGCCGATGTGGATGTTTCCGCTGGCGATCGTCACCGGCAATACATTTATCCTCAAGCCCAGTCCGCTCGACCCGAGTCCGTCGCTGATGATGGCCGATCTGCTCCGGCAGGCCGGCCTGCCGGACGGCGTCTTCAATGTGGTGCAAGGCGGCAAGGACGCGGTCGATGCGCTGCTGCTGCACCCGCAGGTGCGCGCGATCTCGTTCGTCGGATCGACCCCGATCGCCAACGCCATCTACGAAACCGGCGCGCGTCACGGCAAGCGCGTGCAGGCGCTCGGCGGCGCCAAAAACCACATGGTGGTGATGCCGGATGCGGACCTGGACCAGGCAGTCGACGCCCTGGTCGGCGCCGGCTACGGCTCGGCCGGCGAACGCTGCATGGCGATTTCGGTGGCGGTGCTGGTCGGCGATGTCGGCGAACGCATCCTGCCGATGCTGGCCGAACGCGCCCGCACATTGAAGATCGGGAACGGCACCGAAGCCGACGCGGAAATGGGACCGATCGTCAGCAGCGCTGCGCTGGCGCGCATCCACGGCTATATCGAATCGGGCGTCGCGGAAGGCGCGCAACTGCTGGTCGACGGCCGCGGCTTCAAGGGCGCGGATGCGGGTCCCGGCTGCGAAGGCGGCTTCTGGACCGGCGGCACGCTGTTCGATCATGTCACGCCGTCCATGCGCATCTACCGGGAAGAAATCTTCGGGCCGGTGCTGAGCTGCGTGCGCGTGGCCGACCTGGGCCAGGCCATCGATCTGATCAACGCCCACGAATTCGGCAACGGCGTCAGCTGCTTTACGCGCGACGGCCATGTGGCGCGGGAATTCGGCCGCCGCATCCAGGTCGGCATGGTCGGCATCAATGTGCCGATTCCGGTGCCGATGGCCTGGCAAGGCTTCGGCGGCTGGAACAAAAGCCTGTTCGGCGACATGCATGCCTACGGCGAAGAAGGCGTGCGCTTTTACACCAGGCAGAAATCGATCATGCAGCGCTGGCCGGAAAGCATCGCCAAGGGCGCGGAGTTTGCGATGCCGATCGCCAAATAAGACGGCAAAAACAGCGGCGGCAATAACGACGGCAACGGCGGGAGGAATGACCAAAAAACTGCGGGAAAAATGCATGCAGGCATTGCAGGATGCGAAAAATCTGCAAAAGCCATAAGATTCGTTCCCGCTGTTTTTTTGGGCCGGCGCTAATAAAATTTCATCTGCGCCGCAGCCGGGAACCTCGGCGTTGCGCGGCCGGTCATTCCGCCTTGATCAACAAGCCGGAGACCGCTTTGCCTGTTTCGTTTTTCCCTTCCGCACCGCCATGCCCGCCATTATCGGCGCCGCCGCCAAGCCGGCCCGCGTCTTCTTCCTCCCATCCGCCGCCCGTCGTCATCACGATCACCGATGAAGACGGCTTCGAATGCGCGCTCGAACTGCCCGGCCCGGAGCCCGCCATACCGGCGCAAGGACTGCTGGCGGCAATCCGCTCGGCCGGCTTCATGCAGGCAATGACCGACCTGGTCGCACCGCATCTGAAACCGGGTTCGCCGGGTCGCAACGCATTGGATCAATTCGGCCTGTTCAACGTCACCCAGGCCGCGCTGCTCCTGCCGCCGCACAAATTCGGGGTCCAGGTCAACATCGTCAAACCCGATATTTATCCGCATACCGGCAATTATTATCTGCAGCTGTTTCCGGTCCATAACGAAATCGGCTTCGATCTGGTCGATACATTCATCGCATCCGGTCTCAAGGACTATCTGCCGGCCTGGTGCGGACTGGGCACCCAGCTCATCTTCAACCACGGCGTCGAAGTGCCGATCGTCCATATGCACGAAGGGTGGAAGATGCAGGCCGACGATTCCAGGTATCTGGAAGAACTGGTGTTCCGTCCAAGCGAACTCGCCTTGAAATACCTGGGAACGCCGGTACAGGCCACGCTTGCGGTCGAAGTGGGAATGCATCTCAAATGGCAATTGAAAGATGACAATGCCAAATGGGCTTTCGCGACAAGCTTCGCGGCCAATACGTTCGGCGCCGCCGCCGGTTTCGCGACGGCATGCGCGACAGGCAGCGACCCGATGATGATGGCGCACGGCGGCGCCATGCTCGGACAGTTGGCCATGCACGGACTGCAATGCGGCAGCAAGTCATTGCGCCCGGCGGCGGTCGCGACCTGGGCCGGATTCACGTTCGGCGCAGGCGATGTGAATACCGGGCATTTCATGGACTATCCGCGCGTCTGGTGGCACGGCCATGAAGGCAACTGGGACCTGCGCGACCTGAAACCGCAAGCGGAGCATATCCTGGGACAATTCTTCGCGCGCCAACGCCGGAACAGGGCCATCGAACTGGCCGAAATGGGAATCGATAACACCGCTTATCCGCACGAAATGTCCCTGCCTTCCATCAGCGCAAATTACGCGGCGCAGCGGTAGCTTTCCTGTTACGGCAGATTACGCGCAGGACTTTAAAAAATTTACATTATTGCGGCGTTTCAGCGTGCGTCTTTCGCGTATGCAACGCCAAAATAATGTATTCTCGTTTCATCGCACATTAAAATTAAATGGCATCAATGCGAATGCGGGACCAAAACAATACGAGCGTCGAATAACAAAACAAGGGGTCATTCTCAAGTCAGCAATTCCACTTTGCATCGTCATTGCAGTAGCCAGTCATTCCTACGTTCATTTACCTGGCGCCGAACCTTTGGCGCCCGCCGGATTGCAGTCAGAACGGAAATTTGTCAATGCTCAGAAAGATCAAAGCGAACATACCAACAGGCTGTGCGGCAATCGCATTGATCGGCTTGTTCCTGGTTGCCGGTATCTGGAGCTACGCGCTCAATCACGTGCGCGACGAAACCGCGAGCGCTGCCGCCAATGAAGTCGAGAAGAACGAAAACCTGGTGCTGGCGATGGAAGAGCAGACCATCCGCGTGATCCGGAATATCGATCAACTGCTGCTGATCATCAAGGACCAGGTCGAGCAGACCGGCAACAGCGACATCCTGAAACGGCTGATCAAGGCCAGGGTGGTCGATACCAATACCTATACTTTCGCCGGCGTCACCAATGCCAAGGGCGATGTGGTGGCGTCGCTGCTGCCGACGCCGCTGGCCAACCTCGGCGATCTCGATTATTTCCTGCATCACAAACAGGACCGCAGCGACCGCCTTCAGATCGGCAAGCCGCGCGTCGGCCGCTTTTCGGGGCGGCGCGTGATCCTGTTCACGCGCCGCATCAACCAGCCCGACGGCGCGTTCGGCGGCGTGGTCATCATCGGCATCGATCCACGCGTCTTCAGCCAACTCTACGAAAAACCGCATTTCAGCCCGAGCACCATCATTTCGCTGATCGCCAGCGACGGCGGCATCCTGGCGCGCCGCGTCGCCCTGTACAGCACGCCCGAATCCACGATCCGCAACCAGGCGCTGCTGGAGCAACTGCGCAGCGAATCGCCCAACGGTTTCAGCATGAGAACCAATCTGGCCGGTGCGCAGCGTTTCGTCAGCGGCCGCAGCCTGCGGGATTATCATCTGTCGGTCGTCATTTCCACCGTCGAAGCCGAGGCGATGGACCATGCACAGCGCCAGGCACGCGACCTCATCATGGAAGCGTGCATGGAAAGCGCGATGGTGCTGCTGTTCTGCGGCCTGCTCTGCATCATCCTGCTGCGCCAGCGCCGCTCCGAAATCCACATCCGCAACCAGGCGGCGCTGCTCGACAAGGCGCAGGACGCCATCATCGTGCGCACCCTGTCGCATAAAATCATCTACTGGAACAAGGGCGCCGAGCGGTTGTACGGCTGGTCGGCCAAGGAAGCACTGGGCAAGGAAATCGCGGCACTGCTGCCGGGCGACAACCTGCTCAGCGACAACGCCACCCAAGCCGTGGTCCGGGACGGCGAATGGCGCGGCGAAATCGTGCAGCGCCACAAGAACGGCACCCAATTCACGGTCGAGGGACACTGGACGCTGGTGTCCGGCGACACGCGCCATGGCGAGCAATCGATTTTCGAAATCAACACCAATATCTCGCACCGCAAGATCGCCGAACGCAAGATTCATTACCTGGCCTATTACGACAGCGTGACAGGCCTGCCGAACCGCCTGTTCCTGCACGACCGCCTGGCAGCGGCGCTGGAGCGCGCCTCGCGCACCGGCCATCCCGGCGCACTGCTGCTGATCGACCTGGACAACTTCAAGACCATCAACGACACCCTCGGCCACGACAAGGGCGACATGCTGCTGCAGGAAGTCGCCTCGCGGCTGCAGGCCAACGCGCGCCGGGTCGATATGGTGGCGCGCCTGGGCGGCGACGAATTCGTGATGATGCTGGAAGACCTGGCCGAAGAGGAACAGACCGCCGGCAGCCAGGTGCATACGGTCGGCGAGAAGGTCCTGAATGCACTGAGCCAGCCGTTCGAACTCGGCAATACGCTGCATCACACCAGCGCCAGTATCGGCATCACGCTGTTCCATGACAACCAGGACCAGGCCAACGAACTGCTCAAGCGCGCCGACATGGCGATGTACCAGGCCAAGGCGGCCGGCCGCAATACCATGCGGTTTTTCAGTCCGGCGATGCAGGCCGCGGTATCCCGCCGCGCGCTGCTGGAAACCGATCTGCGCGAAGGCCTGGGCCGCAACGAATTCGTGCTGCATTATCAGCCCCAGGTCGACAGCGAAGGCCGCATCACCGGCGCCGAGGCGCTGGTGCGCTGGCAGCATCCGCAGCACGGCCTGGTGTCGCCGGCCGAATTCATCCCGCTGGCCGAGGATTCCGGCCTGATCTTCCCGCTCGGCCTGTGGGTGCTGAACACGGCCTGCCGCCAGTTGGCGCTGTGGGCCAACGATCCGCGCAGCGACGCGCTGGCGCTATCGGTCAATGTCAGCGCGCGCCAATTCCAGCATCCGCATTTTGTCGACATCCTGCTGGAGGTGCTGGAACAGACCGGCGCCAATCCGTACCGGTTGAAACTGGAACTGACCGAAAGCCTGTTCGTGACCGACATGGAAATCGCGGCCGCCAAGATGAGCACGCTCAAGGCGCGCGGCGTCGAATTCTCGCTGGACGATTTCGGCACCGGCTATTCCTCGCTGTCCTATCTGAAACGGCTGCCGCTGAAACAGCTGAAGATCGACCAGTCGTTCGTACGCGACATCCTGACCGACAGCAACGACGCCGCCATCGCGATCATGATCGTGGCCCTGGCGCGCAGCCTCGGACTGGAAGTGATTGCCGAAGGCGTGGAAAGCGTCGAGCAGCGCCAGTTCCTGTTCGACCACGGCTGCCCGCTGTATCAAGGCTATCTGTTCAGCCCGCCGGTGCCCATCTCGCGTTTCGATACGCTGATGGCGGCGGAAGTTTGCCAGTAAGCCAGGTGCTAGCATTGACGGGGATTAATTTCCTACGGGTAATAATTTTTCATTCCCCTGGCGCATCAATATTATTCATCCCTCCGCAACCAATCCCTATCCGTTCACTCCAATCATCGCTGTGCAACAGGCCGGCATGGGAAGTCACGAATAAGTAACTTGCCGTCGCGATAATGCATCATTTAAGAATTATCTGTTCCCGGCCCCTTGTCAGCCTCAAAGGGCGCAATGAATTCCCTTATAATCGCCAGACTTCAGGGGAAAATCGTTGTTTTATCGGCAATTTCAACCTGAATCACTGGTTATTTGAAGATTTATTCAGAAATTTAGCGTGATTTAGAAAACCGCCGCGGCGGCTGCCGATGTGAAAATAACTAGAATTCATTTCATTCACGGGCAGATCAACCGTTCAGGAAGCATAGCGTGACCGACATTGTTCAATCTTTCCATCCTTCGCCGGTGAACCATATCCGGTTCAGCGTTGCCGCGCATGCGGCCTGGGCGCCGGGTCGGGAGACGGCGGCCGCGTGGCAGGCCTGGGCCGATGCCGCGACGGATGAAGTTAATGAAACGACAAGCGAACCCGGCGTAGCCGACGCCACTGCCGCCGCCGGCGATCCTCCATTGAAGGCCATGCCGGCCATGCTGCGCCGCCGCGCCAGTCCGGCCGGAAAAATGGCGCTGGAGGCGGCCTATGCGGCTTATCCCGTGGACGGCGTCCTGGCCGAATCCGAAATCCCCGCTATCTTCTGTTCGCGCCATGGCGAATGCGGCCGCTCCGCCGAGCTGCTGATCGACCTGGCGCGCGGCGTGCCGTTGTCGCCCGCCGCGTTCAGCCTGTCGGTGCACAACGCCACCGCCGGCCTGTTTTCGATTGCCCGCCGCGATCACGCCAACAGTCTGGCGCTGGCGGCCGGCCGCGGCACCGTGGAGCATGCCGCCATTGAAGCCTGCGGCCTGCTGGCCGACGGCGCACCCGCCGTGCTGCTGGTGGCGGCCGACGGACCGCTGCCGCCCATGTACCAGGAATTCGCCGATTGCGACGAACAGGCTTTCGGCTGGGCCTGGCTGTTGACCAGGCCGGACGACGGCGACGCCGGGGCCATCAGCCTGCGCTGGTCGTCGGCGGCGCAGGCCGATGGCGACCAGCAGGAAGATGTTGCGCTGTCCGCCGCCGAACCGGGGGGACTGCAGGTCATGCGATTCTTCCTGAGCGGCGCGGCCCGCCTGGAACGCCAGGCCGACCGGCGGCACTGGACCTGGAGCCGCGATGAAGGCTGACGTGAACCCACGCATGCGCAAGCGCGCTTCGGTTCCGTTGCGGCAACGCATCGGCCGCATGGCGCGCGTGGCCGGCACCGGCTTCAGCTTTTTCATCTTCGGCCTCGGCGGCCTGCTGCTGCGCGGCCTGGTTTTCCCGCTCCTGACGCTGATCGTGCGCAATCGCGTGCTGGAAATCCGCCTGGCGCGCGATGTGATCCGGCTGGCGTTTCGCTGCTTCATCGAAATGATGCGCCTGCTGGGCGTCTTGCGCTATGAAGTCAGCGGCCTGGAACGGCTGCAGCGCAAGGGCCTGCTGATCCTGGCCAATCATCCGACCCTGATCGATACCGTCTTCCTGATGGCCTTCGTCCGGCAGGCCGATTGCATCGTCAAGCAATCGCTGTGGAACCACCCGGTCACGCGCGGTCCGGTGCGCTCGGCCGGCTACATCAGCAACGAGAACGGGCCCGGCCTGATCGGCGATTGCCTGGCTTCGCTGGCCGGCTGCAACAACCTGATCATCTTTCCCGAAGGCACGCGCACGCCGGCCGGCGGCGCCATGCAATTCAAGCGCGGCGCGGCCAATGTCGCCGTGCGCGCCCGCCGCGACGTTACCCCGGTGCTCATCCGCTGCCGTCCGCCGACGCTGGGCAAGGGCAACAGATGGTGGCGCGTGCCGCCGACCGCGCCGCACTTCACCATCGCCGTGCAGGAAGACATCGGCATCGACCAGTTTTTACAGAATGACGTCAGCGACATCCTCGCCGCCCGGCATCTGACAGACTATCTCCAGGCTTATTTTATGAAAGCGACACTCGGCCATGCAGCAGCTTGAAAACGAAATAAAACAATTGATTATCGATGTGCTGCAGTTGGAAGACATGCAGGCCGACGATATCGTCACCGATGCGCCGCTGTTCGGCGAAGGACTCGGGCTCGATTCGATCGATGCGCTCGAACTCGGCGTGGCGCTGCAGAAGCGCTATGGCATTACCCTGTCGGCCAATTCGGAAGAAACCCGGCGTCATTTCCAATCGGTCGCGGCGTTGGTCGCAATGCTGGCCGAACAACGCAAGGAGCCGCAATGACCGTGCTCAATACACCGTTGAACAGCCAGATGAGCAAAGCCGAAATCGGCAAATGGGTCAGCGCGTTGTTGCAGGAAATGTTCGAACTCGATCCCGCCGTGATCACGCCGGACGCCAATTTGTACACCGACCTGGATATCGATTCCATCGATGCGGTCGATATCGTGGTCAAGCTGAACCAGACCACCGGCAAACGCATCCAGCCGGATGTCTTTCGCAGCGTGCGCACGGTGCGCGACGTGGTCGACGTGCTGGCCGTACTGCTGCAGGAGTAGACACCATAAAGCGCCCAACCACTTCCCCTTCCCTGGCGACGGTTTTCACCGCCCTGATCACGCTGCTCTATCCGCTGCTGATCTGGTTCGGGCACGACCGCATCGAACCGCGCCTGCTGGCGCTGGTATTGGTGGCCATTGCGCTCACCCGCCTGCCGATGCTCAAGATCGGCACGCTGGCGCGCTTCTGGGTGCTGGCGGCGCTGGTGCTGGCGGCATTGGCGATCTGGTATAACGCGCTGCTGCCGCTGAAGCTGTATCCGGCCATGGTCAGCGCGGCATTTCTTGGTGTCTTCGGCTACAGCCTGCTGGCGCCGCCCACCGTTATCGAACGCATGGCACGCGGGCGCGGCCCGGCCTTGCCGCCGTTCGTGGTCGCCTACACGCGCCGCGTGACGCAAGTCTGGTGCCTCTTCTTCCTGTGCAACGGCGCCATCGCGCTGGCCACCGCGCTATGGGCGCCGGAGGCGGTCTGGTCGTTCTATACCGGCGTCGTTTCCTATGCATTGATGGGGCTGCTGTTTGCGGGCGAATACCTGGTCCGGATCAGGGTTCGGAAACGCCATGCTTGAGGCTGCGCTGCAAGCGTCCCTTGCCGCTACAGGAACACCCGGCATGCCGGGCGCGGCCGGACCCGCCGCGCCGCCGGCGTCCGTGGCCGATATGCTGCGCTTGCCCTATGCCGGTTGCAGCGACGACCAAACGGTTGCCTATCGCGGCGGCGAGCGCGTCGATGTTCGCGCCTTTCATGCAAGCATCGCGGCCTGGCGGCGGTTGCTGGCGGATCGTCCAGGCCGCCGCTTTGCGCTGTTCATGGAAGACAGCCTCGACTTCGCCGCGGCGCTGTACGGCGCCTGGCTGGCCGGCAAGACGATTTACCTGCCCGGCGATGCGCTGATGGCCAACTGCACTTCGCTGAGCATGACGGTGGACGGCTTCCTGGGCGATTTCGACGCCGCATGGTCGCCGTTGTCGCCTGCGCCGTCCACGCCGTCCGCTCCGCCGGTACCCGCGAGTCCGGACGCCCTTGCCGACTTGCCGCCGGACTTCCGGCTACCGGCCGATTTCGACGCCCTGGTGGTGTATACCTCCGGCAGCAGCGGCGACGCGCAGGCCATTCCGAAACGCCTGTCGCAACTGGCCGCCGAAGTCGCCACGCTGGAACAGCTGTTCGGCAGCCGCGCGGACGGCGCCGAGGTGCTTGCCACGATCTCGCACCAGCATATTTACGGCCTGCTGTTCAAGGTATTGTGGCCGTTGGCCGCGCAACGTCCGCTGCATGCGCGCAGCGCGGTATTCCTGGAAGAACTGCTGCCATGGATGCAAAGCCGGCCTTGCCTGCTCCTGTCCAGTCCCGCGCACCTCACGCGCTTTCCTGACAGCGCCGCCTTGCCCCGGGGAGGCGATGCGCTGCATTTGCGCGCCGTGTTTTCTTCGGGCGGTCCGCTGCCGGCGTCGGCCGCGGCCGCCACTGCCGCATTGTTCGGCACGGCGCCGATCGAAATCTACGGCAGTTCCGAGACCGGCGGCATCGCCTGGCGCAGCGGCGGCCAGCGCTGGACCGCCATGCCGGGCGTGCAATGGCGTCTTGCCAAAACGGCCGAAAACGACGAGGGCGAAGCCGATGTGCTGGAAGTGCGCTCGCCGCATCTGCCCGACATGCAATGGCTGCGCCTGGCCGATCGCGCCAGGGCCGACGACGCCCCCCCCGAAACCGGCGTCAACGGCGGCGGCGACAAGCGCCCGGACGCCCGCCATTTCATCCTGCTGGGCCGCGCCGACCGCATCGTCAAACTGGCCGAAAAAAGAATTTCGCTGGACGCCATCGAACGCCGCCTGTGCGCCTCGCCGCTGGTCGCGAGCGTGCGCGTGATCCTGCACACGCCGCCGGTCGGCGCCAAATCGATGCGCGCAGGCATTGCCGCCTTCGTCGTGCTGACCGCAAGCGGCCGCGCCGAACTGGCGGCGGCCGGCAAACCGGCCTTGAACCGGCAGTTGAAAGCGGCGCTGGCCGACACCGTGGCCGCCATCGCACTGCCGCGCCGCTGGCGCTATCTCGACGCAATGCCGCTCAACGCGCAAGGCAAGACCACCCACGCCGAGCTGCAAGCCCTGCTGACGCCGCCGCGCCCGACCATGCCGGCTATCCGCGTGGTGCGCCAGGACGTGCAGAACGTCCTGCTGACGTTGCGCATCGACGCCGACCTGCTGTATTTCGATGGCCATTTCGACAGCGCACCGGTGCTGCCCGGCGTGGCGCAGCTGAACTGGGCGATCACGCTGGGCCGGCGCTATTTCCGCCTGCCGCCGACGTTCAGCGCGGTGCATGCGCTCAAGTTCCAGCAGATCATCGCGCCCGGCAGCAGCATCATGCTGGAACTGCAGCACGAACCGTCCCGCGGCGCCTTGCACTTCCGCCTGTATTCCGACGCCGGCCAGCACGCCAGCGGACGCATCGTCTTCAGCGAGGCCGGCGATGCTTAAGGCCTGCGTGGTTATCCCCGTCTACAATCACCAGCATGCCATCGGCGCCATGGTCGACGCCGTGCTCGCGCAAGATGTGCCGTGCATCCTGGTGGACGACGCCAGCAACGCCGCCTGCGCCGCCGAACTCGACCGCATCGCCGCCGCGCATCCGGCCCGGGTCGAACTGCTGCGCCACGAGGTCAACCAGGGCAAGGGCGGCGCGGTCCTGAGCGGCTTCCAGCATGCCGCCGACCGCGGCTACAGCCATGCCCTGCAGATCGACGCCGACGGCCAGCATCGCGCCGACGATATTCCGCGCTTTCTGGCGATCGCCCGGGCTTATCCGAACGCGGTGATCGCCGGTTGTCCGCAATACGACGCCAGCGTGCCGAAACACCGCCTGTACGCGCGCTACCTGACGCATGTCTGGGTCTGGATCAATACGCTGTCCATGGCGATTACCGATTCGATGTGCGGCCTGCGCGTCTATCCGCTGGCGCCGACGCTGGCGCTGCACCGCCGCCATCGTTTCGGCCGCCGCATGGATTTCGACACCGACGTCCTGGTCCGCCTGTACTGGGCCGGATCGGACATCATCAACGTGCCGACGCCGGTCGGCTATCCGACGGACGGCGTTTCGCATTTCCGCCTGCTGCGCGACAACCTGCTGATCACGCGCATGCATGTGCTGCATTTCGCGGGCATGCTGCCGCGCGCGCCGAGACTGATCGCGCGCCGCTTCCGCCGCCGGCCGCCGCATACGCTGACCGGACCGCCATGATCCGCCGCGGCACCCATTGGGCACAGATCAACGAAAGCAGTTTCGTCGGCGGCATGAAGCTGCTGTTCGCCATCTATCGCATTTTCGGCCGCTGGCCGTTCCGGCTGGTGCTGTATCCGGTGATCGCCTGGTACGTGCTGGCCCGGCCAGCCGCGCGCCGGGCCTCGCTGGATTTCCTGCGCCAGTTGCGGCAATACCGCGCCGGCAGCGCCGGCCAGGCCGGCATCGGCACTGCCGGCGCGGGCATCGGCGTGCGCGCCGACTGGTTCGGCGTGATGCGCCATTTCGCTTCCTTCGGCGAAAGCATCCTGGACAAGATGAGCGTCTGGGGCGGCCTGTTCGATATGCACTCGGTCAAGCAGGTCGACCGCGAACTGCTGGCTGCCGACATCGCGGCCGGCCGCGGCGGCCTGCTGATCTGCACCCATCTGGGCAACCTGGAATTGTGCCGCGTCGTCTCGCGGCAGAGCGCGAAAATGAAATTGACCGTGCTGGTGCACACCAAGCATGCGCGGGCTTTCAACAAAATGCTGGCGCAATTGGCGCCCGACAGCGCACTCAACCTGATGCAGGTCACCGAAATGTCGCCGGCCACCGCCATCGAATTGCGCGAACGCGTGGCCCAGGGAGAATTCGTGGTCATCGCCGGTGACCGCATTCCGGTATCGGCCAGTCCGCGCGTGAGCTTCGCGCCCTTTCTCGGCCGCGCAGCGCCGTTCCCGGTCGGACCGTATGTGCTGGCGAGTTTGCTGCAATGCCCGGTCTACCTGATGTTTTCGCGGCGCACGCGCAAGGGCGCCCAACTCAATTTCGAACGTTTCCGCGATCGCATCGTGCTGCCGCGCAATTCGCGCCAGGCGGTGTTCGATACGCTGACCGCCGCGTACGCCCAGCGGCTGCAGCATTACTGCCTGCGCTCGCCGCTGCAATGGTTCAATTTTTACGACTTCTGGCTGATGCCGGAAGCCGCTGCCGATACCGCATCCCCGAAAGCCCACCATGAATCATCCTGACGCCACCGCCGGCGCGCAAGCAGCCGGCGCCGCAGCCGCCTCCATCGTTTTCGACCGCGGCCGCCTGCGCATCGAAGACATCACCGCCATCGCGCAGCGCCGCGCCGCGGCCACGCTGTCGGACGATCCGGCATTCCGCGCCGCCATCGCGCGCGGCGCCGATTTCCTCGACCGCCTGCTGCGCGAAGACGGCACCATCTATGGCGTGACCACCGGCTACGGCGACTCCTGCACCGTCACCGTGCCGCCCGAACTGATCGCCGAATTGCCGCATCATTTGTATACCTATCATGGCTGCGGCCTCGGCGACTATTTCGATGCGCCCCAGGTGCGGGCAATTCTGGCCACGCGGCTGGCGTCCCTGTGCAAGGGCTATTCCGGGGTCAGCGTCGGCCTGCTGGAACAGATCGCGCAACTGCTGCGGCACGACCTGCTGCCGCTGATGCCTTCGGAAGGCTCGGTCGGCGCCAGCGGCGACCTGACGCCCTTGTCCTATCTGGCCGCCGTGCTGTGCGGCGAACGCGAAGTCTGGCGCGACGGCCAGCGCATCCCGGCAGCGCAGGCGCTGGCCGATGCGGGCTTGAAAGCGCTGCGGCTGCGGCCCAAGGAAGGCCTGGCCATCATGAACGGCACCGCCGCCATGACCGCGCTGGCCTGCCTGGCGTTCGAACGCGCCGGCTACCTGACCCAGCTGTCCACCCGCATTACCGCCATGGCCAGTTTCGCGCTGGACGGCAATGCCCATCACTTCGACGAGACGCTGTTCTCGGTCAAGCCGCACGCCGGCCAGCAACAGGTTGCCGCGCGGCTGCGCCTGGACCTCGACTGCGAACAGCCGCACCGCAACGAAAAACGGCTGCAGGACCGCTATTCGATCCGCTGCGCGCCGCACGTCATCGGCGTGCTGGCCGACGCATTGCCGTGGATGCGCGATTCGATTGAAAACGAACTCAACAGCGCCAACGACAATCCGATCATCGACGCCGACAACGAACGCGTATTGCACGGCGGCCATTTCTACGGCGGCCATATCGCCTTCGCGATGGACAGCATGAAAAACGCCGTGGCCAATATCGCCGACCTGCTGGACCGGCAGATGGCGTTGCTGGTCGACACCCGCTACAACAACGGGCTGCCTTCCAATTTATCTGCCGCGGCCGGTCCGCGCGCGGCCATCAATCACGGCCTCAAGGCCTTGCAGATCAGCGCCTCGGCCTGGACCGCGGAAGCCTTGAAGCTGACCATGCCGGCCTCGGTCTTCTCGCGTTCCACCGAATGCCACAACCAGGACAAGGTCAGCATGGGCACCATCGCCGCGCGCGATTGCCTGCGCGTGCTGGCGTTGACGGAGCAAGTGGCGGCTGCAATGCTGATTACCGTACGCCAGGGCGTCGCGCTGCGCGCGGCCATGCAGTCGCCATCGGCGCCGGCGCTGGAGGCCTTGCCCGGCGGCCGGCTGGCGGCCATGCAGCAGGCGCTGGCGGCCGACGTGCCGCTGGTGGAAGAGGATCGCATGCTGGAGCCGGACTTGCGCCGTCTGCTGGTCCATATCGCCGCGCGCAAGTGGCATCTGTACGAAGCCTGACCCGACCATGAGAACCAGGGAAATTGCCGTGCCCGCCTCCTGGCGCGCGGAAGTCGAGATCCAGGTCCAGTTTTACGACCTGGACCCGATGGAAGTCGTCTGGCACGGCCGCTACGTCCAGTATCTGGAAACCGCGCGCTGCGCGCTGTTCGAACAGATCGACTACAACTATCCGCAGATGAAGGCCTCCGGCTACGCCTGGCCGGTCATCGATCTGCACCTGCGCTATGCGGCGCCGGCAATATTCATGCAACGCATCAAGGTCGTCGCCACCGTGGTCGAATGGCAGAATCGCCTGAAAATCGACTATCTGATTACCGACGCCGAAAGCGGCCGCCGCCTGACGCGCGCATCCAGCGTGCAGGTCGGGGTCGATCTCGCCAGCGGCGAAATGTGTTTCGCCTCGCCGCCGGTATTGCTGCAAAAACTGGGAATCCCGACATGATCGAATACAAGTGCAAGCCATTCCGCAATGCATCCAATAATGCGTTCGGCAACAAATTCAGAAATACCCTCGGCGCGCTGCTGCTGGGTGCCGCCGGCGTCGCCGCCGTCAATGCCCATGCCGCCGCGCCGGTCGCGCAAATCCAGGCGGTGCTGGCACGGCCGGACGTGATGTGCGGCCGCTTCGACCAGAGCAAGCAACTGGTCGGCATCAAGAAACCGCTGGCTTCAAGCGGACGCTTCTGCGTCGTCGCCGGCAAGGGCGTGCTATGGCGTACCTTGCAGCCGTTTCCCGCCACGCTGCGCCTGACGCGCGACGAGATCGTGCAGATGCAGGGCGACCGTGTCGCCATGCGGCTCGACGCCAAGCAGGAGCCGGTGGTCAAGATGATCAACAGCGTGCTGTTTTCGCTGCTGTCGGGCGACCTGAGCCAGCTCGACCAATTGTTCGACATGAACGGCAGCATCCAGGGCAGGCAATGGAAGGTGACGCTGAACGCGCGTTCGCCGGCATTGGCCAAGGCCATCGGCGTGCTGGCGCTGGAAGGCAGCGATTATGTCAAGAAGGTCGTCATCGACGAAGCCGGCGGCGACCATACCGAGATCCTGTTTGCCGATATCCGTAGCGGTGCGCAGGCGCTGAACGCAGAAGATGGAGCGGCGTTTGCGCAATGATATAGGCAATGGCAACGACACCGGTAACGGCGCCGGCAACCGCGGCGCCCGGCCGGCCTGGCAGCGGCGCGCGGCCCTGCTCTGGCTGCTGGTCGCCGCGCTGTTGCTGGGGCATAACGGCTATCTGTGGCTGGTGCAGCGCATTGCGCCGAATACCGACATCCTGGCCTTGCTGCCGGCGCAGCAGCAGGATCCGGTCAAGCAGCAGGCCTTCGACCATATGGTGGAATCGGCGCAGCAACGCGTGATCACCCTGGTCGGCGCATCCGACTGGCAACAGGCGCAGCGCGCCGCCGACGCCTATCGCGCGGTGCTGGCGCCGCACGCCGACCTGCTGACCCAGGACGATAACGCATCCGAGCAGATGCAGCGCGACTGGCTGGCGCCCTTCGCCGGCAGCCGGCTCGGCTTGCTCACGCCGCAGCAGCGCGCCGACCTGACAAACCAGCCCGCCGCCTACTGGAGCCAGCGCGCGCTGGCCGGGCTGTATGGCGCCTTCGGCGGCCCGCGGCTGGGCGCCTGGCAGGACGATCCGTTCGGCCTGTTCAGCGGCTGGATCCAGACACGCGCGCAGGAAACGCCGGTGCGGCCGCGCGACGGCAGGCTGTTCGTCGAAGCCGGCGGCCGTTCCTATGTAGTGCTGCTGATGCGCCTGCGCCAACCGGC
Source organism: Herbaspirillum sp. (assembly GCA_036499085.1). Classification (GTDB taxonomy): domain Bacteria; phylum Pseudomonadota; class Gammaproteobacteria; order Burkholderiales; family Burkholderiaceae_D; genus Herbaspirillum. The sequence goes on along the minus strand of DASYEK010000064.1, from coordinate 26,511 downwards.
GTTTGCCATGTCGACGCAGGAAGCGGTCATGCCATTGATCGCCGCCGCCAAACAGGCCGCGCTGCAAGCCGTGCCGGACAGCGAAATCATCAACGCCGGCGTGGTATTGCATGCGGCGGCGGCGAGCGCCCAGGCGGCCGGCGAAATGTCGACCATCGGCATCGGCTCGCTGCTCGGCATCGTATTGATGATGTGGCTGACTTTCCGCTCGCTCAAGCCGATCGTGTTGATCGCGGTGTCGATCGCGATCGGCTGCCTGGGCGCGCTGTCGATCTGCTGGCTGCTGTTCGGCCAGATTCATTTGCTCACGCTGGTGTTCGGCGCCAGCCTGATCGGCATCGCGCAGGACTATGGCATTTATTATCTGTGCAGCCGCCTGCGCGAAGACACGCGCCCCGGCGACGCTTCGGTGTCCGAGGCCGCCCAATCCAGCCTGCTGCGCCGCATCTGGCCCGGCCTGTGCCTGACCTTGGCAGCGGCGCTGATCGGCTATCTCGGGCTGGCGCTCACGCCGTTTCCCGGCTTGCGCCAGATGGCGGTATTTTCCGGGCTGGGGCTGATCTTCGCCTGGCTGACCGTGCTGTGCTGGTTCCCGTTATTCACGGCGCCCGGCGCACTGCGCGCCAGCCGGCTGGCGCAGGGTTTCGGCGCCAGCCGCGCGCGCTGGCCGCGGCTGCAGGCCAATCGCCTCAGCCTGGCCGCGCTGGCGCTGTTTGCCGCGGTCGCCGCCGTCGGCATTGCCCGCCTGCAAGTCAGCGACGATATCCGCTCCCTGCAAAAGCCGCCGGCCGCGCTGCTGGCCGACCAGATCAAGCTCGGCCGCCTGCTGGATGCGCCGACGCCGGTGCAGTTCTACCTGGTGCGCGCCGACACAGTGGAACAACTGCTGCAACGCGAGGAAGCGCTGCAAGACCGGCTGCAGCCGCTGATCGATGGCAAGATCATCAGCGGCTACCAGGCCATTTCCAGTTGGGCGCCATCGCTACGCCGGCAACAGGAAAATCGACAGCTGGCGCAGGCCGCATTGCTCGGCGATGATGGCCCGCTTTCGGCAATTGCCAGGCAGATCGGCGAAGACGCGGACTGGATCGCCAAACTGAAAACCGCCATCGCGGCGCCGCAAGCGCCATTGACGCCTGAGCGCTTCCTGCAGACGGCCGCCGGCGAACCGTCGCGCTATCTGTGGCTGGGCAAGGTAGGCGGCAAATACGCCAGCATCGTGGCGCTGCGCGGGCTGAACGATTATGCCAAGCTGCCGCTGCTGGCCCAGGCCGCCGATGCATCGCAGGAAGTGCAATGGGTCGACAAGGTCGGCGAAATTTCCGGCGTGCTCGGCAGCTATCGGCGCTACATGGGCTGGGCTGCCATCGGCGCGTACCTGGCGATATTCGCGCTGCTGTTCTGGCGCTACCGCGCGGCAGCCTGGCGCGTGCTGCTGCCGCCGGCGCTGGCCAGCATCGCCACCCTGGCGGCGCTCGGGCTGCTCGGCTTGCCGCTGCAACTATTCCATGTACTGGCGCTGATGCTGATTCTCGGCCTCGGCGTCGACTACGGCATTTTCCTGCGCGAAGAACCGGATCGGCGCGACAAATTCGCCTGGCTCGCCGTCGGCCTGTCGGCGGTCAGCGCCCTGCTCGCCTTCGGCCTGCTGGCGCTGAGCCAGACGCCGCCGCTGCATGCCTTCGGGCTGACCATGCTGATCGGCATGGCGAGCGTATGGCTGATCGCGCCGTGCACGACATCGAATCAAACAACGGATCAAACAACGGTTTCGGCCGTCAAACAAAATCAACGACGAGGAAACGAGACATGATCGAGCAGTGCGAAGTTGTGATTATCGGCGCCGGTCCGGCCGGCGCGGTGGCCGCGGCCCTGTTGCGCCAGCGCGGGCGCCACGTCATCATGTTGGAGCGCGAGCAATTCCCGCGCTTCTCGATCGGCGAAAGCCTGTTGCCGCAAAGCATGCAATACATCGAACAGGCCGGCATGCTGCAAGCCGTGGTCGAAGCCGGCTTCCAGTACAAGAACGGCGCCGCGTTCGTGCGCGGCGAGCGCTACACCGCATTCGATTTCCGCGACAAGCATTCAAGCGGCTGGGGCACCACCTATCAGGTGCAGCGCGCCGCCTTCGATCTGATATTGGCCACCGAGGCCGCGCGCCAGGGCGCCGACCTGCGCTACCGGCACCAGGTGACCGCCGCCGACTTTTCCGACGACGGCGCGCTGCTGGACGTGACCCGGCCCGACGGCGATCCCTATCGCGTCAAGGCGCGCTTCGTGCTCGACGCCAGCGGCTTCGGACGCGTGCTGCCGCGCCTGCTCGATCTCGAACAGCCATCCGATTTCCCCGTGCGCGGCGCGCTGTTCACGCATATCGAGGACGGCATTACCGATCCGCGCTTCGATCGCAACAAGATCCGCGTCTGCGTTCATCCCGACCACTGCAACGTCTGGTATTGGCTGATCCCGTTCGCCGGCGGCCGCTGCTCGATCGGCGTGGTCGCCGAACAGGCTTTCCTGGCGCAATTCCAGGGCAACGAAACCGAACGGTTGCAAGCGCTGGTCAATAGCGAACCGGCTCAGCGACTATTGCTGGCCAATGCCAAATGGGACACGCCGGCGCGCCAGATCGTCGGCTATGCATCGAACGTCAAGCAACTGTGGGGCAAGGGCTATGCATTGCTCGGCAACGCCGGCGAATTCCTCGACCCGGTGTTCTCGTCGGGCGTCACCATCGCGGTAAAATCGGCCAGCCTGGCGGTGGCCTGCCTGCAACGCCAGCTCGACGGCAACATCGACGACATGCCCGACTGGGAGGCCGATTTCGCGCGGCCGCTCAAGAAAGGCGTGGACACTTTCCGCACCTTCGTCGAATCCTGGTACGCGGGCGGTTTCCAGGACATTATTTTCCATGAAAAGCAGCAGCCCGAGATCCGCCGCATGATCTCGTCGATCCTGGCCGGCTACGCATGGGACGAAAGCAACCCGTATGTGAAGGAAAGCCAGCGGCGGCTGGCGGCACTGGAGATTGTATGCAAGCCGGCCTAAATCGCTTCCTGTCGTGGCGCATGCCGGCCTGGCTCATGCTGCCGGCACTGCTGATGCTGAGCGCCTGCGGCAGCCTGCAGCAGGCCGCCAAGCCCGCCCCGCCCGTCAGGCTCGGCCTGAAACTGGCGCCGGCCACGCTAGGGCAATCGCTGAGCCTGCAACAGCATCTGATCGTAGAACGCGAAGGCCGCACCGACGAACTCGACACCGCCCTGGAAATCGACGCCGATCGCTTGACGCTGGTCGGACTCGCATTCGGCCAGCGCGTGATGACGCTGCAATACGACGGCAAGGAACTGAAGACCTGGCGCCACTTCATGCTGCCGCCGCAAGTGCGCGGCGAAGACGTGCTGGAAGACCTGCAATTGACGCTGTGGCCGGCCGACGCCCTGCGCGCCGCGCTGCCCGCGGGCTGGAATCTGCAGGATACGGCCGAAGGCGCCGGACAACGCCGCACCCTGTCCTTCGAAGGACAGCCGGTCACCGTCATCGACTATCCGCACGCACAACGCTGGGGCGGCAAGGTGGTCCTGGACAACCTGCGCTATCACTACCGGCTGACCATCGTTTCGGCCGGCGACGCCCAGCCATGATTTATCTCAATCAACTCGGCATGCTGTGCGCCATCGGCGACAGTCGCGCGGCGATTGCCGAGGCGCTGTATGCTGCGCGCAGCGGCTTGCGCATGGATACTCGCTATCTGCCTGAATTGGCGCTGCCGATCGGCGCAATCGGTACGACGGATGCCGCGTTGCCGAGCGTCGATCACCTGCCGCTGCGCGACCGCAGCCGCAACAACCGCCTGGCGCTGGCGGCGCTGGCGCAAATCCGGCCGGCGGTGGACGCCGCCATCGCGCGCTATGGCGCGGACCGGATCGGCGTGGTGGTCGGTACCAGCACTTCCGGCATCGCCGAAGGCGAAGCGGCGCTGCGCCAGTACGACCGCGACGGCGACCTGCCCGCGCAATTCCAGTACAGCCAGCAGGAACTCGGCTCGCCGGCCGCCGCGCTGGCGCTGACGCTGGGCATCGGCGGCCCCGCGTATACCCATTCCAGCGCCTGCGCTTCCAGCGCCAAGGCCATGGCCAGCGCGGCGCGCCTGCTCAATATGGGCCTGTGCGACGCCGTGGTCAGCGGCGGCATCGATACCTTGTGCGCGTTTACGCTGGCCGGCTTCGGCGCGCTGGAATCGATCAGCAGCACCCGTTGCCAGCCGTTCAGCGTGAATCGCAACGGCATCAATATCGGCGAAGGCGCCGCATTGTTCCTGATGAGCCGGGACGAGGCCACGGTAGCGCTGCTGGGCTGGGGCGAAGCCTCCGACGCGCATCATATTTCCGCGCCGGACCCGAGCGGACGCGGCGCAGGCCTGGCGATCGGACAGGCATTGCGGCGCGCCGGCCTGCGACCGGACGACGTCGATTACATCAATCTGCACGGCACCGCGACGCCGCAGAACGACGCCATGGAAAGTCAGGTGGTGCACGCCCTGTTCGGCGACCGCGTCGCGGCCAGTTCGACCAAGCCGCTGACCGGCCATGCGCTCGGCGCGGCCAGCGCGGTCGAGGCCGGGCTCTGCTGGCTGGCGATGCAGGACGACAATCCCCAGGGCAGGCTGCCGCCGCACTTGTGGGACGGCGCGCCCGATCCGGCCTTGCCGGCACTGCAGCTGGCCGCGCCGCGGCAAAGCCTGGGACGGCCGCTGCGGCGCGTGCTGAGCAATTCGTTCGCATTCGGCGGCGTCAACGCAACGCTTGTCTTCGGCAGGCAATGAAACTCATGCAGACAACCACGAAGACCACCATGCCTACGGCATTCCCGCCCATCGCCGACCTGGTGCCGCACACCGCCAGCATGCTGTTGCTCGACCGCGTGGTGGCAGCCGATGCAGACAGCCTGCAGGCCGAAGTCGATATCCACGCCGCCACCCTGTTCGCCGGCGAAGACGGCGTCGGCAGCTGGATCGGCATCGAATACATGGCGCAGGCGGTGGCCGCGTTCGCCGGGCTGCAGGCAATGCTGCATGCCAGGCAGAACCCGGACAGCACGCACAAGCCGCGCCAAATCGGCTTCCTGCTCGGCAGCCGCCGCTATACTGCGAGTCGCGGCCATTTCGCGCTCGGCAGCACCTTGCGCATCCATGTGCTGCGGCTATTGCAGGCCGACAACGGCCTGGGTTCGTTCGACTGCCATATCGCGGATGGCGACGAGCATATCGCCACGGCCACGCTGACCGTATTTCAACCGCCTGACCTGGCGACGTTTCTTGATGAAGGCGCAGTATGAGCAATACAATCCTGGTAACCGGTTCCAGCCGCGGCATCGGCGCGGCGATCGCGCTGCGGCTGGCCCGCGACGGCTTCGATATCGTGCTGCATTGCCACCAGCGGCGCGATGCCGCCGACAGCGTGGCGCGCGAGATCGAAGCGCTCGGCCGCAAGGTGCGCGTGCTGCAGTTCGATATCGGCCGGCGCGCCGACGCGGCCGATATCCTGGCCGCCGACATTGCCGCCCACGGCTGCTACTACGGCGTGGTGTGCAACGCCGGCATCGCGCGCGACAACGCGTTCCCGATGCTGTCGGGCGAAGACTGGGACAGCGTCCTCAAGACCAACCTGGACGGCTTCTACAATGTGCTGCAGCCGCTGGTCATGCCGATGGTGCAGCGCCGCCTGCCGGGCCGCATCGTGACGCTGGCTTCGGTCTCGGGCCTGGTCGGCAATCGCGGCCAGGTCAATTACAGCGCGGCCAAGGCGGGCATCATCGGCGCCACCAAGGCGCTGGCGCTGGAACTGGCCAAACGCAATATCACCGTCAACTGTGTCGCCCCGGGCGTCATACAAACCGAGATGCTGGAAGATGCACCCATGGATGAAATCCTCAAATTGATTCCGGCGCGCCGCGTCGGCAAACCCGAAGAAGTGGCCGCCACCGTCAGTTTCCTGATGGCGGAAGACGCCGCCTATATCACGCGCCAGGTGATTTCCGTCAATGGCGGGCTGGCATGAGCGCGCGCCAGGAGCGCCGCGTGGCGGTCACCGGCATGGCCGGCATCAGTCCGATCGGCTGCGACTGGGAAACCATAGGCGCGCGCCTGCGCGGCTATCGCAACGCCATCGTCAGGATGGATGAATGGGACGCTTACCAGGGCCTGCATACCCGCCTGGGCGCGCCGGCGGCGGCATTCGAACTGACGGATCGCTACACGCGCAAGACCACGCGCAGCATGGGCCGGGTCGCGCTGATGGCGACCCGCGCCAGTGAAATGGCGCTGATCGACGCCGGCCTGCTGGATCATCCGTTGCTGACCAGCGGCATGATGGGCATCGCCTACGGCTCCTCGGCCGGCACGCCCAAGGCGATCGGGGATTTCAGCATGATGTACCTGGAAAAATCGACCAAGAACATCAACGCCACCACCTATATCAAGATGATGTCGCATACGGCTGCGGTCAACATGGGCGTGTTCTTCGGCGTCACCGGCCGCATCATCACCACTTCCAGCGCCTGCACCTCGGGCAGCCAGGGCATCGGCTATGCGTTCGAAGCGATCCGCAGCGGCCGCCAGACGGCGATGATCGCCGGCGGCGCCGAGGAGCTGTGCGCCACCGAGGCGGCGGTGTTCGATACCCTGTATGCCACCAGCGTGCGCAACGACACGCCGGCATTGACGCCGAATCCGTTCGACGCGCAACGCGACGGCCTGGTCATCGGCGAAGGCGCCGGCACGCTGATCCTGGAGGAGATGGAACACGCCCTGGCGCGCGGCGCCACGATCCATGCGGAACTGGTCGGCTTCGGCACCAACAGCGACGGCTGCCACGTCACCAATCCGAACGCGCCGACCATGCGCACCGCAATCGAAATGGCGCTGGCCGACGCCGCCCTGCCGGCCTCGGCGATCGGCTACCTGAATGCGCACGGCACCGGCACGCAGCAAGGCGATGTCGCCGAATCGCAGGCCACCGCGCAGGTATTCGGCGCCAACACGCCGATCAGCTCGCTCAAGAGCTACATGGGCCATACGCTGGGCGCGTGCGGCGCGCTGGAAGCCTGGCTCAGCATCCGCATGATGCACGACGGCTGGTTCGCGCCGACCATCAACCTGAACCAGGTCGACCCGCAATGCGGCGACCTCGACTACATCGTCGGCACAGGCCGCCAGCTCGATTGCGAATATGTGATGTCGAATAATTTCGCATTCGGGGGCATCAATACTTCGTTGATCTTCAAGCGTCCATAAGCGGGAAACGCGAGCGGAAAACGCGAAACCGGACGCTTCGAGCGGCCATGAAAAAACGGCGCGCCTTCTTTCGAGGGCGCGCCGTTTTCGTTGCGGCGGGCTATCCGCCTGCCGGTCCAGTCAATGCAATCAACGTTCCGAGAGCGCATCCACCACGCACAGCGCGGTCATGTTGACGATGCGGCGCACGGTTGCCGACGGCGTCAGGATGTGCACCGGCTTGGCGCAGCCCAGCAGGATCGGGCCGATTGCCACGCCGTTGCCGGAGGTGGTCTTCAACAGGTTGTAGGCGATATTGGCCGATTCGATGGTCGGCATGACGAGCAGGTTGGCGTCGCCGGTCAGCGGCGAATCCGGCATCTGCTTTTGCAGCAGGCAATTGTCGAGCGCCGCATCGCCGTGCATTTCGCCGTCGATTTCCAGGTCCGGCATCTGCTTGCGCACCAGGCCCAGCACATTGCGCATCTTGAGCGCCGATTCGCTGTTGTTGGAGCCGAAATTCGAATGCGACAGCAGGGCCGCGCGCGGCTTCAGGCCGAAGCGGCGCATTTCCTCGGCCGCCATGACGGTGATTTCGGCCAATTGCGGCGCGTCCGGATTTTCGTTGACGTGGGTATCGACCAGCACCAGTTGGCGATCGCTCAGGATCAGGCCGTTCATCGCCGCATACACGTTGCAGCCTTCGCGTTTGCCGAGCACCTGGTCGATGTAGTGCAGGTGCAATTGGGTAGTGCCGAACGTGCCGCAGATCATGCCGTCGGCATGGCCCTTGTGGATCGCCATGGCGCCGATCAGCGTATGGCGGCGGCGCATTTCCAGCCGCGCATATTGTTCGGTGACGCCCTTGCGATTCGTCATCGACAGATAGGTCTGCCAGTAATCGCGATAGCGTGTATCGAAATCGGGATTGATCACTTCGAAATCGATGCCCGGCTTCAGGCGCAGGCCGAATTTCTGGATGCGCTGTTCCAGCACCGCCGGCCGGCCGACCAGGATCGGACGCGCCAGGTTTTCGTCGATGATGACCTGCACCGCGCGCAGCACTTTTTCTTCCTCGCCTTCGGCGAAGACGATGCGCTTGCGGTCGTCCGGCGCCTTCTTGGCGATCTGGAACAGCGGCCGCATGAAGGTGCCGCTGCGATAGACGAACTGTTGCAGGCGGTCGATATAGGCTTCCATGTCCTGGATCGGACGCGCGGCGACGCCGGAGGTCTCGGCGGCGCGCGCCACGGCCGGCGCGATCTTGATCATCAGGCGCGGATCGAACGGTTTCGGAATGATGAATTCCGGACCGAAGGCCATGTTGGCGATGCCGTACGTAGTGGCGACGATGTCGGACTGCTCGGCTTGCGCCAGGTCGGCGATCGCGTGCACCGCGGCGATTTCCATTTCACGCGTGATGGTGGTCGCGCCCGAATCCAGCGCGCCACGGAAAATGTAGGGGAAGCACAGGACGTTGTTGACCTGGTTCGGATAATCGGAACGGCCGGTGGCGATGATCGCGTCGTCGCGCACTGCCTTGACGTCTTCCGGCGTGATTTCCGGCACCGGATTGGCCAGCGCCAGCACCAGCGGCTTGGGCGCCATGGCCAGCACCATGTCCTGCTTCAACACGCCCGCGGCCGACAGGCCCAGGAAAATGTCCGCGCCGGGAATGACTTCGGCCAGCGTGCGCGCCGGCGTATCCTGCATGAAGCGTTCCTTGTCCGGATCCATCAGTTCGGTGCGGCCCTTGTAGACCACGCCGGCCAGGTCGGTCACGAAAATGTTTTCGATCGGAAAGCCCAGGTCGAGGATCAGGTCCAGGCAGGCCAGCGCCGCGGCACCCGCGCCGGAGACCACCAATTTGCAATCCTTCATCTGCTTGCCGACCAGTTTCAGGCCGTTCAGGATCGCCGCGCCGACGATGATCGCGGTGCCGTGCTGATCGTCATGGAAGACCGGGATCTTCATGCGGTCGCGCAGCTTGCGCTCGATATAGAAGCACTCGGGCGCCTTGATGTCTTCCAGGTTGATGCCGCCGAAAGTCGGTTCCAGCGCGGCGATGATGTCGCACAGCTTGTCCGGATCGGTTTCGTTGATTTCGATGTCGAAAACATCGATGCCGGCGAATTTCTTGAACAGCACGCCCTTGCCTTCCATCACCGGCTTGGAAGCCAGCGGGCCGATATTGCCCAGGCCCAATACGGCGGTGCCGTTGGTGATCACGGCGACCAGGTTGCCGCGCGCGGTGTACTTGAACGCATTGGCCGGATCGGCCACGATTTCCTCGCAGGCCGAAGCCACGCCAGGGGAATACGCCAGCGACAGATCGCGCTGGTTGCTCAGTTGCTTGGTGGGCGTGACGCTGATCTTGCCGGGCGTCGGGAATTCGTGGTATTCCAATGCAGCCTGACGCAGCTGCTGGCGAAGTTGCTCTTTTTGATCGATCATCGAATCCATATGCTGCGTCTCTTTATAGTGATCACGGAAGTGGAACGATTTTAACAGAGTGCCGGGAACTTATTTGTGCAATCTGGAGCGCGATTCCAGTCATATGGATGACGCGCCGCAGCATCCAATCGGGCGCAAACAGGAGGCCCGCCAGGCAACGAAACATGCACGAATTTCGCAGAAATCCCGCATGAATCTCGTACGAGTCACCTACGAATTCGGCATAATTCGCACCCCGCCCCCGGCGGCATTAGGTACAATCGCCGCCATGTCCGAATTCGATCTGATCGCCCGCTATTTCACGCGCCCAACCCGGTCTCCAAGACCCGGCAGCCGCGTCGGGCTCGGCGTCGGCGACGACTGCGCATTGCTGCAGCAGGCGCCCGGCATGCAGTTGGCGATTTCGTCCGACATGCTGGTGGAAGGGCGCCATTTCTTTGCCGGCGCGGATCCCCTGGCGCTGGGCCACAAGTGCCTGGCGGTGAACCTCTCGGACCTGGCCGCCATGGGCGCGCAGCCGCTGGCATTCACCCTGGCGCTGGCATTGCCGTCGGCGCAGGAAGCCTGGCTGGCGCCATTTTCCACCGGCCTGCTGGCATTGGCGGATCTGCACGGCTGCGAGCTGGTCGGCGGCGACACCACCAAGGGGCCGCTGACCGTCAGCATCACCGTTTTCGGCGAGATGCCGGCAGGCGCGGCCTTACGCCGCGATGCAGCAAAGGCCGGCGACGATATCTGGGTATCCGGCAGCCTGGGCGATGCGCGCCTGGCCCTGGCCGGTTATCGCGACGAACTGAAACTCGATCATGTAAGCCAGCAGCAGGCGGCCGAACGCATGCACTGGCCGGCGCCGCGCGTGGCGCTGGGCTTGGCCTTGCGCGGCATTGCCCATGCGGCGATCGATATTTCGGACGGCCTGAGCGGAGATCTCGGCCATATCCTCGAACGTTCCGGCGTGGGCGCCCTGCTCGATGTCGACGCCCTGCCGGCCGGCGCCGCGTTGCAAGGCCAGCCGCGCGAACTGCGACGCCGCTTCGCGCTGGCCGGCGGCGACGACTATGAACTCTGCTTTACCGCGCCCGCCGACCGGCGCGACGCCGTGCTGCAAGCGGCGGCCGCAAGCGGCGTCGCGGCAACCCGCGTCGGCGCCATCGAAGCCGCGCCCGGCCTGCGCCTGCGCGACGCCGACGGGGCCGCGCTGGACTTATCCGTTTCCTCCTTCGACCATTTCTCCTGATGACCACCAATAGAATCCGCGTCAGCGCCGACTTCATGCTGTCGCATCCCGCGCACTGGATCGCGCAAGGTTTCGGTAGCGGCCTGTCGCCGATCATGCCCGGCACTTCGGGCACCCTGCTCGGCTGGCTCTCGTTTGTCGTGCTGAGCACGCGCTGGCCGCAGGTTTTCACGCCCGTCCATTGGCTGCTCATCATCGGCGCCGGCTTCCTGCTCGGCATCTGGGCCTGCGGCAAAACCGGCCGCGACCTCGGCGCGCCGGATCACGGCAGCATGGTCTGGGACGAGATCATCGCCATGTGGCTGGTGCTGGTGCTGGTCATGCCGGCCGGCCTGAAAACGCAGTTCTGGGCGTTTATCTGCTTTCGTTTCTTCGATATGGTCAAACCGCCGCCGATCGCGTGGTTCGATCGTCGCTACAAAGGCGGTTTTGGTGTAATGTGGGACGACATCGTCGCCGCGTTCTACACCTTGCTGGTGTTTGCGCTGGCGCTATCGTAACGGCGTGCGGTCGCCCGAGACACTCTGGAGGAAATGATGGATGCAGACAAGCTGAAGATTATCGACCTGGCCGGAAGCGTCGGGCAATTGTTGAAAGCCAAGCGGCTGCAGGCGGTTACCGCCGAGTCCTGCACCGGCGGCGGCGTGGCGCAGGCCTTCACTGAAATCGCCGGCTCCTCTTCCTGGTTCGATTGCGGTTTCGTGACCTATTCGAACGCCTCGAAAAACGAACTGCTGGATATTCCGGAAGCATTGATTGCGCAACACGGCGCGGTCAGCGAGGAAATCGCGGCGGCCATGGCCGAAGGCGCCCTGGCCAACAGCAATGCCGACGTTGCCATTTCGACCACCGGCATCGCCGGTCCGGACGGCGCCGTGCCCGGCAAGCCGGTCGGCACGGTCTGCTTCGGCTGGGTAGTCAACCAGGCCACGCATACGGAACGGCTGGTATTCCACGGCGACCGCCAGGCGATACGCGAACAGGCCGTGCTGCATGCGCTGCAAGGATTGCAGCGCTATCTGACTTGTTGATCCGGCAACACGCCCGTCATTTTCCCTAAAATCACTTGCGCGCGGCGGCGTTGATTTCGTCGCGCGTCTGCAAGGCCGCGCGGCGCGAGGCGGCAGCGAAATCGTCGCCATCCGCCGCCGTCGCCGGCGCATACAGGATCGCGCGCGAGGAGCTGATCATCAGGCCGCGTCCCGCCGCGATCCGCCCCGCCGCCACCGTGGCTTCGATATCGCCGCCCTGCGCGCCGATGCCCGGCACCAGCAGCGGCATGTCGCCCACGATCGCCCGCACCTGCGCCAATTCGTTCGGAAACGTCGCGCCCACCACCAGCGCGCATTGGCCGTTGGTATTCCATTTGCCGGCCACCAGCCGCGCCACATGCTGATACAGCGGCACGCCGTCCACATTCAGGAATTGCAGATCGGAACCGCCCACATTCGAGGTGCGGCACAGGATCACGGCGCCGCGGTCTTTCCATTCCAGGTACGGCGCGACCGAATCGAAACCCATGTAGGGGCTGAGCGTGACCGCGTCGGCCCGGTAGCGTTCGAATGCCTCGCGCGCATATTGCTCGGCGGTGGCGCCGATGTCGCCGCGCTTGGCATCCAATACGATCGGCAAGGCCGGATACGTGGCGCGGATGTAGTCGCACAGCGCTTCCAGCTGATCCTCGGCGCGCAGGGCCGCGAAATAGGCGATTTGCGGCTTGACCGCGCAGGCGGTGTCGGCGGTGGCGTCGACGATGGCCTTGCAGAATGTAAAAATGGCGTCCGGCTTGCCCTTCAATTGGGGCGGGAAGCGGCCGATGTCGGGGTCCAGCCCGATGCACAGCATGGAATCGTTGGCGGCCCAGGCGGCGGATAATTTGTCGATGAATGTCATGGCGATGCAGATTCCTTGGGGCGACGCGCCTTGTGCCGCGCTCGCGAAAAATAAAATAAGCGCAATTGTAACTTGTCCGCCACCGCCCGCCGCATGGCATGATAGCGTTTCGGATTGTTTAACTCAGAGGAAATACGATGAAAAAATGGTCTTTATGGCTGGCATGCGCGGCGGCCGCCCTGATCCTCAGCGGTTGCGGCTACAACGATTTCCAGGCCAAGGACGAAGCCACCAAGGCCGCCTGGTCGGAAGTGGTGAACCAGTATCAACGGCGCGCCGACCTGATTCCGAACCTGGTCAATACCGTCAAGGGCTATGCCTCGCATGAAAAAGATACGCTGGAAGCGGTCACCAAGGCGCGCGCCCAGGCCACCAGTTTCCAGATCACGCCCGAAGTGCTGAACAATCCGGAAGCCTTCGCCAAGTTCCAGCAGGTGCAGGGGCAGTTGTCGTCGGCGCTGTCGCGGCTGATGGCGGTGTCCGAAAACTACCCGCAGTTGAAGGCCGACACCAGCTTCCGCGACCTGCAATCGCAACTCGAAGGCACTGAGAACCGGATCACCGTGGCGCGCCAGCGCTATATTGCCTCGGTCCAGGATTACAACGTGCTGGCGCGCAGTTTTCCGAGCAATCTGACCGCCAAGGTCATGGGCTATCAGCCCAAGCCGTCCTTCACGGTCGAGAACGAAAAAGCGATTTCGACCGCGCCTGCCGTCAGTTTCGACAAGTAAGCGGGAAGCGCCGACCGATGTCATTCGAACGCCTCCCGGCTGCACCGCCCTTCCGCTTGCCGTTCCTGTCGGCGTTGCTGGCATTGCTGATGTTGCTGGCGTCGCTGGCCTTGCCGAGCGGCGGCGCGCTGGCGCAAGAAACGGTGCAAAAAGCGGTGCAAAAAGCGGTGCAAGGCCTGACGCCGGTGCCGGCATTGGCCGGCCACGTCAACGACCACGCCGCCATGCTGGATGCCGGCCAGCGCGCCCGGCTGGAACAGACCCTGGCCGATTACGAAGCCGCCAGCGGCAGCCAGATCGTGATCCTGACCGTCGATTCCACCGCGCCGGAAGCCATCGAGCAATACGGCATCCGCGTTGCCGACGCCTGGAAGATCGGGCGCGCCAAGGTCGACGACGGGGTGATCCTGATCGTGGCGAAGAACAATCCCAAGGCCTTGCGCCGCCTGCGCATCGAAGCCGGACGCGGCGTGCAGGGCTCGCTCACCGATGCGCAGTCGAAACGGGTGCTGGAAGATATCATCGCGCCCTATTTCCGCCAGGACGATTTCTACGGCGGCCTGAACGCCGGCGCGGCGGCCATTTCGGCCCTGCTGAACAAGGAACAGTTGCCGGCCCCGCAAAAGGCGGCGCATGCAGCCGAGGGCGGCGATGGCGGCGGCTGGGCGGGATTGCTGCCGATCCTGCTCTTCTTTGTGCTGGTGGTGATTTCGCGCATGCGCTCGCGCGGACGCAATAACCTCGGCGCGAACGGCTGGGGCAATGCGGCAGGCGTGGTGCTGGGCAGCATCCTGAGCCAAAGCGGCCGCGGCGGCGGCGGCGGTGGATTTTCCGGCGGCGGCGGTGGATTCGGCGGCGGCGGATTTTCAGGCGGCGGCGGCGGTTTCGACGGCGGCGGCGCTTCGGGGGATTGGTAATGCATATCGGCACACGTCTTTGGCGTCATCTCGTCACCACCAAACATACCGCGCGCCGGCTGTTTCCGGCCGCCGCGCTGCAGGCGATCCAGGCGGCGATCGCGGCCGGCGAGGTCACGCACCGCGCCGAAGTGCGCGTCATCATCGAGGCCGCGCTGCCGTTCGCTTTCGTGCTGCAAGGCGGCACCGCGCGGCGGCGCGCGGTCGAATTGTTCACCCATTACCGGGTCTGGGATACGGAAGAGAACTGCGGCCTGCTGCTGTATATCAACCTGGCCGACCACAAGGTGGAAATCATTGCCGATCGCGGCGTCGATCGCGCCGTCGGCAAGCACGATTGGCAAGCGGTCTGCCGCACCGTCACCGCCGGCTTCGGCGCAGGGGCGTATCACGACAGCCTGCCGGCCGCGCTGTCGCAATTGAACCTGCTGCTGACCAGGCATTATCCGCAGATCGGGCCGCAGCATAACCAGCTGTCCGACAAGCCGGTGATGCTGTAAGCATGCGCCGGCAATAAAAACTTCAACACGACAGATTCAAAAACAAGCGCTTCAAAACAAGAGATTCAAACCATCGGCTGAAATTGTCTGAAAGAGCGGCAACGCTGTTTCAGACAATTTCAGGTAATCGGCTAATGATCGTAAGTCCATTGCAGCAGCGCATCCTGCGCGGCCTGCCCGTATATCGCGCGCGGATGGTTGATCAGGAACACCACCACATAATATTTTCCCGAAGCCGCCAGCACATACCCGGCAATCGCGCGTACATCGTTGAGCGATCCGGTCTTGATATGCGCCTGCCCGGAGATATCGCGATCCTTCAGCCGCTTGCGCATGGTGCCGTCGACGCCGACCAGCGGCATCGAGGACAGCAGCTCCGGCATGGTGGCGGTCCGGAATGCCGACGACAGCAGCTGCCCCAGCGTGACCGGCGCCACCCGCCCGATGCGCGACAGGCCCGCGCCGTTGTCGACCACCAGCTCCGGCGCCGCGATGCCCTTGCCGCCCAGCCAATCCTGGATCACGCGCGCGCCCGCGGCGATATCGGCCGGCGTGTTGGTTTCCGGCGCGGCGACGGTCGCGGCCAGCGTCAGCAGCACCTGGCGCGCCATCACGTTATTGCTGAACTTGTTGATGTCCCGGATCACTTCCGGCAAGGCCGGCGATTGCCATTCGCCGACCTGGCGCGCGGTCGGCGGCACGCTGCCGCTGACGATCTTGCCGTCGAACTTGCCGCCCAGGTCGCGCCACATCTGGCGGAATACTGCGCCGAAATATTCGTTGCCGGTCATCTTGTAAGGATGCAGATACCAGACCTTCTCGCCGCAGGCGGCGGGAAAAATGCCGTTGAAGATCACCGTCTTTTCGTCGGAAGCTTCCTGCACCTGGTCGCGCCATTTCTCGCCGTCGCAAGTGCCCACGCCCAGGCCCAGCGCCGGTGCGCGAATGGCCACGTCGGCCAGCGGCGGATCGAGCGTGACGTGCACGGTGCCGCTGGCGGAATCGGGCATGAAGCGCACCGCCAGGGTCTTGTAGTTCAGCAGCAGCGCATCGGGGCCGACGTTGTACGGCTTGCGCGGATCGCCGTCGAACTTGGCCGCGTCATAAAACGCCGGCGCAAAGATGCTGCGATCGAGCACCACGTTGCCGCTGATATCGCGAATGCCGCGCGCGCGGATCTGGCGCAGGAACAGCCAGAAATTCTCGATGACCAGTTTGGGATCGCCGCCGCCCTTGAAGATCAGGTCGCCGTTCAGGACGTCGCCGTTTTGCGGACCGTCGGCATAGGCCGTGGTCTTCCAGGCGAAGCCCGGCCCCAGCAATTCGAGCGCGGCATCGGTCGTGATCAGCTTCATCACCGATGCCGGATTCAGGCCGGTCGCGGCATTGAGCGCCACCAGCACCTTGCCTTTCGGCGCGGCTTCCTGCACATAGATGCCGACCGCATCCTTGGGAATGCCGGCGTGTTTCAATGCATCCGCGACGACGGACGGCGGCTGCTGCGCACCGGCCTGCGGCGCTGCCAATAACAACGGCGTCGAGAGCGAAACGGTCAGGCAGAGAGAGGAAAGAAGGCGGGAGGGAAAGGAAGGAAATCGCATCGGCTCGCTAAGGGTCCTGATAAAAGTCGGCAAAAATGGATGCAACGATTATCACACACCGGGGCGCGAGCGCGGTGAACTGAGCAAGTTGTCAATGAGTTGTCAATGAGTGGTCAATGCGCGGCCATGAGCGGCTGTCCGACGCCGGCACGGATTACTGCGTGCAGGCGTCCGATCAAGCCAGGTCGAATCGGAACGGTCCGATCAATTCCCGCCGGTCAGATCAATAGCGGCAGAACCTCGACCACCAGCAACGCCGCCAGCAGTCCGAACACCGCGCCGCATGTCCGCACCGAAGTGCGCACCAGCCGCGTGCCGCAGTGGACTTCGCTGACCAGCAGCAGGCCGGCCAGAGTCATCGGGAGGAATAGTGCGAGATTGTCCATGAAAAGCTTGGTCATGATGGTCTCCTGTGGCGTCTGTGCGCCGGATCTGTTGCCCGGCTGTCGCGCATTACGCCTGTTGTCCGCAAGCCGGAAGGCTTTGCAGCAATGCGTTTTGACGATTCGAGTATATGCCGCACGATCCAAAAAACAAGATGTTTGGATGAAAATGGAACAGTTTCGATGCTGCACGGCAGCAAAGCGGCAGGCGCCGCTAGGCGATCAATCCGGCCGCGATATTGATCGACAAACCCAGGATGGCGGCGTTGAAGAAGTAGCTCATGACCGATTGCGCCAGCACCACCATGCGCATCGGCCGCGTCAGCACCGCCACGTCGGAGGTCTGCACCGCCACCGCGATGGTGAAAGAGAAGTAGAGGAAATCCCAATAATGCGGATGCGCTTCGTCGTCGGGGAAGCGCAGCGGCCGCGCGCCCTCGTCCGCGTTGTAGAACATGCGCGCGTAATGCATGGTGAATACCGTACCGATCAACAGCCACGAACCGAGCAAGGTCAGCACGGTGCAACCGTAGCTCACCAGCTTGTCGGCGCCGCTGTTGGCGGTGAGTTCCAGCACGATCGCCCCCAGGCTGGCGGCGGCGGCCAGGCAGATCGTGGCCAGCACCAGGTACGCGCCTTCGTCTTCGACTTCGGACAGTTGCTGGAAGCGTCCCAGGTCGGCGCGCAGCATGAGCAGCCACATCAGGAACATATACAGCCACGCCATCGTATTCCAGCCGATCAGCAGGCGCAGCGCGATGCCGCCGGTGGCGGCGAAACCGGCCGCCACGCCGATCGATATCGCGAGCAGCAGGCGCGGGTGCAGACGGTACAGCGACGAGAGATAAGGCATGCAGGCTACCCGCTTTCGACGATTCGGGGACCGGTCATTTGAACAGCGCGCGGTTCCGATGCGGATCGGCCGGCGGCAGGTCGGCCACCATTTCGCGCAATGCCGCCACACGCGCATTGACCCGCGGTTCGAGATCGGTGGCCGGCTGCGCGAAAGTATGCCGGGACAAATTGCCGACCGCCTTCGACAGCCGGTTGAATTCGTAATACGACCAGCCGACCGGCTCGTAATCGTCGGCCGCGGTGCGGCGGGTTTCGATGGCGGTGGTCAGCGCGGTCATCGGCGCCACCACCCGGTAGGCGACCAGGATGCCGCACACCAGCAGCAACAGGCATTCCAGCGCGGCAACCACGACCATCTGCTTTTCCAGCACCAGGATATCGGCCAGCGCGACATGTTCCGGCTGGCGCACCAGGATCGACCAGTTCAATCCGGCCTGCCCGGTCCACATGCCGGTGCGGACATAGGCGGTGATATAGCGCGTGTCCTGCCCATTGCCATTGCTCCAGGACTCGGTCAGCGCGCCGGTCTGACCTGCGCGCGCCTGCTTCAGGCTGGCGCTGTCGATCCTGGTGTTTTCCAGTTTTTTCGGTCCCAACAGCACCAGGCCGTCGTCGCGCACCACCAGGATTTCCATGTTGTAGCGCTGGTTCGCCGGATCCAGCAGGTCGCGCGCGATCTGGCGCGCCCAGGCCCAACTCAGATGGGCGCCCAGCACGCCTTTGAACAGGCCTTTCTGATCGAACACCGGCAGCGAAATGTCGACAAACCCAGGCTGCACCGCAAACGGCAGGGTCAATTTGACGGGCGGCGGGCCGCTCGGGCGGTATTCACCGACGTACAAGTCTTTCTGGCCGCCGATAAACCATGGCCGCCGGGCCGCATTGCGCCCTTCCAGCATCGATTGGGTGCCGGCCACCACGCGGCCGCTGGCATCGGCCACGCCGATCCAGGCATAGTCGCTGAATTCATTCTGGGTCTGGGTCAGGATAGTGCGCAGGCCGACCGGATTTTCGAAAAAATTGCGCACCGGACCGCTGCGCGACAGATCCTGGATATCGACAATGCGTTCTTTCATGCTCTGGTCGAGCGACTCGCGCATCTGCCAGGCCAATTGCTTGAGCCGCACTTCGGCTTCGCGGTGCGCGTAATGGCGGGCGAACTGGTCGACCACCAGCAACAGCAGCAAGGTAGTAATCACCACCGTCGCCGCGATCCCGATCGCGATCCACCAGGACAGGCGCAATTGCGGCCACACAGTACTCTTTTTCAAAATTCTCCCCTATGCACGGCGCCCCGCTTCCGGCCGGCGCGGCGCCATGCCCCGGCCGACCCCGGATGCGATTATGACCTATCATGCGATTCTAAACACGAAACATGACTTTAAAACATCTCGATGGCAATTAAAATCAGCAGCAATTTCGATGCCGGGGCGATTTCCGTGATACGCGCCGAACGCGCGGACGATATCGAACTGCATATTCCGAAGGATTCGGCCGCCGATTTTTCCCAATGGTTCTACTTCCGCGTGCAGGGCGCGCGCGGCCAGGCCTGCAGCATCCGCTTCGGCAACGCCGGCCAGAGCACCTATCCGCGCGGCTGGGAAAACTACCGCGCGGTCGCCAGCTACGACCGCGAGCGCTGGTTCCGCGTCCCCACCGCCTTCGACGGCCAGGTCATGACCGTACGGCATGCGCCGGAAGCGGACAGCGTGTACTACGCCTATTTCGAGCCCTATTCCTGGGAACGCCACCTGGGACTGCTGGCCCGCGCCGGGCGATCGCCGCACGTGCGCAGCGAGCACCTGGCCGACACCGTCGACGGCCGCGACCTGAACGTATTGCAGATCGGCAACCCCGCCGCCGGCAAGAAGGTGTGGGTCATCGCGCGCCAGCATCCGGGCGAAACCATGGCCGAATGGTTTGTCGAAGGCATGCTGGACGCCCTGCTCGACGACGCCGATCCGGTGGCCGGCGCCTTGCTGCGGCAGGCGGTGTTCTATGTGGTGCCGAATATGAATCCGGACGGTTCGGTGCGCGGCAACCTGCGCACCAATGCCGCCGGCGCCAACCTGAATCGCGAATGGATGACGCCGAGCCTGGAATACAGCCCGGAAGTATTCGCGGTCAAGCGCAAGATGCACCAGACCGGCTGCGACCTGTTCCTGGATGTGCATGGCGATGAAGCGTTGCCGTATGTCTTCGCGGCCGGCAGCGAAATGCTGGAAACCTTCGACGCGCGGCAGGCCGGGCTGCAGCAGCGCTTTATCGACCGCTACAAGGCCGCCAATCCCGATTTCCAGGACCGGGTCGGTTATCCGTCGGGCAAATACAACGAAAGCCTGTTGAAACTGGCCTCGAAATATGTCGGCCATACTTTCGGGTGCGTCTCGCTGACCTTGGAATTGCCGTTCAAGGACAACGCCAACCTGCCGGACGCCGAATACGGCTGGAGCGCCGCACGCAGCGCCAGGCTGGGACGGACGGTGCTGCTGCCGATCCAGGCCTGCATCTCCTGATTCTTCCCGACCTGGCCGCGCCCGACCTTTCCCGGCTTGCCGAATCGGCACGATCGGGCTTGGCCCGACCTGAACCAAAGCCCGGACCGGGCGCGGAATTGTGAATGCAGGTAAATCGCCGGACTGAAATGTTTCCGGCCTGAACAAAACGGCCGGATCGGCTGTCAATCGGTTTCGGCGCGGTCCCCGCGCATTCAATCCCGGAGTACCCATGCATTCCCCGCATCCTTTTTCCGAAATCGACGAATCGTCCGTCAACACCCTGCGTTTCCTGTCCATCGATGCCGTGCAAAAGGCCAATAGCGGCCATCCCGGCCTCCCGCTCGGCGCCGCGCCGATGGCCTATGTTCTCTGGACCCGTTTCCTCAAGCATCATCCGGCCAATCCGCAGTGGTTCGACCGCGACCGCTTCGTGCTGTCGGCCGGCCACGGCTCGGCGTTGCTGTACAGCCTGCTGCACATGACCGGCTACGCGCTGCCGATGGAGCAACTGCAGCAATTCCGCCAATGGGGCAGCATCACGCCGGGCCATCCGGAAAGAAACCTGACGCCGGGCGTGGAAGTCACCACCGGCCCGCTGGGACAAGGCTTCGGCAACGGCGTCGGCATGGCCATCGCGGAAGCCAACCTGGCCGCCATTTACAATCGCGAAGGCCACACACTGGTCGACCACCATACCTACGGCATCGTCAGCGACGGCGACCTGATGGAAGGCATTGCATCGGAAGCCGCATCGCTGGCCGGCCACCTGCAATTGGGCAAGCTGATCTATCTGTACGACGCCAACGAGGTCACGCTTTCGGCGGGCACGGATATCACGTTCAGCGAAGATGTCGCGGCGCGCTTCGACGCGTATGGCTGGCATACGCAATGGGTGGAAGACGGCAACGACCTGGCCGCCATCGCCGCCGCCATCGCCGCGGCGCAGGCCGAAACGCGGCGGCCCTCCCTGATCCTGGTGCGCACCCATCTCGGCTTCGGTTCGCCGAAGCAGGATACGTTCGAAGCGCACGGTTCGCCGCTCGGCGTGGAAGATGTGCGCCTGACCAAGCGCAAGCTGGGCTGGCCCGAAGAGCCGCCGTTCCTGGTGCCGGAAGACGTGCGCGCGCATTTCCTGGCGCGCAACGAGGGCGCCGAAAAAATGGAAGCCGCCTGGTGGGACCGCTTTCCCGCCTACGAAAAGGAATTTCCCGAGCTGTGCCATGAATTCCAGCAGCGGCTGCGCACCGGGCCGTCGTCGGTGCCGCCGCACTGGGACGCCGATATGCCGCAATTCCCGGCCGATCCCAAGGGCGTTTCGACCCGCGTCGCCTCGGGCAAGATCATGAACGCCATCGCGCGCCGCTTTCCGGCCTTGATGGGCGGCTCGGCGGACCTGGACCCGTCGACCTTTACCGCGCTGAGCGGCCTCGGCGTATTCGAGGCCGACGGCGTCGTTCCCTCCGGCAAGCAGAAATCGGACAACGGCGACTGGGGCCGCGCCGGCCGCAATCTGCATTTCGGCGTGCGCGAACATGCGATGGCGGCGATCATGAACGGCATGGCGGCGCACGGCGGCATGGTGCCCTACGGCGCGACCTTCCTCATGTTCTCCGAATACATGCGCCCCGCCATCCGCCTGGCCGCGCTGATGGGGCTGCATGTCGTGTATGTATTCACGCACGACAGCATCGCGCTCGGCGAGGACGGCCCGACCCATCAGCCGATCGAACAGTTGGCCAGCCTGCGCGCGATCCCTGACCTGCTGGTGATCCGCCCGGCCGACGCCAACGAAGCGGTCAGCGCCTGGCATGTGGCGACGGCGGCCAGCGAGCGGCCGGTTGCATTGGTGTTGACGCGGCAAAATGTGCCGACCCTGGATCGCGCCAGATTCGCGGCGGCCGACGGCCTGCGGCGCGGCGCCTATGTCCTGGCCGACGCCGCCGGCGGCAAACCCGACCTGACCCTGATCGCCAGCGGTTCGGAAGTGGCGCTGATTGTCGCGGCGGGCGAGCAGTTGGCCAAACAGAATGTCGCCGTGCGCATCGTCTCGATGCCGTGCTGGGAATTGTTCGACGAACAGCCGCGCGAATATCGCGACAGCGTGCTGGCGCCGGGCGGCGTCAGGATGGCGGTCGAAGCCGGCATCGCGCAGGGCTGGCATCGTTATGTCGGCGATCGCGGCGACGTGCTGTCGATCGAAAAATTCGGCGCATCGGCCAATGCCGACGTGATGATGCGCGAGTATGGATTCACGGTGGAGAATGTGTGCAAGCGGGCGGCCGCCTTGCTTGCCAATAAGACCGAGGCCGGCAAGCCGGCCTGATTCAGCCCAGGTACGCCGCGCGCTCGATGTGGTTCAGTTCATCGATGCTGTCGATGCTGATGTCGGCCTGCGGATAGCGCCTGCCGTTCTCCGGATCGAGCGCATAGTGGCCCTGGCGCGGAAACACCGTGGTCACGCGCTCTTGCATGACAGCCTTGATCGCGCTCAGGATCGAGAGCTTGTCGTCGACCATGACGTAGCGATCGGCCGGATAGGCCTGCTGCATCTGCGCCAGCATGTTTTCCTTGTGAATATAGATCAGCACGCGGCCGTCGACAGCTTGCCACAAGCCGGCGCGCTGGATCTTGCGCGGCTGCAGCACCATATCGCCATCGGACAGCATCACCGTCTTGCCCCAGGCGCCGACGCGCGCCACGGCCTCCAGCGCGCCGGGATAAAGCCGCTCGGCGAACGGGTAGTCGAGCAGGAACGCAGATAGTCGCAGCAGGCCAGCATGATTGCCGGCTTCGGCGCGAAACAGCTGCACCGCGCCCAGGTAGTCGACATAGCCGAGTTCCGTGCGCAACTGCTCGAACAGGCGCCAATAGCGATCGCACTCGGCCTGGCCGAATTCGCGCGTCAGATGCGCGCGCAGATCGGCCTGGATGCGGTCGTTGTCCAGCAGCGTATTGTCGCAATCGAACAGGAAAACGATTTTTTCCGGCGTGCTCATGAGGCGCCTTGCATGCGTCGGCTACTTCGCCGGTTTTTCGACATGCCCGCCGAAGCCGTGGCGCATGGCCGACAGCACCTTGTCGCCGAAATCGGATTCGCCGCGCGAGCTGAAACGCGCATACAGCGCCGCGCTCAGGATGGGCGCCGGCACCGATTCGTCGATGGCGGCCGCGACGGTCCAGCGGCCTTCGCCGGAATCCGAGACGCGCCCCGCATAGCCGCTCAACGCCGGATCGTTCAGCAATGCATTGGCGGTGAGGTCCAGCAGCCACGAACCGACCACGCTGCCGCGCCGCCACAGTTCGGCGATCTCCGGCAGGTTCAACTGGTATTGATAATGTTCGGGATTGCGCAGCGGCGTGGTCTCGGCATCGGTATCGTGCTGCCGTGTGCCGACGTCGGCATTGCGCAGGATGTTCATGCCTTCCGCATAGGCGCCCATCAAGCCGTATTCGATGCCGTTGTGCACCATCTTGACGAAATGCCCCGCGCCCTGCGGACCGCAATGCAGGAAGCCCTGCTCGGCGGTGCTGGCGCCGACATCCGCCCGGTCGCGGCCCGGCGTCGGCGGCGCGGCGTCGCGGCCAGGCGCCAGCGTCCTGAAGATCGGCGTCAGATGATCGAAGATTTCCTGTTCGCCGCCGATCATCAGGCAGTAGCCGCGTTCGGCGCCGGCGATGCCGCCGCTGGTGCCTACATCCAGGTAATGAATATTGTGAGACTTCAATTCCTTGCCGCGCCGGATGTCGTCGTGATAATAGGAATTGCCGCCGTCGATAATGATGTCGCCCTCGTCGAGCAGTTCGGCCAGCAGCGCCAGGTCCTTGTCGACCACGGCGGCCGGCACCATCAGCCAGATCGCGCGCGGCCGTTCCAGCTTGGCGACCAGGTCCTGCAGCGACGCGGCGCCGGTGACGCCGGGCTGCAGCACCGCCTTGACGGCATCTTCGTGCAAATCGTAAGCCACGCATCGATGGCCGCCGCCGGCCAGCCGCTTCACCATATTCGCGCCCATGCGCCCCAAACCGATCATGCCTAATTGCATCTGAACCTCGCTTTATACTGCCGAAAACCGGCCACAATCTATGTTGACAGGCCCTTGCAGATTTCGTTCAGGGCAGGTCGGCGGACTGTCACGCCATGCAAGCGCAAAGATCTGTAAAGATTGGGCGTGCCGATATGAAATTGACTACATTGCCATCGGCAATACCGAACCGTAAAAACCAATCGAATCAATTAAAAATTTCGGGGAATATTTCATGCAGATAATGTTTGGAAAGATGGCATTCAAAAGAATAAGGATTGAAACAGCGGCAATCGCAAAATCGGCATGCGGCATCCGGGCCGCGTCGCTGTTGTTGACGGCGATGTGCATCCTGCCGGCCCAGGCCCGTGCCGAGACGCCGCAGCAGGTCGTCGACCTGCCGACGCGCGCCGGTATCACCCAGCGCATGATCGTGCTGGCGCCGCCCGAACCGAAAGCGACGGTGATCCTGTTTTCGGGCGGCGACGGCGGCCTGAACATCCAGCCGGACGGCACGCTAAAGCGCGGCAAGGGCAATTTCCTGGTGCGCACGCGGCAGATGTTCGCCGACCAGGGCTTGCTGGTGGCGGTGGTCGACGCGCCCTCGGACCGCCAGGACTTTCCGTACCTGCAAGGCTTTCGCGAAACAGCGGGACACGTCGCCGACATCAAGGCGGTGATCGCCTGGGCGCGCGGCCAGGCCAAGGGGCCGGTATGGCTGGTCGGCACCAGCCGCGGCACGCAATCGGCCGCCTATGTCGCCACCGAACTGAGCGGCGGTTCGGACGGTCCGGACGGCCTGGTGCTGACCTCGACCATCCTGACCGACAAGAAAGAGCGCCCGGTGCCGTCGATGCCGCTGGATCGCCTGCGCATTCCGGTCATCGTCGCGCATCACAAGGACGACGCCTGCAAGTTCTGCGACTACTCGCGCATTCCGGGGCTGATGGACAAACTGAGCAACGCGCCGCGCAAGCAATTGCTGACCTTCAGCGGCGGCGAAAGCAAGGACGATCCCTGCGAATCCTATTCCTATCACGGCTATAACGGGATCGAGAGCGACGTGGTGAGCCAGGTGTCGGCCGCGATATTGCAGAAGTAAGCGCAAGGCCGCGCCGCAGGCAGGGATGCAAAAGGTAGCGGCGAAGGGTGGCGAAGATGCGCGCCGCGCGGTAGACTGGCGCTCGTTTTTCGCCATCTTCCCTGACATCCTTGCCTAGCCATCACTATGACGATCCGAATAGAAGCGTCCTGGAAAGACCATCTCCACGAAGAATTCGAAAAGCCGTATTGGGAAACCTTGACCGCCTTCGTCAAGGCGGAATACGCCGCAGGCCCGGTTTTCCCGCAAGGCAAAAATATTTTCCGCGCCTTCGACCTGACCCCTTTCGATGACGTGAAAGTGGTGATCCTCGGGCAGGATCCCTATCACACGCCGGGCGCCGCCATGGGCTTCTGCTTCTCGGTGCCGGAAGGCAACCGGCCCCAGCCCAGCCTGCAGAATATCTTCAAGGAAATCCAGGGCGACCTCGGCGTGCCGCGCACCCGGACCGACCTGACGGATTGGGCCGAGCAAGGCGTCTTCCTGCTCAACGCGGTGCTGACGGTACGTTCCGGCGAAGCGGGATCGCACGCCAAGAAAGGCTGGGAATTCTTTACCGACAGCGCCATCCGGCATCTTTCCAACGAACGCGAAAACCTGGTGTTCATTCTCTGGGGCAGCTACGCCATTTCAAAGAAGGCCTTCATCGACACCGGCAAGCACTGCGTGATCACCTCGCCGCATCCCTCGCCGCTGTCCGCCCACCGCGGCTTCCTCGGCAGCAAGCCGTTCTCGCGCGCCAACGACTACCTGGTCTCCAAGGGCAAGACGCCGATCGCCTGGGCCTGACCACGTTGCCGCCCCGATCGGACAGCAGGCCGTCGCTCAGTTGGTCAATGTCCGGTACAGCGCCAACAATCTCGCCGGCAATTCATTGATATCTTCCAGCACTTCGTAATCGATGCCATCGCACATGGTGCGCAGATAGTCGTTGCCCTGCGGATCGATGGTCAGCACGAACGGCGTGATGCCGGCCATGCGCGCTTCGTTGAGCGCCTGGCGGGTATCGTGGATGGCATAGTCCACTTCCGCATTCTCGCCGTACTGC
>DASYEK010000063.1:0-15615 GCA_036499085.1 Herbaspirillum sp. | reverse complement strand
TTCCACTCTTCCGGCACCAGGCCCATGGCCAACGCGCGGCCGGCATAGTATGTCCACAGCTTGTTGATGTGCTTGTCGCGCTTGATGTCGTCGCCGAACGAAGCGATTTCCTCGGCGGTCAGCGGCAGCACGCGGCCCAGCATGCAGGCGTCGTACATGGCTTCGGCGTTTTCGACGAAATGCACGCAGTCGATCAGCACGCCCGGCACGTTTTCGGCGACGATCACCTGGCCGTGCGCACGGATCAGCGCCGCATGCGCCTGGCCCAGCGTGACCGCCAATGCGGCGCCGCGCGCCGGCGTATTGACGTGATTCGGATTCGGATGCACCGGAATGCCGTTGGACCAGCGCACGGCATGGTTCTTCACCGGCGCCAGTTGCGGGCCGTCCGCCAGAGTGAATACCGCGGTGCGGTCATGGTGGAAGTGCGCGATCGAATTGACGTCCGGCCGCGCCTTGTAGATTTCGGAGTGCAGATAGACTTCGGATGGCGGCCGCAGGCCCTCGGGGCCGGACTTCAGCTTGCCTTCCATATCGCAGATCAACAGCAGTTCCGGACGCAGTGCCGCACGGCTCTGATCGACCGACTGGATCAGGAAGCCGCGGCCATCCGGCAGGCGCGCGCTGACGTGGCCGCTGTAACCCATGATCTTCTGTTCATTGAGCATCAACGTGCAGGCGGCAACCTGGTCGCGCAAGTGTTGCTCGATATCCTGTCCTGCAGGCGTGATGGATGATACTGCTTGCGCTGCGTTGCTCATTTGTCTACTCCGTTGATATTTCTAAAAAAAATCAAAAAAAACACATAAATTCTTGAATAGCGAGAATATAGTAGTGTGCATATCATAAGTCAAACCATCGAACCGCTCCGCGGAACGGTATTCCATTTTTTTGCAATGCGCACTCATTGACTGCAAAAATGGGACAGAATTGGAACCAGATCAAAACAAAATGCGGTGCAATGATGCCCGCGGCCAACAAAATGGGACCGAAAAACGATGAATACACGAAGCACACAGGTTGCCATTATCGGCGCAGGCCCCGCCGGACTGCTGCTGTCCCATTTGCTGCATCTGCAAGGCATCGAATCGGTGGTACTGGAAACGCGCTCGCGTCCCGATATCGAATCGACCATCCGCGCCGGCGTGCTGGAACAGAACACCATGGATATCCTGATCGACGCCGGCCTCGGCGCGCGCATGCAGGCCGAGGGCGCGCTGCACCACGGCATCGAACTGGCCTTCAATGGCCGGCGCCATCGCATCGATCTGACCGAATTGACCGGCCGCGCCATCACGGTCTATCCGCAGCATGAAGTCATCAAGGACCTGGTGGCGGCGCGGCTGGCGGCGCAGGGCGAGGTCTGGTTCAACGTCGACCATGCCGCGCTGCACGACATCGATACCGCAAAACCGGCCGTCACCTGCGAATACGAAGGCGTGCCGACCCGCTTGAGCGCCGACTTCATCATCGGCGCCGACGGCTTTCACGGCATCTCGCGCGCCAAAATTCCGCTCGCGGCGCGCACCGAATTCCAGCGCAATTACCCGTTCGGCTGGTTCGGCATCCTGGTCGAATCGCCGCCATCGGCGGAAGAGCTGATCTACGCCTGCCACCAACGCGGCTTCGCCCTGATCAGCACCCGCTCGCCGTCGGTGCAGCGGCTGTACTTCCAGTGCGATCCGACCGACGACGTCAATGCCTGGTCGGACGACCGCATCTGGAATGAACTGCATGCGCGCCTGGAAAACAACGACGGCTGGAAACTCAAGGAAGGCCGGATCTTCCAGAAGAACATCATCGGCATGCGCAGTTTCGTGACCACCACCATGCGCCACGGCCGCCTGTTCCTGGCCGGCGACGCCGCGCATATCGTGCCGCCCACCGGCGCCAAGGGCATGAACCTGGCGATCGCCGACGTGCGGCTGCTGTCGATCGCGTTGAACCGGTTCTACCGGACCGGCAGCGAGGACCGGCTCGCCGCGTATACCGAAACGGCCTTGAAGCGCGTCTGGCGCGCCGAGCAGTTTTCCTACTGGATGACCGGCCTCTTGCATCGCTTCGAGGACGCCACGCCGTTCCAGGAGCAACTGCAACTGGCCGAACTCGAATACGTGGCCGGTTCGCGCGCGGCGGCCACTGCCCTGGCGGAGAATTATGTGGGCCTGCCGTATACGGCGGCGGAGTCCGCCTGAGCCCGCCGAGGATGCCTGAAAACGCCGGCTGACAACACCCGCCGCCCGTTCCATGCACGGGGCAGGCGGCAGTCGTCAACAAATGTCTACAGCAGCAAAAAAGCTGCCAAATAAAACACTTTTACTTGCGCCGAATTGCTACACTGCCGCCATAACAAGATAGCGCGGGCCGCTCGTTGCCCGACGGATCTGTCCAATAATTATTAAAAGCCGTGCTTTAGGGGTTCCATCCATGAAATACCGTCTGCTGCCCTTGCTGGTCGGCGTCTGCCTGCTCGCAGCCTCAACCGGCGCCATGTCCGCCTCCGCAGCCGATAGCGACCCGGCTTCCGTGCGTTTCGATATCAATCGCTTCGACGTGCGCGGCAACACGCTGCTGCCGGCGGAAACCGTGGACAACCTGCTGGCCGGATTCAGCGGCAAGGGCCGCGATTTCTCCGATGTGATCGGGGCTCAGGAAGCACTGGAAGCCGCCTATCGCGCGCGCGGCTATCAATTGGTCCGCATCGACCTGCCCGAACAGGAACTCGATCATGGCGTGGTCGTGTTCAATGTCGTGCAGATCAAGATTGCCCTCGTGAAGATCGAAGGCAACAAGCATTTCGACGACGCCAATATCCGCCGTTCGCTGCCGGACCTGAATCAATGGGAAGTGCCGAATATGCAGGCCATTTCCAAGAGTCTGAAGCTGAGCAACGAAAATCCGGCCAAGAAAGTCGTCATGTCCATGCAGTCCGGCGAACAGGACGACCAGGTCGACGCCACCCTGGCCGTGACCGACGAATCGCCCTGGTCCGCCACGCTCAACGTCGACAATACCGGCAACGAGCAGACCGGCAGGACCCATGCCGGCTTCGTGCTGCAGAACGCCAATATGTTCGGCCTCGATCATGTCTTGAGCCTGCAATACACCACCACGGTGGAAAAGCCCGCCAGCGTCAAGGTGTATGGCATCGGCTACCACGTGCCGCTGTATGCCCTGGGCGATTCGCTGGATTTCTTCGGCAGTTATTCGAATGTGGATGCGGGCACGGTCACCGCCGGCATCTTCGACCTGGCGGTCAGCGGCAAGGGGTCGGTATTCGGCGCCCGCTACAACCACAACCTGGCGGCGGTCGGCAACTACGAATCGAAACTGGTGTACGGCATCGATTACAAGGCCTACAAGAACAGCCTGCAGTTCTTGGGAGTGGAACTGGGCAACGACATCACGGTGCATCCGCTGAGCATCGGCTACCAGGGCAACTGGGCCCAGACCGATCGCAACCTCAGCTTCGGGCTGACCTTCATGCATAACATCGCCGGCGGCTCGCGCGGCGGCCAGCAAGACTTCACCGCGGCGCGCGTCGGTGCCGCCGACGATTACAACGCCTTGCGTTTCGATACGACCCTGATCCAGGCGCTGCCTTCGGATTGGCAATTGCGTGTCGCCTTCAACGGCCAATACACCAACGACGCGTTGATTCCCGGCGAGCAGTTCGGCGCGGGCGGCGCGACTTCGGTGCGCGGCTTCCAGGAACGCGAGATATCCAACGATTCCGGCGCGGTCGGCAATCTTGAAGTCTATACCCCGCCCCTTTGCACCGATAACCAGTGGCAATGCAAGATGCTGGCGTTTTACGACCACGGCTACATCACGCGCAACCACGCCCTGCCCGCCGAAATCACCAGCATGTCGATCAGCAGCGCGGGCGTCGGCGTGCGCATGCTGTGGCGCAAGAACGTCGATCTGCAGATGGACTACGGCCATGTGCTGCAGGCGCAATCGACCCTCACGCGCCGCGGCGACAATCGCCTGCATGCGCGTCTCAGCCTGACTTTCTAAGGACGTCAACATGAAAATCCATTCCGTCAATATGCGCCGGCCCCGGCTGCGCAAGCTCCTGCCGGCGCTGATCGCCGCCTGCGCCGGCGCGCTCTGCGTGGGCACCGCCTCGGCCAATCCGGCCGGCGAATCGATCGCCTGGGGCCAGGTCACGTTTTCCCGGCAAGGGAATGTCTTCACCATCACCAACAGCCCAAACGCGATCATCAATTGGACCAGCTTCTCGATCTCGGCCGGCGAAATGGTGCGCTTCATCCAGCAGAGCAGCAGCAGCAGCGTGCTCAACCGCATCACCGGCCAGGATCCGACCCAGATCCTCGGCGCGCTGCAATCCAACGGCAGGGTGTTCCTGATCAATCCGAACGGCATCGTGTTCGGCGCCGGCGCGCAGGTCAATGTGGCCGGTCTGGCGGCATCCACGCTGAACCTGTCGAATGCGGACTTCCTGGCAGGGAAAAATAATTTCAACGCCGGCAATGTGGCAGGCAAGGTGGAAAACCAGGGCGCCATCACCACGCCGTCCGGCGGCCAGGTATTCCTGATCGCGCCCAACGTCAGCAATACCGGCATCATCACCTCGCCCCAGGGCGAAGTGCTGCTGGCGGCCGGGCGCAGCGTGCAACTGGCGGACTCCACCAACCCGAGCCTGCATGTGGTGGTGTCGTCGCCGACCGACCAGGCCATCAACCTCGGACAGGTGATCGCGCAAGGCGGCAAGATCGGCATCTACGGCGCGCTGGTGAATCAGCGCGGCACGGTCAATGCCGACAGCGCAGTGGTCGGCCAGAACGGCAAGATCGTCTTGCGCGCCAGCCGCACCGCGTTGCTGGAAACCGGCAGCAGCACCACCGCCACCGGCATCGACGGCGGCGGCGAAATCCAGGCGCTGGGCGAACAGGTCGGCCTCGAAGGCAATGCGCAAGTCGACGCCAGCGGCCAGAACGGCGGCGGCACCGTGCTGATCGGCGGCGATTACCAGGGCGCCAACCCGGCCGTCATGAATGCGCAGCAAGTCTATATGGCCGCCGGCGCCAGCATCAAGGCCGACGCAATTACGCGCGGCAACGGCGGCAAGGTGATTCTCTGGAGCCAGAAAAGCACCAAGGCCTACGGCGCGATATCGGCGCACGGCGGCGCGCTGGGAGGCAACGGCGGACTGGTGGAAACCTCGGGACATTACCTGGATGTCGCCGGCCTGCGCGTGAAGGCCGGCGCGGCCAACGGCAAAGCCGGTACCTGGCTGCTCGATCCTGAAGACATTTCCATCAGTAGCGCCAATGAGTCATCCAATCCGGGCGACTCCGACGAATTTTCCGATTTGCCTGGCCAGCCGACAACGCTCAGCGCATTTCAGCTTTCCCATACCGATACGAATATAAGACTGCAAGCGCGGCACAATATCGACTTCGACAGCAGCATCGAAATCATGGGAAATTTTGGCTTGAGCGCGCTGGCCGGCAATGACATCAACGTCAGGGCGCCGATCACCTTGCTTCATGGCGCGCTGCTGCTGTCGGCCGACGATAACGGCGGCGGCACCGCGACGGGCACCGGATTGGTCAAATTCATCGGGAACGGCTCGGCGATGTCCATTGACGGCACCCGGACCGTCAGGGATTCCAGCACGAGGCCGCCGCCCCCGCCGACGACCCCGCCGCCGCCATCCTCGGACATCTGCACCATCGCCCCGAACTCCGCGCTGTGCCAGGTGCTGTCGCCGCCGACAGCTTCGGAGCCGGTCAAACCGGTTCAACAGGCAAGCAACGAGGTGATCAAGACCGTCACGACCTCGACGCCCAAAACCGATCTGCCGGCATTCCTCGACACCAAGAAAGCCGGTACCGACGCCGCCTCGGGCGGCGGCGCCACCGGCAGCACAGCCGACGACAGCAAGACAGCCGACAGCAAGACGGCCGACAAGACAGACACCAAGGAAGTCGCTTCCAACGATAAGTCAGGAATCAAAAATGAGCCAACCAAGAAAATGTACTGCAATTAATGCCCTGCTGTTTGCGGCATTGGCGCTGATCGGCGCGCTTGCCGGCGCCGCGGAAAGCACTGGCGCCAGCACCAACGCCGGCGCGGTCATGCACATGAGCGGCGCGCTGCTGGCGACCAGGGCCGGCGGCGCCAGCCGCATCCTGGCGCCGAATTCGGCGGTCAATCCCGGCGAAACGCTGGTCACGCAAAAGAACGGCTACGCCCAGATCAAATTCAGCGACGGCAGCCTGCTGATCCTGAAGCCGGCCACGACGCTGACGATCGACAAATACTTCTACGACGCCGCCAGGCCGGAAGCCGACGCCATCGTCTTCACGCTGCAACAAGGCGCCATACGCGTGAATGCCGGACTGGTCGGCAAACGCAGCAAGGATCGCGTCAAGGTGAACACGCCGTCCGGAACCGTCGGCATGGAAAACGCCAGCGCGATCATTGAATATCAACCGCCCGAACCAAATCCCGGCGCACAGGTCTCGCAGCGCGACTTCCTGTTCGCCAGCATGGCGGCGCTCGATGCATCGATGACCGCGACGCGCACCGACGCGCCGTTGCCATCGGCCTCGACAACCTTGCTGCTGGCGCAGATACCGCCTCCGCCGATACCTGTGGGCCTGCCGCCGGCCGGCAAGCCAGGCACGCCGACACTGGCGCCCGGCCTGTACGTGCACGTCATCGACGGGCTGATCAACGTGACCAATTCACTCGGCAGCCAGAGTTTCGCCCCCGGCCAATTCGGTTTTACGCCGTTCAATCAACCGCCGGTCGTCGTTCCCCAAAACCCTGGCCTGATATTTTCGCCGCCGCCGTCGTTCGGCGCCCCCCTCCCGGTGGGCTTGGGCGGCAACGGAACGACAAAATCGAACACCGTCGATTGCGAGGTCCGCTAGCCTCGACCGGCGGAATATCGCCACGCGCATCCATGCTTGCGGTATCCTGTTCCGATCCCGGGACGGGAACACGCAATCACATGGAGGAGCGACAATGTCCGTAAAAAAACCGAACCCGGAACTGGTCGACAAGCTGGTCGTCGCCAACCGGATCCTGTATCAGCAAGGCATCGTGGATGGCCTCGGCCACGTCAGCGTGCGCCACGACAGCGAACCCGGCGTATTCCTGCTGTCCTGCAACCGCGCACCCGGCATGGTGGTGCGCGAGGACATCGTCTGCTACGACTACGACGGCAATGCGCTCTATGAAAATGCCGAGCGGCCCTATCTGGAGCGCTTCATCCATGCCGAAATCTATCGTTCGCGGCCAGACGTGGTCGCCGTGGTGC
The DNA here is from genome assembly GCA_036499085.1 of Herbaspirillum sp. GTDB lineage: Bacteria > Pseudomonadota > Gammaproteobacteria > Burkholderiales > Burkholderiaceae_D > Herbaspirillum. Next base: position 8,318 of record DASYEK010000063.1, on the reverse strand, counting down.
ACAGCCATTCGCAGAGCGTGATTCCGTTTGCCGCCACCGCCAGGCCCTTGCGTCCGATTTATCATATGGCCGGCTTCCTCGGCGCCGGCACGGCGCACTTCGATATCCGCGACAAGTCCGGCAATACCGACATGCTGATCCGCAATTCCGCATTGGGAAAGAACCTGGCGCAGTCGCTGGGCGCGCATACCTGCGTGCTGATGCGCGGACACGGCTCGACCACGGTCGGGACTTCGCTGGAGCAGGCTGTGTTTCGGGCGGTATACGCGGAAATCAACGCCAAGCTGCAACTGGCGGCGCAGACCATCGGCGAAATCAATTTCCTGAATGAAGAAGAAGCGCAACTGGCCTCGGACGTCAATGACGGGCAGATCGGCCGCTCATGGGCGCTGTGGGCGCAACAGATAACGCTTTGAAGATAAGGCGTTAAATCAGCGAACGGCCTGCTGCGCCTGCACGGCCGCTTCGATTTCCCTGGCCGCGGCCTGGATCACGCCGGACAGCAAGGCGATGATGGTGGTGTCGCCGGTCTCGGCAATGACGTAGCTCAGGCTGCCGATGGCGCGTTCGTCCGACAACAGCGGCGCGCCGATGCCGATGCGCCCCTTGTCGATTTCCCCGTTCGTCACCGCCACCCCGCTCTTGCGCAGCTTGGCCATGCTGTCGCGAAACGCCTTCCAGTCGCCGCCCAATCCCGTCTGCGCGATTTCCTGTTCGTGCGCGCCGTGCAGTTTCTTTAAAATCCGCAACGGCTGGTGCGCCAGGATGATGTTCGAGGTCGCGCCGCGAAACAGCGGCATGGGACGGCCGCGCTCGTAGCTGATCGGCGATTGCGGCCCTTTCGTATACACCTGATGCATGCACAGCACGCTGTCGCCGAACACCCGGCACAGCAGCACCACCGATCCTTCCGGCGCATAGGTCGCGATCTTTTCCATCACCGGACGCGCATTGCTCAGCAGCGGGTCGGTGATCTGGATCTGGCGGTCGAGCTGGATGATGGCCGGGCCGAGGATGTATTTCCCCGGCGCCGAGGTGGTCACCAGGCCGACGTCTTCCAAGGCCAGCACATAGCGGTAAGCGGTGCTCACGGACACGCCCAGCGCGGCCACGATCTCCTCCGCGGTCCAGACCGGGCGGTCGAGCGTAAACAGTTTCAGGACGCTGAGAGAACGATCGGTGGTGCCCATAATGAATAGTGACTTGGTCCGGCAAGGTTGAAGGAGCAAAAAGGAAACGTAAAACGGGAGCTAGTGTACTTTGCGAAGCATTTTTTTCTCAAGTACATATTTTTTAAATTGGTTCAAATTTTTTCGACGCGCTCAAATCCGCTCAAGTCCGGATCCAGGCCCGGCCCCATGAATTCAAGGTGTACTCGCCATGTTCCCATACGCCGGCCGGCTTGTCGTGCGCGACGCGTTCGATCTCGGCCGAGAGTTCCACGCGGTTGCCGTCGGGATCGTTGACCATGAAAAAGAGATTGTTGCCCGGTCCGTGGCGGCCGGGGCCGAAAAATATCGGGATGCGCTTCCTGGCGAACTTGTCGCCCCAGTCGCGGATGTCGTTCCATTCGTTGGTTTCGTAGCACTGATGGTCCCACTCGTTCTTCGAACCGCGGAAAAACGCCAGCGAATGATGTTCGTTGTCGGTGCGCATGAACACCACCATCACCTTGCCGTCTTCCATGTCGACCACCTCATCCGAAAGCGTGAAGCCGATCTTGTCGACATAGAAGCGCACCATGTCTTCCAGTTCGGTGGTCTGGAACACCACATGCTGCAGGCGCGCCGGCTCCCGGTCGGGCGCCATCGGCGTCGCGGGCAGGCCGAAGGCCACTTGCCGTCCCTGCGGATCGTCGATGCTGAACGCGCCGGCCAGGTACAGCGCATTTGCATAGGCCTGCATGGCCACGCCGTTCTTGAGCAGCCGCTCGCGCAAGACGTCCAGCGCCTGCACGCTCTGCATGGCGTAGCCGAAACACGGCAAGGTGCCGGCCTGGCCGCTGCTGATGACGGCCGCACGCGAGCCGCCCTTCAACAGATGCACGCCGCCATCCACCGTCTCCTGCATCGCCATCTGGTCGCGGTAGAACGCGGCCAGGCGCGGCGGATCTTCGCTGGCGATATGCAGGAAATATAGATTCGCCGGACTTTCAATCTGCATCGTGGACACGCTGGTCTCCTCTTTCATCTGCGCTTTTCCGCAGTACTGTTCTTCATCAATGTTCAGGCCTGCTGCAGCGAAACCGCGGCGGCAGGCGTCAGTGTCTGCCCGGCATCCACGCCAAGCCGCGCGGCATAATCTTCCGCAAAGGCCTGTTCGCCGCCGGGCGTGAATGCGCCCGCGATATAGCGGTCCGGCCGCACCAGCAATATCTTGCCGACATGCGGCGCCAGGGTCGGCGCCAATACGCTGCCGCTGTCGATCCCGGCGAGAATGCCGCCGGCCTGCAAATGGGGCGACGGCTGTCCCGCCGCATCGGCAATCCATACCCTGGACGCGGCCAGGCGTTTCCAGAGCGGATGATCCAGCGCGGCCAGCGTGGCGTAGCCGGCCGCGCCATAGGCGACCAGCGCAAATCCGTCGCCCATCAGCGAATCCAGCGAGGCCGGTGAACCGTCGCTCAGGGTCAGCATCGGCTGCGGCAGCATATAACCGCGCCGGCTCAGATCGGCGGGCGCATCGGGCAAACCCAGCAGGCCGCTCGAATAACGCGGTTTCGGCTTGAATTTCATCTGCAGGAAATAATCCCGCAGCGGCGGAATATAGGCGGCGCAATGAAAGAAGGCATAGATCAGCCAGCCGTGCACGCGCGTCCTCGGCGCCATCACTTCGCCCAGGTTCAGCGCCAGGCGGATCAGCGCCCAGGCATGTCCGCGCCGTTCCTGCTCGTACGAATCCAGCGCGGCGTCGGATAGCCGTCCCTGCATCGCCGCGGCCAGCTTCCAGCCCAGGTTATGCGCGTCGCGCACGCCGCTGTTCATGCCCTGCCCGGCATACGGCGGCGTCAGATGCGCGGCGTCGCCGGCCAGGAATATCCGCCCCGTGCGCCAGCGTTCGGCCATGCGGGCGTGAAAGGTATAGACCACCTTGCGCACCAGGTGCACCGGCTTGTCGCCGCGCAACGGCCGCAGCAGCGCCGCGATGCGCTCCGGCGCCAGCGCCGCGTCGGCGTCTTCGCGCGGATGGATCAGCACTTCGTAGCGCCGGGTGCCATGCGGACCCGGCACGTCCACCAGCGGCCGGCGCGCATCGCAATACACGCGCATCTGCGTGAACGGATCGTCGTCCCGGTCGGTGTCGACCACCAGCCAGCGCGACTTGAAAGTGGAGCCCGCCATCGCCACGCCCAGCGCTTCGCGCACCGGGCTGCGGCCGCCGTCGCTGCCGACCATGTAGCGCGCCGTGATATTGAAGCGCGCGCCGTCTTCGCGCGACACTACCGCCGTCACCTGCCGGGCATCTTGCGCAAACGATTCCAGCGTATGGCCGAACAGCATGCGCACACAGGGGAAACGCTTGAGGCCGGCGCGCAGCGTGGCCTCGAACAGCGGCTGGCGGAAGGCGTTGCGGCGCGGATAACCGTAATCGCTGGCGGTCGGCTCGACCTTGCCGAAACAGCTGCCGCCCGGCCCCGTCATATAGTGCACGCCGTAGCCGCTGACCACGTCGCGCATGACCTCGTCGGCCAAACCGATGGCCTGCATGGTGCGCAGCGATTCGTCGTCGATCGATACCGCGCGCGGCTCCGCCACCGTGCCTTGCTTGCGGTCGATGATGACGACGTCGACGCCGTTCCGGCCGAGCACATTGGCCAGCGTCAGCCCGGTCGGGCCGGCGCCCACGATGAGCACGTCGGCGTCGAGATCGATATTGTTGATGGTCAGGTCCATGATGGGCGCATTCGGCCGGGTCAGGTCAGATCAGGTCAGGAAACTGATCCCGCCCGGTCCGGCCTGGCTATGATTGAATTCAGATTTCATCCGCGATGGTATTGACCAGCTTGCCGATTTTCGAAATCTCGACTTCGATCACATCGCCCTGCTTCATCCACAACGGCGGTTCGCGGAACGCGCCGACGCCGCCGGTGGTGCCGGTGATGATCACGTCGCCCGGACGTAGTTCGGTAAAGGTCGAGCAATATTCGATCAGCATCGGAATCGTGAAAATCAGGTCGTCGATCTTGCCGTCCTGGACCACTTCGCCGTTCAAGCGCGTAACCAGGCTCAGCAGGGATGGATCGCCGACTTCATCGGAGGTCACCAGCCATGGGCCGAAGCCGCCGGTGGCGGGAAAATTCTTGCCCGGCACGAATTGGATGGTGTGCTTCTGCCAGTCGCGCACGCTGCCGTCGTTGTAGCAGGAATAGCCGGCCACATGATCGAATGCGTCGGCGGCCTTGATATGGCGGCCGGCGCGGCCGATGATCACCGCCAGTTCGCCTTCGAAGTCGAGCTTGGTCGATGCCTGCGGGCGAATCATGTCCTGGCCGTGGCCGACCTGCGAATCGGCCCAGCGCGAGAAAATCATGGGGTACTTCGGAATCTCGCGCCCGGTTTCCTTGACGTGCGACAGATAGTTGATGCCGATGCAGAGGATCTTGTCCGGCTCGGTGATCACCGGCAGGAAGGCGATATCGGCCAGCGCGATACGCTTGTCGCTGGCGGCGGCCAGGCGGCCGATTTCTTCCAGTTGATCGGCGCCGATGGCATCCTTGAGCGTCGCGCCGAATTTGGCGCCGGCCTGCACGACGTCGAACACGCCCTTGTCGTCGACCAGGCCGTAGGAGTTCCTGCCTTGATAAGTGTACGAAGCGAATTTCATGATGTGCTTTCTTCAGATCTGGATTTTTGATTCGGAGCGTCTGGGCGGCGACCTTGCGCCGCAACTACAATTTGAATAACTTCTGCGCGTTGCCGCTCAGGATCTTGATCTTGTCTTCGGACGACAGCGGCACCCCCGCCATCCAGTCCACGCCCGGCTTGCTTTCGTCGACGAACGGCCAGTCGACCGCGAACAGGATGCGGTCCACGCCCATTTCCATCACGCAGCACAACAGCGCCGGCGTGGAGAAGAAACCGCTGGTGGCGATCCAGAAATTATTGGTGAAGATATCGCGGAAGTTGAGCGACTTCTGCCCCGCCCGCGACAAGGCCTGGTCGATGCGCCACAACTGGAACGGCAGCGATTCGCCCAGGTGGCCCAGCACGATTTTCAGTTTCGGATGCTTTTCGAACACGCCTGACAACACCATGCGCAGCGCCTGCGTGCCGCATTCCACGGTATAACCCCAGGCCGGCCGCGCCAGCATCGGGTAGTCCTTCATGTAATCCTTGTAATAGGCATCCAGCACGGCCGGATGCGGCAGCGAAGGATGCAGGTAGATCGGCACGTCCAGCTTTTCGGCGCGCGCATAGATCGGCCAGAACTTCGGCAGGTCGAGGAATTCGCCGTTGGACAGGCCATGCAGCATCGCGCCCTTGAAACCCATGGCGACGCAGCGCTCCAGTTCGTCGGCGGCGGCTTCGGGATGCGCGGTCGGCAACGCGGCGAAGGCCTGGAAACGGGTCGGATTGGCGGCCACGGCGGCGGCCAGGCGATCGTTGGTGCGCGCCACCAGCGCCACCGCGATATCGGCCGGCAATTTCTGGCCGGACGGCGCGCCATGCGACAGGATCGTCATGTCGATGCCGGCGGCGTCCATATCCGTGATGCGTTCGCCGCCGAAATCGCGCAGCCGCTTTTCCATCGGTCCGGCGCGCGAGCCTTCCTGGCCCGAAAAATGGGACGCCAGTTCGTCGTCCCAGTAGTGTTCTTCGATGGCGATGATCGGACAGTGCGGTTTTTGCATCATGTTGGTACCCGTTGAACCTTTCGAATATGGTAGAAATCGGCGCGACAGCTAAATTGCAATTCTGTTTGATTCTTGAAAAATGAGATTTAATAAAGACAAATAATAACTTATTCTCAAAATAAGACAATAATTGATATGTAAAAATCCATGTAAATATGCCAATATGTAGGCCTTGCATCGAAGACGCACAAAAAGAGTCGGCGGCAGCCGTTATGACGGCAGGACTGAACGACCGGATAATATTTACTTTCCAATGGGAACAATAATGAATTTTTCAGGAGACTCAACCATGCATTTTTCGACATTAGTGCGGCGCTGCCTTGGCTCGGCCATCGGCGCGTCCCTGCTGGTCGCCAGCACGTTGGCCCATGCGGCCGATCCGGTTCCGGTGCGCGTCGGCCTGGCGTCCGCCAGCAGCGACGTCGGCTTCTTCATCGCCGATAAAAAAGGTTATTTCAAGGAAGAAGGCCTGGCGGTCACTTTCGTGAATTTCGATTCCGCCGCCAAGATGGTCGCGCCGCTCGGCGCCGGCCAGCTTGAAGTCGGAGCGGGTTCGGCGTCGGCCGGCCTGTACAACGCGGTCACGCGCGGCATTCACATCAAGATCGTGGCAGACAAGGGATCGACCCCGCCGGGCTATGGCTTTCAGCCGCTGCTGGTGCGCAAGGACCTGATCGACAGCGGCCGCTACAAGTCGCTCAAGGACTTGAAAGGTATGAAGATCGCCGGCAGCGCGCCGGGCAGCGGTTCGACTTCGACCCTGAATGAAGCGCTGAAAAAAGGCGGCCTGAAGTATTCCGACGTCGAACGCGTGTTCCTGGCCTTCCCGCAGCACGTGGCAGCGTTGCAGAACAAGGCGGTCGATGCCGCCATGACCACCGAGCCGTCGGCCACCAAGGCGATCCAGAGCGGCGCCGCGGTACGCGTGATGGGCGACGACGAAATCTATCCGAACCATCAACTGGCCGTGGTGCTGTATTCCAGCGATTTCATCAAGGACAATCCGGATGCGGCCAAGCGTTTCATGCGCGCCTACCTGCGCGCGGCACGCGTGTATAACGACGCCCTGAAAGACGGCCGCCTGGCCGGTCCTGGCGCCGAAGACGTGATTTCGATCCTGACCGAATACACCAACGTCAAGGATCCGGCCGTGTATCGCGCAATCAATGTGCAAGCCTGCAACCCGGACGGCAAAGTGTATATCCCGAGCCTGAAGAACGACCTGGCATTCTACAAGGAACAGGGCGAAGTCAAGGGCAAGGTGACCGTGGATGACGTGCTGGACGGCTCGTTCGCCGCTGCGGCGGTGAAGGAACTCGGCGTCTACAAGAAAAAGCCATAAGGAATAAAACGGGTGGGAAGCAAGCGTTTTTGCTTGCCCTGACGAAAAAACCGCAAACTCAACGTTTGCGGTTTTTTTTTGCCCGGTTTGAACCGATCAGGACGACAACCTCAGAAGCCCGGGGCCGGCACTTCCGGAATCTGATTGCGCAAGCTGATGTTGAGCATGTTCCAGCCCCGGATCACCGAAACCGCATAGCCGAGTTCGGCGATTTCGGCGTCGGTGAAGTGTTCCTGCAGGTGGGCGAAATCCTCATCCGAAGGTTGGTTCAGCGGAATCGCATTGACGGCTTCAGCCCAGTTCAGCGCAACGCGTTCGCGTTCGCTGAAGAACGGCGCATCGCGCCAGCCGGCGACCGCATTTATATGGCGCGGCTCGGCGCCCTGCTTGATCAGGTCGCGCCAGTGCATGTCCACGCAGACGCCGCAGCCGTTGATCTGCGACACTCGCAGATTGATCAACTCGACCAGGCGCGGCCCCAGCGCGCCTTTCTTGACGGCGCCGGACAGGTTGATCATGGCCTGCAGGCAAGGCTGGGCAAGCGTGAAGAAGGGAAGACGGGCAGCGTGAGTCATGGCATTTCTCCTATGTGTCGATGTTGACGGGGGAACACATTGCTCCCTCCATGCCTATAAGACGGAGGGTGAATCCGGTTTGTGACAGTCTTTTCGGAATAAATCGAAGAAATCGGAAAGATTTCAGATGGATTGTGGAATCGAGGCCAGTTTGTCCGGATTGCGCATGATGAATACTGCCACGATGCGGCCGTCGTCCACGATGAACGACTGCGCCGATTCCAGCTTGCCGTCGACGTAACGCAGCAGCCCCGGCTCGCCGTTGATCGATACCGCGCGGTACACCACTTGACCGGGAAATTGATGCTCCAGCGACCAGTACGAACCCGCCACGCGGCCGGCGCCGTGCAGGATGTTGAGATAGGCGTTTACCTTGCCGCCGCCGTCGGCGACCAGTTGCACCTGCTCCGACATCAGCGCCTTCATGGCCTCGCGATCGCCGCCGCCGGCCGCCTGCATGAACCTGGCCAGCAGTTCGCGGTGCGTGTCCCTGGGCACCTCGAAACGCGGCTGTTCCTGCTGCACGCGCTGCTGCGCCCGATGCACC
>DASYEK010000062.1:0-63669 GCA_036499085.1 Herbaspirillum sp. | reverse complement strand
GGCAGCGGATAGGCGAAATATTTATATTCGCCGCGGCCGAAGCCATGCCGGCCCATGACCACGCGGGAACGATACGGTTCGTCCAGCGGATACAAGGCCGCCAGTTGCCGGCACTGCGCCGGCGTCAACAATGCCGGCAGTATGGCATTGCCGTATTCGCCGAGCGCATGCCCAAGCTCGATCCAATCGTATCGCTCGCTAATGCCCATCGTCGAACACCAATTCCAGTCCTGCCCGTTGGCCGCTGCGTACCCGGCTGATCGCATGTTTCAAATTGACGCGATAATAGCCGTTATTGCCCTTGCATGGGCGATGCGCCGCCGCGATGATCGCTGCATCGCCTTGCCGCAACGGCAGCACCATCGGACGCGTCTGCATGCGCGGGCGTTGCTCGGTCATCGCGAATTCGCCGCCGCTGAAATCGCGCCCCGGTTTCGACAGCAGGATGACGATCTGCAGCAGGAAATCCCGTTCGCTCCCGAGCGTCTGATGCAAAGGCTGGCGCTCGCCTTCATGCAGGCAAGTGAAGACGGCGCGGGCGTTTTGCGGACAGGTTGGCCGAGATTGCTTTTGCATTGTTTGAAATGCCTCGAACGTCGCCGGATATTGCGTCTTGTTTCCCATGGTCCGGTTCCAGCGATTGGCGATGGGCATCAGGTGCGGATAGAACGCCTGGCGCCACGAAGCCAATTCGGCGGGCGGCGTTCTTGCTGGATGGAACAGGTCTGCGCTGCCGGTTGCCATGTCCGACGCCAAAAGTGCCAATGCCTGTGCTCTTTCCTTCTCCAACAGGCCCGGCAGCAAGGCGTAGCCTTCCTGGTCGAGTTGGGCGGCGAGGTCTGTCCAATCCAGGCTGTCGATGGATATCGGCGTTGCCGCCAATTTAAGTGGGTGTGCTTTCATCGCGGTTCATGAACGGGTTCCGGAAGATTCGATTGATGGCGCCAGTCTATAGGCCGGCTGCCATGGTGAAACTCCGATTCTTGCGATTGGATTTATTTATATGGAACCGCTGCGATGATCGATGCGGGCGTTTCGAGCATCGATCAAAACCGCCAACCGGCGGTGATGATGCATCGCGCGATCGATGGCATAAGCTGCGGCGGCCTTCCTGACCTGCTCCCGATCCCCCTTGAAATGCTGCGTCTCGGATGCGCATTCGCATGCTCGTCCGTTCGACATGCACCATGCAAAGCAGACCGTTCCGGGAGGGATGCCGTCCTTGCTTTCCGGGCCGGCCACGCCGGTATTGGCGATCGCGAAATTGGCCTCCGAAACTTGCAATGCGCCGCTCGCCATTTCTTCCGCCGTTTGCTCGCTGGTCAGGCCGAAGCGCTTGATCGTCCAATCCTTGACGCCGAGCAGTTGGCATTTCGCCTCCGGCGAGTAGGTCACCAGGCCACCTTCCAGCCAATCGGCGCAGCCTTCCATGCCGCCCAGCATCGACGCGATCAGTCCCGCAGTACAGGATTCCGCTGTGACCAGTTTCAGATCGCTCTGTTTTGCATATTCGGCAAACTTGTTGAGGTCGGGCATTATTATCTCCGCGCTTCTTTCACGTTATCTATAGAGGAATGCTGCTTTCTCGGGATGGGACAAGCGGCGTATTGCGCTTATGCGCCGTTGCGTGGAAGCGTTCTTGAATCAGCATTGCCATGTGAGGGTCTATCTGTTTCCCTTCCAGGAAATCGTCGATGTCCGTATAGGTCAGCCCCAGAGCGTCTTCATCGGGTTTCATCGGCGCCAGCGTTTCGAGATCCGCGGTCGGTGTCTTGTCGACCAGCGTATCCGGGGCGCCGAAACGCCGGGCCAGCGCGCGTACCTGGCGCTTGCTCAGTCCCGACAAGGGCAGCACATCGGAACCGCCGTCGCCGTATTTGGTGAAAAATCCTGTCAAGGCCTCGGCGGCGTGGTCCGTGCCGATAACCAGGCCCCGCGCATCGCCGGCGATGGCGTATTGGGCAATCATGCGCTGGCGCGCCTTGATATTGCCGAGAATGAAGTCCTTGTCGCGGTCCGTGGTTTCATGCAAGTTTTCAAGCGTCAGCGCGTTCAGCATCGCATCGCTGGCGGGCTTGATATCCACGGTGACGACCGCATCCGGCCCGATGGCCTTGAGCGATAGCTGCGCATCCGCTTCGTCGCGCTGCCGGCCATAAGGCAGCCGCACGGCGATGAATCGCGCAGGATGCCCTTTGGCGCGGGCTTGGAGCGCGGCCCTCTGCGCCAGGAACCCGGCCGTCAACGAGTCCACGCCGCCGCTGATGCCCAGGACCAGGGCATAACGGCCTGCCTGTGTCATCGCATCGACCAAAAACGCTGTGCGGCGGGCGATTTCCCGGTCGATATCGATGGCCGGGGATACTTGAAGCAGGTCGATGATGTCCTGCTGCTCTGCATTTGGCTTGCCGGTATCCATGAAGTGTCCTCGTTAAAAGCCGGGCAGGCGGCGTTGAATCCATGCCGCAGCGCATCCGTGCAACGGAAGCATCATAAGCGCCGGCTGGCGCCATGAGCATCGGACAGAGAATTAATTTTGCGTAAGAAATGATGTCGGCGTGGCTTTAATTGAAATTATTCGACGCCGAAGTGTCCTTAACCGTTGTAAAACCGCGGAAACCTCACTTAATTGTCAGATGAAGTCATAAGAATAAATTATTATTTCCACCGGGGAATTCTTCATGGTCTGTATAAAGGGGACAGGATGAACGCGTATCAAAGACGGCGGCAGGCAATTTCTCGTGCACCGCGCGCATCGACGATGGCATTGGCAATTTCACTGCTGTTTCCGATAGCCGCGTATTCGGCGGAATATCTCGTCAACGACGATGCCAGCTTTGTCTCAGCCGTCAACGCGATCAATACGAATGGCGACACCAACGCGGTCATCAAATTGAGCGGGGATATCACGTTGACGACGGCACTAACACTGCCGTCGACCGTGGTGCAGATCGACACGCAGGGTCATGTGCTTAACCGCAACGGCAACGTGATATTTTCAGCCGCCAACCCGAGCCAGTATGTGTTGGACGGCAATTACACGGCCACAGGAGCCACTGCCGCAGTGCAATTCAACGCCGGGGTAGCAACAGCCAGTGCGATCTCTCTGAGTACCATGATCATCAACGGCAATGTAACGGGCGGAACCGGCGTGGGGGTGATGATGGCGTTAGGAGCCAAGACCCTGATCAATAGAGGCAACATCAAGGGCGGGCAAGGTAACAACACTGGCCACGGCGTTTCGATAAACGGTAGCAACACGCTCATCAATGAAGGCGTGATCGAGGGCGGCGATGTCACCGGCGGTATTGCCGGTGCAGGCGTCACGGCTGGTGCGTTGCCACGCTACACGATCATCAACAGCGGCGTGATTCGCGGCGGTTCGGACCTCAATGGCGGTGCGGGCGGAGGTGTCGGCGTACACTTAATGAATGGCGGCGTCAATCTGGCCTTCATTGAGAACACGGGAACGATCGAAGGCGGTCTTGGCGCTGCAGCTATTACGGCGTCAAACGGTCAAATTTCGCTGATCAACTCCGGCACGATTAATGCCGGCGCGGATGCCGGTGCGGGGCGTCCGAATGCAATCACATGGAGCGGGGGAGCTGCCCTGTTTCTTGAGTTGCGCGCCGGCTCGAAAATCGATGGTAATGTGGTCGCAGGAGCGGGTGCCAGCGATGTGCTCAAGTTCGGCGGCAGCGCCAATGCCACGTTCGATGATGCTGCGCAGATCGGCACCCAATACCAGAACTTCGACAGCTTCGTCAAAACCGGCAGCAGCATATGGACGCTGAACGGCACGCTCAACTCGACCGGGCCATGGAGCATTGAAGACGGCACCCTGCTCGCCAAGGGCACCATCAACGGCGACGTGACCAATGCCGGCACGGTGGGGACGAACGGCTTGTCCACGCTGACGGTCAACGGCAACTACATCAGCAACAACGGCACGATCCGCATCAATTCGCAACTGGCGGGCGACGGTTCATCCACCGGCAAACTGGTTGTCACCGGCGATACCTCGGGCACCGGCAAGATTCAAGTCGCCAACCTCGGCGGCGGCGGCGCAAAAACCACCGAAGGCATCAAGATCGTGGATGTGCAAGGCGCATCGAATGGGGCCTACACGCTGCTCGGCAATTACACGTTCGAAGGCGATCAGGCCGTTGTCGGCGGCGCGTATGCGTATCGCCTGTACCAGAACGGCGTCGCGACGCCGGCAGACGGCGACTGGTACCTGCGTTCGGCATTGATTTCGTCCACGCCGGGCGGCGGCACCACCGTCACGGCGCTGCTCGCCCCGACCGTGCCGCTGTATGAAGCGTATTCAGGCATATTGCAAAACTTGAACCAGCTCGGCAGCTTCAGCCAACGCGTCGGCAATCGCGAGCGACTGCCGTCCGGGGATGCGCTGGAAGGCGCGCCGGGCGAGCTGATCGCCGGGCGCGGCGCATGGGCGCATATCGACGGCGAGAATACGCATATCGATCCCGCCTCCGGCACGACCGGCGCCGGCTACAAGATGAAGACGTGGAAATTCGAGGCCGGCATCGACATGCCGCTCATGGAGAGCGACGCCGGCACGCTGGTCGCCGGTCCGACCGTGCATTACGGCACGGCCGATGCCGACGTCTCGTCCCGCTTCGGCGATGGTTCGCTCGACGTCCGGGGATACGGCATCGGCGGCACGCTGACCTGGTACGGCAACAACGGCGTCTATGTCGACGGGCAGGCGGCGACGAGTTGGTACGACACGGACATCCGCTCGTCCACGCTCAACACCGCCGTGGCGAACGGCAATAACGGCCGCGGCTTCAGCGCCGGCATCGAGACCGGCCGGCGCTTGCCGCTCGGCGATAATTGGACCGTCACGCCGCAAGTGCAACTGACATGGTCGAAAGTCCGGTTCGATTCGTTCACCGATCAGTTCGGCGCGGATGTATCGCACGACGACGGCAGCAGCCTGGTGGCGCGCCTGGGTTTCTCCCTGGACCGCGAAAGCAAATGGACGATCGGCGGCAAGGAACGCCGCGCGCGCGTCTACGGCATCGCCAATCTCTACTATGATTTCCTCGACGGCACGTCGGCCCATGTGGCGGACCTGGATGTCGAAAGCAGGGAACAGGCATTGTGGGCCGGTATCGGCGGCGGCGCATTCACGAGCTGGGACAACGACCGCTATACCGTCTACGGCGAACTGCTGGCGCGGACCAGCCTGCAGGATTTCGGCGACAGCCATGCGATTGGTGCGAAGGTCGGCGTCCGGATAAAATGGTAGACCTTTGAGGGGGGCTGAACCATGGGAACGACTATTTTTGTCGAATTGAGATTCTGGCTGCTGATCGTTCTTTCGTTCGGATCGCCGATCCTGATATATACGATCATGATCGTCAAGCGCAGCATTTCACGGGCGATGGTGATGGCCTTCGGCGTTGCGCTGGTGGTCATTTCCGGCGTCGATGTGTATCTGCTGCAAAGCCTGGCAACGCTGGCCAGGCACACCGCATCGCTGATCGACGACGGCATTTTCACGTCCGAGATTTCGGTTGCGCTTTACATCGTGCCGTTTTTCTTCGGCGGCATCGGCGTGAACGTCGTCTCGCACGTGGTGGTTGCGCATTTGTCGGCGGCCGAAAAGCGGTATCGGGTCGAACATCCGTAGTCTCCAAGGCCGCTCTCCGTTATCCGTCGCGCCGGCCGGCGCCGGCTTGTCTATTCCAGCCGGACATTCTTGCCAAAATCGTATTGCGCGGCGGAACAGGATTGAAACTGCCATTGCACTTTTTCTTTCGGCCAGGCGCCGGTCGTGACTTCGTCGATAAAATCGAGCAGCATTTTCCAGGCGACTTTCGTATCGCAAGGCCGATAGCGTCCCGGCATGGTGTCGTTCAGGAAGCCGTGCGGCGCGCCCTCAAGCACATGCATGCGGTATGACTTGCGATTTATTTCCAGCGCCTCGCGCATGCGCCGCACATGTTCCAGGGAAATGGTGTGGTCGGTTTCGCCGAACACGAAGAGCGAGGGCACGTTTATTTTTTTCACCATTTCGGGCATCGATACCGGCTGGAGCGGCCCGGCATCCCAGTCGCGCTCTTGCGTCGCGCCATAAAACACGATGCATGCGCTGAGATCATGGCGCTGGCTGGCCATGACAATCGGGTAGCGGCCGCTCTGGCAGACGCCCATCAGGAATATTTCCTCGCAGCGCGTGCTGCCGTCGTTGCGGACCAGGTCGATCGCCAGGTCCAGTACACGGCTGATTTCAGGATCGGGCATGATCACGCGCGCCTTTCCCGCGGTCAGCGCGGCCTGGTCGCCGTCCCATCGAGAAAACAGATTCGGCGCAAACGCAACGTAGCCGTCTTCGGACAGTTTTTGCGCCAGGTCGAGCGTATGCTGCACCAGGCCGTAACGTTCATGCAGAATGATGACGGCCGTCTTTGCCGTGTGCTCGCTTGTGCCGGATTCCGGCAGGTAAAGAACGCCCTCCAAGCCGTTCTCCAGCTTGATTTCCTGCTTCATGACATCTCCCGATCTATAAAGTGAATGGCCCGCGGACAAGGGCGGCTTATTTGCTCGCGGCGCCGGCCTGCAGCATGGCCGCGACCTGGGACGCCGTGCGTACCCGCCCCATGCGCGGAAAGATGCGGCGCATGAACTGGTCGTGGTTGTCGGCCTCGGGAGAAGCGCCGGCGTCGCTGACGAACACCAGGTTGTAATCCATGTCACGGGCCGCATAGGCGGTGCTGGCGACACCGACGTCGGTCGAACCGCCCGCGATGACGATGGTGTCGATCTTGCGCGTGCGCAGCGCCAGGTCGAGGTAGGTCTGGAAGAAGGCGCTCCAGCGATATTTGGGAATGATGTAATCCTCGGCCATGGGCTTCAATTCATCGATAATCGCGGCTTCCCAGGTGCCGCCGTCGAGCACCGCTTTCAAATCGGGCGGCTGGTCGACCGGGATCGGCTGCAGGCGGTTATTGGTATCCCGAATGGTGTGCGCGCTGGTGAGATTGTCGTCGCGATGGTTGGCGGCGGCATACGCCACCATGACGCGATGCGCGCGCGCCGCCGCCAGGATCTGGCTGGCGGCCTCGATCACCGGCCTGGCGCGCGCCTGTGTGGCCGGATCGTCCTTCTTGAGATGGCCGTTCAGCATGTCGAAGAAGAGTAATGCCGTGTTGCCAGGAATGAGCGTATCGATCGCCATGTGTGAATCCCCTTTTCAGATTTGGGTGCTTGGTAATGTGAAGTCCGGTCGCCGGCGTTCGGGGCCGAAACCCCGGACGAATTCGGCGATATGCTTACTTGGCTTGCTGGACGATGATGTCGTCGTAAAGGCGGGCCCACTTCTGCTCTTCGTCGAACACCAGCGCAGGATCGACCAGCTGCATCGGACAAGCATGCCGCTCCGCGCGGATGCTATTCTTGAACGCGGTCGGACACCTGCATTTCCGGCGCGGATTGCAAGGGCGCGGCGCGCGGCAGCACCGACGAGAAGGCGCGAACCCGCTGCGACTTTTCATCCAGCCCCGGTGGCGCCATGCCGTTCTGCACGGCCTTTGCCGCATTCAGCAGGCGCTGGCGGGTCATGATGATGCCGTTGTCGGTGCCGACCAGGTTTTCCTTGCTGCGATCCTCGATCGGCCCCATGCTTTCCTGGACTGCCGAATCCTGTTCCCCGAAACCCATCACGCCGCAATAACTGCGTCCTTCCTTCTGCGCCGCGCGATCCATCAGATAGTCGTTGTGCAGGTTCGCCAGCGGGCGATAGGTGCCGGGTATGGTCGCGCAATGAATTCCCCTTCCTTCGCGCATGGCTTCCAGTTCGGCTTCGCTGAAAGGGCGCTCGGGGTTGTAGTCGAAGCTGAACGTCACGGCATGTTCGTCGTCGACCGGCACCCAGGCATGGCCGCCATGCGGGTTGCCCTTGTAAGGCGGGAACAGGCTGATGCATGGCATCAGCCATTGCGTGACGCGCCAGTAGTAATTCTCTTCGCCCTGATTGCGGCGGGTCGCGATATACAGCCCTCCCGGCGATTCTTGCGGCACGAATGCCGGATACGGATCTGCCTGCAGGTATTCGGCGCTGGCCGGGTCGCGTTGAAGCAGGGGATCCCGGCTTGCCGACATGCTGTGAAGAAAAATGGAATGGAAAGAATCGAGTCCGCCTTCCATCAGTTGCAGCCAGTTGCAATCCTGTTCGCGCTTGGACACATAGCGCCGGTTTTCCGGCACGGTGGTCCACTCATACATCGGGATTTCCGGCTGCAATTCCGGCGGCCCCATATAGGTCCACAGGATGCCGCCGCGATCGATCATCGGATACGCCGCCAGCTTGATTTTTTCGCAGTAGCCGCTTGCCGCCGGTTCGGACGGCACGTCCACGCACTGGCCGGTCACGTCGTATTTCCAGCCATGGTATGGACAGCGCAGGCCATTCTCTTCATTGCGGCCGAACCACAAGGACACGCCGCGATGCGCGCAGAATTCATCGATCAGCCCCAGACGTCCTTCACTGTCGCGAAAGGCGATCAACCGTTCCGAGAGCAGCTTGACGCGTACCGGCGGGCAGTCCGGTTCGGGCAATTCTTCCGACAACAGGGCCGGAATCCAATAGCGGCGAAACAAGTCCCCCATCGGCGTGCCTGGGCCGGTCTGCGTCAATAGCTTGTTCTGTTCTGTCTTCATGTTCAAACCTGGTCTATATTGTTTATCCGAAAGAATCAACGGCCGTTCGCCACGTTGTCGTAAAGCTTTTCCCATTTGTCGTAGCTGTCCAGGACCTTGCCCGGATCGCTGAAAACGATAGGCTGGAATTTCGCCAGCCTGGCTTCGTCCTTGCGATTGGTGCTGATCGAGGTATCGCCGACAATTTTCTGGCCTTCGCTCAGCATGTAGTCGTAGAACAGGGTTGCCGCGTACGGATGCGGCGCCTTGCGCAGGATGGCGATGCCGTCGGTGGAAGCGATCGTGGGCGACAAGGAGAAGTAATCGATCGGAGCGCCCTTGGCGCGCAACGGCTCGACGACATGCGTATAGAGATTCAAGGCCATCGGCACTTCGCCCGCGCTGACCATGTTTGCCAGCAAGGTGCTGCCGTTGCGCAGGGACATGCCGTTGGCGGCCACCATGTCGCGGAAGAATTTCAGGCCCTTTTCCTCGCCCATGCTCTGCACCAGCGTGAAGAACCATTCGTGCTTGGCTTCAAGGCCGAGCTGGCCTTTCCAGCGCGGGTTCAGCAGGTCCTGGTAAGTGCGCGGCAGGTCCGCCTTGCCGATCTTCTTGGTGTTATATGCCTGCACGAATACATAGACCCGCATGCCGGTCCATTCCCTGTGCGCGGGAAGCGCCGCCGGAATCAAATCCTTTTGCATCGGCGAATAGACAGGTTGCAGGATTTTTTCGCGGTACAGCGCTTCCATCTCCGGCGCCGTGCTCAACAGGAAATCGACATCGCTATGGCCGGAGTGCGCTTCCGAAATAACACGCTGCAATACCTTGTCCGTGCCGGCGCGCCAGACCTTGACCTTGATGCCGTATTTCTTTTCAAAAGAACCGACCAGGCGGGAAATGTCCTTCTCCGCCATGGAGGTATAGACGGACAGCGTGCCTTCGGCATGGGCGCCGTCGAGCAGGCGCTGGCTGCGGTCGGCGCCGCGATACATCGGAACCTGCGCGCTGGCTGCGGCGGCCAGCAACAGAAGACAGGCCATCATGCCGAATTTAAATTTACTTAGTGTTTTCATTATTGGTTTTCCCTGGTAAAAATTCGATATACGGAGTCGTCGGCGAGCGGTGGCGGATAGCAAGGACAGACGGCTTCATGCACTCAAACTGAAATTGTCTGTCCACCGTCGATCACCAGGCCGTGGCCGGTTATGAACGACGATTCTTCCGAGGCCAGGAACAGCACGGCATAGGCGACTTCTTCCGCGCTGCCCATTCGCAGCAACGCCTTGGTGCTGCCGGCTGCCCTGGCGCGCATTTTGTCCTGGGCCGGCCCGTTTCCGGCCAATAGCGGGCGCGGCGGATAGCCGCGTATGCGCGGCGTGTCGATCGAGCCCGGGCAAACGCAGTTGGCGCGGATGCCGAAAGGCCCGTAATCGAGCGCCAGCGAGCGCGTCAGGTTCATGATGGCGGCCTTGGTGGCGCAATAAGCCGGATACTCGGGGGAAGCCATGGCGGCGTAGGTCGAGGAATTGCTGACGATATTGCCGCTGCCCTGTTTCATGAAATGCGGTATCACCGCGCGCACGATGCGAAACATGGCGTTGAGATTCAGGTCGACGACAAACCGCCACTCTTCGTCGCTGTATTCATGGAGTTTCTTGCGCACCGCGCCGCCGGCGTTGTTGAACAAAATGTCCAGGCCGCCGAACTGCTCCAGGGCGGTGGGCAAAATCAGATCGCAGTCTTCCTGTCTGGTGACGTCGATATGCTGGTAGAACGCTTCGCCGCCTTCCGCACGGATCAGTTGGTCCACGCGCGGAACGACCGTTTCCTGGATATCGCAGCAGAGGACCTTTGCGCCTTCCCGCGCAAACAGGCGGGCGGTGGCGCGGCCTATGCCGCTGTTGGCGCCGGTGACGACCGCGGTTTTGCCGCGCAGCCGTCCCGATCCTGGCCGCAGCCGAGGATGTTCGTCGCCTTGCGCGTCATTCGAATTGCCGTTCGAATTATTGTTCGAATTTTCCCCTGGGAAAGATTCATCGCTCATGTGTTTTCCCGAAAAACTGTGTTGTCGAAAGACTTGCCGTGCCGCGCAAAGGCGGCTTTCCACTGGATTTCAACTGCGCCGGCGCCGATGCAATGTCCTTGCCTGGAGTCGAGCTGAAGAAAGTGTAATGGCTGGCGTGCCGGTCTGAGGGGAAACTTCAACCACTCAGACGTGAGGGATTTTTGATGCTTGCGGGTACAATGCCGTGATCGAAATTCAACTCGATGTAGGTAAAACGTGGCGCCGAAGGCGGACATGAAGCGGTCTCTTCCCGGATTGCGGAAAGGAGCGAAGCTTGTCGCGATCCGGGGGCGCCATTCCGAACGAAGCGCTGCACGCCGGGAGTTTGCCAGTATGCGTTCTCTGCCCACACTCAACTATCTGCGAAGCTTTCAGGTTATCGGCAAGCACCTCAACCTGGCGCGGGCGGCAGAGGATCTGAATGTGACTGCCTCGGCGCTCAGCCATCAGCTGAATGTCCTGGAAGACCAACTCGGCGTAAAGCTTTTTACGCGAACGGGGCGGGGCCTGGCGTTTACGGCGGCGGGGCAGGAGTTTCACCTGGAAGTGGATGTCTGCCTGACGCGCGTCGCGAACGCGATACGGAATATACGGCCCGCCGAAAAGCAGGATGTGCTTGTCGTCAATTGCATGTCGACTTTCGCGATGCAATGGCTGATACCGCGTTTTGCCAGCTTCAAGAAAGAAAATACCAATATCGAAATTCGCGTTTCCGCCTTGCCTGTCGATTTCGAACGGGACAACGTCCACTGCTCGATCTATTTAGGCAGCGCGCATCAGCCGGGACTGGTATCCGAGCTTTTGAGGGAAGTCAGCCTGATGGTGGTGTGCGCGCCTTCGGCCATTACCAGGGCCAATCCGCTGACCAGCCCGGCGGACCTGGTCCACCATCAATTGCTGCGTACCAAATCCGGCTTCGATGGCCAGAAGCATGACGAATGGGATGCGTGGTTTGCTTCCGTAGAAGACGGAAAAACCTCTGCCGGCGTCTTCCCGCCGCCGAACATGCGCGAGCTGGTGCTGGATAACCGGAATCTCGTCATACAAGCCGCCAAGGCAGGCCTGGGCATCGCGATGTTCGATCCGGCGATGATCAAGGACGAGCTCGCCTCCGGCAGCCTGATTCAGCCTCTGCCGCACATGGCGAAAGCGCGTAACGCGTATTACCTGGCGTATCCGGCGACTTCGAAGCCATCCGAGAATGTGCTGGCTTTTCGGGATTGGTTATTGCGGGAGTGCAAGCGATGAAGGGGAGGCATCTTATCGTGTTGAGCAATAAGATGCGTCGAAAGGCGGCTAAAAATACGATTGTTGCGTGCCGGAGGGCAGTGCCGGCAGCTTGAGCGCCTGCCGTATTTTGGTTTTGGCGATGTGCATGGGGCCTAAATCGCCGCTCGGGATTTTAAAGAGCGGACGGCCCGTATCCTTATCCAGGACGATAATATTATCGATGCCGAACAAGGCGGTATCGACCATGTTTTCATGCAGATTGCCGATGACGGCGCCCTCGAATTGCACCGGTGTGTAAGCTTCATCGTTGCCGTTGCTGCGACGACGCGACAGCGAGCTCTCGATCAGCCGAGCCTCTGCCTCATCTTTTGGCTTGTAGTAAATTTCATTCGTTGCATCAGGCGTCGGGATGCCGAGAAAAAGGATATGCCATTCGCTATTGTTTTTGTGGATGTCATCGTCTTTTTTCAGACGATATTCTTCGGCGTCGCTAGAAAACGTAACGCGGTATCGCCCCAGTTTCGCGTCGTAGGGAGAAACATGCGCGCTGGATTGCAAGGGACGGATAGAGTAATCCTTCTGCAACTGGGCATCTGAATAATTTTTTTCCAAAGCAGGGGTCAATTGCTTCAGCAAGTCCGAGCGTTTGAAACTATCGGTTTCCCGGCGATAGTCGACAGAAAAATCTTCAGCCAATTTATCCAGATCCTTCGGTGTTCCCGACCAATAAAGATTTCGAAATTGCCCGTACATTTTTTCGTAGTCTTCCTTTGGAAGACTGTTCCACGATAAATCGAGCGATGTGTAAGTCCGATTGCCTGTCCGGCGCGGGATCTCGTCCGGATTCTTGTTTTGCGCAACGGCTGGCGCGCTTTCCGTTGCGCTTTCGTTCGCCGGTTCCTTTGTGGCGGAAGATTTATCGCAAGCACTCAGTGTTGCGAGCAGAAAGGCGAGGAAAACGAGGTGGGGGAATCGTGGCATTGTTCGCATTTATAAAAGTTTTTGAATGTAAAAAATAAGGCGTGTAGCTCAACACCCGCCCTGTCGAGGCGCAAAAAATTCTTCCTTTATTCCAGGATCCTTGAAGCGAGGGAAGATTGGACGCTTCCTGATCCGATCGGCTTGTTGGAATCAGGAAGAATTTTAGCGAAGCGATTTTTTCCGGGCTATGGAACAAATGTTCTATGGATTATCGCGGGGATATATGTCGGAAAGCTGGCGGAGGGTTTGGGACAGGGATGATTTATTCGATATTTCGAGCTTGGCATAGACGCTGTGCAATTGATTTCTGACCGTCGCAGGCGAATTTCCCAGATATTTTGCAATCGTTTTATAGCTCATCCCGTCCGAGGCAAGCCATGCCACGGTCTGTTCCGACCTGGTCAACATGCGGCCGAGCGGTCTGGACGATATTTGAATATCGAGCAGGTTGCCCTCGACCGTCGCATTCAGGATGATCGATTTTCCGAGGTATTGCCGGTTACGACTGCTCCTTAATGTTTCTATCAGCGTGGACGGCAGCATGGGCGGAGTCCACTCGGGCCATTCCGTTTGCAATAAGGATATGGCGTCGCTTTCAACAAAATACAGGCAGCCATTCAGGTCCGACAGCAGGCTGACCCGGTCCGGCCTTGCCGACTTTTGACTGGCGCTGAAAATCCTGCGGTTAATGGCGCGCGCTTGAAAAAGATGCGGAAGCATCATCTGTCCATAGTGGGCGTCTTGCTGCGAATAGACATTTTTTTGTTTGGCCCGCCAGAGCGCCAGCAGGTCGACGTCGTTCCTTGTGGTTTCTTTCGGAACCAATACCAAGGTGTGTGCGACTTCGTATTTTTTACAATAATTGATGAGATCGATTTCTTTTTTGTCGATGTTGCGCGCATCTTCCAAAAGAAGATTGCCTCGCTGTTTGTATGCATCCAGAAGAACGGTATCCGGGCTGGACAGCTTGCTGCGTTCATGCAGCTTTTCCAGCGGCTGATTGTGGGCATGAATGGACCTGACGGCCATTTCGTTCTTGCTGGAAAAATTCGCCGTTATGATGGTGGCCGAATCAAAGTACAGCGCTTGCTTGACGATGGAAAGGGCGCGTTCATGGAACTCGATGACCGAACTCTCTTGCGCCGCGCCATACAGGTCCAGCAATAGTGCATTCATTTTTTCCACTGTCGTTACCCCTTGTATATTTTCTAATTGCGTTGCCGTTTTATTGAATCGCTGACTGTCATTGGGGCAGGTACTCGATACGACTGGAGACAGTACGACGGTATCGGTATTCGACAAGGCGTCATGCCAATGGCATTGTCGTTTGGGTTTTAAATATTTTCTGACAAGTTCTTTCACTTTCCGGCATCGGCTTGCCTCAAAAAAACGGACGAAGGCGATTATTTTTTGCGGAAAAACAAGTCGCCTCCCTATGAAAAACGACGGCGGACGATTCATTCCTCCCGAAAAAAGCATCCGTCGACAAGACGAAAGAAATCAGATTTCTTTTCACGTTGGCGATTTCCGCCACGGAAGTTTCTAATCTATACTTTTCACAAAGATTCAATTCTAAATTAAATAAAAATGAACGGAGCTCCGCTGATGACGGGGAGCGAATAAATCGTCCGGGAGGAGAACTGTGCCGGCCAAATCGGTGCAGCATTCCTCCGCTTACTTAGAGACGAGGACGGATAAGAGGAGTTGAGCTTGGATTGCAAAGAGCTAGCGGCCCAAATGGCGGGCATCAGTATCTCAGTCTTCGGCATTGAATCTCAACCGGCTACGTCGCTGGTAAAAGTGGCGAGCGATCCGATATCTGCATCGGAAGATGCCCGGCATGTTTCTTACCATGGGAGTTCCGGACTTTTTCGCGGCATGGCGCTTGCAACGTGGTTGGCATTTGGCGCGGCATCGGCCGGTGCCCAGAATGTCACTGTCACCGGGAGTAACGGGATATTGTCAGGCGGTTGTCCTGCGATCAGCAATGTTCCAAGCACATGTTTGTCGCAAGCCAGAGATCCTCTCGGCTTAATCAGTTCTCCGACGTGGACTCTTCCCAACGATCCAAGAACCGGCATTGCAATCGGCGCCAACCTTTCCAACAACAACGCGGGACCTTCGGCAACCGGCTCGGCGATTGTCACCGCGGGAGGCGTTGTGCAGGGCGCCTATTTGTATGTGGGTTTTGAAAACAACACCACAGGTTCTGTTTCGATTTCCGGCGCCGGATCGAAATGGACAAATTCCTCCGCAGGCATTATCGGCCACTTCGGAACCGGCACGCTCGATATTACGGATGGCGGGCTTTACAGCCAGGTGAATCCCGATTCGTTTGCCATCGGTTATGGCGATACCGGCGTGGGTTCCGTTATGGTCGACGGCGTTGCCGCTGGCGGCGATCGGTCCTCCATCATCGTACTGAATAATATACTTGTCGGCGAATCCGGAAAAGGCGCTCTTTCGATTGCCAATGGCGGATTCGTCTCTTCGTCATTTACCACCTTTGTCGGCGACAACGCCGGGGCGAGCGGCGCCATTGTCGTCGATGGCGTCAATGCGGCGACCGGTCTTCGCTCGACCTTGAAGGTATTGAATAATAATATTCAAATAGGTGAAACAGGCCAGGGAACGGCCTTCATAACGGATGGCGGACTGATTTCGGTTCCGGCGATTGCGCTTCTAGGCCGGTTTGCCGGAGGGACCGGCATTCTCTATGTGGATGGCGTCAATGCCCTCACGGGCGATCATTCCACTTTGGTGGCGCCCAATCTGCGCGTTGCGGATTCAGGGCTAGGCGAACTGAATGTGACGAATGGCGGGCAGGTCAATAGTTCCTCATATGCTTATGCCGGCAAGGAAACGAGTGGCGTAGGCATCATCAATATCGACGGGATCGGTTCTGCCGTCGCCACCGCAGGCACCGGCTGGATTGGATACCAGGGAAACGGCACCCTTAATCTTTCCAACGGCGGGGCATTCAATGCAGCGGCGATCCAGCTGGCGTCGCAGAATACCGCCACGGGCACAATCAATGTCGGTACCGGCGGCCTGTCTGGCGTATTGAATGCGCCGACCGTGCAAGGAGGCGCCGGCGCCGCGACCGTCAACTTCAACCATGCCGTCGACATCGTTTTTGCCTCCCTGCTGACCGGCAACCTGGATGTCAACCAGGTCAATTCCGGCACAACCACGCTGCTTGCCGGCAGCGACTATGCCGGCCTGACCACTGTGACCGATGGCACTCTGGCTGCCGCTTCGGCCAATCGGTTCAGCGCAAACTCGGACTACAGTATCGATACCAGAGGAACGCTGGCGCTGAACGGCTATAGCCAGACGCTCCTGAGCTTGAAGAATACCGGCATGCTCCGATTTGGCGGCCAGGCGAACACCATGCTCACCATTGCCAACAATTATGTTGGCGATGGCGGCACACTGGCGCTCAATGCGGTGCTTGGCGGTGACGGCAGTGCGACGGACAAGCTGCTCATCCAGGGAAATTCGTCGGGGAATTCCACCGTGACGGTGAAAAATATAGACGGCCTGGGTGCGCTTACCGCCGACGGCATCAAGATCATCGATGTCACCGGAACCTCCGGCGGCAAATTTACATTGCTCGGCGATACCGTCTTTGACGGGGCGCAGGCGGTTGTTGGCGGCGCGTATGCTTATAGACTCTTTCAGGGCGACGGCTCCTCGCCCGCGGATGGCGATTGGTACCTGCGCTCGACCTTGAGGAATTTGATCTTCGCGGCATCGACCGGACCGGGGAATCCGAGCCTGGCGCTGTATCAGCCCGGCGTGCCGACCTACGAAGCTTATCCTCAGTTTCTGCTGGGCCTGAACAGTTTGCCTACGCTTCAGCAGAGGGAGGGCAATCGCTTCTGGAACGATGCGAGCGCCGCGTCTTCGGGCGGAGACGGCAGCGGCCAGCAGACTGCCGGCAGCGCCGTCACCGAAACGAACGGCATATGGGGACGTGTGGAAGCCGGACATACGCGAATCGATCCAAAGGACTCCACCTCCGACAGCGCCTACAATTACGACACCTCCCGGATCCAAATCGGATTTAATGCCGCGCTCGCGGAAAGCGATGCCGGAAAACTCGTTGGCGGCGTATTCACCCACTATGTGCACGGCAACGCCGGGACGATCTGGAATCAGGGCGTCGGCCGTTATGGATACGGAAAAATCTCCACCGACGGCTACGGCCTTGGCGCCGCGCTGACCTGGTACGGGGACAGCGGTTTTTATGTGGACGGCGCGGCGCAGGCGATGTGGTACAGCAGCGACCTGTTTGCGAATCCGGGCCATGACCTGAAAAACGGCAGCAATGCCTTCGGCCAGGCATTTTCGATCGAGGCCGGCAAACGCATGGCCATGAATGAAAGCTGGTCGGTGACGCCGCAGTTCCAGCTCACCTATTCAAAGGCGGATTTCAGGGATTTCAGGGATATCTTCAATGCCCCGGTCAGCGCGGAGCGGGATGCCAGCCTGCAGGGCCGTCTGGGCATCAGCCTTGAGCGCCAGGTCAAGCGCATCCGTGTCTACGGCATCGCCAATATCTATGACGAATTGCTCGATGGGACCTCGGTCGTCGTTGGCGACAAGACCTTCGTCAGCCGAAACGATCCGCTATGGGCTGGAATTGGATTGGGCGGCTCTTACAGCTGGAATGAGGGCAAGTATTCCATTTACGGAGAAGGCGCCATCAATACCAGCCTGGCCAACATCGGCGATTCGTATGGATATGGCGGCACGATCGGCTTTCGCATGCAATGGTGAGTTGCTGGGCGGCCGTGCCTGGCGTGTGCCGCATTAGTTCACACCGGCAGTCTTTCCGGGGACGTGCCCGCGATCTCGATCCGATTGCGCCCGTTCGCCTTCGCCTGGTAGAGCGCGGTATCAGCGCGGACAATCAATGCGGCAGTCGTCACGTCGGTCTGCGTCCATTCCGCGACGCCTATGCTGATCGTGAAACCCGGCAAGGACGGGTCTTCCACCTGAATCGCTTCCACCAGGATCCGCTGTGCGGCCAATAACGCTTCAGGCAAGGGCGTGGCGGGCATGACGATGAAGAACTCCTCGCCGCCGTAGCGCGCAAGCACATCGTGTGGACGTATCAGGCATTCCATCCGCCGGCATAGCTGGATCAGCACCTGGTCCCCGATGGGATGCCCATGTCCGTCATTGATTTTTTTGAAATGATCCACGTCCAGCATGACAACGCTGAATGTGTGGTTGCCGCGCATGCCTTGGGCGAATTCGCGTTCGAGGCATTTGACCAGGGCCTGGCGGTTATAGACCCCTGTCAATGGATCTCGTATCGCCTGTTCTTCTATCATCGCGCGGACATAGTCCGAGGCGATCGTGGCAAACCCGATCACGAGCATGAGATTGCAGATCGTGAAGCAGCCCGTATAGATGATTTGAACGATGTCTTGCGTCAGCAGCCCCATATCGCCTTGGGGGAAGGCAATGGCGTGGAGCATCCTGAGAAGATATACCAGCGCCAGGGCTGCCAGCCAGGAGGCGGTCAACGTAACGCCGATGCCTTTTTTGAACTGCTCGGGTCGCGGCGTGCGCAGCAATACCAGTGCATGGTAAATATTGATGTAGGCGCAAAGCCCTGCGACAATGACTACCCGGCTGCGAAAACTCTCATCGCCATACACAAACCAGGTTACCGCGAAAGCGGCCAGGACCCAGAACGTCAGCCATGGGGTCCAGCGCATGGCGCTTCGGAAGTAGTGCCGGCTTCCTGCAAGCCAGACGATGAAGGTGAGCAGCAGGGCGCTGTTGCCCAGGGTGACCGATGCCAGCGGGCTGACCAGGTCGCGCAAGCCCAGCAGCACCAGGGAGCTGAAGGCAAGCCATGCGCCGATCACCCAGGTGCGCAGACCCGGAACCGGCAGTGGAGTGGAACGTGCGAGCATGGTCAACACGAAGGCCATGAGCCCACTTGTGATCCCGCCGATCAACACGGTAGTGCGTGGATCAAGCAAGTACATGCGTTAGTGTCCTTGCAGTTCGAGGATATTTTTGTGTTTTGTTCGCATCGTCGGCCCCTGTTCCAATCGATCCCTGCTCGGTTGATGTTATGACAAACCAGTAAGAAAATTCAATGCGCTAAGTGCCGTAGTGTTGAGTAATGAGAGCGGCGGCATAGGCGAATGCCGCCAGCCCGGCACAGGAAATGACTTTTGCCAATCCGATGTATCCAGGCAAAGGCTTTGCCGCCGGCCAGTTCTTCAGGAGTGCAAATCCTGCTATCGCCCCGCTCAATATGCCACCCAGGTGAGCGCCGAAATCGGCATGATGGCCGGTTTCGATGAAGGCCAAAGGTATCATTGCCGGAATCAGGATCTGCAGCAGCTTGATCTGGATGCGCATGCGGCCCAGGCCCTTCGGGAGTCGGAAACTGCAGGCAGAGCCTGCGGCAAGAAGCCCCATGATCGCGCCGGACGCGCCCACCGAAACGACCGTATGCGGATTGATTGCAAGCGATATCAAGGAACCGCTCACGGCGCCTATGAGGAATAAGGCAAGGAACCAGGCCCTGCCGACAAGATTCTCGAGGACGACGCCGGCCATGTACAAGGCCACGCAATTGAAAAGCAAATGCACCAGATTCAGGTGCAGCAGCGTTGCCGAAAAAATGCGATACCACTCGCCGGCATGCAAAACCCTATCGTAGGTCAAACCGCCCAGAGCGACGAGGGTCTGCGCATTGGTCGAGAACCAGTTGCCGGGTCCGTCGACGGCAAATAGCTGTTCACAGCCAAAGACCGCGATCAGTACCGCTATCAATGCGTAGCTTAGAAAGGGCTTGACCGGACTCTGCGCAAGGGCCTCTGGTTTTTCCACTGTTTCCCCGTAATTTTTTATTTTTTACGAAATGAATTCTATAGTTATTTTGTGTCGCGGGACACAAATTTTGTGCGTTCGACCTATGTCCAGATGCACGGATGTTTTCGTGAACGGCACGTTCATCGTATTTTACATTTGTAACAAGCTGATGAGAGCTGCTGTCCTGATGAGCACGATCCAGGACTTGTTCTTGTGTTTGATCCCACCGCCAAGCAGTGGCGCCGTCAGCCCGCCGGCGCTGCCTTTTTCTTTTTCACGCGCAGGTTCGCTTCATCGACGAATTCCTGGATGGAATGATACGGGCCCTGGATGTCTTCCCACATCCAGCTCGGAAATTTCAGGTATTCGTCCGGCGAGGCCACGAGAAATTTTCCGCAGGCGGGTGCGCCGATTTCGTCCGCCGTCTTGTCGCCCGCGATCAGATCCCGCACGCCAGGCGCGAAACCCTGTTCGCGGCAGCCGGTATGATTGAATATCATGCGTTCGTTCATCAGGCTCGACGGCACGTAGGAAAATTTTCCCCAGGAATCGGGCATCTTGAATTCATGCAACTGAGTATGCTCGTCAAAATATCCCCACCACCAGCCGTCGCTGCGCTTTTCCGGGTTGATGAACATTTTCAGGATGCTGCGCTTGCCGTCGTCCGAGACGGCGATCATGTACGTGGCCCGATGCCCTTTGCTGGAAGTGCCCATGACGCTGTCGACCTGCGCCTTGATCTTGATGACGCCGTTCTCGGGCACCCACACGGCTTGTCCGAGGGGGTCCGGCTGGACGTCGATGCCGTCCGCCTGTCCGAAGAAAAAGTAAACAGGACCCACGTAATGGTCTGGTATCAAAAAGACAAGTGGCGGCGGCATCTTCGCCTCCTGATAGAGGCGATTTCCACCGTATGCGAGGATAGGGATCAGTAACAACAGCAGCCATTTGAATGGCAATGGCCCCAGGCGGCCCATCATGGTTCAAGGGAGACAGGCATCGCGCTCTTGCTGCTCGTGTCGGAAATACGTTCAACCAATGTCCAGATGCACGGATGTTTTTCGTGAACGGCGCGCTCATCGTATTTCAATTTTGTCTTGGGGTTGATGATATCTTCCGTTCTGACGAACACGCTGGCTTTAGGTGCTACGTCGTATTCTTTGCTTAAAAATTCTGCGCAGCTGTTATCGATATTGGGAAGATAAATACCGCTTTGAGGTATATGTACGCCGGTTTCGACCGTAATGGAAGGAACGAGGCGATAAGCGGGCCAGGTTGCCGGCGGATTCAACGGACCGCGCGAAGGAACATGATAGCGAATGGATAGGGTGCCGGCATCCCAGTAAGCGCCTTCGGTGAGCTGGATATTGCCGGCATTTCGTACTGCGAGGTTCAAAAACTCACCGTAAATATTTTCGTCTTCTCTTGTCATCCATCCTGACCAGTAATCCGTCTGGCCTTTAAAGTCGCTCATGGGACCGTTGGCCGCGCCCAGGCCCCCAAAGTCTCCATGCGACAGCTGGATGTAGCCCTCGCACAAACTGGCGAATGTACTTCTGAAATTTGGCAGAACCCGTTCCCCCCATACTGCATCAGGCTGTTCCAGAAGAGGACGATTTCGATAGTCCAAAGGCAGGTTTCGCATGAACTCATCAAGGCAACATTCGAGGTGCTTGATCATTTTTCCCCAGGCATCGCGCAACTCACCGAAGTATTCCAACGAGGTGTAGCGCTCCAGCAAATAGATTTCCTGGGGATTGATTTGTGTAGGCATGCTGATAGGTCCAGGGCTTATCCTTGTGTTTGATCCCACTGCCAGATAGTGGCGCCATACAGCGCATGCAGTTCCGGCATGATGTCGCCCTGTACGAATTTTCGCCGTGAATCCTGCTGTGCGGGGGTGAAATAATAGCCGGTTTCCGGACAAGGCTGGCCGGCAGGCACGCGGTGCGCTGTCGGTTTAAGCAAGCTGGGCATTCCACTCTTGCTGCTGGTGTCGGAAATACGTTCGACCAATGTCCAGATGCATGGACGTTTTTCGTGAACGGGACGTTCGTCGTATTTCTCGTTTGTAGCAGGGTCGATGATATCTTCTATTCTGATGAGTACGCTCGCCTTGGGTGCTTTGTCATAATTTGCACTCAAAAATTCGGCGCAACTGTTGTCTACATCGGGAAGATAGATGCCGCTTTGAGGCGTATGTGCGCCAGTTGCGACTTTAACGGATGGTACGAGGCGGTACATCGGCCAATTCGCCGGCGGGTTCAAAGGGCCTCGCACAGGGTGATAATGGACAGTCAGGCTGCCGGCATTCCAATGGGCACCTGCTGTGTGCTGGATATTGCCAGCATTTCGTACTGCGAGGTTCAAAAATTTTCGGTAAATATTTTCGTCTTCCTTTGTCATCCATCCGGGCCAGAAATCCATCTGGCCCTTAAAGTCGTTCATGGGGCCACTCGCCGCGCCCAGGCCCCCGACGTCCCCATGCGACAGTCGAATGTAACCGTCACACAAACTTTGAAATGTACTTCTGAAATTTGGCAGAACCCGTTCTCCCCATACTGCATCCGGCTGTTCCGGAAGCGGGCGATTTCGATAGTCTAAAGGCAGATTGCGCATGAACTCATTCAGGCAACGTTCCAGGTGCCTGATCATTTCTTCCCAGGTATCGCGCAATTCACCAAAGTATTCCAGTGAGGTATAGCGCTCCAGCAGGAAAATTTCTTGCGGATTAATGTCTGTTGCCATATTTACTTTTTTCTTTCATACCAATTGCTTGTCAGAACGGGAACGCCAACGAGACTGCTTTCCATTCCCATATCGCCATAACCCCAGTTAGTCGGTCGGCGCTTGCCTATCATCGTTTTATCCAAATCGTCAGGATTGACCACGATTTGTCGAGCGCCACCTTCCAGGACGTAATCCGTGTTTTCCATGAGCTGCGAAGCGGTAATCCCTTCCCATACGTGCAGGCCATGGCCAGGCGGTACGACGTAAGTGACATACTCTCCGTTTCCATTCCAACTGGCCCATACTGCGAAATGTCTGCGCCAATCATCTTTGCTCTTAAGTTTGTCAAACTCCTCTTTACTCATCCAGCATATGGCGTTATCCGCTGACTTTGGATCGAGGACACGATATAACGTTGTCCCAGGTGGAATAACTATGCCATCTATCGTGTTGAACGTTTCATGAGCGTTGTCTAAAGGATGTCCTCGATTAGGATCAGGTACCGTGCTGGTCCAGCCTTCTCTTACCACAGGTGGTCTATCGACCTTCGGATATTCGATTTCTTGTGTCTTATCTACCCAATTCGGCTTGGCCTTATCAAAAGCCTCTTTCTCCGCGTCGTTCGACAGGCGAGCAAATCCATGCGGATTGACGACATTCAAATGCGCCCGATGCAGCATGTCGGATTCGAGATCCAGACGGCGCGCAGTCTTGTCTAGAATATCCTGTATCGATTTGAGCTGCTTGCCCAGCATGCGATCGGCTTGCCGCCGCACGTCGTCCACGATATGCAGCAATGCAGTCGCTTTTTGACCCAATGCGGTGTTTCCCCATTTGATGACCAGGTTCAACAAGGATTCGGCCGCCGCCTTGCAGTCGTCGAACGCTTTCAACAGCGCGCCGACATTGACTTGTGCAGCCAGTTCCCGGAATTTGGTGGCCAGGTATTTATAAGGGTTGTCGATCTTCAGTGCCTTAAGCGTTTTGACGACTTCGGGGCGCGCCAGGAAACTGTTCAGATGAAAGATGCCCTGTTCCAGGAACTTGGCGATCTGGGGTGTTGCGCCGCTGGCATGGCCGGCCTTCCGGATCGACGCGAATACGACTTTGCCGCAGCCCTTGAACAAGGAGCCCAGTGTCGGAAACAAGCCGATCAGGGTGAGGCAAAGCGCCACCCAGTGCCAGGGTTCTTGCGGTTCGCTGTGGATTTTCTTGCAGTTGGCAACGACGTCGCGTACATCGCAAATCTGATCGACGAACGGAATCATTGAAATCACCGTGCCGACAACGGCCTGGGACGTGGTGGCATCGTCATTGAAGTCGCCTTCCAGCACGCCCATTATCCACTCCCCTGCGGCGGCCAAATCCTTGCGGCCGCTTTCCAGCCATCGCGAAGGCGCGGCGGTAAACCATGCCAGAGCGTTTTCAAATTCGTCGTTCATTCTGGACTATCCCCAGCTATCCATCGATTGTCGATTTCCCGGTCCGTCGATTGCTTGATTGTTGAGATTGCCGATCCGGTCATGGCTGAACTATTGACCGAATTTCTCTTGCGCCTTGGCCACCATCTCGGAAAGCGGATTCCATGGTTGCTCCGGATCGGGCTTGCGTTCTTCGTATTCCGTGACGGTCGGTTTTTCCGGCACATTCTCGTGCCGCGCCGATCCGCTCTTGTCCAGCTTGCCGGCAATTTCCGCGCCGCCGGCAAACTTGATCTTGTAGCCGACGTCGGCCATCGGTTCGCCATAGGGATCGCGATAGTTGATGGCGATATAGTTCTTCATCTCCGCTGCGGCGTCCGGCAACGGTGGCAGCGCGGCAGCAGCGCTGGCGCCGCCGGCAAACGTATGCACGGCGCCCTTCACCGAAAAAGTACCGGGGCAGGCAAACGTAATGTTCCCCCCCTCCAGCGTCACCGACGATTGCCCGGCCTGCAAGACGATCTTCTGATTGGCCTTGATCTCGATGCCGTCGTTGGCGCTTTTCACCGTCACGGCCTGGTCGGCCAGGATTTCCAGCAGATCCGTATGGGCCTGCAGCGAAACCGGACCGTTGGCGGCGACCGCCAGGATGCCGCCGTTGTGCGCATACAGGCTGGTGCCGTTCGCGGAAACGCCTGCAATCGTATCGCCGGCAGTCCAGTGCATATCGCTTTTGCTGGTCCATTGCAGGTGTTCGCCGGCAAACAGCAGGGTCGAGGCCGCGCTGGCCCAGTTGATCGTCGACGGCGACTCCATCAGAACGATCGGCTGCGCAAAACGCTCGACCGGTTGGGAGGCATCCGGATCCCGGCTGCCGGCGGATGCTTTCTGTGCCGGCTGGCCGTTGACGCTGGCGGGATGTTTTCCCTTGTCCTGCGGATCGATGCCGGCGATGAATTCGGCTTGCGCGTCGATCGCATCCGCGCTGTGCAGCGTCTTTTGCTGTTCGGCGGCGGTAGCCATCGTCTTGGCCAGTTCCTGTGCGCCGGCCAGGCGGCCGCGCGCTTCCCGCACGTCCATCTGCGTGCCCGTCACCCCGGCGCCGGCGCGCGGCCGGAGCGTGGTCGACAGCAGCAATCCTTCGGCGCCGCGCACCACGCCCCAGGCGTCCGTGCGCAATTCGAATCCGCTGCCGCGATAACTGCCGCGTTGCGCGGAATCGGCCGGCTGTTCGATCAGATGCCCCAGATTGATTTGCGATGCCGCGGTGCTCGATGCCAGGCGCATGCGCAATTGGGTTTGCGTATCGTCGACCACCCATTGGTTGTAACCGCCGCCGTCGTGCGCATTGCTGTGCCAGCCGGACAGCGTACCGGCATGGTTGGCGCCGGAATCGACGCCGGCGGAATAGGGCGGCAGGTCGGCGCCGTTGTACAACTGCGCTACCACTACCGGACGGTCGATATCGCCTTCGATGAAATCGACCAGCACTTCGCTGCCGACCCGCGGCGTGAATTGGGAGCCCCAATTCACGCCGGCCTGCGCTTCGGCAACACGCACCCAGGTGCCGGAAGCGTCGGAGCCGGGAGCGTTGCCGTTCTTGTCGTTGAGATTTCCGGTATCCGTCAGGCCGCCGGGATTGGGAACGGCGCCGCGCTGCCAGTGGAACTGGACCTTGACGCGGTGATCGCGGTCGGTGGTCGCCGCCGTCTCCGGCAACCCCGTCACCAGGGCAGTCTGCGGGCCGACGGCGGTCGGTGCGCTGCGCTGCGCCAGTGCCGGCGGCAGAATGGCGACCGCCTCGCGGATCGCGGTGAAGGTATTGCGGTAGGTGCCGGACTCGAGGTCTTCGAGCACATTGCCGCGGCCGAATGCGGACCGGGCGGCGGATGGCGTGGCCGTCTGCTGCGCCAAGGCCGAGGCAGGGCGCGCCAGCGACGACAGCAGGGATGCCACGCCTGCATCGAAGTTATTGATGGCGGCGTGCGAGACCTGCAGAACCTTGAAGCTGTTTTCACCATCCGGATAGCGATCGTGGCCGGTCAGCGCGAAAGCGTGGCCGGGCGCCAATTGCCGCACCGCACCGGCGCCGTCGAATGTCTTGTTGCCCATCTCCAGCGCCTGCAATGCCAGTTGGGCATGCAGGCGAGCCTGCTCGGCCGTGGCGAAGTCGCGTTCGCCGGCGCCGTCGTAGACGGAAAGCGCCGGCAGTTCTCCGGCGTTCAGAGTAGACGTCTCTTCGGCGGATGGCGCGGCCAGTTGCTCCGGATGCCAGCTGGCCATCGCCACCGCATTCGGCCGGACATTGCGCGCCGCGCCGAAATCGCTGATGGCATCGAGCGCCTCGGTCGCCGTGATCCGATGAAAGCGGATGCTGTCGTAGCCGCCGGGCATGGCGGGCGCCTTGGCTTCGCGGTCGAAGATGACCAACTGGTGTTTGGCATGGAGATCGTCGGCGTGGCCGCCGTCGCCGTTGCCTGTGTTGTTGTCGGCCTGCTCATGATCGAAGCGGTAATTCAGCCCCTCGGCGGCGAGCAGGCGCGCCAGGAAAGCGAAATCGCTCTCGCGGTATTGCGTGCAGATCGGACGCGGCGTCATCGCCTGGGTGACATCGAGCCGGAAATTTGCCTGCGGGTATTCCGCGAGCAGCGCGGCGACGATGTCGGCGGTGGTCATGTCCTGAAAGATAAAACTGTCGCGGCGGCGCTCCAGGAAAGCCAGGAACGATTCCAGCCGCAGCCGGTAGCGCGCGAGACCGCCGTCGGCGCCCAGCCATGCGGCTTCGGTGCAGTAGCCGTGCCAGGCGCGCATGGCGCCGTCGGCCTGCAATACCCGCAGGGTAATTTCGGTGCCGATGAACTGCTTCAGATCGATATCGGTCGATACCGACAGCGTATCGATATCGAAACGGAACGGCGCATTGACACACTCTTGCCCGGTAAAGCGATCGACCACCAGCGATTGCGGCAGACCGGATCCCTGCGCGGTCGATATCGCCAGCAGCCGGGCATTTTGCGACAGGCCGGTGCCGAACAGCGCGGACAGCGCATCGGGAGCGAGATCGGATAAAGACAGGTTCATGTGTGTCTCGCGTCTTTTCAGGGCAGCGTGATCGTCAGGTGCGCCGCCCGTGGCGCCAGCTTGACGATATCGGTATACGGATTGATATGGCTTTCGGTGGAGCGGGTGAGCATCCAGTTCAGCCCGCAATACGCACACAGGGCGATCAGCGCGAACAGCGAGCCGACCGCCCATAACGGCACATCGTTGCGCAATTTGTTGACGATGGTGTCGGGCCGCATCCAATGCGGTGCGAATCCCGCGCTCTTGCCTTTCATGTGGGCGATCTCTTCGCCCAGCCGCGCGGTGATGTAATTGAGTTTTTCCGGGCCCTCGAATGCATATTTGCCCTGGAAGCCGAGCAGCAGGCACATATGAAATACTTCAAGCGCCTGGACATGCGCGCTGCCGCGCACGCGCAGTTCTTCCAGCTGCTTGAAGAAATTCTCGCCGGCCAATTGATCGCCGAACATGGTCAACTGCAAAGGCCGGCGTTCCCAGGCATCGCGGATCGGATATGCCGAACGCAGGATGATTTCATCGACCGAGGCGCAGAACGCATATTTCGCGGCGTGCACATCCTCGGCGCTCACGTCGAGTTTCTTGGCATTGCGTTCGACATCGCCCAGAAATTTCTGCATCTTGACCGCGAATGTATTTTCATCCAGCGGCATGCTGCCGTTCTTCAGGATGAGCAGCGCATAGAAGCCTTCGTACATCAGATCGAGCAGCGAATGCGCATTGATGGCGGCTTCGGCCTGATGCATGAAAGCGTGGCCGGGCTGGACGCCATCGAGCAGCGACGGCGCGGATGAAGGACTGTTTGTCATGGAGTCACCGCCAGAAGTTCAAGTTTGAGATCGCGCAGGCCGGCCGGCACATAAATGGAAATCGATTGGGCCTGCAGCATGCGTTCGTATAGCGGTCCCTTGTTTTCAATCGAGAAGTAATAGGTATCGGGCCGCACCGGGACGGCCGCGGGAACCTGCGGGGAATGCACCAGTTTGACGCCCGGCATCGCCGCCAGCACGAATTTATCGACATCTTCCGGCGCCCCGGTCTTGAAGCGCAGCGGCACGGCTTCTACCAGCTCGACTGCCGGCATGTCCGCGCTGACGGCCAGGTAGAACGCAGTCTTGTCGTCGATTTTTCCGGAATCGAGCATGCCGAGATGGTAGGACGGCCTGGCTTCGCTCAGCGCAATGGCGAAATAGCGGGACGAAATGACGGTATCGAGCAGCTCGCGGATAATGCTGTCCAGTTTGGCGAAGCCCGGTCCCGGATCCTGATGCTGGTACGCCGGCAGATCGCTCAACGCATAGCTTTTGGAAAAAGTCATCAGCGAACCGGTCAGCGAGAGCAGTTGCTCGAACAGCCGTTCCGGATGCAGAAGCGGATTGTTCAGGTAATGACTAAGGCTGGAATAGGCAGTACTGGCCGTATGCAATAGCCAGAACGATGAAATATCGCCCGAGCGGAATTCGACCACATGCTTGCTCGGCTCGCGATGATGTCCATACAGGGAATTCACCTTGGCCTGCAGTGCATCCATCAGGCGGCGCAGTTTGAGCAGTATCGCCGGCGTGCTCTGGATCGACAGGCTGGGCGGCACGAAATTGGGATCGATCTCGAAACCGGCAGATGAGGCGCGGCGCAACCGCAGCAGCGGAATGCTGACAAAGGCGTCGCGCGGCTCGTTTTCCGAGACCAGGCGCAGCGACTTCTTCAGATAGCTCATGTCGGCCTTGGCCGCCTCGGTATACAGATCGGGTGTTTCAAAATTGACTTGCGTATAGCGCGTACCTTGATTGCCGTTCGCGCCGGCGGAGAAATTGCCGCCGAAGCTTTTCAGTGCCGGCAGCGCCGCATAATAGGTGATGGTTTGCTGGGCGGGCGACAGGTCGGCCAGGTCGATGGCATCCGGCAGACTGTCGTCATCCGGCGCCTGATACAGTTCGCCATCCTGGAAAATGAGCGACAGTTCCAGCAGGCGCAGCGAATTGTTGGCCAGCGCGTCGCGATCGATCTGGATCGACGATATGCCCCATGCATAGGGATGCAGCGCGCTTGCCGTGCGATGAAGCCGGCTTTCGTGATATCGATCCTGCCGTTGAAAATGTTGCGGCCGTAAAAACAGCCCCTCGCCCCATAACACTTTATTTGTCTGATTCACTTGGTCTTTTCCGTAAAAGCGGCGCATCCGCTGTCGATCAACGTCATGCAATCGCCGGTTTTTTTCGTCGCGGTCCTTGCATGATCTTCCGTATTATTCATGTATCGATCATTTTCGAACACACTCGTTTCATCACTTCCGCACATGTCATGCTCCTGTCATGTCCCTGTCATGCTCCCGTCATTTTTCGCGACGCCGTGCAAGGGTTCACGAACAATGCACGCCTTCGACCATCTGGCTCTTCGGTAATTCCTTGCCCTGCACATCGATCGCGGCGGCGCCTTCCCCGACCGTCAGCGAACAAGCAAACGCGCCGACCAGCATGCCTTTTTTCTCCGCTTTGTCGGCGGGAAAAACCACACGCCAGCGCGTACCGGCCGGATGGCGGAACAGCGCTACAACGCCGATAAAGGCTGCTTCGTAGCTGACCTTTTCTGAAATTTCATAGCGCTGCCCCGGGATCAGCGTGACCTCCTTGACCTCCAGCAGATCGGTGCCCAGCAGGGCCTTTTCTTTTTCCGGCGTCAGGAAAGAATCGTATGACGCTTGTTGGAACGCGGCGTTCTGTCGCAGCTTATAAATTTTTGCGACCAGCGCCAGCGGCCTGCCTTGTTGATCGACATTCAACAAGGCGCTGGCATGCAGTTTGATTGAAACGGTGCGCGGCTGTTTCATCGCGTCCGGCACTTCCGACGTGGAAGGTTTCTTTACGCCCAGCGCCTCGAGGGCGGTACCGGCCAGGCTGCCGACCGCCGAGACGGCGCCTGCCGCGGCGCAGCCGCCCAATAATCCCGATATCGCGATTCCCACCATAAAGACAAGCAAGCCTTGCCGGTATCGATGCTTGTTATTTTTCAAATTCATCCTTATCGATCGCCGCCGGCTTTCTCTCCGGCCCCC
Source organism: Herbaspirillum sp. (assembly GCA_036499085.1). Taxonomy (GTDB): domain Bacteria; phylum Pseudomonadota; class Gammaproteobacteria; order Burkholderiales; family Burkholderiaceae_D; genus Herbaspirillum. The sequence goes on along the minus strand of DASYEK010000062.1, from coordinate 33,584 downwards.
TCATTATTTTCGCTGAACAAAGATTTTCAAACTTTGGAACCGGCACAGGATTTCCATGTCTATGCGGTACCTTTTCTTGGCAATTTTCAGATTTCTCTTACATATATTTAGTAGTTGGAGTCATACATCCAATGCGCGTATTGGAGTAAGGGGTGGCGGAAAAGTGCCAATTATTTAAGGGCAATTTAAAAAAATCTAGGTAACGATTCATCGTTCATTTAGTGAGCTGTCAGATTTGGTTAGATTTGGTTAGATCTGGTCAGTTTTTTTTAGAAAAAACCATAAATTGTTTTAAAGGGGCATCACGGATCGGCTGAAAGCCGTCAACGGCGGCGAGGGGGAAGGCAACTGTTACGCGCAACTGAGGCCGCGGTATCGCGCGGCGTTTCAATATCGGTCTTCGATCTCCTCGCCAATTAAAAACTTACGAAGCTATTTCGAAAGAGAAGTGCTTTGCATTGCGGATTTCCATAACAGGAGCATGGCGGTATGTCTATCAAGAGAATAAAAAATGGGCTTGTCATTATGAGTTTGGCGGTCGCGGCATTGAGCGGCTGCGCCAATATGTCGTCGTCGAAGTCCGACGATCAGTCTGGAAAAAATGCCTTGGAAACGAGCATGGAAGAGGCAAAAACGGTGCAGGCGGCGGGCCAGCCCGATCAGGCTATTGTCATATTGAAAACAGTGGCGGAACGTTATCCGGCCGACAAGACACCATGGATCCGTATGGCGCAGATCAAATTCGACGGCGGCAGTTACGGCGAGGCGATCATCGATGCGCAGGAAGCGCTGCAGCGGGATCCGGCTGACAAGGTCGCCAACAGCATTGTGACCGTCAGCAGTTTGCGCCTGGCGACCAAATCGCTGGCCGACCTGCAGACGCAAAATGAATTGAACGGTTCGGTCAAGACCGAAGCACAGGACTTGACCAAGATCCTGCGCGAAAGCCTGGGTGAAACCGCCCTGGTGCCGCCGCCGGCCAAATCTGCCGCGGCGTCGCGCCGCCGCATGCCTCACAAGGCTGCCGCCGCCGCGCCCGGCGCGACTTCGAATGCCGCCGCGCCGGCCGCGCCCACGGCAGCTGCACCGGGCAAAGAGAGCAGTGCCGGCGGCGGAAATCCGTTCGGCGGCCTCAGGTAAGGCGGGCCGGCAAGGACGTCGGATGCCGGTACCGTCAGCCGGAACCGTCACCATCATTCGTGCCGAATGCGCCGGCTACGGCGTTCCGGATCATTTGAATATTTAAGGAAGTTGCGGAGCAAATCATGGCAAAAAAAGAAAGCATTCAGAAAAAGCTGCAGAAAATTCGTCCTCCACGCGTGCAGATGACTTACGACGTTGAAATCGGCGATGCGATAGAGAAGAAAGAACTGGCGTTCGTGACCGGCGTCATCGGCGATTTCGGCGGCAACTCCGAAATTCCGCAGCCGCGCCTGAAAGACCGGAAGTTCGTCAATATCGATCCGGACAATTTCGATGAAGTGATGAAAGGCATCGAGCCGCGCGCTGTCTACCGGGTCAAGAACGAACTGAGCGGAAACGGCGGCGAATTCGCGGTCGAATTGAAATTCAGGTCGATGGAGGATTTCCGGCCCGAGTCGGTGGTGCAGCAGGTGGAGCCGTTGCAGAAACTGCTCGAAGCGCGCACCAAGCTGGCGGATCTCCGCAACAAGCTTGCCGGCAACGAAAAACTGGAAGACATACTCAGCGACGTGCTCAACAGCACCGAGAAGCTGACCGCCCTGAGTCAACAAACCACTAAATAAAGAGGCTACCATGTCCGCACAATCAAACGCCGGCGCGGCCTACGCAAGCGATGCCCTGGAAAAGGAAAACGGCCTGCTCGACCAGATCGTCGAGCAAAGCAAGGTCGCCAAATCCTCGGCCGAGCATGCGCGCGCCAAAGACATCATTTCGGAGCTGGTCAACCAGGTGATGGAAGGCACGGTGGTCGTATCCGAGAATCTGTCGGCCACGATCGATGCCCGCGTGGCCGAACTCGACCGGCTGATTTCGAATCAGGTCAGCGCGATCATGCATGCGCCGGAATTCCAGAAACTGGAAGGCAGCTGGACCGGCCTGCAGTACCTGGTCCGCAATACATCGACCGGGGAAAACCTGAAGATCAAGGTGCTCAACGCCACCAAGAAGGAATTGATCAAGGATTTCAACTCCGCGCTGGAATTCGACCAGAGCGCCATGTTCAGGAAGGTATACGAAGAAGAATTCGGCACCTTCGGCGGCGCGCCTTTCGGTACGCTGCTGGGCGATTTCGAGATTACCCGGCAGCCGGAAGATATGTATTTCATCGAGCAGATGTCGCGCATCGCCGCCGCATCGCATGCCCCTTTCGTCACGGCCGCTTCGCCCGAGCTGTTCGGGCTGGAAACCTACGCCGACCTGGGCAAGCCGCGCGATCTGTCGAAGGTGTTCGACACGGTCGAATACGCGAAATGGAAGTCCTTCCGCGAATCCGAGGATTCGCGCTACGTCGGCCTGACGCTGCCGCGCTTTCTGGGACGCTTGCCGTTCAATCCGAAAGACGGCACCACGGTTGAAGGCTTCAATTTCGTCGAGGACGTCGACGGCAGCGATCATGCCAAGTACCTGTGGTGCAACGCGGCGTATGCGTTCGGCAGCAAGCTGACCAAGGCGTTCGAGGATTTCGGCTGGTGCGCGGCGATCCGCGGCGTGGAAGGCGGCGGCCTGGTTGAGGATCTGCCGACCCATACCTTCAAGACCGATGAAGGCGAAGTCGCGCTCAAGTGCCCGACCGAAATCGCCATTACCGATCGCCGCGAAAAGGAACTCAGCGATCTCGGCTTCATTTCGCTGGTCCATTGCAAGAATACCGACTATGCCGCGTTCTTCGGCGCGCAATCCGCCCAGAAGGCAAAAAAATACAATACCGATTCGGCCAATGCGAATGCAGTGCTGTCTTCCCAGCTGCAATATATCTTTGCCGTTTCCCGCATCGCCCATTACATGAAATCGATGATGCGCGACAAGATCGGCAGCTTCGCTGCCGCGTCCAATGTAGAAGATTTCCTGAACCGCTGGATGGCGCAGTACGTGCTGCTTGACGACAATGCCAGCCAGGAAGCGAAGGCGCAGTTCCCTCTGCGCGAAGCGTCGGTGCAGGTATCGGAGGTGCCGGGTCGTCCCGGCGTCTACAGGGCCGTTTCGTTTTTGCGGCCGCATTTTCAGCTTGACGAACTTTCTGTTTCTCTCCGCTTGGTCGCAGAGCTTCCGCAATCGACCAAGTCCTGAATGTTAACTCTCTAAATTTTTTTCAATTTCATAGGAAGGTGATTTATGGCAATCGACGTATATCTGCAAATCGACGGCATCAAGGGTGAATCCACTGACGATGCGCACAAGGACTGGATCGAATGCAAGACGGTGCAATTCGAAGTGCTTCAGCCGAAATCGGCGACTTCGTCGACCGGTGGCGGCCATACCGCGGAACGTTGCGAACACAAGGACATCATTGTCGGCAAGATTGCGGATCTGTCTTCGCCGCTGCTGTTGCAGAATTGTTCCTCCGGCAAGACCATTCCCAAGGCGAAATTCGAATTCATGCGCGCCGACGGCAAGGGCGAGCGCATCAAATATTTCGAAATCGAAATGGAGAATGTGCTCATCAGCGAAGTGGCGCCATCGATCGCCGAAGGCGATGTGCTCAACGAATCCATCGGACTGAAATATTCCAAGGTCAAATGGAAGTATACACAACAGAAAATCGGCGGCGGCACGGCCGGCAATACATCGGGGGGATGGGATCTGTCGACCAATAAAGTCGCCTGAGGAATGCGTAACAAAGAACCGCGGGCAGTTCCGGCCGTGGTTCTTTTTATGTCTGGACCAAAAAAATGAAAGAATTTTCTCCCGGCTTGTTCGATAAATTGATGGGAGGTGGGGCGCGGGTTTCGCCGCACAGCGTCGTCGTCAACTTATCGATCGAAGAATTGAAGGACAGCGTGGCGCGCGACCTGGAGTCGTTGCTCAATACCCGCGTCGTCATTCCGGATCAGTTGCTGAAGCAGTTTCCGGAATGCGGAAAATCGATCGTGGCCTACGGCCTGAACGACTTTGCCGGCATGAGCCTGGCCAGCACCAACGATCGCGCGTTCATCTGCCGGGCGTTGGAACAGGCGATCGCGCGGCACGAGCCGCGGCTGCGCAATGTGCGCGCTTCGCTGGAAGTCCAGGAAGGCACGATCAATCGCCTCAATTTCGCGATTACCGCGCTGCTGGTCGTCAATTCCGCCCGCGAAACAGTCAATTTCGATGCGGTCCTGCAACCATCGACGCTGCAATATTCGATCAGCAAGGCGCGTCCCGCGCGCATGGGAATCTAAGTGCAAGAACTTCTTCCGTACTACGAGCGCGAGTTGAGTTTTCTGCGGCGCTATTCGCGCGAATTCTCGGAGCGTTATCCGAAGATCGCCGGCAACCTGCAAATGGCCGGCGAAATCTGCGAGGATCCGCACATCGAGCGCATGATCCAGTCCTATGCCTTGCTCAATGCGCGCGTATCCAAGCGGCTGGACGACGATTATCCGGAATTCACCGAGGCACTGTTCGAAGTGCTGTATCCGCATTACCTGCGGCCTTTTCCTTCCTGCTCCGTGGTGCGCATGGATTATGCCGCGAGCGCCGCGCAACTGACCACGGCCGGGAAAGTGCCGCGCGGCACCGAACTGAGCACGCGGCCGGTCAAGGGCGTCGCCTGCCGGTTCCAGACGACATACGATGTGGCGATTGCGCCGATCCGGCTGACCCATGCGCAATTCGATTCCATTATCGAAGCGCCGGAGGCGATCCTGCTGCCGCCGTCGATTTCTTCCGAAATCCGGTTCACCATCGACACCACTTCCGAACAGGTGACGCTGGCGCAGCTGGGGATCAAGTCGCTGCGCGTGTTTATCGACGGCGAGCCGTCGTTTTGCGCCGCATTGCGCGATGCCCTGTTCACGCGGGCCGTCAAGGCGTATGTCGAAGCGCCGCGTTCGGGCCGCTGGCTTGCACTCGATACCGTTCCGGTGGCCGAAGTCGGATTCAGCGAAGAAGAGTCGCTGATCGATTTTCCGGCGCGTTCGCATCCGGCCTACCGCTTGTTGACCGAATATTTCTCGTTCCCGGAAAAATTCAACTTCTTCGATCTCGACCTGGACGCAGTGATGGCAGTGCTGCCGCCCGGCGCCAAGGCGTTCACGCTGCATCTGGCTTTATCGGGACTGCGCGCCGATTCGAATGCCGCCCGCATGCTCGGCGCGACATCCTCCAACAACCTGCTGCTTGGATGCACGCCGGTCGTCAACCTGTTCAAACAGCGCGGCGACCCGATCCGCCTGACCCACGCGGCCGCCTATTATCCGGTGGTAGCCGATTCGCGCCGCGCGTTCGGCTTCGAAGTGTATTCGATCGATTCCGTCAAACTGGTGCGCCAGACGCCGCAGGGTGAATCCGTGACCGAATTCCGTCCGTTCTATTCGCTGCGCCATGGCGAGGTTCCCGATCAGGCCGGACATTACTGGGCCATGCGGCGCGATGAATTGGTATCGTTGAAGAGCCCTGGCTACGAGACCGAGATATCGATCGTCGATATCGACTTCGATCCGGCCGCGGTCGAGACCGATACGCTGAGCATCGATCTGACCTGCACCAATCGCGACCTGCCGGCGTCGCTGACCTATGGCCTGACCGGCGGCGACCTGTATCTGGAAGGCGGCGGCATGGTGCGTGCCGTCTCTTTCCTGCGCAAGCCGACCTTGCCGTCGCGTTTCGAGCGCGGCCGCGGCGCGCACTGGCGCCTGATTTCTCAGTTGTCGCTGAACCATCTGTCGCTGACCAAGGGCGGCCTGGAAGCGTTTCAGGAAACGCTGGCGCTGTACGATACGGCGCGTTCGCCCATTTCGCAGCGGCAGATCGGCGCCATAACGGCGATTGAACACAAAGCCGCCAGCGCGTGGCTGCAAGGCAATCCGTTCGCCAGCCTGGTGCGCGGCATCGAAGTGCGCCTGACCATCGATGAAGAAGGTTTTGTCGGCAGCGGGCTGCATGTATTTGCCAGCGTCGTCGAACGCTTTCTCGGCCTGTATGTGCATGCCAACAGTTTTACCCAATTGATTGTGGTATCCAGGAGAACAGGGGAGGAATTGCTGAAATGCCGGCCACGCAGCGGAAATTTGAGCCTAGCGTAATCCAGCGGCTGTTCGAGACGCCCTACCGCTTTCAGTTTTTCCAGGCGGTGCGCATGATCGAACTCTGGTTCAAGCGCAATGGCGTGCCCAGCCAGCGAGCGCTTGGCGAATTCATGCGCTTTGCCAATCGCACCGGCCTGGGTTTTCCGCCGAGCGAGATCGAGGCGCTGGATGTCTATCCGGCCCTGCCGCGCAACGATACCGAGGCGCTGGGCGACGCGCTGCGCGACGGCAGGCTGAAGTATGTCAGCCTGACGCCGACTTTCATGGGCTTTCTTGGCGGCGGCGGCACGCTTCCAAGTCACTACACCGAACGGATCGCGGCCTACCAGGCCGATGCCCGCGACGAAGGGCCGCGCGCCTTCCTGGATACGTTTTCCAGCCGATCCCTGTCATTGTTCTATCAGGCGTGGAGCAAATACCGGCTGGCATTCCAATACGAGATCGGGCGTCGCGACCGTTTCCTGCCGCTGCTGATGTCGCTGGCGGGACTGGGGCATCCGGCCCTGCACCGGCGCCTGAGCGATGAGGAGGACGGCGTGCGGGACGAATCGCTGGGGCATTTTGCCGCCGCGATACGGCACCGGCCGGCTTCCGCCGTTTATATGCAGCAGGTACTGGCCGACTATTTTGCCGTGCCGCTGCGGGTAGAGCAATTCGTCGGCTGCTGGTACAACGTGCCGCGCGAGCATCAGACGATGCTGGGATCGCAGAACGCGATGCTGGGCATGGCGATGGCGGGAGAACGCGTATGGCAGCGCGATCTGCGCATGCGCTTGCACATCGGGCCGTTGCCGCGCAAGGATTTCGAGCAGTTCCTGCCGGGCGCCAAGGCATCGGGGGCGCTGGCCCGGATGCTGGCGATGTTTACCGGCTATAGCCTGGAATACGAAGTGCAACTGATCCTGCGCGCCGCCGATGTCGCCGGCACCAGTCTGGACAGCGGCCGCGAATGCAACAGCGGCCGGCTGGGTTGGGACGCGTTTCTGAGCACGCAGCCCGCATGTGGCGACCGCGGCGATGTCTGCTACGAAATCCATGCATTGTAATTTTAAAAACGAAAATTTATCGGGAAAACCATGGGCGTCAATCTTAAATCCTTGATCGGAAAACTCGGCGATACCGCGCGGACCGCCACCGAGCGCGCAGCCAGCCTCTGCGTCGGCCGCGGCCAGTATGAGGTGGACATCGAACATCTGTTTCTTGCATTGCTGGAACAGCCGCAAAGCGATTTCACGATCATTGCCCGTCATGCCGGCCTGAGCATCGATGCGCTGCAGGCCGATCTGGAAGCGGAGATCGGCCGCTTCAAGTCGGGCAACACGCGCACGCCGGTATTGTCGCCGCATTTGCAGACGCTGTTCGAACATGCCTGGCTGATCGCTTCGCTGGACAATCAGAGCGGTCCCATCCGCAGCGCGCATCTGCTGCTGGCCTTGCTGACGCAGCCGGAATTGGCGCAACTGGCCTATCGCGGATCGAAGCTGTTCGCCAAATTCCGGCTCGACGATCTGAAACACGAACTGGCGGCGATCACGCGCGGCTCGCAGGAAAGCGCCGGCGGCGCGCTGCCGGCGGTCGATGCGCAAGGCGCCGATCCGGTCGGCGAGATGGCATCTTCCGGTTCGCGCAAGACGCCCTCGCTGGATCAGTTCACCACCAATCTGACGCAGCGCGCGCGCGAAGGAAAGATCGATCCGGTGATCGGGCGCGATGCCGAAATCCGGCAGGCCGTCGATATCCTGCTGCGTCGCCGCCAGAATAATCCGATCCTGACCGGCGAAGCCGGTGTCGGCAAGACCGCCGTGGTCGAAGGATTGGCATTGCGCATCGCCCAGGGCGATGTGCCGGAAGTCTTGCAGGGCGTCGAGATTCATACCCTCGACATGGGGCTGCTGCAGGCCGGCGCCAGCGTCAAGGGCGAGTTCGAAAACCGGCTGAAGAACGTCATCGATGAAGTCAAGAAGAGTCCGCACGCGATCATTCTGTTCATCGACGAAGCCCATACCATGATCGGCGCGGGCGGCCAGGCCGGGCAGAACGATGCCGCGAACCTGCTCAAGCCGGCGCTTGCTCGCGGCGAACTGCGCACCATTGCCGCGACCACCTGGGGCGAATACAAGAAATATTTTGAAAAGGACGCCGCGCTGGCGCGCCGCTTTCAGGTCATCAAGGTCGAGGAGCCGAGCGAAGAACTGGCCTGCGCGATGCTGCGCGGCATGGCTCCCCTGATGGAAAGGCATTTCAACGTGCGGGTCTACGACGAGGCGATCACCGAGGCGGTGCGCCTGTCGCATCGCTATATCAGCGGCCGCCAACTGCCGGACAAGGCCATCAGCGTCCTCGATACCGCCTGCGCCAAGGTGGCTCTCGGACAAAACGCGATGCCGGCGCTGATCGAAAATATCGTCCGGCATCTGGAGCGCATGGATGCGGAGATCGCTGCCTTGCAACGGGAGCAGGCGAGCGGTTCCGCGCATGCCGCGCGCCTGAAGGAACTCGCCGGGCAACGCGCTGCCGCCGCAGTCGAGCATGCGGCGCAATCGGCGCGCTGGAATGCGGAACGGGCCTTGAATGAAAAAATCCAGGCGGCGCGCGCGGAGCTGGAGTCCTTGCCCGCTGCCGAAGCGGCAAAGGCCGGCAGCGGCGGCGCCATTCCGGCCGCCAGCCGGAAAGCGGTTGCCGCGCTCGACAAGCTGGTGGCCGAACTGAAGGCGCATCAGGGCGAGACGCCGCTGGTGCCGGTGCAGGTCGACGGGCACGTCGTGGCGGAGATCGTCGCCGGCTGGACCGGCATCCCGCTCGGCAAGATGGTCGGGGATGAAATCAGGACGGTCCTCAACCTGGACCGCCTGCTGCAGGAAAGAGTGCTGGGACAGTCGCATGCCACGGCGGCGGTGGCGCAGCGGGTGCGCACCGCGCGCGCCAACCTGGACGATCCGAACAAACCGAAGGGCGTATTCCTGTTCGTCGGCCCGTCCGGCGTCGGCAAGACCGAAACCGCGCTGGCGCTGGCCGATGTGCTGTATGGCGGCGAAAAGAAATTGGTGACCATCAATATGAGCGAGTATCAGGAGGCGCACAGCGTCTCGGGCCTGAAAGGCTCGCCGCCCGGTTATGTGGGTTACGGCGAAGGCGGCGTGCTGACCGAAGCGGTGCGGCGCAATCCGTACAGCGTGGTATTGCTGGACGAAGTCGAAAAGGCCCATCCGGATGTGCTTGAGCTGTTTTTCCAGGTCTTCGACAAAGGCGTGCTGGATGATGCGGAAGGACGCGAGATCGATTTCAAGAACACGATCATTATCCTGACCAGCAACGTCGGGTCGTCCCAGATGATGCAGGCCTGCCTCAACAAATCGGGCGCGGCGCTGCCGCCGCCGGAGGCGCTGGACGCATTGATCCGGCCGCAACTGGTCAAGGCATTCAAGCCGGCCTTTCTCGGGCGCCTGAAAGTCATTCCGTATTATCCGATCGCCGACGAAGTGCTGGTCAGCATCATCGAACTGAAGCTCGATCGGATCCGCGACCGCATCGCCGCCAATCACAAGGCCGGATTCGCCTACGACAACGCGCTGGTGGAGGCGGTCCTGGCGCGCTGCACCGAAGTCGATTCCGGCGCCCGCAATGTCGACAATATCCTGAACGGCACCCTGTTGCCGGAGATTGCCGAAAGCGTGCTGGCGAAAATGGCGGAAGGCGGATCGATTTCGAAGATCAAGGTATCGGCCTCCAAAAAAGGCGAATTCAAATATGCAATCCAATGACGATGCGCATCTTCCGTTCGGCGCAGGGAGTAAGGTGATATGTTGAACTTCGCCGACACTGCCCTCTCCCTGTTCGCGGACTGGAGCCAGGCTTCCCGGATCATGCGCCTGCACACGTCGCTCGACGAAAGCGACGGCCCCGATGCGCTGATGGCCGAAATGCTGCAGGCGGTCGAAGGCGTCAGCCCGGTCGAGGAGGGCGCGCATGCGGACGCGGGCATCGCCGGCTTTCGGCTGGCGCTGAGTTGCCTGAGCCTGAACGCGCATATCGAACTGAAGAAGCTGATGGGACAGCCGGTGCTGCTGGAACTCGAGACCGACGGCGGCCGGCCGCGCGCTTTCCATGGCCATGTCACGCATGCGGAAATAGTCGGCGCCAACGGGGGCATGGCGCGCTACCGCCTGACGATCGAACCGTGGTTGTCTTTCTTGCGCTATCGCCGCGACAGCGCGGTGTACCAGGATATGAGCGTACCCGATATTATCGAGTCCGTATTTCGCGACTATGCAGGGCAAGGCCGGCTGCAGCCGGACTGGAAACTCGACCTGTTCGATGCCGGCGTCTACGCCAAGCGCAGTCTGGCGATCCAATATCAGGAAACCGACCTGCATTTCATTCATCGCCTGATGGCCGAAGAAGGCTTGTTTTTCTACATCGAGCATGAAGGCGACCCGGACAGCCCCGGCCTGGGCCGGCACACGGTGATCGTCACTGACCATAACGGCGGTTTCCGCCCGAATGCGCGCGCGGCGGTGGAATTCACCCAGCCCGGCGCGACCATGACGCAAGACAGTATCGACCGCTGGCGCAGCGTGCGGCGCTGGCAGACCAATGCCGTCGAGATTGCCAGTTGGGATTATCGCCAGGCAGCGGAGCGGCAGGCAGTCGCCGCCAGCGCCGGCGATAACGGCAGCAGCAAGCTGAGGTTGACCAGCCGCGACGCCCCGGGCGCGTATGCCAGCGAAAACCGGGCGCAGGCCGAACGGCAAGCCGCCAACCAGTTGCAGGCGATCGAAGCGCGCAACAAGATGTTCACGGGTGGCGGCACGGTGCGCACATTCGCGCCCGGCACCACCTTCACGCTCAGCGGCCATCCCGATCACAATGGCGGCGACAGCAGCAATTTCGCGATTTTGCGCGTGGTGCACCAGGCCCATAACAACTTGAGCGCATCGCTGAAAAGCATTGTCGGACAGGCGTTGGGCGAGGTCGGAGGGGAGGGCGGCGACGGCCCGGCGGACGCTTCGATTCATGAGCGGCCCGTCTATCGCAATCGCATCGAGGCGATCCGTGCCGCCATCCCTTACCGGCCGGCGGCGCTGGATGCGCTGGGCGCGGCAATTCATCCCAAGCCGACCGTTTTCGGCCAGCAAAGCGCGATCGTGGTCGGCGCCGAGGATAGCCCGGTGCATACCGATCGCGATCATCGCATCAAGGTGCAATTCCACTGGCAGCGCGGCGAACGCAGCCACAACCGGCTGCTGCCGACGACGCCGGATGGCCACAGCGGCGCGCCCGCCGACGACCGGGCCGGCACCTGGGTTCGGGTGATGGCCGGGCTGGCCCCGGCCGCCGGCGCGAACTGGGGCGGCCATGCCGTGCCGCGCGTCGGGCAGGAAGCGCTGATCGATTTTATCGAAGGCGACATCGACCGGCCCGTCGTGATCGGCACCTTGTACAACGGAAAGGGCCAGCCGGACGCCCAGGACAATCAGTCCGGCAATGGCGCCGGCGCCAGCACCGGCAATGCGCCTGCCTGGTTTCCGGGCCAGGCGGACGGCTATGGCCACGCGGCGGTGCTGTCGGGCATCAAGACGCAGGCGATGGGCGCGAGCCAGAACGGCGCCGGCGCATACAATCAACTGGTGTTCGACGATGCGCCGGGGCAGTCGCGCGCCTCGCTGCAGCAGCATGCCAATGCGCATGACGGCGCGACCGAATTGAATCTGGGACAGTTGCGCCAGCAGACCGACAGTCAACGCCTGGCGCAGACCGGTTTCGGCTTCGAAATGAAGACGCAGAACAGCGCGGCATTGCGTGCCGGAAAAGGCATGCTGATCAGCACCGAGGCGGCGCCGGGCGGGGCCGGGCCGCAGCTGGATAGCCGCGGCGCGCAATCGCTGATCGGCGCAAGCCATCAGCGCCAGATCGACCTGGCCACGCTGGCGCAAAAACAGAATGCCGTGTTCGGCGGCGAAGCAGGGCCGGAAAAACTGGGCACGGTCGCGCAGACCGCGCATAGCGCGGAAGTCATCGCGGCGCGTTCGGACAGCGGGAGCGCCGGCCCGACGGCGGACCATCCTGGCGACGGGGGCGACAGCGGCGGTAGCGGTGGCAATGGCAATGCGATCGGCTTTACCGAACCGCAATTGCAGTTGTCGAGTCCCTCCGGCATCGCCGCGTTGACCCCGGCTTCGGCGATCCTCGCGTCCGCCAAGGGCAGCAGCATCACGGCCGCGCACGATATCAACTTCGCCGCCCAGGGCAACGCGCATTATCTGGCGGCTTCAGGTATTGTCCTGTTTACCTATGGCAAGGCCGCCAGTGCCGGCAAGCCGAACCAGGAAACCGGTATTGCGATGCATGCCGCCAGCGGCAAGGTCAGCATGCAGAGCCAGAGCGGCGCGACCGGCCTGACGGCATCCGGACTCATTACCGTGGCCAGCGTTGCCAAGGATGTGCGGATCGCGGCGCATCAGCATGTCATGCTGACGGCGCAGGGCGCGTATCTGAAACTGGAAGGCGGTAATATCGATATCCATGGACCCGGCGCCATGACGTTCAAGGCGGCCGCGAAAGAATTGACCGGCCCTGCCGACGGCAGCGCGCCCCTGCCGCGGATGCCGGCGGCCAAGCCGCCGTACGACGAAGCGTTCAAGGTGGTGGATCATGAAAGCGGCGAGCCGGTCAAGTACGTGAACTACCGCATCGAGAACGGCAAGGGCGAGACCATCGGCCAGGGCATCACCGACGAACTCGGACATACCGAGCGCAGTTTCACCGGCGCACCGGAAGATATCAAGATATTCTTGGGGGAAGATTAGGATTGTGCCCGAGACGAATTCGAAAGCAATGAAGATAAACATGCGTAATACATACCAAGCGTCTTTCAGTGCAAGCAGGTCCGGCGTATCGATGGGGCTGACCGGGTTGGCCAGGCTATCGGTCCTGGCAATTGCCGTCTTCGCGGCATTCGGCTGCCATGCCAGGACGGACGCGCAATCGCCGGCCGCCGATGCCGCCACCGCCGCCAAAGTCGACGCGCTGGCCAAATCCGCCCAGACGGGCATGGTCAAGATCCGGGGCGGCGATTTCCGGATGGGGGATTTCGGCGAGATCGCTTCCGACGAGAAGCTGCCGTATCGCCAGGAAGCGGACAACAAGCCGCTGCACAAGGTGCATCTGTCCGATTTCACCCTGTCCAGATATAAGGTCACCAACGACGAGTACGATGTGTATGCGAGCGCCAACGGGCAGCCGACCACGATGGCTTTCCCCTGGCTGTTCGACGCGAAGAAAAAATACCGCAGGCTGCCGCGCGCCGGCGCTTTTCCGGCGGAAGTCCTGTGGGCCGATGCAGCCGCTTATTGCAAATGGCTGGGAGGCAAGGTCGGCCGGCCGATGGATTTGCCGACGGAAGCGCAGTGGGAATATGCCGCGCGGGCCGGCGGGAAATTCCTGGTATATGCCACCGACAACGGCCAGTTCGATGAAGGCCGCAACGTCCCGGCTGAAGATGACGTCGAAAAACTGAGCGGCGACGCCTTCGCGCCTATCCCGGTGGGCCTGTATCCGGCCAATGCCCTGGGCCTGTTCGACATGGGAAAAAACGGCCGTGAGTGGATGCGCGACTGGTATGCAGAGGATTACTATGCGCATTCGCCCGCCAGCGATCCGAAAGGACCCGATTCCGGCGCGATGCGCGTGGTACGAAGCCATGAGAACGGTACCCACTATCCCGCCATGACCATGGAGCGCTCATCGAGGCTGCCGGACGGCAGCGATCCGAAACAGCAGGCCACGGAGAAGAGCCTCGGCATGTCGCCGACCTTGCTCGGTTATTCTTTCCGCTGCGCCGGCAACTGAAATCGGCGCGGCGCTCAGGCCGTCATGGTGTCAGATCCCGATCCCGCAACGCTGCCGCCGCCGACGTGCAGCGGTTCCAGTTGCGCCACCATCGCATAGTGCGGACTGTCCCCCGTGAACATGCTGTATGCCGGCGTGTCGTTCATGGCCACGGCATATCCGCGCGTCGGCGCGAACTTGAGGCGGTTCTTGATCGTATCGAGCTGATCGTCCTCGTCGCTTCCCAGCGTCAGGAAGCGGCGCACATCGCCTTCCGCGTCGCCGCCGGTCTTCGCGCCGTTCGGCGTCATGTGCTGGAACACATTGGCCCATTCGGCGCGCGTCTGGACCCAGGTCAGGATCGTGATGGCGGCCTTCTTGCGGTAACCGTAGGGGTCCAATCCTTCGTAATTCCCGGTATCGACCCAATCCGCCTTGCCGTGCCGCGTCAACTGATAGAGCAGCATGCCCTTGGTTTCGGGCGTGCTGTGACGCAGCAGCGGCGGCTGCGTCAGCACGCGGGCCGCCAATTGATCCCTGAGCTTCGAGTTTTCATATTGCACAACGAATTGCGATACGCGCAGCCGTGTTTCCTCGGCCGTCTGATACAGAAAATCCGCCGCTTTCTGTCCGGTCTGGATGACCAGGAACTGGATGTTTTTCAGCGCTTCGAACGCGTCGGGGAGGATGAAGCCGAGATGTTCGTAGTTCGCATGGTAGAGCTGATAAAAGAACCACGCCATGAATTCGGTCAGCAGCACGGCGTCCGCTTCGCAGCCTAGCTTGCCTTTCGCGCCTACCCCGATGCATACGCTGGCGGCCATGATCGCCCGGAATTTCCCGCCTTCATAGGAAACCTCGAACTTTGCGCTGCCGCCGGCGCCGGCCATGGCGCTCACGCCGGGCGCCAATTTAATGAAATTCTTGAATTCCTTCTTCCGGTCTTCCGGATTGAGCCATTGCACCGCGCCACTCAGATCGGCATCGGCCTTGGCGCCGGCAAATACCCCCAGCTCCGCCTTGGCTGGCGTGATCACCGTTTCCCGGCCGGCGATTTCGACGCCGTCCTTGTCCATGGCAAACAGTCTTTTCGGCGGCGGCGGGACGCCCCGCACACCGATTTTCTTGGGGCTGAGCGCGATCTCGCAGCCCAGTTCGGCCACCGCGCTGGCGCCGACGATGCCGGCTACGGCCAGTTCCAACTGGCCCCGAATGGCGCCCAGCGGATACGAAACGCCTTTCTGGCTGGTGAATTGCATTACCCAGCCGGTCCGGTTCGGCGCATAGACCGTCAAGCTGCCCTTGCCTTCGGCCAGGGCGAATTCGGCCTTGGCTTCGGCTTTCAGGCCGGCCTTGCCTTCCAGCGGCGACCATTCCGCGCTGGCGCCGACGCCTGCCATATAGCGCATGAATTGCGCCTGGGCCGAGATATCGACATTGTTGGTAGCGAATTTCCCCAGTCCCTGATGGCTGTATTTCAAATCCTTGTTCCAGGCTTCGGCGAATTCGAACAGGGTGCCGCTGACCGAGTGCTCGTTGAAATCGACGAATTCGGCCTTGATTTTCGGCTTGATGGCGGTGAGCTGTTTTTTCAGCTTGTCGTAATCGACCTTGGACTTCCCGTCTTTCTTGCCGAGGATGCTTTTGTTGCCGGACTGGGTGTCTTCCTTGGAGGTCAGCTTATAGGTGCGCCAATGGTTTTTGATCTTGTCCGAGCGCACATAGGTCATTTTTTTCCCGTATTGCGCCTGCCGTTTGTTGCCGGCGGGCCCATCCTTCAATTGACGGATAGGGATCAATTCGACGATGCTGGTGCCGCCCATCTTGATGTCGCCCAGCGGCTTGATCTTTTCCCGCAATGCATCGTTGGCTTTGTGCAGCTTGTCTTCCGCGGCGCTGACGCTCTTCTGGGCATTGGCCTTGGCGGTCGGATCGGTGGCATTCCTGGCCTGGAAAGCCGCGACGGCATCGCTCATGCCCATGTTGGCGCGATGCAGATCGTCCACCGCCTTGCACATTTCGCGCCCGTGATTTTCGAAATCCAGCGCATCGTTATTCGGCACCAGCAGCAATTCGCCGGTCTCGGGACGGAAATAAAGTTGGGTCGATTGATGCGGTACCGGTACTCGGCTTTGATGCGTGGTATTGGTTTTACCCCTGCCGGTGGATGTATTGTTGTCGGACATGTAATGCCTTGCAAAAACTCGATCGGGTTGAGCGTCTGGTATGCGTGGACAATCGGATCGCCATGCCTGACGGCCCGGCCTGCCGCATTGACCGTTTTTTTCCCCTGCGGTTCCGGCGGATCGGCCGATTTTTTGCGGTCGATTTCCATCTTTTCATCGTTTTACGAGAACACATTGCGCGCGGCACAGTCTGACTACGCGGCATCGTGGCCAAGCCGCGAATTTTTTGGGGAAAATGAGATCAGGCCGCATCGATACTTGCCGTCCGCCGGCGGTCTGCCGCAAATTATCAGGGAGCGCTTCAATATGTCCGCAGTCAGTGAACAACTCAATCCCATCGACGAAATCCATCCGTGCGGCGACGATCTGTCGTTTTCCGCCGACCTGGATGCCATCGCCGAGGCCCGCCGTTTCGACGATCCGACGCTGGACCAGGGCGAATGGGTGACCGAGATCAAGGAAGCCGACTGGCGTTTCGTGGAGCAGCGTTGCGCACTGTTGCTGGCGACGAAGAGCAAGGATTTGCGGCTGGCGGTCTGGTACACCGAAGCGGCGGCCCGTACGCGCGGCTTGCGCGGACTGGGCGATGGATACCTTCTGATCGCCGGGCTATGCGAGCGCTTCTGGAGCGGCATGCATCCGGTGCCGGAAGACGGCGATATGGACCGCAAGATCGGCAATCTGGGCTGGCTGCTGTCCCAGTCGATCCAGTTGATCCGGTCGGTGCCGTTGACCGAAGGCCGCGGCACTGCTTTTTCCTTGGCGGATTTCGAAGCGGCCACGGCGCGCGCGGCGCATGCCGCCAGGATCGCGGCCGAGGGCGGGCAGCCCGAGGAAGGCGTGAAGCTGAACGTGATGGAAGCGGCCAGGCGTAAAAGTTCTCGCCCTTTCTTCGAAGCGCTGCTGGCCGACGCCGGTTATTGCATGGATGCGTTGCTGCAAATGGAAAAATCGGTCGACGCGCGGCTGGGCGTGGACGGCCCCGGTTTTTCCTCCGTCAAGGAAACGCTGCGCAATGCGATGGAAACGATTGCGCGCTATGCCGCCGATACCGGCGTCCGTCCGCGGCAAAATATCGCGGAGGCGAATGCAGGAACGGATGCGGCTTCGGCTCCGGCCTCCGCAGGCCAGGGCATGGCCTTGCCTGCACCGCACGATGGCGCCATCCGCAATCGCGAGCAGGCAATTGCGCAATTGCGCGCGGTGGCCGACTTTTTCCGGCGCACGGAGCCGCATAGCCCGGTAGCCTATATCGCGGAAAAGGCCGCGAACTGGGGCGAGCTGCCGCTGCATGCATGGCTTAAAAGCGTCATCAAGGACAATGCATCGCTGTCGCATGTGGAAGAACTGCTCGGCTTGCAGGCGCCGCCGCTGGAAGAATAAGCGGCATCGGCCGGGGCGATCCGGGAACCGGCCGGTTCCGCGAACGGCGTCCTGGCGCTATTTTGCAATCCGGAATTCGATGCGGCGATTGCGCGCGCGTCCCTCCGCGGTGGCATTGCTGGCGATCGGCCGGTCCGGCCCTTGCCCGGAAGTACTCAGCAAAGTTTCATCGACGCCTTTGGTCCCCAGGTAAAACTTCACCGCATCCGCGCGTGCCTGGCTCAGCGACAGATTGCTGGCGCGCAGTCCGGCGCCATCCGTATGTCCGATGATTTCGATCCGCTTGCCCTTCAATTTCAAGACGACGGCCGCGATCTGGTCCAGGATGGCTTGCCCGGAAGGCGTCAGCGTGGCCTGGCCGCTTTCGAATTCGATCGTGCGATTGGCCAGCGCATTGTCCAGCAGGCCCTGCTCCGAGGCCGAGACGCGTAATCCGTTATTGACCGTATAAGTCGGATTCAGGTTGCCGGCGATGGCGCCGGCGATCTGCTGACGCTGCGCATCGTTGGCCACCTCGCCATTCACAGTCACCGTATTGCCGTCGATTTTCAGTTGGCCGTGGCTGATCAGCTTCAAGTCCGGCGTGATCAGCTTCTGGACGTAGCCGTTCCAGTTCGCCGGCAGGACGACCTCGCCGATTGCGATCTGGTCTACCACCCGGTCCGCGCCGTAGACTTCGCGCAGCCGCGCCAGCGCCGCCGCCTTGCTGGCTTCGTCGGGGACCGTGCCGGTGATCAGGATCTGGCCGGGATTCGGCGTGGCCACCGGCGGCGCGATATTTTGCGCCTGACCGATGCCGGCTGCCAGCCACAGGGACAACAAGAGATAACGCATGGTATTCGACTCCAAGGCTTAGGCTCCGATAAATGCTTCACGGAACGAGTCGTGAGCTGATTTCAGGGAAAGGTCGGCTTGCGCCAGATAACTGGATAATTTCCGCACGCCGTAGTCGGAACCGATATGGTCTTCGATCCATTCCGCTTCTTCGAACGAAATATGGTGTTCGGCGCCGATCTGCGCATCGACGATCGCATGCAATGTGCGCGGCGATGCGCCGCCGAAGCCGAGCACCATGCTGGGCTGGTCCTTGATTTTCGTCAGGAACAGCGCCAGCTCGAAATCGGCGCGGCGCAGGAACGGCGTGATCAGGTGCATCCAGAAGGTCGCCACCAGGCTGCGGTATATCGGATCGCTGGGCACCGGCAGCACCAGGCTTTTTTCGAGCCGGCTGGAACTGCTTGCCATCACCGGCTGCAGCAGCAGGCCCAGTGCAATCAGCAATTGGCGCAGCGATCCCCGGAAGCCGGACTGGAACAGCATGCGGTCGAGCGCGCCGATGGTCTGCAGTTCCATGAAGTCGGCGAATGCCGCTTTATAGGCGGCGGTATTGAGTTCCAGTTCCATCGTGGTGCCGGCCAGCGTCTGCAGCGGCGCGGTCGGATCTTGCGCCGTCATGACCGCGCCGGTCAGCAATTCCAGCCGGGTCCACAGGCGAGACAGGATGAGCGGGCTGCTTTCGACGAACGCGACCGGATCGCCGATATCCATGGCGCTCATGGAGAGGAATGGAAAACGGCGTTGCGACTGGTCCGTGCTGCCGCGCAGATGGCCGGCAATCGCGCGGTTGCTGCGCGGACCCATCACCGCGAAGTTCAGCGGCGGCATGGCATCGTAGATAATTTTCCAGCGCGGATCGTGCGACAGAAATTCCATCGATTGCGCCAGCCAGTTGTCCAGCAGGGTGATCAGCGCTGCATTGTCGGTGGCTTTCAGGAAGTCGCCGCGGGCCGGAATCTTGCCGAAATAGCCGACTTTGATCAGTGTCGTCCCGCTCATGGCGCAACTCCTGTACCTGATACCGCGTTCGCCGCTGCCCGGCCCATGGCGTCGGCGGCGTCGCGCCGGATATCCGGGCGTGCCGGCAACGTGGGCGATATGCCGCCTGGCATAGCAGGCATCGATGGCGCGGGATCGAATGCGGGCGCCTGCGCTGAAACGGCTGGCGCGGCCGGTGCCGACGGCATGACCGGTGCGTTCGATATGGCCGGCATGGCCGATGCCGCGCCCGGCGTTGCCGCGGGTGTCGCGGATGTCGCGGATGTCGCGGCAACCGGCGCCGCATCCCCAGCGGCGGTCGCGGGCAAGGCCGGCCCGCCGGCCACGATCTCCGGCAGTTTCACGCCGCGCAGGCCCGGCGGATGACTGCCGCCCGAGGCAGAGCCGGAAACCTGGGCGCTGCTGATGATCTTCAGATCCACCGAGACCGAAATGCCGCTGCCATTCCAGGTCAGCTCGAATGCGCCGTTGTCCTTGCGTTTGCGCGTAGCCGAATTGATCAGGCGTTCCAGGCCGAAGCGGCCGGGCTGATTGGCCACTTCGACGGTGCGGCCGTCAAAGGTGACCGCCGTAATGCGGGCGCCAGGCACGCCCTGCGGATTGGGCCAGATGAAATTCGTCCATTGCGCTTCCGTATTGCGATAGCGCAGTTGCTGGCCATCGATTTCAATGGTGTATTCGGTCGTGCCGGGCGCTGTCCCGGGCTTGATCTGGAACACAGTCTGCGACTCTGCCGCCGCGCCGGCGCCGGGCACGCCGTTTTGCGGCGCCACCCAGCCGGCGAAATTGCTCATCACCACCGGCGACAGATTGATGCCCATGTCGGCCCACTTTCTCGGCGCCAGGGTATCGCCGCGCCGCACTACCAGCGGTCCCATCGCATTCGTCACGTATTTCGCGATCGCGCCGTCCGCGCCGAAGACGGCGCCGATTTCGCCGCTGTTGGCTTCGATCTTGGAATCGGTCGCGAATGGATACTTGCCGGCGAGATTCTGCTGGAACGGCGTATACACTTGCGCCTGCCAGACCTTATTCATTTCACGCTCGGTCGGGCGGATGATCACGCTGAAACCCTGCATCAGCGGGCGCACCAGCAATGGACGGATCGCCAGTTTCTGGGCATCGTTCATTCCGGTCAGCATTTGTTCGTCCACATACTTCAACGCGTCGGACAGTTCGGAGCCGTTGCCGTCCAGCGTCTGCTGCATCAGTTGCTTGGCGCCCGGCCCCGGATCGCCCTGGTTCTTGATCTGGTTGAAACGGGTTCGCAATTTCGACAGCATATCCATGTAGCCGCCCATCAGCGAAGCATTCTTGTCGCGCGCGACCACCAGCCGCGCCAGTCCGGCGAATTCGCGGCCCACCGGACCGACCGGAATACCGCCGGTATTGAGGTCGGGATTGGCGCTGATGCTGACATTGTTCAATGGCGCCGGCTGCTGGCGCAGAATGGTTTCCTTGAACCATCCGACGAAGCCGCGCCGCGCGCGCAGCAGGCCGGCGTTGACCAGCGACGGATTGTCCCAGGAGGTCTCGTTGTAGACCGTGGTGAGGACTTTGCTGATCGGCGAGGTCACGGGATCGCCGATGCGATTCATGGCATCGACCGCGTTGTCGAAATTGCCCAGATCCGCCACCGCAATTCCCTGCATGAATTTCTGCCATTCCTTGGCATATTCGGTCTTGTATTGCGTGACCAGGGCTTTCTGGATCTGTTCGGGACTTCCTTCCAGCGTCAAGTCGTCCTTGGAGGAAGTCTTGAGCACCCAGTCGGCGCTCTGCAATTCCTTGTTGGCGGCTTCCTTGAAGGCGCCTTCGACGAATTTTTCCCATGCGTCGCGGGTAAATGTGCCCGGAATTGCATAGCTGCCGACGATCAGTTCCTTGTCCCGGTCGCCGACGATGCGGGCAACGGTCATCGATGCGAAGCGAGTCGCGGCGCGCGCCTTGACGTCGGCGTACACCCGGTCTCGCGCCGGCATGCCGCGCACCACGCGGCGCAGGTTGTCGCGGGTCTGGTCGACCAGCGACAGCTTGTTTTCCACTGTCGGCCAGGACGGATCATTGATCTGTTCAAGCGAAAAGCTGATCAGCCGTTCGGCGCTGCGTATCATTTGTTCGCGCGGCATGTTGCCGCGATTGGCTTCCAGCCAGCCGCGCCAGAAGCGGGTGATCTGGTCGTTCAGATGGCTGGACTCGGCGCGCGACTTGTCGCTCAGCATGAGATAGGTTTTCAATGCGTTGTACGCATCTTCGACGCTGGTCGGCGATACATCCTTGTACTGACGCATCGAGGTGCCGTCGTCCTGCGGCCGGAGGCCGTTCGACGCGGTTGCCGCGATCGGCGCGCTTGTCTTCAGCGCAATATCGGCGGCGGCGGACTGCGGCGGACGCGACATCGGTTCCAGCTTGTCGGCATGATTGTTGACTTCGGCCAGGAACGATTCGATATTGCCGGCGACCGGCTTGAGCATGATTTCCTTGATCCCGGAAAAATATTCCTCGCGCAATTTGCGTTCCAGCAGCTCCCCCTGGTACAGCCCGAGGCCGACCGACAGCGGCCGGCTGGAACGGTATTTGTCCAGTTGATCGATGCGGTCCTGCAGGATTTCAAGCGCCTCGAAGCGCGATTGCAGATCGGGCCGCCTGGCCTGTAGTTTGACGACTTTGTCCAGGTCGGCCTGGACGTTGGCGGTCAGTTGCCGGTTGCCGATATACGACCAGCTCCAGCCGCCCAGCAGCAGCCCGACCAGCGCGGTGGCGGCGAAGAAAGTGGCATAGCGCAGGCGGGTCTTGTTGCGGCTGGCATATTGCGTGACGAGCTGTTTGTCGGCAAAGATGACCTGCTTGAACAGATTGAGCAGGAAAAAGCCGTGCTGGGAATAGATTTCCGGCTGCGGCCTCGGCTGCAGCGCCAGGCCGAAACGATCGGCGATGCGCTGCGACGAGGCGCTCACCGCGCTGCCTTCCTGCAAGGCGCTGGTGAAGTAGAAACCGCGGAATACCGGCTTGAACTGAAACGGGTTTTCCTCGAACAGGGTCGTGATGAAAGAACGCAGCACGCCTTTGATCGCGGAAAACTCGAGAGGAAAGGTCAGCACGCCCGGCGCCATGTGCGCATGGCGGTTCATGGCCATGTTGGCCAGGCTCATCTGCTTGAGGCCATCGTACAGTTCGTCGAAGCGTTCGTCGAAGAAATGGAGCACTTCCTGGCCGCTGTTGTTGCGGTTGTAGGGCAGCGTGGCTCCCCATACGCGGTCGCGTTCGCCGCGTTCGCTGTCGAGGAAGAATTCATTGAAGCCGGTGATCAGATCGGCCTTGGTGAATACCACGTAGACCGGCGCGAATACTTCCAGCCGTTCGGTCAATTCCTGCACGCGCTGCCGCAGGTTCTTGGCGAGATCGATGCCGAACTCGGGACGATTGCCGGTCAGCTCGGCAATGCTGACGGCAATGATGATGCCGTTGATCGGCGCCTGCTTGCGATATTTCTTGAGCAGGCCGAGGAAGCTGAACCATTCGTGGCGGTCTTCATCGTAGACCGAATAGCGGCCTGCGGTATCCAGCAGGATGCCGTCGGTGGTAAAGAACCAGTCGCAATTGCGGGTGCCGCCGACGCCCTGCACGATTTTGCCGTTTTTGTCGGCAAACGGAAATTGCAGGCCGGAGTTGGCGATCGCCGTGCTTTTGCCCGCGGCCGGATTGCCGATCACCATGTACCAGGGCAGCTCGTATAACGCCGCTGCCCCGGAAGTCTGGCCGAGCTTGGAAGTCTTGATGGTCGAAATCGCTTCCAGCATGCGCTTGCGGATCATCTCGACGTCGTCGCGCTGCGCGCCTTCTGTGCTGGCCGGCGATTTGTCCGCCTGCTGCTCCAGCATGTCGCCCAGTTGGCGCGACGCCTGGCGCACGCGCCAGCGGCGGTAGAGCCAGAAGGCGAGCCAGACCGCCAGCGCGAGCGCCAGCGCCACGGCTACCCAGACGACGGCGAGTTGCAGGGCGTCGGCGCCGATGAACAGAAAGGCGGCCAAGGCGGCGAAGCCGATGACGATCAGCGTGCGTGTATCGGTAAGGAATTGCCAGATTCGATGCATGATGGAAACGGAGGTCGGTAAAGGTTGATCAGGCCGGCGTTGCCGCGGCGGCTTCCGGTACGAATGCGCCGACGACAATCGCGGCGCGCTCAAATGAATCGTTATTGCTCACGCACAGCACCGGCAGGCCGGTCGCGCCGGCTTGCTGGTGGGCCAGCGCGAGCGCCGTCAAGGTGGAAACCGCGCCGGCGCTGCCGCAGTCGGCCGCGACCTTGACGCATTGGCTGCCCAGATCGATTTCCGGCAGTACCGCATAGCCCAGCGACATCAGTTCGGCGGTCCGGCTGCCGCGATGATCGCTATCGGCGATCAGGAGCGAAATGGCGTCCGGCGCGGTATCGGCGGCAGCGATGGCCTGGGCCGCCAGCGTGCTCAGCAATTCGCTCCCGATGCGTCCGGCGGCGTCCGCCGATTTATCGCGCCGGCCGGCCGCGACGCGGTGCAGGCTGGCCGCGGTATCGGCATCCGCATCGAGCAGCGCGGCCTGCGTCCGGTCGGCCAGGATAAAGCCGGCAGCGCCTTCGCCGGGCGTCCTGCCGCTATTGACCTTGCCCTTCAACAGGCCGCCCGCGCTTTCCCATTCCGCGACGATCTTCTCGCTGATGAACGATTCGCATGCCAGCAGCAGCGCCAGGCCGGGCAACTGCTGGCGATGAATGTCGGCGTTGAGGCGATCGATCAGAACCAGGGGGGCGGCCGATGCGGCGGAACCGGCCGTATCGGCGGCATCGCCGGCATGGTCGGAGGGGGAGGGAAGCGGGTAGAGGCGGATTTTTTCCGCCGGCCAGCCGTTTTCGCTTGCAAGATGCATGAGCCAGCCGGCGGCGTGCTCGCGATTCTCTTGCGGCCAGTGCGGCGGCAGCATGATTGCCGTCTGCAGGACCGGTAGCGCGATGCTCTGGCGCAGATGGGGCGCGGCGCGATGGTATTCGTCCAGCAGCGGGTGCGCCATCAGCGCCGTCGACAATTGCCGGACGATGTCGGCGGCGAAAGTCAGCGCGCGCAATTGTTCCGCATCCCACGACAAGGCGGGAAGGTTGCCGGCTTTGGCCCGGTCGGCCAATGCCGCATCCGTCTGCGCCAGCAGGCCGGCATCCAGGGCAGCGATGCGGCCGCTGAGTATTGGAAAGCCATCGCCATCGGTGAGTTCGGCGTCCAGCGCCAGGCGCGCGTCGCGTGCCGCCAGCAGCGCAAACAGGTCGGCGGCGCTATTGGCGTGCGGCGTGCGCACGGCGTTGGCAAGCAGGGCCAGCGTCCATCCCCGCTCGGCCGCGTCGGGCGCCATCGAGGGCGGCGGTTCGACGGATTTTGCGGCGGCGGCCTTTGCGGCCGCCGCCGCCGCTGTTGCTGCATTCCGGCCTTTCCGGATCAGCCAGATCGCCAGCAGGAATATGATCGGCAATACCAGGAGATAAAGGATGATGCCGGTCAAGGTCGGCATGCGGTTCGACGATGTCCAGTAAATCCACATCATCAGCCAGACGGCGGCAAAAACCAGGCCGGTCACGATTCCGCGTTTGAGCCAGGCGCGCATCAGCGGGCGCCTTTCGTTTCGAAAATAAGCATGTGCAAACGCGGAATCAGGAAGTCGTGTTGCGCTGGCTGGCGATGAGAATGGCGCCGCAGGATGCCTTGTCGCCGTCGCGCGCCACCGGGGCGCCGTCGATGGTCAGCGTGACGTCGCCGGTAGAGATGGGATTGTTGCCATGGCCTGGAATGGGGCAACTGACTTTATCGCCGACCCGGGCAACCTTGATGTTGCCGGAAGAGGTCTGGCCGGATGCTTCGATGACGCTGCCGCCATGCGAGGTTTTATCGCCCAGAACGATAACTGCTCTGCTCATTGCGCTTCCCCTTTTTTGAGACATTCTTATTCAAATTACTGGCCGTTTCTGACAAAAACTGACCAATTCTGCTCGAAGAAACTTACTTTTTTAATACACCTGCCATGCGAAATTCCGTATGGCCGAAATCCATCATCTTCCAGCGGCCGCCCCATGTCAGGCCGACCGATTCGGCCACCTTGCCATAGAGCTGATAGCCGGCCATTGCCCACGGATCCTTTTCGTCGATCACCAATTTGCCGTCGCGCAGAAAGGCGCAATCGCCGGCCAGGCCGAATTGGTGATAGCTCTGGAACGCCGACGCATTCGTCACATTGCTTCCCATCGCCGACAACATGTTTTGCCGCTCCGGACTGCGATATCCCTCGATCAGGGCCATGTCGTAGCCATATTGCTCTTTCATTATTCTGAATACGAGCAACAGGCGCTGCGCGAATTCGGGCCTGAGCATTTGCCAGTTCCGGCTGGCGGAAACCAGCATCGGGCGCACCTGGACTACTTCGGCTGTCATGAAAATATCGGGCGGCAGCGGAGGCGGAGGTACGAGTTGCTCGCCCTGCAAAAGTTCCGCAATCTGGGTGTTCGGGTTGCGCGCGGGATCGTCGAAGCCGGGCAGCATCGACTTGCCGCTCAGCAGCAGGGCCAGCAGGGAGGGCAGTACCAGCAGACACGCCAGTGCGCCGAGCAGCCGGGAATGCCGGCGCATCCTTTTAAATAGCGAATCGATGGAACTGCCGAGCGTCTGAGCTGTCCTTCTCAGCACCTGATCGTCGGATTCTCGCCATCTTCCGATGCGCAGGTTGATTATCGCAACGCGTTGCTGAAAAAAACGATAGGTCGCTTCTCGCCCTGCCGGAAACAGAACCAGCCACGCAATGAAACACGACACTAGCAAATAAAAAATGATGAATACGAAAAACACGGAAAAAGCCTATTGGAAACGCCCAGTGGGCATGGGGACGGGAAGGCCGGCGCAGCGCCGGCCCGATTCAGTTACTCCGGTATCTCCCTGAGTTTGTCTTGGTAATGCCATGTCATTGCGTTGTCATATTGCCCGAGGGTGATTAATTGACGGCAGCCCGAACTTGGATGCCCGATCAACTTTCCAGGAGTACTAACTTGCAGCACCCGATACCAGAAAAATCCATTGCCTCGAAGCCCAGCCTGCTGTCCTCCTCTGACCGGGCGGATGCCGATGAAGTTCGCATTCTCAACACGCTTTCCGGCGGAAAGCCAGGCAGCAAAGCCGCGGCCGCGCCGGTAGCGAAAAAAAACCGCCGGAGCGGCGCCATGCTGATCGTATTGGCGGCGCTGGTCCTGGCCGGTATCGCGTGGGCCGTGAAGGACAACGCGCCGGCGGCACCGCTGCGCGCCTCGGCGCCGGCGCCGGCATCTCCTGCGGCAGAGACCCCGCCCGGCCCGCGGAAATCCGGCGAACCCACTGCCGTCTCCGATGCCGGCCCGGGCGCGACGCTGATCGACGACCGGGCCACGGATGCCACCGCCGCGCAGGACCGGGCAGATGCGCCGTCCGCGTCGTCGCAAGGCAATCTGAACAGCGCTCTGGAAGAGGGCGTCAAGCCACCGCCCGCAGCCTTGCAAAAGGCGCTGGAAGCCGCACCCGCTTCCGCGAAAAAAGAAAAACCCGCCAAGCAGGCGAGCGTGGTGCATCAGGCCAGGAAACCCGCCGAAGCAGCGCGCAAAGGGACCCGGCACGCCGCCGGCGGACAAGCGGATAACGATGTTGATCTGATTTCGGCGCTGGTGGCGCATTCCGCGCAGGCCGACAGGAAGCCTGCATCCGGGAAAAAAGATACGGCCGCAACGCAGAAGCTGGCCGCCAAGGACGACGGCAAGGCACATGAGCGCAACGAAGATATCATCGAGCGGCGAGGCAATGAAAGCACGGCATCGCTGTTGCAGCGCTGCCATGCATTGGGCTTTATCGAAGGCGAATTGTGCCGCTGGCGCATTTGCTCCGGCCGCTGGGACGACGATGTCGCCTGCAAGGTAAAAAACTGACGGTACCCGCTTTATGGCAAATCTTTTAAATCAGTTGCTGCAGTTTTCCAGCGCGACGCGGCTCTATGACATCACGCTCGCCGGCGCGGACGGCCTGTCGGTCGAAGCATTCGCGGCGGTGGAAAGCCTGCATGCGATATCGGTGCGCGACGTCATCGTTCTGAGCCTGGACGCCGCCATTGAACTCAAGTCGCTGATCGGGGGGGCGGCAACGCTGCATATCACGCTGGCGGACGGTTCGCGCACTGCGTTCGGCGGCCTGGTCAGCGAAGCCGCCATGCTGGGCAGCGAAGGCGGGTTTGCGCGCTACCGGGTGCGAATCGTACCGTGGTTGTGGCTGCTGAGCCAGTCGCGCACCAGTCGCGTGTGGCAGGACAAGACGGTCGTCGAGATCGTCGAATCGGTGTTCGCCGACTACAGCGAGTACGCTGCATGGAAATGGTCGGACGAGGTGGAGGCGTTCATGGCCGATGCGCGGCCGCGCAGCTATACCGCGCAGTATCGCGAAAGCGATCTCGATTTCGTGACGCGCTTGCTGGCCGAAGAAGGCATCGGCTATGTCATCGCGCAGGCCGACGATGCGCCGGGGGCGCAGGTGCTGCTGTTTGCCGATACCACATTGCCGGCCACTTTTCCGGAAGATGCCAGCAGCAAAAGCGCGCTGGGCGGGGCCGGCATCCGTTTTCATGGCGCTTCTTCGCGCCAGGAACAGGATGCGATCCAGACGCTGGCCGCCAAGCGCACGCTGCAGCCGGCCTCGGTGACCCTGCTCAGCTACGATTACAAGAACAAGGCCGCGGTTACCGCCAGCGTGCCGACCAACCATGCATTCGGCGGCAAGCAGGCGCCGCGGCTGGAAAGCTACGATACGCCGGGCGTCTATGCCTATGGCGATAATGCCGAAGCGAACCGTTACGGACAACTGCATTTGCAGGCCAGCGAGGCGCGCAATAAATTATGGCATGCGGGCAGTACGGTGCGCACGCTGCGGCCCGGCACGACATTCGCGCTCACGCAAGGTCCGCTGGATATTGGCGGTGTCGATGCCGATTCCGGTGCGGCCAAGCCCGCCAGGTATGCGGTGCTGTCGGTGACGAGTGTCGGCATCAATAATCTGCCGTCGGAAACGCAGCATGGGCTGGCGGAACTGTTCGGACCGCTGCCGGAGTTGCTGGAAGACTGCATCGCTGCCTGCGCCTCGGCGCAGCAGTTGGCGGCCGCCAGGAATACGGCCGATACGCTCAGCGCAATGACGGCTGTGGCCGATTCCGCGGCGATGATAGAAAAAGCGAAGGCGCTCGGTTACGCCAACAGTTTCGACGCCATCCGCGCCGATATCGCCTGGCGTCCGGTATTGAGCGACGGCACCGGGCTGCGCCATAACGCGAGGCCGACTGCGCTCGGCAGCCAGAGCGCGATCGTGGTCGGTCCCAACGGAGAAAACACCCCTGGCGGCGCCGACGAAATCCATTGCGACCGCCTGGGCCGCGTGCGCATCCGCTTTCACTGGCAGGGCAAGCACGACGACGTCGGCGCCACTTGCTGGGTGCGCGTGGCGCAGCGCTCGGCCGGTGGCGGAATGGGCATGCAATTCCTGCCGCGCATCGGGCAGGAAGTGCTGGTTCAATTCCTGGAAGGCGATATCGATCGGCCGGTTATCCTGGGCGCGCTATACAACGGGCAAGGTGAAGGCGGCGTGGCGCCGACGCCGGCGGGCGTCCCCGCGGACACGGGCGCCGGCGCGCCGGCCGGCATATTCGAAGGCGCCAGCGACCAGGCCGTCAGCGGCCAGGGCAATCCGGCCGGCGGCAACAGCCCCGCATGGCACGGTTCGAGCCAGGATGGCGCCGGTCACAGGAATGCGGCGGCGCAATGGGGTATCCGCACCAAGGAATTCGGCGGGACCGGCTATAACCAGCTGGTCTTCGACGATAGCGATGCGCAGGGACGGATCCAGCTCAAGACCACCAGTGCCGCCACTGAATTGAATATGGGACATCTGCTGCATGCCGCGGACAATTATCGCGGCAGTTTCCGCGGCACCGGTAGCGAATTGCGCACCGATGCCTACGGGGCGGTGCGCGCCGGCCACGGGCTGCTGCTGACCAGTTACGGCATTAACCAGGATGCCGGCAGCCGCGATCCCGCCGGCGACAATGCGCCTGGCCAGGCCATGTTGAAACAGGCGGCGACGCTGGCCAAAACATTCGACCAAGCGGCGGCGACCCATCGCACCGTTGGCTTCGCCGCGCATCGGGGGCCGTCAGCGGCCGATGCCAGCGCGCTGGACGACAAGGCGGCGCCGCTGGCGGCCCTGCAAACCGCGGCCGGCGGCATGGTCGGCGGCGATTCGCTGGATCAGGCCAAAAGCGATGCCGCGCAAAAGAGCACCCAGGCCGGCGCCGGCAAGGTGCCGCATTTCAGCGACCCGGTCATCGGCATTTCAGCCAAGTCGGGCCTCGGCGTGACCGCGGGGCAGGCGCTGCAATTGAACAACGGCGAAGCGGTGGCGTTGATGAGCGGGCGCGACAGCCAGTTCGTTTCCGGCGACCGGATGCGGGTGCACAGCGGCCAGGCCATCGGGTTTTTGGCAGGCAGCGTCAAGCCGGGGCAGGATCAGGCCGGCTTGCAAGCGATTGCCGCGCAAAAGGACATCGATGTCCAGGCACAGGCCGGTGCGATCGCCGTTCAGTCGCGCGATCAGCTCAGTGTGTTGAGCGCGAATGCGCAGATCGATTGGGCGGCGGCGAAGAAGATCACCCTATCCACGGCAGGCGGCGCCAACATTACCATCGAGGGCGGCAATATCACCGTGCAGTGTCCGGGGAAACTCACTGTGCATGCGGGGCAGAAATTGTTCGACGGTCCGGACAGCATGGCGTACGCCCTGCCGACCATGCCGACATCGACGCCGCAGCCCGTCAAGTTCGGACTCAATATGCAGGACATTCCCGGCGTGCATGGCGTGGCGCCGGAAAGCCAGGAATGGAAAATCGTGCATGTCGATGGCGAGGCGGCCGCCGGCAACGAAGGCGGCGCCGTCAATCCGGCCGTATTCGGCGCCGATCATTGGATCGAAGTGCTGCACAGCGGCACCGTTCCGTCGAGCGGGGAGCTTGCGCTAAACGAACAGCAGCAGCAGGACCTGCATGGCAAAGTCGTCGAGATGCCGAAGCGGATCTGGCTGATCAGCGGCCTGACGGCGATGCCGTTGACGGCCGCCAACTGGTCGACCAAGCCGGAACAGCCGAACGCCAAACGGGTGCTGGATGCGCTCAATTTCACGCAGGACGGCCGCGGCATCGATCCGGTCAGGGAAGATTATCTGAAGGAACTGGCGGCATCCGACAGCCGCGTAGGCGCTTTCAATCAGCTCAAGCAAAAAGTCGATATTTAAATTCCGGAACCTTATGGCAGCAGATATCTATACCGCGCAGATCACGAAGGATACGGTCACCACGGTGACCGGCCAGTATTTCGACCTGGAAAAGCCGTTTGCCTTTCCGCGCAGCGGCAATTCCTGCCGTGCCTATACCACGGGGCGCGATTATTTCGCCGCTGTCGCCGCCGCCATCCGCGGCGCGAAGAGCTTCATCATGATCACCGACTGGCAGCTCGATTACGATGTCGAGCTGGACCAGCGCGGGGCAAGCGGCCATCCGGGGCGTCTATCGGAATTGTTGGCGGCAGCCATGCAGCGCGGCGTGCATGTCCGTATCATCCTCTACGATGCCATCAACAATGCGCTGGATACGCACGAAGAACAGGCGCAGAAATATCTCGGCAAACTGCCGTCCGGGAAAGGGTCGATTGCGGTGATGCTGCAGAATCCGAATACCGGCCGTTCCAATTTCGGTTCCTACGACCTGAGCAAGAAATCCGGCTCGCTGGTCAAGGATGCCAATTCGTTCTTCTCGCATCATCAGAAATCGGTGGTGGTCGATGGCAGGATCGCTTTCCTAGGCGGTATGGATCTGGCCTACGGACGCTGGGACACCAACGCATTCGACGTGGTGGTCGACCCTGCGCTGCACATGATCAACGATGCCTATAACCAGCAGTTGAAGCCGGCGCGCGCCCTCAGCGCGGCAGAGAAGAAACTGACCGAGAACATCAATGGGCGGCCCGGCTTTCACGCACCCTACGACGGCGACGGCAAGGTTCTCGATGCCGGCTTCCAGCCGCGCCAGCCGTGGCAGGATGTGGCGTTGCATGTGGAGGGGCCGTCTGCATTCGATGTGTTCGTCAACTTCGTCCTGCGCTGGAACAGTTTTGCCGGAAGCGGCACGAATTATTTCGATTCCGGCATGAACGCCGACTGGTTCAAGCGAGCCAAAGGCGCCGATTACCTGATCGATCCGCTGAAGCCGGCGAACGGCTCGGCGGTGGTGCAGATCTGCCGCTCGGCTTCCTCCGCGCAGCTCAAGGATGAATTGGTGTTATGGGACGACCGGCACGAGTATGTGAACGACGACTGGAAGCAGTCCAATCCGGATCGGCGCAAGACGGTGCAGAAGGCGCGGGCGCAGTGGACCGGCCAGCACCAGACCAGTATCCAGGATGCGATGATCAATTGCATCCGTTCGGCGCAAGGCTTCATCTATATTGAAAACCAGTTTTTCATGTCGGATTGCGGGCCGGACCAATTCGGTTCCCCGCCGCCTTCCAATAACCGGATCATCGCCGAGCTGGCAAACGCGGCGGGCCGCGCAATTTATGCCGGACGTCCGTTCCACATCTGGCTGGTATTGCCGGAACACCCGGAAGGCATGCTGGAGGAAGACGGCACGAAATCCCAGGCCTGGTGGGCATTGCAGGGCGTCAAGCGCGCGCACAACAGCCTGATCGCCCGGATCGGCGGTTTCATTGCGGCGAAGAACAGGAAGGCCTCGCAACAGGCCGCCATGGCCGGAAAGAAGATCGGGCCGAAGCGGCCCCAGCAGGCGAATGAGTCCGCCGAGGAGTGGCGTAAATACCTGACCGTGCTGAATTTGCGCAATTACGGCCATTCCGATACGCATATGGTGACCGAGATGATCTACATCCACAGCAAGCTGATGATTGTCGACGATGCCGTGGCGATCATCGGCAGCGCCAATATCAACGACCGCAGCCTGAACGGCAACGGCGATACCGAATTGGCCGCGGTGGTTGTCGACAGCGCGGAAGCGAAGATGACCGATGTCGGTGCCGGCATCAAGATCGTGACCCGTGGATTCGCCCGCGAGCTGCGGATGCGGCAATGGAAAAAACATCTGGGCATGCTGGTGGACCAGAACACCACCGGCGTATTGAAAGAGCCGGCGGCGCCGCATGGCATCAGCATCGAGCATCCGCTGGCGCCTGCTTCAATCAATGGCATTTTCAAGCTGGCCCATGACAATCGTTCCGCCTATAGCGAGGTGTTCCTGAGCACGCCGCGCAACGATTACAAAACCTTGAGCGCAGGGCGCGAACTGGCTTATCCGCCGGTATCGGGCGAGGCAGGCCAGCACGATTTTTCCGGCGTGCCGAAATTGCAGCCGGCCTACATGAAGACAGAGGACATCAAGTTCGGCGCCGGCGGCGCGCACGCGCCGCATGCGACCGGATCGATGGCGCCGCAGAAAAGCATTAAAATTCCGGTACACGATGTGGCCAAGGCTGCCGCCGCCTTGCACGGCAAGGTCAAGGGATTCTGGGTCGAGATGCCGCTGGACTGGGGCGTCGGCGAATTGCGCACGCCGAAGCCGCCGGTCGCCAGCAGCATGATCGCGGAAACCGAAAGGCCGTCGGAAACAACCAAGGGACAGGGGAACGAAGAATATGTTTAAGCCGGAATTTCTGGATATGCTGCTCACGCCCATTGCTGCGTTGACCGAAATGCGATGGATCGTCTGGCCCTTTCTGGCACTGGCGACGATCTGGCTGGCGGTACGGCGCTTTCAGCATCTGCAGCAAGCGCCGGGTCTTTCCGCCGCCATCTGGTGGATCGTGGAAGCGATCGCGCTGGTCGCACTGGTCTGCGTGCTGCTTCTGTTTTTTCTTTCGCCTAAAGGGCCGGATTTCTATCGGGTAGCGCTCGGCTTTAGCGCTGCGATTCCGCTGGTGCTGCCGGGGATCCTCTGCTGTTTCATCCGGCCGCTTGCCGGAGATTAGCCGGGAAAGGCATAAAAAAGGCACAAAACTCAGGTTTGCGTACCC
>DASYEK010000061.1:0-28266 GCA_036499085.1 Herbaspirillum sp. | reverse complement strand
GTGCTGAATGAAACACCGGTATCGCAAGCCGCTGAAAATTCGACCCCAGCGCAAGCAGATCCGGGACAAATCAAGACCAGGATATTCAGGTCACACCAGGCTGCCAGAAAAATGTTGATCAGCAATCCTGCGATCTTCGGAAAAACGCGGGAAGATTTTGGAAAATTTACCGCCAAACTCGATAATATCTATCTACAAACTTTTGAAACGGTATTCAAGAGTGCGCGTGCCCAAAATTATTCGATACTCTCTTCCACCGGTATGGCCGCGGAGCGGGCGTACACCGTCTCCGCCACGGTGATGCGAGATACGGCAAAAGCGGAAGGCTATGATATCGGCTACCGATACGCACAGGATATGTTGAATGACCAGGTTCAAGTCACGGAACTGGCCATGGAAATGTACGATGGCCCTGGAAAGCTGTTGACCGTGCCCGCGGCTACGCAACCGGAGCCCGCGGCGCCAATCGCCGGAAGTGTGCAGATCATCAGCAATTTGAAAGCGCGCATCGGCATGGCTAACAGCCGCGCCATGGAAAGCTTGATCGGCAATCACATGGATTCGTTTGCAAAATTCCTCAAGCGCCATGAGCAAGCCCATGCAGTTGCATTCGATCGTTATTTCAAGACGTTGTATGCCAAAAACCCTTCGAAAAGCAGCGCTATCTATCTGGCCGCAAACACCGCGGCAAATAAGAAGTTTGCGCAGGACATTCTGAGGACGTCCAATGATCGATATGAGCGCCGCTATGCACAAAGGCTGTTGCGTAACGTCGACCCCATCCAGGTGATGACCAGACAGTTGGTCAGCGCCACCAAATCGATGAGCATCGAAGAGGCACGCATCAGTCTGCAGACAAGCCTGGCACCCGACGCGAAAACCATGATGTCCGCCCTGCAAAAATAAGCCGGCCTGCGGCTCCCCTCATGAGGATCGTTGAAACGGCAATATCCCAAAGCCCATCGGCCGCATGCCGATGGGCTTTTTTTCGTCACGGCAAAATCGTTTTACTTCTCTTCAAACAACGCCGAATACACAATCCCGGCCAGCAGGGCGCCTGCCAACGGCGCCGCCCAGAACAGCCACAATTGCTCCACTGCCCAGCCGCCGACGAAAATCGCCTGGCTGGTGCTGCGTGCAGGATTGACCGAGGTATTGGTAACGGGAATGCTGATCAGGTGGATCAGCGTCAGGCACAGGCCGATGGCGATCGGCGCGAAGCCGGCCGGCGCGCGCTTGTCGGTGGCGCCGAGAATCACCATCAGGAACATGAAAGTCATCACGACTTCCGAAATCAGTGCCGCGCCCATCGAGAACTGGCCCGGCGAATGTTCGCCATAACCGTTCGCGGCAAAGCCGCCGATATCGGCGCCGGCCTTGCCGGTCGCGATCAGATACAGCACGCCCGCTGCCACGGTGCCGCCGATGACTTGCGCAATCCAGTAAGGCAGGATTTCGGATTTCGGAAAACGGCCCGCGGTCGCCAGGCCCAGCGTGACCGCCGGATTCAGATGACAGCCGGAGATATGGCCGATCGCGAATGCCATCGTCAATACGGTCAGGCCGAAGGCCAGCGACACGCCGGCAAAACCGATGCCGAGGCCGGGAAAGCCCGCAGCCAGCACGGCGCTGCCGCAGCCGCCGAGGACGAGCCAGAAAGTGCCAAGCGCTTCCGCGCCCATACGTTTGGATAGTTGCATGATTGCCCCTGATGAGATTGCAGAAATGATCATTTTTCTATGCGTAAAGCTGGGAACGAACTTCACTGCGACTGCATAGCGATTAAACAACAAAGCCCCGGCATATTGCCAGGGCTTTGAGAGGAATTCCTTGATTTTTTTCTGCCAGGAAAATGTCAGAAATTGAAATCGCGAATAAAAATTATCAGGACAACAAGAGTTTCAGGTCATGCAGCAAAGGTTCGGTGCCTTGTCCGTTGCGGACGAACAAGCGGATGTGGCCCTGTGGGTCGAACACATAACTTCCGGCAGTGTGATCCATCGTATAACTGCCCTCGGTCTTGCCCGGCACCTTCTGGTAGAACACCTTGAATTCCTTGGCAACCTTGTCGGTCGCGGCGGCATCGCCGTACAGGCCGAGGAAACGCGAATCGAACGCCGGCACGTATTGCGCCATCAGGGCCTGCGTATCGCGGGCCGGATCGATGGTGATAAACAACACCTGCACCCGATCGGCCAGCGGCCCCAGGTCCTTCATGACGCCGGCCAGTTCCATCATCGTCGTCGGGCAGACGTCGGGGCATTGGGTATACCCGAAAAACACCACCACCGCCTTGCCCTTGAAATCGGCCAGCGTGCGCGGCTTGCCGTTGTGATCGGTCAGGGCAAAATCCCTGGCGTATTCGAGGCCGGTGACATCGGTATTCATGAAAGCCTCGGCCGGCTTGGCCGAACTCCACGGCGCCTGGATGCCCAGGCGATCGCATCCGCCCAGCGCCAACAGGGCGACCAACGCAATGCCGGCAAGACCGGCGGTGCGCGCAATGCGGGAAGCGCCCGCGGCGACAAGGTTTTTCATCGGTATCAGAAACTCAGGTAGTGATCGATCAGCAATGCGGCAAACAGCAGCGACAGATAGATGATCGAGAATGTGAAGGTCTTGCGCGCCAGCCGATCGGAATAATCGCGATAGATGCGCCATGCGTACCAAAGGAAGATGGCGCCGAGGACAATTGCGCACAGCAGATACGGCCAGCCGCTCATGCCCACCGCGAACGGCAGCATGGTGGTGGCGAACAACGCGATGGTATACAGCAGCACATGGAATTGCGTGAATTTCAGGCCGTGCGTGATCGGCAACATCGGCAGGCCGGACTTGGCGTAATCCTCGCGGCGGTACATCGCCAGCGCCCAGAAATGCGGCGGCGTCCAGACGAAGATGATCATGACCAGGATCCAAGCCTGCATCGGCACGTCGTTGGCGATACAGGCCCAGCCCAGCGCCGGCGGCATCGCGCCGGACAGTCCGCCGATGACAATATTCTGCGGCGTGGCCGGCTTCAGGATCATGGTGTAGATCACCGCGTAGCCGACGAAAGTGGCAAAGGTCAGCCACATGGTCAGGGGATTGACCAGTGTGTACAGCACCCACATTCCAAGTCCGCCGATGACGCCGGAAAACACCAGCGTCTGCATCACCGTGATTTCGCCGCGCGCCATCGGACGGCGCGCGGTGCGGGTCATGCGCGAATCGATTTCGCGTTCGACTAGGCAATTCACGGCGAATGCCGCGCCGGCCAGCAGCCAGATGCCGATGGTGCCGAACACCACCTTGCGCCAGTCGGGCAGGTCGGGCGTGGCCAGGAACATGCCGATGACCGCGCAGAACACCGCAAGCTGCGTCACGCGCGGCTTGGTCAGCGCCCAGTACTGGGCGATACGATTGGGAGAAGGAGATGTCACTAAGCTTGTCATTGGGAAGCGGGCCGGCCGTTCGGAGGGCGCGGCGCATAACGGATTTTGTAGTTTAACATGACCAGCAATAACAGCAGCAGCGCCGCACCGCCGTTGTGCAGCACCGCGATCGGCAGCGGCCATTTGAAGACCACGGTTGCCATGCCGGTGCAGAATTGCAATGCGATCGTCAGCAGCAGCGCGATCGCCGTCTTGCGCAGTCCGCTGTCCTTCAAGGCCCGATGCGCCAGCCATGCGACGCAGACGATGACCAGGTAGGCAAAGCTGCGATGGGTCCAGTGAATTGCGGTCAGTGCGGCGAACGGCAGATAGTCGCCGTCGGCGGTCTTGCCCAGGTGGCGCCACAGGCTGAAGCCATGGCCGAAATCCATTTGCGGCACGATCTCGCCGTGGCACAACGGAAAATCGTTGCAGGCCAGCACCGCGTAATTGGTGCTGACCCAGCCGCCCAGCGCGATCTGCAACGCCAGCAGTAGCAGGATGATCAGGGCGGGTGTCGCCAGGCCGCGGCCGTTCCCGCCGTCGGCCACCGGCAGGTGCCGGCTTTGCGCCGCGCCCAGCCAGGCCATCGATGCCAGCAGGCACATGGCCAGCAGCAAGTGGGTGGTGACGATGATCGGCTGCAACTTCATGGTGACGGTCCAGGCGCCGAACGCGCCCTGCACGCAGACCAGCACCAGCAGCAGCATCGGAAACAGCGGATGGTAGCGGCGATCGAAACCGCCCGCATTGCCGGCGCGGCCGGAAGCATGCCTGGCCCGCCGCCATTTGCTCCAGGCCATCGCCACCAGCACGATGATCAGCACACCGACCGACATCGCCAGATAGCGGTGCAGCATTTCGACCCAGGCCTTGAATACCGTAACCGGACCGCTCGGCAACGCGGTTTCGGCCGCGGCGATCAGTTCGTTGGCCGACAAGGGATTGCCGTGGCCGTAGCAGCCCGGCCAGTCCGGGCAGCCGAGGCCGGAATCGGTCAGCCGCGTGAAAGCGCCGAACATGATCAGGTCAAAGGTCAGGAACAAGGCCGTCCAGACCAGCTTGCGGTATTTGTCCGCATCGCCGGAAATCCAGACCGCGGTCAGCGGCACCAGGGCCACCAGCAGTCCGATGATCGCGAGTTGAATCAGCATCGCATCAACCTATGGCGGAGGCGGCCAGCAGCTTGGTCATGTCGGCCTTCACCTTCTTGGGATCGGCATCCTTCGGGAAACGCATCATCAGATGCCCGAGCGGATCGACCAGGTAGAGATGATCCTCGACCCGTGTGCCGGCCTCGGCCGGCAGCCAGGCGCGCAAGGCGGCCGCGTCGACCCGGATCATGCGGGTGCCGTCGTAAGCCCGCATGAGCACGGTGGAAAGCGGCTTGTCGTCGGTAATCAGCCAGATCGTCTCGATGCGATCGGCGGCCTTGCCCTGCATGACGCGCAATTGCCGCTGTGTGAATAATTTCTTGGCGCAATCGTCGCCGCAGTCGCCGCTCTCGGCCTGGATCATGAGCCAGCGCCCCTTATAGGCATCCAGGCCGGCCGGCGCGCCGTCGAGCAGCTTGCCATCCAGGGCTGCCGGGATCGGATGATCGCGCGGATCGATCAATGTGCCGTAATTGTTGCGCGCGGACGGCTTGATCACGTAATACGTAAGGTACGACGCGACGATCGGCGCTGCGCAGATCGCCACTACCAACAGCAGCTTCCAGCGGCCTGCGCCTTTTTTCGGACTATTTTTTTCCACGACGAAATCCTGTAAAAACAAAAAACAGCACCGCCATTGCGGACAGTGCATACCATTGGAAGGCGTACCCGCGGTGCATCTCGATGCCCAGCGAGGGCTGCGGCCAGTCGCGCACCAGGCCGTCGCCGCGATTGCCGCTGTCGCTGCTTTGCTCGACGATGAACGGCTGGAATTGCAGCTTGCTGGCCGCCGCCAGATCCGCCACTTCAAGATTTTGCAGGATCGCGCCCGGCTGCAGCGGCGCCTGCTGTCCGAGCTGCATCAGATGCCCCGCTTTCAGCCGTACCACGCCTTCCACCGTAACGCTGCCGGACGGTGTCTTCAAATCCGGCAACCTGGTGCGGTTGGCGTCGTCGCGCGGCAGCCAGCCGCGCGCCACCAGTACGTAGACATCGCTGTTGTCGATCCGCAGCGGCGTCATCACGTAAAAGCCGGCAACACCGTTATACGGCCGGTTATCCAGATAAACCGTCCAGTCCGTCGCAAATACGCCGTCGATCCGCACCCGGCGGTATTCCAGCGCCTCGGCCGGCTGCATCGCCGCGCCCAAGGCCAGCGGGGCGCCGGCTTCGCGCAGCGCCAGCTTGTCGGCGATCGCCTGTTTCTCGTCGCCGCGGCGCGTCTGCCATTGCGCCAGCGCAATGCCGAGCGCCACCACCAGCACGGTCGCGATCAGCGGCAGCAGCCGCCATCGAAAGCGCAAACCTTTGCGTACCCCTGCAGTCGAAGCAGGATTTGGGTCTATTGGCATTACAATGTGACCTTGATCAATCGGCTTATTCGAATTCCCGCAACCATGAAAATTTTTGTCGCCATCGCCTTCGTCCTGATCATCGGAAGCCTGGCTTCCGCGCTGGTGTTCCTGATGAAAGACAAGGGCAAAACCAATCGCACGGTGCATGCCCTGGCATTGCGGGTGGGTCTTTCGGTGACGCTGTTCATCCTGATACTGGTGTTCTATAAACTGGGCTGGATCCAGCCAACCGGCATTCACTGATTCGCCGATACGCTGATCCGCCAAGCGCCCCAGTAAAAAAGCCGCACCGAAGTGCGGCTTAGTGCGGCTTTAGAAACATCCGAAACCCGAACCGCGTCGACGGCGATTCCTACATCCAGTAAACCACGACATACAGGCCAAGCCAGACCACGTCGACAAAGTGCCAGTACCAGGCCGCGCCTTCGAACGCGAAATGATGCTCCGGCGTGAAATGGCCCTTGCGCATGCGGTACAGCACCACGGACAACATGATCGCGCCCATCGTCACATGGAAGCCGTGGAAGCCGGTCAGCATGAAGAAGGTCGAACCATAAATGCCCGATGTCAGCTTCAGGTTCAATTCGGTATAGGCGTGATGGTATTCGAATGCCTGGAAACCCATGAAGACCGCGCCCAGCAGGATCGTGAACAGCAGGAACAGTTCGGCCCTGCCGCGATGTCCTGCGCGCAAAGCATGATGCGAAATCGTCAATGTCACGCCGGAAGACAGCAGCAGCGCGGTATTGATGGTCGGGATCGGGAACGGTCCCATGGTGCGGAAAGTTTCGATGGTGCCGGCCGGACCGATATTGCCCCAGTGCGCCGCGAAGTTCGGCCAGATCACCTTGTGGTCCAGGTCGGCCAGCCAAGGCATGGAGATCGTGCGGGCATAGAACAGCGCGCCGAAGAAGCCTGCGAAGAACATCACTTCCGAGAAGATGAACCAGCTCATGCTCCAGCGGAACGAAATGTCGATGTTCTTGCCGTACTTGCCGCCTTCCGATTCCGCGATCGCGTCGCCGAACCATTTATACAGAACCACCAGCAGCGACAGAATGCCGACAGCCGTCAGTATCGGCCCCATGGCAAGCTCGTTGACCCAGGTGGCGGCGCCGATCATGGTGGCCAGCAAGCTCGCACCTGCATAAATAGGCCATCCCGATGGTCCCGGCACAAAATAATGCGGCACGCTAGCTTGTTGCGAACTCATCTCATCCCCCACAAATATCAAATAACCACGAATCGCCGAAGTATTTCAGTTTCTTCGACGACATTAATATAAATCTTGCCCCACGCTACAGGGTTTCAGGTCTTGCCGCCCACTTCGAAGAACGTATACGACAAGGTGATCGTCGTAATGTCCTTCGGCAGTCCCGGATCGATGAAAAACACCACCGGCATCTGCCGCGCTTCATGCGCCTTCAGCGTTTGCTGGGTAAAACAAAAACATTCCACTTTCTTGAAGAACGGTCCGGAAGCCTGCGGCGCGTAACTTGGAATCGCCTGAGCTTCGATCGTGACCGGCTTCGCATTCACCACTTCGTACAGCACTTGCGCCATCTCGCCCGGATGCACCTGCAGGCTGTTGACAACCGGACGGAAGCGCAGCGTGCCCGCCGAATTGCCGTCGAACTCGACCGTGATGGTTCTGGTCTTGTCGATCTGGCTGTTCACCGGCGCGCTTACCGTACCGTCTTTCTGTTCCAGCACGTTCACGCCGGTCAGCTCGCAAATCTGCTTGTAGACCGGCACCAGTGCATAACCGAACCCGAACATCACCACCGTCACCACCAGCAGCTTCTTCAGCATCTGCCCGTTGAGCCGCTGCATGAAAGTACCGGCAGGCTTGGTCTTCGGTTCCGGACTGTCAGCGCTCATGAAAACCAGACGCGCTTGGCGATAATCCCGAAGAAGAACAGCAGGACAAACGCCGTCAGGATCAAGGCGGTCCGGGCGTTCTTCGGATTTTTACTCTGAGACATCATTTGTCGGCAGGCCATTACTGACCTGCCGCCTGTATTACTTCAGCAATTACACCAACAAATCACGTCTTCCGGGCCGCGTATTACTTGACCAGCGGCGGCACTTCGAACGTATGGAAAGGCGCTGGGCTAGGCACAGTCCATTCCAGGCCTTCGGCGCCGTCCCATGGCTTATCGACCGCTTTCGCGCCCTTGCCGCGGCATGCAGGCAGCACGACGAAGAACAGGAAGTAGATCTGCGACAGGCCGAAACCGAATGCGCCGATCGAGACGATCATGTTGAAGTCGGTGAACTGCGCCGGATAGTCGGCATAACGACGCGGCATGCCGGCCAGGCCCAGGAAGTGCA
Organism: Herbaspirillum sp.; assembly: GCA_036499085.1. Lineage (GTDB taxonomy): Bacteria > Pseudomonadota > Gammaproteobacteria > Burkholderiales > Burkholderiaceae_D > Herbaspirillum. The sequence continues at coordinate 20,010 of DASYEK010000061.1, read as the reverse complement.
TCGGGAAGAAGGTCACGTTGAACCAGACCAGCGAATTCCAGAAATGGATCTTGCCGCGGGTTTCGTTGTACATCACACCGGTCCACTTCGGGCTCCAGTAGTAGTAACCGGCGAACATGCCGAACAGGGAACCGGCCACCAGCACGTAGTGGAAGTGCGCCACGACGTAATAGGTATCCTGCATCTGGATGTCGATCGGCGTCACCGCCAGGATCAGGCCTGTGAAGCCGCCCATGGTGAACACGAAGATGAAGCCGATCGCGAACAGCATTGGGGTTTCGAATGTCATCGAACCGCGCCACATGGTGGCAATCCAGTTGAAGACCTTGACGCCGGTCGGCACCGCGATCAGCATCGTCGCATACATGAAGAACAGCTGCGCGGTGACTGGCATGCCGGTGGTGAACATGTGATGCGCCCAGACGATGAAGGACAGGATCGCGATCGAAGCCGTCGCATATACCATCGAGGCATAGCCGAACAATTGCTTGCGGGCGAAAGCCGGGATGATCTGGGAGATGATGCCGAACGCCGGCAGAATCATGATGTACACCTCGGGGTGGCCGAAGAACCAGAAAATATGCTGGTACATCACCGGATCGCCGCCGCCGGCCGCGTTGAAGAACGAGGTGCCGAAATGACGGTCTGTCAGGGTCATGGTGATCGCGCCGGCCAGCACAGGCATCACGGCGATCAGCAGGTAGGCGGTAATCAGCCAGGTCCAGCAGAACATCGGCATCTTCATCAATGTCATGCCCGGAGCGCGCATGTTCAGGATGGTGGTGATGATGTTGATCGAACCCATGATCGACGAAGCGCCCATGATGTGGATCGCGAAAATCGCGAAGTCCATGCCAGGGCCCATTTGCGTCGACAGCGGCGCATACAGGGTCCAGCCGGCAGCAGTCGCGCCGCCCGGGACAAACCACGAAATGGTCAGCAGGATCGCCGCAGGCGGCAGCAGCCAGAACGAGAAATTGTTCATCCGCGCAAACGCCATGTCGGAGGCGCCGATCTGCAGCGGAATCATCCAGTTGGCAAAGCCGACAAACGCCGGCATGATCGCGCCGAACACCATGACGATGCCGTGAATGGTCGTCAACTGGTTGAAGAACTCAGGCTTGAAGAACTGCAGGCCGGGGTGGAACAGTTCGCTGCGGATCAGCAAGGCCAATACGCCGCCGTAAATCAGCATGAAGAACGAGAACCACAGGTACAGGGTGCCGATGTCCTTGTGGTTGGTCGCGAACATCCAGCGGCGCCAGCCGTGCGGGCGATGGTCGTCGTGATCGTGTGAGTGATCGTGCGCATGATCATGGGCATGGCCGTGCACTTGATCGACTGTCGTTGTACTCATTTCAATCTCCCAATTTCAATTACTTGCGCGCAGCCAGGACTTCAGCCGGTTGAACGATGTTTTCTTGTGCATGGTTGGACCAGGCATTGCGCGTATAGGTAATCGCCGCGGCAATTTCCGTATCGTTCAAGACCGATTTCCAGGCAGGCATGCCGCCCTTGCCGTTAAGCACTGTATTGATTTGCGCCGCGCGCGGACCATTGACGACCGGATCGCCGTCCAGCGCAGGGAATGCGCCGCCGCCCTTGCCGTTTTGCTGATGGCAAACCGCGCAATTGCTGTTGAATACTTGTTGGCCGCGTGTCTTCAGTTCGTCCACGGTCCAGGTCTTGGTCGGATCGTCGGCCTTGGCCGCCATTTCCTTTTTCTTGCCGTCGGTCCATGTCTTGTAGTCGGCGTCGCTGACCACGTTCACCACGATCGGCATGAACGCATGGTCCTTGCCGCACAGTTCCACGCATTGGCCGCGGTAGGTGCCGATTTTTTCAGCCTTGAACCAGGTGTCGCGCACGAAACCGGGAATCGCATCCTGCTTCACGCCGAATGCCGGAATGGTCCAGGAGTGGATCACGTCGTTGGCGGTCAGCACCAGGCGCACCTTCTTGTTGACAGGAACCACCACCGGATTATCGACTTCCAGCAGGTAATTGTCGTTCTTGACCTTGGTTGGATCGACCACTTGCTCATGCGGCGTGGCCAGCGTCGACAGGAAGGAAATGCCTTCGCCCTCGCCCTTCAAGTAGTCGTAGCCCCATTTCCATTGCATGCCGGTAACCTTGATGGTCAGATCGGCGTTGGAGGTGTCCTTCATCGCGACCACGGTCTTGGTGGCCGGCAGCGCCATGCCGATAACGATCAGGAAAGGAATCACGGTCCACGCAATTTCAACCGTAGTGCTTTCGTGGAAGCTGGCCGATTTGTGGCCCAGCGACTTGCGATGCTTCAGGATCGAATAGAACATCACACCGAACACGGCCAGGAAGATCGCCAGACAGATGATCAGCATCAGCGTGTGAAGTGAATAGATTTGATGCGCGATCTGCGTCACAGGCGGCTGGAAGTTCAACTGCAGTACCGCCGGTCCCCCCTGACTATCGACCACTGCCCACGCCGGCACGCCGGCCGCCAGGAACGATGCACCAAGCATCAATGATTGAAGGCGCTTCGCAAATTTCATGATTTCCTCAAATGCCCGATATAAGAATATGTAATGATCGTCAACCTGCCGCATCGGATCCGCCCGGCAGCGCCAGCCTGAGCTGCTGCGCCAATTCACGTCGTTTCCATTGCGTCAGAAAGCGTCCCACTTCGACCCTGGCGCCGCTTTCCTCCAGCACCACCAGCCCCTGTCGACTGTTCGCCACATCGACCCGCGTACGACGCGGATCGAATTTAAATTTCTTTACAATTGCACCCTGCACAACTTCGATTTCCAGCGCATCCGGCACCAGCGCCAGATAGTCCGCATCGGTCGCATGCCGCGCATACAACACGAAAGCCGCGCCGACCGCGCACAATTCCAGCACCGCAAACACCAGCACGAACCAGGCGCCTTGCCAGGTACACAACAGCGCCACGCCCAGCGACGCGCAACACAGCGCCGCATAGATGCCGACCAACTGGCGCGGCGTGATGGAACAGTTGCGCTTCAACACCCATTGCCGCGGCGCCGATGCTTGCGAAGCCGACACGTTCATGACGCGCTCCATCTCATTGCAATATTTGCCGACCGGCCGAGACCCGCCAAGCTATAACCGCAGAAGTATAAAGGGTAACAGGATATGTTATCAAGCGAATAAACCGGTCTAAACGCCACACTTTGCCTCCTTAAAACCCCTTTACATTCGATCGAAATTGAAGTCTCAGCGCTTTCTGGGTTCAAAACGAATAATCGTTTCGCCGCTGTCGGTGGTCTTCGGCTGCGGCTTGAAAGCATGGCCGAACACGACTTCGTAGGTCAGCGCGATGCGGCCGTCGGCGTCTCGTTTAGACATCAGATGCTCGATCAGGCGGGCATGGGCGCGACGGCCGAGCAGGCCGCTGCGCCGGGTCTGCAACGGATTGCCGCCCAGTGCGCGCACCTCGGCCAACAGCTTTTCCGGCGAAGCGTAGGTCACGGTAATCGTTTCCATATCCATCACCGGCGTCGAAAAGCCGGCATTGACCAGCATATCGCCCAGATCGTGCATATCGACGAACGGCAATACATGCGGCGCCAGGTCGATCTCGGCGAAAGCCGCACCGACTTCCTTCAGGGTGTCCGGGCCGAAGCTGGAGAACATCGCCAGGCCGCCGACCCGCGTGGCACGACGCCATTCGGCAAAGACCTTGTCCGGCTGCGGATGCCATTGCAGGGCCAGGTTGGACCAGATCATGTCCAGCGCATTCGGACCGAACGGCAGCGTCGCGAAATCGCCCGCGATCAGTTCGGCCTCGCCGGCGCGCGCGGCCTGGTTGACGATCGGCAACCAGCGCGTGAGCAGCTTGCTGACCAGGGGCTGGCCGGCCGCGATGCGTTGCCGCGCCAGCGCCAGCATGGCTGGCGACGCGTCCAGGCCAAGCACCTGCGCGCCGCGGAAACGGTCCTGCAATGTGAAAATATCCGCCCCTTCGCCGCAGCCCGCGTCGAGTACATGCGTCGGCGCCAGATTGATCAGCGCCAGCCGCTCATGCATGCGCGCGGCGACTTCGCGACGCAGGAAAAGCGACTCGCTCAGCCGCTCTGGGCGGGCGAACAAACGGCGCACCAGCGATAAATCGATGGGGGCACTGAGATTGGTATCAGGTGGAGATACGGGAGACGACATGCGCGTGGCACCATGCTGGTGTAATAAACGAATCGCCGTAGTTTACACGCTTGCCCATGTTTGCACCGATGAAGCGCCTCTCCGCCCTGGCCGCGCAATTGCGCTTCCTGATTCCCTCCTCCTGCGCCCTGTGCGGCCTGCACGCGCGCGAAATCTTGTGCGAAGGCTGTCGCCGTCAATTCTTTACCCCGGCCGGCCGGCGCTGTCCGGTCTGCGCGATGCCTATCCCCAATGACGGCGATGGCGCCGCCGATAATGCACCGCGCTGCGGCGACTGCCTGCGCGTACCGCCCGATTTCGACGCCACCGTGGTGGCCGCCGATTACGCCGCGCCGCTCGATCAACTGGTATTGGCGCTGAAATTCGGCGAGAAGCTGGCGCTGGCGCCATTGTTCGCGCGCATGCTGGCCGACGCGCTATTGCGTCGCCCCTTGCCACGGACCCGTGCCGATGCATCGCTGCCGGCGCTGCTGACTTGCGTCCCGCTCAGCGCCCGGCGGCTGCAGGCCAGGGGATTCAATCAATCGCTGGAAATCGCCCGGCCGCTGGCGCGCCTGGCCGGCGTGGCGTTGGCGCCGCAATTATTGCTGCGCATCCGCGACACGCGGGCGCAATCGCAACTGACGCCGCCGCAGCGCCGCAATAATATCGCCGGCGCCTTCGAGGTCGCGCCGCCTTATGCGCGCAGCATCGCCGGGCTGCACATCGGCGTGGTCGACGATGTCATCACCACCGGACAAACCCTGAACGAAATCGCCGTCGTGCTCAAGCGTCGCGGCGCCGCGCGCGTGACCAATCTGGTGTTTGCCCGCACACTGCGGTAATCTGCGCCTGCCGCATGAAATCTTGGAGAAGAATTTGTTTCACGTCGTTTTGGTCGAACCGGAAATCCCGCCGAATACCGGCAATATCATTCGCCTGTGCGCCAACACCGGCGCGCAGCTGCATCTGGTCGAACCGCTGGGTTTTCCGCTCGACGACGCCAAGATGCGCCGCGCCGGCCTCGATTATCACGACTACGCGACCATGCTGGTGCATCCGGACTGGGATGCCTTTTTGCAAAAGATACAACAGGAAGAAAATTTCGATATGGCGCGCATGTTCGCGTTGACCACGCACGGGTCGACGCCGTTCGCCGGCGTGGCCTTCCGGCCTGGCGATGTTTTCGTGTTCGGCTCGGAGACGCGCGGCCTGGCGCCGGAACGGCGCGAACAGTTTCCCGCTGAACAACGCATCCGCTTGCCGATGCGCCCCGACAACCGCAGCCTGAACCTGTCGAATACGGTTGCGGTGGTGGTGTATGAAGCCTGGCGCCAGAACGGCTACCAGGGCGGCAGTTAGCCCAGCAGCAGGCTATCGTCGCTGACCGCTTCGCCGCGGGTATGTTCAAACATGCGCAGCAGATCCGCTACATCCAGGCCGGCGCGCTGTTCCCCTTCGACATCCAGCACCACCTGTCCCTGATGCAGCATCACCGTGCGGTCGCCGTAGTCGAGCGCCTGGCGCATGCTGTGCGTGACCATCATCGTCGTCAGCCTGCTTTCCGCGACGATCTTGGCGGTGAGTTTCAACACGAAATCGGCGGTTTTCGGATCGAGCGCGGCGGTATGCTCATCCAGCAGCAGAATACGCGACGGCTGCAGCGAGGCCATCAGCAGGCTGACCGCCTGGCGCTGGCCGCCGGATAACAGCCCGATGCGATCGGACAGCCGTTTTTCCAGGCCGAGATTGAGGATTGCCAGCTTTTCGCGGAACAGCTCGCGCATCGAGCCGCGAATCGCGAAGCCCAGGCCGCGCGATTTGCCGCGCGCCATCGCCAGCGCCATGTTTTCCTCGATGGTCAAGGCTTCGCAGGTGCCGGCCATCGGGTCCTGGAACACGCGCGCCACCAGGTTGGCCCGCTGCCAGGCCTGCTTGCGCGTGACGTCCGCGCCGTCGATCCTGACGCTGCCCTGATCGACGATCAAATCGCCGGAAACCGCATTCAGGAAGGTCGATTTCCCGGCGCCGTTGGAACCGATCACGGAGACGAACTGGCCGCTCGGAATGGTCAGGCTCAAACCGCGCAAGACCCGGTTTTCGATCGGCGTGCCGGGATTGAACGTCAGTTGTAAATCCTGTGCCTGCAACATGTCATGCCCTCCCGCGCAATTGCCATTTGCGCTTGGCCAACGGTATCACCAGCGCAATGGTGACCAGCAGCGCCGTCACCAGGTTCAGATCCTGCGCCTGCAGGCCGATGAAATCGCTGTTGAGCGCCAGCGCGATGAAAAAACGATACAGGATCGCACCCAGGATGACCGCCAGCGTGGTGTAGAACATGCGCCGCGCCGGCAGGATGCTTTCGCCCACGATCACCGCCGCCAGGCCGATGACGATGGTGCCGATGCCCATCGAGATATCCGAGCCGCCCTGGGTCTGCGCAAACAGCGCGCCGGCCAGCGCCACCAGGCTGTTGGACAGCGCCATGCCGAGCAGGATGGCGCGATCGGTCGAGATGCCTTGCGCCCGGGCCATGCGCGCGTTGGCGCCGGTGGCGCGCATCGCCAGCCCGATTTCGGAGGAAAAGAACCAGTCCAGCGCCAGCTTGACGACGGCGACGATCAGCAGCAGCGCCAACGGCCGTTCGATGTAATCGGGCAGGTAGCCCGGCAGCGTGCTGAAGATGGTCGGGTCGTTGATCAGCGCCACGTTCGGCTTGCCCATCACGCGCAGATTGATGGAATACAAGGCAATCATCATCAGGATGCTGGCCAGCAGGTCCATGATTTTCAGTCCGACATTGAGCCAGCCTGTGATGAAGCCTGCAAGCGCGCCCGCCGCCATGGCCGCCGCCGTCGCCAGGAAAGGATCGACGCCGGCCTCGATCAGCACCGCGGCCACCGCGCCGCCAAGGGGAAAACTGCCGTCCACGGTCAGGTCGGGAAATTTCAGGACGCGGAAGGAAATCAGGACGCCCAGCGCAACCAGGCCGAAGATCAGCCCGATTTCAAGCGCGCCCCATAAGGTATAAAAAGACATAAAGACAGGTTCTTCCGATTAAGCGATGCCGTCGCACGACGCCGGCATCGATGCGCTCACGACAGCCGATGCATTCAATGAATCACCTGGTCGGCCTGTTTCAAAAATGCCGGCGTCAACGTCACGCCCTGCTTTTGCGCGGCTGCCGGATTGATGAACAGCGCGAGGTCCTTGCTGACCGACGATGGAATATTGCCGGGCTTCTCGCCTTGCAGGATGCGCGCGACGACCTTGCCGGTGGCGCGGCCCAGCGCATAGAAATTGACGCCATAAGCCGCGATGGCGCCGCGCTTGACGCTGTCGGTGTCGGACGCCACCAGCGGAATCCTGGCGTCGTTGCAGACCTTGACCAGCGATTCGTAGGTCGACACCACGTTGTTGTCGGTGGTGCTGTAGATCAGGTCGACCTTGCCGACCAGGCTCCTGGCGGCCGGCCCGACATCGACCGTGCGCGGCGCGGCCACATCGATCAGCGCAATGCCCTGTTTTTCCAGCAGCGCCTTGAGCTGCCTGACCACGACGGCGGAATTGACTTCGCCGGGGTTGTAGACGATGCCGACTTTCCTTGCCTTCGGCACCACCTGCTTCATGACCTCGATCTGCCGGTTCAGGTCCAGCATGTGCGACAGGCCGGTGACGTTGGTGCCGGACGGCTTCCAGTCCCTGACCAGTTGCGCCGCGATCGGATCGGCCACGCCGGAATACACGATAGGGATCGATTTGGTTGCCGCCACCATCGACTGCGCGGACGGCGTGGCAATGGCGATAATCACGTCCGGATTTTCGCCGACGTATTTGCGCGCGATCTGTGCGGCAGTGCCGGCACTGCCCTGCGCGCTCTGGAATTCCCAGCGAAGATTCTTGCCGGCTTCGAAACCGGCGGCCTTGAGTTCGTCGCGAGCGCCGTCGCGGATCGCGTCGAGCGCCGGATGATCGACGATGGCGGTGACCAGCACGTTTTTTTCAGCGGCGTCTGCCGGCCCTGCCGCCATGAAGGCGACGGCGGCAATGGCCGACGCGGCAACCGCGATCCGCACCGCCCGCATCGACGTCCCGCGCATCGATTGCAATTTTCCAGCCATCTAACAAATCTCCCTATAAAAAACACCGCCCAAAAAACGGCAGCGCGGCAGTGCAAGGCACATCCAGACGCACATCCAGACGCCGCATTCGAACCCGCATCCGAGCTCGCCCGTAAGTCTAGCGTGCCGACGCACCTGCGTATAGATAAAAAGTAGCAGGCTGCCATCGTGGAACCGCCGGCACATGCGCTTGCTATAATCCTCGCATTCGCCGCCGGGCCGCTTCCGGCATGGCTGCCGCCTGACGACCTGACGCAGTGCGCAGCGCCTTTCAACCGTTTCAAGGATCCGCTCATGCAAGCCAGCCCTCTCATCTCGATCTCCCGCCGTATCGCCGCGCTTTCCCTTGCCCTCGGCCTGGCGTGTGCGGCAAGCGGCGCGCTCGCCGCCGGCAATATCGCCGTCGGCCACGCGTACGCGCGCGCAACCGTGCCGGGCCAGCCGTCCGCGGGCGCCTACATTAGCATTGAAAACAAGGGAAAAGAAGCGGATACGCTGAAGTCAATCAGCACGCCGGTCGCAAAAAGCGCCGAGGTGCACACCATGGCAATGGATGGCGACGTCATGAAAATGCGCGAAGCGGGCAGCATCGACATCAAGCCATCGGAAAAAATCGCAATGACGCCGGGCAACGGCTATCACATCATGCTGATGGGCCTGAGCAAACCCTTGAAGAGCGGCGACCATTTCCCGATGACACTGACTTTCGCCAAGGCCGGCAAGGTCGAGGTCAACGTGGAAGTCGAAGCAATGAACGCCGGCAACGGCAATAACGGCAGCGACATGGGCAGCATGGGCGGCAAGGCCGCCGGCCACATGCGCTGATCAGGAGCCCCGGCGCGCCTTCGCCAGCAGCTTGCTGGTGGAGCGGTCGTGCTCGAAGGCGATCGCCACCGCGCGGCCGCCATAGGCAGCGACCGCGCGGCCTTCGGGAATCGCCTGCATGTCGTAATCGCCGCCCTTGGCATAAATCTGCGGCCGCGCCTGCTGCACCACTTCCAGCGCGGTATCCTCATCGAACTCGACCACCAGGCTGACCGCTTCCAGCGCCGCCAGCACCGCCATGCGGTCGGCCGCGCCGTTCATCGGCCGGTCGTCGCCCTTGCCCAGCCGCTTGACCGACGCATCGGTATTCACCGCCACCACCAGCGCCGCGCCCAGCGCGCGCGCCTGCGCCAGATATGTCACATGTCCGCGATGCAGGATATCGAACACGCCGTTGGTCAGAACCACCGGCTGCGGCAGCGCGGCGACCCTGGCGGCCAGGTCGGCGCGGCGGCAGAGCTTCTTTTCAAAGTCGGGAGTGGCGATTACGGTCGGCTCGGTCATGGGTTCGATCAATGGAAAATAAAAAAGCCGCAACGATCGAATCGACCGTACGGCTCTTTAGCCTGACTGGCCAGGCCAGTCGGGATTAAGCGGCTTCGGCCGGCGGAATGGCGGACGACTGCACCGAGGCCTGCACGCGCAATACGACTTCCTTGCGGAAACGGTTCAGTTCCTGCACGGTGGCGAAGGAGCGTTCGAACAGCAGCGACATATTATGCAGGATGCGATCGACCACTTTCTTTTCCCATTCGCCGTCGAACTTGATCTGGTTGTCCAGCCATTGTTCCAGCCATTCCGGATCGGGCAGACGGCTTTGCACGGTATCGTTCGGGAACAGCGCCTGGTTGACGTGCAGATTGGTCGGATGCAAAGGTTTTTCCGTGCGGCGCGCCGACGCCATCAGCACGCCGATCTTGGCAAACGCGGCGCGCGCCGAATCGCCGACATCGATCAAGGCCTTTTTCATGTAGCGCAGATAAGCGCCGCCATGACGGGCTTCGTCCTGGCTGATGATCTTGTAGATTTGCTTGATGACCGGCTCGGTATGCCAGTCGGAGGCGCAGCGGTACCAGTGATTCAGGCGGATCTCGCCGCAGAAATGCATCATCAGGGTTTCCAGCGCCGGCGCCGGATCGAATTCGAAACGGACATTGTGCAGTTCCGCTTCGGTCGGCACGAATTCCGGCTTGAAGCGGCGCAGGTACTCCATCAATACCAGCGAGTGCTTTTGCTCTTCGAAAAACCAGACCGACATGAAGGCGCAGAAATCGCTGTCGCCGCGGTTGTCGCGCAAGAACATTTCCGTCGCAGGCAAAGCCGACCATTCCGTGATTGCGTTCATCCGGATCGTTTGCGCCTGCTCATCGCTCAATTTGGTGCCGTCGAATTTATCCCAGGGGATATCGGTCTCCATATTCCAACGGACTTGTTCGAGCGATTTAAACAGTTCTGGGTACAGCATACGAGCCTTGCAAGTAGAGTTAACAGGGCGATTTTACCAATAAAATGCGCTTCGCTATCTTAAAGCGCATTCTTTTCAAGCATATGACATGCGTGAATGTATGGTTTTGTCATATGTAACAGCCCGCTTTCACCCCTCCTCCGCCAGGAATTATTACCAAAATGCAACCTTGCCTCAGCTTTTTCTTGCCGATCGCGCCGGTGTTTTCGCTTTTGCGCGAGCCGCCGTCTTCTTTGCTGTCGCCTTGAGCGGCGCCTTGCGGGCGGCCGGCTTGGCTTTCGATGCCGCCGACTTGGCCGCGACAGGTTTTGGCTTGGCGACGGCGGCTTTGAGCGCATCCGGCATCAAGGCCGTGCTGACTGCCTGCTTGAATTGATTTTGCAGCATGTCCCACCATGCGTTCGCGCCTGGTGCGATGGCAGCAGGCGCCGGTGCGGCCTTCTGAACAGGCGCAGGCGCCACGGGTTCGGCCGGCGCGGCTGCCGCGGGTGCGGGTTCAGGGACGGGAGCCGGTGCCGGCTGGAGCGAGGACGGCGCCGCCTCGGGCTTGCTCTCGACCTGCGCGGCCGGCGGCCATCCTGGAAACGAAAACGGAAATGCGGATGCCGGCGAGCCTCCCGCAGCAGCGGATTTGGCGTCCGGCTGCGGCGCGCCCATCATCGCGCCCATGGATTGCAGGTTGACGATGGTCGCGCTTTGCACTTCCAGCGCCTGTATCGTGCCGCGCAGCATGTTCATGTTGACGGCCATCCACGACTCGACCGCTTTCAAATCCGCGATCTTCTTGTTGATTTCATCGAGCGAGAGCGTCGGGATCAACATGCCGGGCAAGGCGCCGGCGCTGGGAATGCCCCATAATTTCTTGACGAATTCAACGCTGTCGGCAATTGAACCGGTACCGGGCAACTGATTATGATCTGACATATCGTTCTCCTCACTCCTAAAATTGAAGATTAGCAGATATAGGAGCGCCGCAAACAGCATTTCTGCCTCGGCTGTCCCGTCTGTATCGCCAGGAAGTGTTTACACTAGCGCGATGACGCCGCCACCGCTTTTCCTTCGCAATCCATCCGTCCGGCGCCTGCTGCGCGCGGCAGCGATCCTGCTTGCGGTGGTGCTGCTGCATCTGCTGGCGGGGGCCTGGGGCAGCCGCCTGATCGGCAGGCCGGCAGGTCGGGCTTCGGAGGATGTGCTGACGGTGTCGCTGCAAACCGAACCGCCAGCGCCGCCCAAACCGATAACCAGGGGAATTCCAAAGCCGGCCAGGCAACCAGCCACTGAGCCGCCCCCAAAAGCGCGCCCCAAGGCGCCCGTGCCGCAGCCGCCTCCGGCACCGTTGCCCGAACCGCCGCTCCCTGCATCGCCTCCGGTGATCGCCAGCGAACAAGGCAGTTGGCAAGTCGCCGATGCCGAGCATGACGGCAGCGGCAGCAGCGATGCCGCTGCCACAGGCGCCGCGCAATCTTCCCTGCCAGCCGGGGAAACCGCGGCCCGGCCGTCTGAGCCGGCGCATGCCGCCGACGCGCCGCCATCGGTCGTATTGAAATACGATGTGCAGGGATTGCGCGACGGCCAAAAGGTGTACGGCAGCGGCAAGATCGCCTGGCGCAACCAGGATGGCCGCTACCGCATCGACGGCAGCGCCAGCGTGCTTTTCTTCACCCTGTTGCAATTCAGCAGCGACGGCGTGCTCGACGGTTTCGGCGTATCGCCCACGCTCTATACCGAAAAGAAATTTCGTAAAACAGCCACCGATACCCGCTTCGAACACGAGCGTAATACAATTACGTTTTCTGCTTCGGACAACAGCTATCCGCGCCCCGGCGACGCACAGGACCGCGCCAGCATCATCTGGCAGCTGGCGGCGATCGGACGCGGCAACCCGGCGGCATTTTTCACCGGCGCCGATTTCACGATGTTCGTGGCCGGCGTGCGCGACGCCGAACCCTGGCGCATCATCGTCAGCGGCGAGGACGAGATCGAAGCAGAGGGCGACACCGTCAGCGCCTGGCATCTGGTGCGCATGCCGCAGCCGGGTTCCTATGACCAGAAAATCGACATCTGGCTGGCGCCGCGGCAAGAATGGTATCCGCTCAAAATACGCTATACCGAAAACGACGGCGATTATCTGGAGATGTCCCTCTCCAGCCGGACGCCGCCGTAGACGGCATAACCCTATCGAATCAACTGAAAGTTTCCATGCGCTCGATCTCCTCACATTCGCTCTGCACGCATTCACTGCCCCGCGCACTGCGCGCCTTCCTGTTCTGCGCACTCGGCCTTGGCGCCGGCGCCGCATTGGCGCAGGCACACACGGCACCGGCATACAAGATCAATCCGCCGCCATCGGCCGAACTGCATTACGTCATCGAGGCCAAGCAGAGCGGCCTGAATCTGAAAGGCGACGGCATCGTGCAATGGAAAGCCGGCCAGCAGCAATACAGCGTGCACAGCGAAACCATCGCGCAACTGTTCGGCAAGATTTTGGATGCGCGCAGCGAAGGCAAGATCGACAGCTTCGGCCTGGCGCCCGCGCAATACGTGCAGAAGCGGCTGCGCAAGGATGCGACCACGACCACATTCAACGCCGACAGCAAAACCATTACCTTCAGCCAGTCAGATCAGAATTATCCGATTGTTGGCGGCGAACAGGATCGCACCAGCATCGTCTGGCAACTGTCGTCCGTGGCGCGCGCGGCGCCGGCCAAATTCACGCCGGGTTCGGAATGGAAATTCTTCGTCGCCGGCGAAACCGACGCCGAGCCATGGACCTTCAAGGTGATCAAGCGTGAAAAAATCGTGACGCCGAAGGGCGAGTTCAACGCGGTGCACATCTTCCGCGCGCCGCCTGAAAACAGCAAGGGGCAAAAGCTGGACATCTGGCTGGCGCCGTCGCTGGAATGGTATCCGGTGCGCCTGCGCTTCACCGATGCGGATGGCGAATATATCGAACAATCGTTGCAGACCGTCGGCAAGGCGGGGGCATGAGCTTGGAACAAACAATGGGAGAAACCATGGACAGGATGCCGGCCGGCCGCGCACTGGTCCTGTTTTCCGGCGGCCAGGATTCGACCACTTGCCTGGCCTGGGCGCTGGCGCGCTACGAGCATGTCGAAACCATCGGCTTCGACTACGGCCAGCGCCATGCGATCGAATTATCGGTGCGCCCGCATCTGCTGCAAAAAATGCGCGCATTCAGCCCCGAATGGGACAAAAAACTGGGAGAGGATCATCTGATCGACCTGGGCCTGATCGGCAAAATCTCGGATACCGCGCTGACCAGCAATGTCGCCATCGCCATGCAGGAAAACGGGTTGCCGAACACCTTTGTGCCGGGCCGCAACCTGCTGTTCATGATGGTGGCGGCCACGGTGGCATATCGGCGCGGCCTGGATGTACTGGTCGGCGGCATGTGTGAAACCGACTTTTCCGGCTACCCGGATTGCCGCGACGACACCATGAAGGCGCTGCAGGTGGCGCTCAATCTCGGCATGGCGACGCGCCTGAAAGTCGAGACGCCGCTGATGTGGATCGACAAGGCCGCCACCTGGACGCTGGCCGAGCAACTCGGCGGGCAGATGCTGGTCGACCTGATCCGCGCGGAAACCCATACCTGCTATCTGGGAGAACGCGGGCAATTGCATGAATGGGGGCATGGCTGCGGGACTTGCCCGGCGTGCGCGCTTCGTGCGCGCGGGTATCGCGAATTCAAGGCGGCCAGCGCCTGATTTGCGAATGATCTACAGATGATTTAGTACAGATGATTTACGACCGGCCAGGGCAAACGGATTGATCAAACATGCATCCATTCGTCCTGGTCAGGCCGGGGCCGCATCGAAGGGCCGCCGCCGTTAAAACAGCTCGTTCTTGACTTCGGTCCGCTTCTTTTCCTCATCCGGCGTCAGTGTCGAATTACCCAATCCCAGATCACGCACCGATCCGCCCGGCGGATATTCCTTGTAGTAATAATCGCCGTTCGCCTCGATCAATCCTTCCGGCATGGTGCGCGATACCATCGGCTGATCCTTGAGCGCCTTGGCCATGTAGTTGATCCAGATCGGCAACGCCAGGCCGCCGCCGGTTTCGCGATCGCCCAGGCTCTTCGGCTGGTCGTAGCCGATCCATGCAATGCCGACCAGTTTCGGCTGGTAACCCGCAAACCAGGCATCCATCGAATCGTTGGTGGTGCCGGTCTTGCCGGCCAGGTCGGTGCGCTTGAGCGACATTGCCTTGTAGCCGGTGCCGGCGCGCACCACGTCGCGCAGCATAGTGTCCATCACGAAGGCATTGCGGGGATCGATCACCCGGTTGGCTTCATCGCCCGCCTTGTCCGGCCGCGCCTGTGAAATCAGCGTGCCGTTGCCATCGGTGATTTTGGTGATCAAATACGGATTAATCTTATACCCGCCATTTGCGAATACGGAATAGGCACTGGCCATCTGCAATGGCGTCACATTGCCCGCGCCCAACGCCAGCGTCAGGTAAGGCGGATTCTTGGCGGCATCGAAACCGAACCGGGTGATGTATTCCTGCGCATAATTCACGCCGACCCGTTCCAGAATCCGGATCGAGACCATGTTGATCGATTTCTGCAGCGCCCGGCGCATGGTGATCGGGCCTTCGTATTTGTTGCCGTAGTTCTTCGGCTGCCAGACCTGGCCGCCGGTCTGGGTGAACGTCATCGGCGCATCGTTGATGATCGTCGCCGGCGACAGGCCCTTTTCCAGCGACGACGAATAAATGAACGGCTTGAACGACGAGCCCGGCTGGCGCCATGCCTGGGTGACGTGATTGAATTTGTTGCGGTTGAAATCGAAACCGCCGATCAGCGAACGGATCGCGCCGTCGTCGGGATTGACCGATACGAACGCCGATTCGACTTGCGGCATCTGCGTCACCGTCCAGTTCTTCTCGTCCAGGAAAACGCGAATGACCGCGCCCGGCCGCACCTTGCGTTGCGGCGGCGCCTTGTCGCTCAACAGGTTGGCGGCGAATGCCAGGCCCGGTCCGGTAATCGTGATCTCCTCGCCCGACGCCAGCACCGCATGGATCTCTTTCGGCGTGGCGCTGAGTACCACGGCAGCCACCAGGTCGCCGCTGTCGGGATGATCGGCCAGTTCCACTTCGATCGCATTCTCGACTTCTTCCTTGGAACCGTTCGGCAGGTCCATGTAGGCTTCCGGACCGCGATAGCCGTGCCGGCGTTCGTAATCCATCACGCCGCGCCGCAATGCGATATACGCCGCGTCCTGGTCGGTCTTGGTGACGGTAGTGAACACGTTCAGGCCGCGCGTGTAGGTTTCTTCCTTGAATTGGGCATAGACCAGCTGGCGCGCCATTTCGGCCACGTACTCGGCGTGGATGCTGAATGCGGAGCTATCGGTCTTGATATGCAGTTCTTCGTCCTTGGCCTTGTTGTATTGCTGTTCGGTGATATAGCCGAGCGCGCGCATGCGCTGCAGGATGTACTGCTGCCGCGCATGCGCGCGTTTCGGATTGACCACCGGGTTATAGGCCGACGGCGCCTTCGGCAGGCCGGCCAGCATGGCCGCTTCGGCGATGCTGATCTCGCTGAGCTTCTTGCCGAAGTAAATCTGGGCGGCGGACGAAAAACCGTAAGCGCGCTGGCCCAGATAAATCTGATTCATGTACACCTCGAGAATCTGATCCTTGGTCAGGTTGCGTTCGATTTTCCAGGCCAGCGGGATTTCGTACAGGAATTTGCGCGATGCCTTTTGCAGGAAGGTCGGTTCGTTGCTGGTCAGGAAAAAGTTGCGCGCCACTTGCTGCGTGATGGTGCTGGCGCCGCCGCCGCCGCCGGTCAGGTTGGAAAACGAGGCCCGCAGAATGCCCTGGTAGTCGACGCCGCCGTGTTCGTAGAAGCGATCGTCCTCGATCGCCAGCACGGCCTTCTTCATGATGTCCGGAATATCCTTGATATGGGTCAGGTTGCGCCGTTCTTCGCCGAACTCGCCGATCAGCACGCCATCCGCCGAGAAGATGCGCAGCGGCACCTTGGGCCTGTAATCGGTGATCGCATCCAGGGCCGGCAGTTTCGGATAAGCCATCGTCAAAATCAGGCCCACCGTCAACGCGCCGGCCGCGAACAGGCCGACGACGAGCGCGCAGATGCCCAGGATGATGCGCAATGCCGGATGCAGCCGGCGTCCGGGACGGACGGGCGGCTTGGCGGGTGTGTTCGCGGCATCCTTTGCCGGCGTCTTTGGGGATGTATCGTCGGATCCGTTGCCGGACTCCTTGTCGGACCCGCTGCTGGGCTTGTTGCTGCTGGAAGGAGGCTGAACCATGCGTGATGAAAGTATCCATTAAGAATGCGGCCATTATAGCGGTCAGGCGTCTGTCAGGGTTACCGTTGCAGTATGGATACATCCATTGCTAGTATCTGCTCCTCGCAATGCAGCAACCTGCTTCACAGGCTGCAATCGCATTGCAACCGTTCCGGCCGCGGTTCGATGACACCTGCATGACATCCGGGTTATTACACCCTTATGCCATCGGAGTCATTGCCATCCGACACCGCGCCGATCCGCCACTCCGCCATAAGCCGGGCAGCCCTGTTATTTCATTGGGAGCATTCCTTGGCCTTTTCCGTTCCGCATTATTTCAAACCGGCCCTGCTGCTGGGGCTGGACATCGGCCCTGCCGCCCTGCGCATGGTCGAACTGTCCCAGGGCGCCGACCGGCGATTTCGTCTCGAACGCCATGCCATGCTGGTGCTGCCGGCCGGCGTGATCGCCGACCGCCACATACAGCATCCGGCCCAATTGGCCGAACATATTGCGGCGCTGGCGGCCCGCCTGGGCAGCAAACGCAAGCGCGTGGCCCTGGCGCTCCCTGCGGACGCCGTCTTCATGCGGCCCATGGCGGTTCCCGCCCATATCGGCGCAACGGCCCTGGAACAACTGATCGCCGCCGAAGCCGGCGGTTACCTGAACCTGACGCCGGACCAGGTACGCGTCGACTATCAATTCAGCCGCACCGGTCCGGACGGCGCAGCCGAACACGAAATCGTGCTGGCGGCGGCACGCCGGGAACAAGTGGAAGACCGCATCGCCGCGGTGGAAGCCGCCGGGTTGACGCCGGCGGTGCTCGACATCGACTTGTATGCCGCGCACGCCGCCTGCCTGCCGGCGGGCAACGGCTTCGAGATGCGCGACCAGGATGTGCTTGTCCTGCTGATGTGCGATGCGGCGCGAACGCAAGTCGCCCTCTTCGACCGCCATCAATTGCTGCATCATCGCGAATTGCCCGGCTGCGGCCAAAACGCGGATGTACTGCATATCGCCGCCGCCGCAACGCGGGCGCTCCCGCTTGCATTGCCGCCCGGCGCCAGCTTGTCGCAGTTTTTTATCGGCGGCGACTGCAGTGCGACGCGCCTGCATGAATTATGCGAAGCGCTCCAGGCCATGACGGCGCAACTGGAACAGGCTGGGCAATCCACGGTCGCCTGCAAGGTCGTGCAAGCGTTTGCCGCGATGCAAATCGGCAAGGCCGCGGCTGCCTCGGCAACGACGGAAGGCGACGACACGCATGTGCCGAACCATTCCGAAAGCGGCGACGATGCCGATCATCCGGCCGCCTACCTGGTGGCCTGCGGCCTGGCGATGCGAAGGAGCGCGTCATGATGCAATTCAATCTGCTGCCGCATCGCATCCTTCAGCGCTGCCGCCGCTTTCAATATTTCCTCTGCACGCTGTTGCTGTCGATGCTGCTGGGCGGCGCTCTATCCGGAATCGGCTGGCACGCCATTCGCGCGCAACAGCAACGCCAGCAATTGCGCAATGACTGGCTGCGGCAGTCTTCCAGCGCATTGAATACAGAAATCGAGCATGGCCTGCGCCTGCGATTGAAAATCGAGGCGCTATCGGCGAGTATCGCGGAAATAGAAAACTGGCGACACCGGCGCATGCGGCCCGTGGAAATACTGGGGATGCTGGCAGCCCACATGCCGTCCGAAACGTATCTGCAAAAGATGCGGCTGCAAGATCGCACGATAACGCTCGATGGCGTCGCGACGTCGAATCGGGCCGTCGCCGATTTCTTGCAGAAGCTGAACGGACAAACGAACCGGATCGCTTCCGCGCAACTGCTGGAAACGCGCGCGGAAGCCCGACCGGCAGGCGGATCCTTGTCGTTCAGCATCGCGCTAAGCTTGCGGTGACGGCATGCATATCCATCTGCAAAAGTCCCTGTTCGAGGCAATGGATGCCGTGTCGATCAATGCCATTGCGGCATGGCGCCGGTGGCGGCAGCGGCTTCCGGAATCGCTAGCCTATTTGCCGCAATCGATCACGGCAAATGCCGTGACGCATATCGTGGCGGGGCTGGCGATAACAATGACCTTCGCCGTGGGCGCGGTAGCGGTCCGGCTGTTTCCGTATCAGTTCGCAAAGGCAGATCTCGACCGCTTGCAGCAACAGGAACTTTCACTGAAGCAGGCCTATATCCACCGCTTGCCGGACGCGCCGCGCATCGACCTGCTGCAGGCAGGCAAGCGAGGGGCGGAACAGACACTCGCCTTGCTGCGGCAGCAGTTGACCGGCAGCAGCGAACAGGAAGCCGTAATGAATGAAATCGATACGGCAGGGCGGGCGCGCGGCCTTCGCTTCATCATGTTCAAGCCGGACGCAAGGCAAAAGACCACAATCCAGATCAGTGCGATAGGAAGCTATCAGGCCATCGCAAGGTTTGTCGATGACATTGCGCAATTGCCGCGCATCGTGCTGCTCGATCCATTGACGCTGCAGGCCGCCAATGACGGCGACCGCAGCGGCGACGATCCCCACGCGCCAATCGGCTTGCTGAATCTACAGGCGACCGCAATCGCCGTCCAGCCTGCGCAATCAAACGACGACCCCGATGAAGCACGCAAATAGCCTCTTTTTCCCGCTACTGTTTGCGGTTTTCGGCACACTGCTGCCGGGCTGTACGTCGGGTTCCGATGCGGACATGACAGACATGCGCGACCTGAAGCAGTGGCAGGCAGCTGCCCGCAAGGCCGCAGCACATCGCGCCCCTGCAACACATCAAGATGCCGCCCATGCCCAATCCACGGGTCCGGAAGCCAGCGGCAAAAAACCGGCAAGCACCCGGATCGCGGCAACGCGCGACCCGTTCGCGCCGTCTCTTTCAGGCATCGGCAAGACGCATCCATCCGGACAGGCCAATGCGGCGCCGTCCAGTCCGACATTCGCCGAAACGCCGGTCACGCTGCGCCTGTTGGGTACCGTGCGCGATAACGGCACCGCCTATGCCTTGATCGAATCCGGCAAGCAGGTGCATTGCGTGGCATTGCATGCCGCGCTGCCGTCCTATCCGATTACTGTAACCGGCATTGCCGATCAGGCGATCGAAATCGACCATGCGCTGCCCGACGGCAGCCACCGGCGTTCCACACTACGGCAAGGCGAATGAGGCATACCATGCAAGCAA
>DASYEK010000060.1:0-48959 GCA_036499085.1 Herbaspirillum sp. | reverse complement strand
CACGGTATTCGCCAGCAATACCCTGAAGCCGATTTCGCCCGGCGCCGCGACTGCTGCCGCGATATCGGTTTCCAGCGCCAGCAACGGCCCCGGCTGGGCGGTATCGGTAGCCGGCTGCGGCCAGAAAATGGCGTTCGATTGGGTCATGCCGGCACGCAAGCCCCAACGGTCGCGCTGCTTGACGCCGGCGCCATACGCCACCATGCGGCTATTGAAGCCGTCCGATAGCAGCAGAATCTGCTCGCGCGGGGCGATGTCGCAACTGCGCCAGCCGCGATCCTGGCGCGGTGCGGGCACGGTGAAGACGAAGCCCTTGTTCGGATCCAGCGGCATGGCAAAAAAATCCGCGCCGAGGATGCCGCCGCCCATCAGCAGCCCATCGCGATAGCGCAGCGGCAGGACCCGGTTCGCCGGCTGTCGCGCCGAGCTCGCCAAGCAGCGCGCGCGTGCTCTCGGCGAACGCCGCGGCCTGAACCCGCAGCGCTTCATCCAGCGCGGGCGACTGTTCCTCGACCAATTCCAGCAGCCCGGCCCAGGCATGCACGGTGCGCGCCTGCATCAGCGCGGCATGACGGACGCCGTCGGCGCCGGCAATCCGGTAGAACGACGGCGGCGGGACATTCATCTCTTCGCCGTCCTCGCCCACGCCGGGAAGCCAGAACGTGCCGCCGGAAAGATTGCGCGCCGAAACATTCGCCCATGGTCAGGTCCCAGCCCGACAGCACCGGCCCATCCTGCACATACAGCGAACCGGCGCTGACGCAAAAACCGGCGATCAATACCTGCGCCTTGACGGTGTACCAGGCGCGCGGCCGCTCGTGCACGCGAAATACGCCTACTGCCAGCGGTCCGCCCGCCACCAGCAGCGCGCGTTCGCTGACCAGCATCGGATCGAATAAAGGCGTACCCGGCGGCGCGCACTCTTGCTGGAATCGCAAGGGTTCGAACTTTGGGATCAATGTGCCGGCCATGGAATTTTCTCGATGTAAAAACACACAGCATTCATGCTGTTCAATGCACTGAATTCCTTTAGAATCGATACCGCTTCCGAACCCGGTCACCGATCAACATTTCATCTTCGCAACCATGAATCTGCTCACGCTCGAACATTTCGCCGCCAGCCTCAACGAAACTTTCGTTGCAGAAAAAGACGGCGGTGCATGCTTCGTGCTGGTGGAGGCCCGGCCGCTGCAGGCAGCGGTGTCGCTGGCCCTGACGCGAGCGCCGTTCAGCCTGCTGTTCCGCAACGGTTCGCCGATTCTTTTTTCTCAAAAAACATTCCAGCTCAAACATGCCGCATTCGGCGAAATCGGCATCTTCCTGGTGCCCGTGGCGCGCGACCGCGACGGCTTTCTGTATCAGGCCGTGTTCAACTAGCGCCGGATGGCAATCGGCGATGTGCCGGCTCGACGAACCGCTCCATTTCATCGATAGCCGTGCGCAGCGAATGTGTATTCACCGCCATGGACATGGATGAAATGCACGCCGGAAATTCGGACGCAAAAACCCCCTCCTCCCGCGGCAAGCGGGATACCTGGTACAACGAGAGAGGAGGGATTACTGCGTCAGGGGAATACCGGCATCTCGCCCTTGAGCGATATACAGAAATTCAGGCCCAGCAGAGGCTGCCGGTTTTCGTGATCGGCCAGTTCCCCGGTAATGCTCGCCGCGGCGGCCATGTCGACATCGGCCACGACCGCGCCGCCCTGGAATACGCCGACATTGACCGGCGGCGTAAGATAGTTGCCTTCGGCCGGCACATTGCTTTGCAAGTCGGCCTCGGTTTGCCGATACAGATTCAAGCCGTGCGAGTGTTGCGCCATCTGGTCGAGCGTCAGCGATACCGTATTTTCACCGAAAGTATCACCGATCCTGCGCGGCTTCTGGTTAATGCCGTCGCCCTGTCCGCAAACAGCGCGGCCGGTGAAATTCGGCAATTGGAATTGCGTCTTGCCGTCGCCGCCGTAGGTGGTGCCGATCAGGGCAAACAGTCCCGTATACTCGTTGATTCTCAGCATGGCGCCATTGCATAAGGCCCAGCCCATGGGGGCGTAACCGAAAGCAAAGAGTTGAATTTCACCTAGGTAGGACGAGTCCGATGCGCTCATATTGTTCTTCTCCTCAACTGGGGCAAGCTGCAAGGCCTGCGAATTTGAATCATGATCTGGATTGGCTGGAACCGCTCGTCGCGCTCAAGACCGCGACGGGAATACGCCGTCGGCGCAAATGCAGAAAGCCACGGTCAAGGTCGGCATCAGATTGTCATGCGACTGCCCGCCGCCGGCAACGGTAGTGGAACCTGTTCCTGTCACCTGCGGCGTCAGACCGTCGATTTTCGAGGTATACATCTTGTCCTCATTGGCGGGCGCGCCCAGCAGCCGGCCGCTCGGATCGTTCGATTTGGCCAATGCGGTGCTCACCACAAAAGGATGGCTATGGCGGGCCATATGTTGCGGCTGCAGCGCGACTGTTTCGCTGCCGCCCGGGATGCCCATGATCTTGGTCGCGATATTCGGTCCCGTACCCTGGCCGACAGGCACCCGGCCGCGCAGGTCCGGCGTCGCAAAGGTGCGTGCGCCGTCGCCGCCATAAGTCGTTCCGATCAGAGTGAACAAGGCCTCATGTTCCGAGATTGCCTGTTGGCTGCCATCGCAAGGAAGCCAGCCGACAGGTGTGCGCGAGAAGGCAAACAGGCGAATTTCGCCCACGGTAGGTGTTGGCATGACGGAGTTCCTGTCAAGAGTAAATGAATTCGGCTGAATGCCGCTGCCGGACGCGAGACTGCCGCGTATCGATTAATTCCGCGAAGGATAGATGCCGGTCAGCGCGATGGCGAAATTGAGCACCTGATACGGCTGCATATTGTCGTGCCCGGTACCGCCGACCGCCGCGATGGCGTCCCCCTCCAGCCTCACCCTGGGACCGGAAGCATCCGCATAAATAGCTTCCGTGCCGCTGTTGCCGTACAGCGCATTGACGGCGCTGCGGGCGCTGCCTTCGTTCTTGCTGGAGGCGCGCATGCCATGCGTATGCGGCGGCGTCGATGTCAGCAGGACTTTCTCCTGGCCGGCGCGCTCGCCCAGCTTGTAGGGTGTCGGCTGAAAAGCCATATCCGCCGACGGACCGGCGCCCACAGGCGTGGTTCCCCGCAGATCAGGCAGGCCGAAAGTGGTGCTGCCATTGCCGCCGTAAGTAATGCCAAGCAGGGAAAACAGGCCTTGATACTGGTTGACCGGCAACAGCCGGCCATCGCATAGTGCAAAGTCCCTCGGCGCAAAATTGAAACCGGCCATGACAATCTGGCCTATGAATTCGTCATACATTTTACTTCCCCTAAAATTGTCGATATTCCGGCGCCGCGAAGGCTTTTTTTTACTTTTTTTTGTTTCTGCTGCACTGCAATTTCGGGCCAGCATATTGACGGAAAATCGTCGCGTCAAGATTTCTTTTTTTCTTGATTAGGCGATTAAAAAAATAGGTAAAGAAACGATGTTTTTCTCCAAAAGTGAGACAGGCTGTCAAGCCGCTCTTGGAAAGGCCCATATAATTTGGCGCATTTTTCCGGAAAAAGCCGTCAGGAATTGACAGGAAAAAATATCACGCAAAGCGCTGGCATAGCCCCCGCCAAGCAGGATGCCGGAATAACTGAAATACAAGCGGACATTAAAACGGACCGCCGCTGCCAGACGTCCGGCAGCGGCGGTTTAAAGAGCAAGCAATAAGAAGAAGCAAGAACATCGGGGAATTTCATGTTTGAACGTACTTGCGCTGGCCTGATCCGGGCAGCGTCGATCCTGTCTTTCACGGCCGCATTGCTGGGCTGGAGCGGCGCGGCGCTGGCGGTAGTAGGGCCTTGTCCCACTCCAATAGCCATAACCGTGGCCAACAATCAATCGGTCAGCGTCGATTTGTGGGGTGACCACAGCTGTTCGGAGAACGGCCTGGACGGCATTGTCACCCAGCCGCTGCACGGCAGTCTGCCCGGTATCGATCCGGCCATCGGCAAGGGCACCGATTCGATAGTCACTTACCAAAATAATGGCGACCCCGCCTCCACGGATACCTTCGTCATCAAGGACGATGCCAATAACCTTATTACCTTCAACGTCACGATCACGGGCGGACCTTCGTCGCCCCTGATAGTCACGCCGGGAAACTCGGCCAATCCCGTCATCGGCACGTCTTTCAACCAATCGCTGAGCACCACGGGCGGCGTCGCCCCATATACCTACTCGACCACGCCGGCCAACCTCCCGGCCGGCATCACCATGAATTCCGCCGGCGTGATCAGCGGCATTGCCACCGCGACCGGCCCCTTCTCATTCGCCGTCAACGTTACCGATTCCACTTCCCCCACCCCGCTGACCGCAGTCAAGAACTATTCAATGATCGTGGCGATCCCGTCGCTGAGCTTCCAGACCTCGGCAACCCTGCCGAACGGCATGGCTACGGTGGCATACAACCAGCAGCTGGCCACTTCCGGCGGCACCGCGCCCTATACCTATTCGCTCAATGCCGGCTCCTCGCTTCCAACCGGGCTGACGCTTTCGCCAAGCGGCGTCATTTCGGGATCACCGACGACTGCCGGCAACAATTCCTTCGACATCATCACTACCGACAGCACCGCCCTCGCCGGAGGCGGACATGCCAACAAGGCCCAGGCGTTTTCAATGACGGTCGACCCCGCCCCGCCGCCGCCGACCGTCGGCCCCGCCAGCGCGACAGTCGGCTATAACAGCGGCGCCACGCCGATCACGCTCGCCCTGAGCGGCTCTGCCGCGACATCGGTCGGGATCGGCACCCCGGCTGCGCACGGCTCGGCCGTCGCCACCGGCCTCAATATCACCTACCAGCCGCTGGCCGGCTATGCCGGACCGGACTCGTTCACCTATACCGCCACCAATGCCGGCGGCACATCGACGCCGGCGACCGCCACCATCACGGTGTCGGCGCCGACAGTGACCTTGACGCCGCCGGCCGGCACCGTCCTGAACGCCACTGCCTTGACGCCTTTCTCGCAGGTGTTCGGGGCCGTCGGGGGCAGCGGCACTTATAGCTTCGCGCAAACCGCCACGCTGCCGGCGGGTCTGAGTTTCAGCGGCAGCACGGTATCCGGCACGCCGACCGTGACCGGCTCGTACATCGTGACGGTCACGGCGACCGATACGTCCACGGGTCCCGCCGCGCCGTTTTCGTCTACGCCCGTCTCCTATACCTTGAATATCACCGCGCCGACTGTATCGGTCTCGCCAATCACCCTCCCGCCGCTCCAGCGCGGCGTCCCATATACGCCGAGGCAATTGAGCGCCAGCGGCGGCGGCACATCGTATACCTATGCGGCCACCGGAATTCCTGCCGGCATGGCACTGTCGACCAGCGGCCTGTTTTCCGGCACGCCGAGCAATTCGGGGCCCTACAGCATGAACGTTACCGCCACCGACAATTTCGGTTTCCAGGGCTCCCGCGCCTATTCGGGCACGGTAGACCCGGGCGCCCCGGTTGCCAATGTTTCCAGTTTAACGGTGGCCTACGGCAGTTCGGCCAATGCCATCACGCTTGACGATCAGAGCGAAGGCCTGCCGACCTCGGTCGCCATCGCCTCGCCTGCCGCGCACGGCACCGCGACCGCCAGCGGCACCGGCATCACTTATACGCCATCGCCCGGTTATGCCGGTGTGGACACCTTCACCTACACCGCATCCAATGCCGCCGGCACCTCCGGCGCCGCCACGGCCTCCATTACCATATCGCCGCCCACGATCACCGTGGCGCCGGCTACCGTGGCACTGAATGCCACGGTCGGCATTCCCTTCTTGCAGACATTCTCGGGCAGCGGCGGCAGCGGCAGCTATACCTTCGCGCAAACCGGCACGCTGCCGACCGGCCTGAGTTTCGCCGGCGCGACGCTGTCCGGCACGCCGGCGCAGGCCGGACCATTCACCGTGACCATCACGGCTACCGATACCTCCACCGGGACCGGACCGTTTTCGTCATTGCCCGCCACCTATACCCTGACTATCGCTGCGCCGACCCTGGGTCTCGGACCGAGCTCGATCATGCAACCCGAAGTCAATGTTCCATACAGCCAGCAACTGACCGCCGCCAACGGCATCCAGCCCTACACCTATTCGATCAGCATCGGCACCCTGCCCCCGGGCCTCCAGCTTTCGTCCGCGGGCCTGATCCACGGCATGCCGACCGCAGCCGGCCCATACAGTTTCAGCGTGACCGCCACCGACAGTTCCAGCTTTACGACGACCCTGGCTTATTCAGGCAGTGTCGGCGCAGGCGCGCCGGTTGCTGCCGCCTCAACGGCGACGGTGGCTTACGGCAGTGCGGCCAACACCATGCCGTTGAGCCTCTCCGGCGGCACGCCGACCGGGCTGGTGCTCGATGTGCCTGCGGCGCATGGCAGCGCGGCCATCAGCGGCACCAGCATCGCCTATACGCCGGCGACCGGCTATGCCGGCCCCGACTCCTTCACCTATCATGCGACCAATACGGTCGGCGCATCGTCCGCCGTGGCGGTGAACATCACCGTCTCGCCGGCGACCTTGAGCGTGACGCCGTCCGGCGCCTGGGCCGCCGTGCAGGGCACAAGCTATTCCCAGACCCTGACCTGGAGCGGCGGCAATCCGCCGTATATCAACCAGGCGGTGACGGGCCTGCCCGCCGGCCTGACCGTCACCGGCACCACCGCCACCACGATGACCATTTCCGGCACGCCCACGGCTAGCGGCAGCTTTTCGCTGCAAGCCTCGGCCGCCGACAGCAGCACCGGCACCGGCGCGCCGTTTACACTCACGCAGCCGTTTACCCTGCTGGTCGGCCAGGCCGTGCCGGTCGCCGTGGGCGACAATGTCAACACCAATGCCAACCAGCCGGCGCTTGTCACGGTCACCGTCAACGATGGCGGCGCCATCACCGGCATCGCGATCGGCGCCTCGCCTGCGCATGGCACTGCCGTCGTCAGCGGCCTGAACGTGATGTATACGCCCGATCTCAATTATTTCGGCCCCGACAGCTTTACCTATACCGACACCGGTCCGGGCGGCAACTCGACACCCGCGACCGTTTCCGTGACCGTGGTGGCACTGGGAGCGCCGACCTCCGCGCCGCAGAACGCCAGCGTATTGCCGGGCCAGACGGTTACGCTGCATGTGGCCGCCGCGGCCGCCAACGGTCCGATCACGGCAGTGACTATCGCCAGTCCGCCGGCCACCGGCAGCGCGGCCGTCAGCGGCGCCGATATCATCTATACCGCACCGACCGGCTTCAGCGGCAACGCGACATTCACCTATGTCCTGACGAATGCCTTCGCCACTTCGGCGCCGATTACCGCCACCGTCAGCGTCGGCGCGGTGCCGATCGCGGCCAACCAGAGCGGCGCGGGCGCGGCGGGATCGACGGTTGTGGTCGACCTGATGGCCGGCGCCGTCAACGGCCCGTTCAATGCCGCCACGCTGGGCGCGATCGCGCCGGCCAATGCCGGCACGGCGGCGATCGTCGACGCCGGCACGCCCGGCAATCCATCCTATCGGCTGCGCTTCACGGCGGCCGCCGCGTTCTCCGGCACCGCAACCATCGGCTATACCCTCAGCAACGCGTCCGGCCCGTCGGCGGCAGCCACGGTCAGCATCGCCATCGCGGCACGGCTGGACATAGCCAAGGATAGCCAGGTCACCGCGCTGATCACGGCGCAGACCGCCACGGCCAATCGCTTCGCCACCACCCAGTTAAGCAATTTCGCGCGCCGCCTGGAAAGCCTGCACGGCGACGGCTGGGCGCGCTCCACCTTCGGCCTGAGCATGGCGCCCACCACCGCACCGGTGCAGCCGCAAGTGGTGAAATGGCAAGAGGAAAACGACGACCGCGTGGTCGGCGCGCCGCTGCCATGGCAGGCCAATATGCGCAAGACCGGCTGGACGCCGCAGAACGATGACGCAAACGGCATGAACCGCATTGGCGGCATGCGCGGCGCAAGCCGCGGCGGCCTCAATGGCGCCAATAGCACGATCGGCTTGAAAGCCGAAAATGCCGGCAATGGAGGCATCGCCGTGAATAGCGGCAACGGCACGCTGGCAGCCGCCGGACAAGCGGTGCCGGATCACGATGAATTGCCGGAGCTGCCGGGCCGGCCGGATAACGACCGCCAGGCCTTGTCGCTGTGGATCGGCGGCACGGTCGATTTCGGGCAGAGCAACGCCAACGGCACGCAGGAAGGTTTCCGCTTCACCAGCAGCGGCGTCAGCATGGGCCTGGATTACCGCGTCAGCGATATGCTGACGCTGGGCGTGGGCACCGGCTTCAGCCGCGACAGCAGCGATATCGGCGACAACGGCAGCACCAACAAGAGTACCGCCGTGGTCGGCTCGCTCTATGGCAGCCTGCGTCCGACCAAGAATATCTTCATCGACGGCGTGCTCGGCTACGGCGCATTGGATTTCGATGTGAACCGCTACGTGACGGGCGACGGCAGTTTCGCGACCGGCTC
Organism: Herbaspirillum sp.; assembly: GCA_036499085.1. GTDB lineage: Bacteria > Pseudomonadota > Gammaproteobacteria > Burkholderiales > Burkholderiaceae_D > Herbaspirillum. The sequence goes on along the minus strand of DASYEK010000060.1, from coordinate 40,465 downwards.
GCGCAAGGGCAAGCAATTCTTCACTTCCATTTCCAGCGGTTATGAATTCCACCGCGGCGACTGGATGCTGTCGCCATACGGCCGATTCGAAATGTCCTCGACCCGGCTTGACCGATATACCGAAATGGCGACCGGGAACAACGCCCTGACCTATTACGAGCAGACCAGCCACACCAGCGCCGGCACGCTGGGCCTGCGCGCGGAAGGCGCGTTATTGACGCGGGTCGGGGTCTGGACCCCGCGCATGCGCGTGGAATACCGGCGCGAGTTCTCCGGCGCCGACGATGCCGGCATTTCCTATGCCGACCTGTCCTCTTCCGGGCCGGCCTATGTGGTGCATTCCAATGGCCTGACATCCGGCCTCTGGACCGCCGGCCTCGGCGTGCGGCTGCTGCTGGGCAACGGCATGTCGATCATCGCCGATTACAGCAGCAACCTGAATATCGGCCAGGGACGTTATCAATCGGTGCTACTGGGCCTCACCATGCCGCTGCCGTGAAATGTATCAATGTCGGGGCTGGTGCCGGGGTTACCATCGCATAACAGCCATTGCCTGCCGCATTCCGTTTATAGTGGCGGATCGACATTATCGAAACCACATTTGAACGGGACGGCGGCATGCGCAATATGATCGGCAAGAACATCCTTCTTTCCCTCGGGGCCGCGGCATTGCTGTCGACAACCGCGACGATCCAGGCCAAGGAAGCCGTTCCGGTCCAGGTCGAAACCTTGTTGCGCAGCGGCACCTCCTGGGACGGCACGCCTTATGTTGCCTATCCGCAGGGCGCGCCGGAATTGACCGTTTTGAGAATGACGATTCCGCCGCATTCATCCCTGCCGTGGCACACCCATCCGATGCCGAATGCGGCCTATGTGGTATCGGGCGAATTGACAGTCGAGAAAAAGGAAAACGGCCAGAAACAGGTATTGAAGCCGGGCCAGGTGCTGCCGGAAATGGTCGACGCCCTGCACCGCGGCACCACCGGGGATCAGCCGGTGGTATTGATTGTCTTTTATGCCGGCGTCAAGGATATGCCGCTGTCCAGGCACTAGAAATGCGTGCCGGAACAGACTTACGATTTTTCCGTGCCCTTGACTATAGGCGCGGCATTATCCTGTTCATCCGGCGCCGGCCCGCCCATGATCTTCGGCACGCATTCCGACTTGAACCACGCCATGGTGATCGGCTCGCCCGATAACAGGCGCGATCCGATCGGCACCAATTGTTCGCCGATCAGAATGCCGAGCAGGCCGATCAGCGCTATGGCGGGCGGCGCCGGGGAACGCACATGCAAAAATGCGTAGATGACGCCGACCAGAATGCCCGCGCCGAGGGAAAGAAGATAGATTTTCATAATGGCCGTTCGAAAGAAATGGAAGCGCAAAAACGCGCAAGTTTATGAAAAATTGCGGGCGCCCCTGCTCTTCAGGTCGTGCCATGCCACCAGCAGGAAACCGCCGACCAGGCCGAGGTGCTCGAAAAACCCGTTTTCCATCATGAAGCGCTCCGGCGGCGCGGCATTCCAGAAACGATTTGCCATGAAGGTCGCCATCAACGTAAAGATCGCCAAGGCCAGCGCGCCTATCCATCGATAATATCCCGTCAATATCAGTGCCGATGCGCCCAGTTCCAGCACGATCACCAGCACCGCGAACGGGAGCGCGGGCGTCAAGCCGAAATGCGCCATCTCCCCGACCGCGCCCTGAAAATCGACGGCCTTGACGATGCCGCCCTGCAGATAAGCCGCGCACAGGCCCAGCAGCGCAAGCCAATGCAATCCCGGCGAGGCAAACCGCGCCGCCGCGGCGCTGAGGCGGTCCTTGCTTGCCGACAGTCCTTCGATCATGTCATTCCTCCCGATGAATATCCAGCCATGCATATGACGTGCGCAGCGCCATGAAAATGCCGGGTCAGAACGCCCAGCACGAACAGCCGAGCGCGCCCCAGAACCGGCTTTCATCCGCGGCCGGCACCTGCGCCGTCCATGCGCTTGCATGGCCATGGCCGTGCACGCCGCAGGCTGTAGCGCAACTGCACAGCGCCGCCATCTTCGCCTTGGCGGCGGTATCGGCCGCGGCGTTTTTGCTCAATGGCGCGCGCGCCTGGTAACCGCCGTAGCTGCGCACCGGCGACCAGTCCGGCATGGCCGGCGGCAGCGGCGGCGCCAGGTCGCCGTATTCGTCCGCGCCATACACCACCTTGCCGCCGAGCATGGTCAGCACCGAAGTAATGTCCTGGATCTCGTCCTCGCGCGCGCTGAAATAATCGTTGGAAAGCACCGCCAGGTCCGCCAGTTGCCCGACCTTGATCTGCCCTTTCTTGCCCTCCTCGTTCGAAAACCAGGTATTGGCTTCGGTCCACAGCCGCAATGCCGTGTCGCGATCCAGCAGATTGGCTTGCGGATACAGCGCCAAGCCGCCCAGCGTCTTGCCGGTGACCAGCCACGACAATGACACCCAGGGATTGTACGAAGCCACGCGCGTCGCGTCGGTGCCCGCGCCGACCTTGACGCCCTGGTCCAGCATGCGCTTGACCGGCGGCGTGCGTTGGGCGGCGCCGGCGCCGTAGCGCTCGACGAAATCCTCGCCCTGGAACGCCATTCGGTGCTGCACGGCGATGCCGCCGCCCAAGGCCGCGATGCGGTCGATATTGCGGTCGGAAACGGTTTCGGCGTGATCGAAAAACCAGTGCAGGTTCTCGAACGGCATATCGCGCGCCACCTTTTCGTAGACGTCCAGGGCGCGTGAAATGGTCTGGTCGTAGGTTGCATGCAGCCGCCACGGCCAGCGCTTCTCGACCAGCAGCCGGATCACCGGTTCCAGGTCGGCTTCCATCGACGGCGGCAGGTCCGGCCGCTCGACCCGGAAATCCTCGAAATCGGCGGCGCTGTAGACCAGCATCTCGCCCGCGCCGTTGTGACGGTACAGATCGTCGCCCTGGCCCGGCTGGATTTTGCCCGACCAGTTCTTGAAATCGTCTAGCTCTTCCTTCGGCTTCTGGGTAAACAGGTTATACGCCAGCCGTATCGTAAGCTGCCCTTCGGCGTGCAACTCTTCGATGATCCGGTAATCGTCCGGATAATTCTGGAAGCCGCCGCCCGCATCGATGACGCCGGTCACGCCGAGCCGGTTCACCTCGCGCATGAAATGCCGCGTGGAATTTTTCTGGTACTCGACCGGCAGTTTCGGCCCCTTGGCCAGCGTGGCGTAGAGAATCGTCGCATTCGGCCTGGCCAGCAGCAGCCCGGTCGGATTGCCGCGCGCATCGCGGATGATCTCGCCGCCCGGCGGATTCGGCGTGTCCCTGGTGTAGCCGACCGTGCGCAGCGCCGCCGCGTTGAGCAGCGCGCGATCGTACAGGTGCAGGATGAACACCGGCGTATCCGGCGCCGCCGCATTCAGTTCTTCGATGGTCGGCAGGCGTTTTTCGGCGAACTGGTGTTCGGTGAAGCCGCCGACCACGCGCACCCACTGCGGCGCGGGCGTGCGCGCCACCTGTTCCTTGAGCATGCGCATCGCGTCGGCCAGCGAACGCACGCCGTCCCAGCGCAATTCCATGTTGTAGTTCAGGCCGCCGCGGATGATGTGCATGTGACTGTCGATCAGGCCGGGAATGGCGCGCCGGCCCTTTAGGTTGATCACGGCGATACCGCGGCCGCCCTCCGCCAATGCCATGATTTCCCGATCGCTACCGACCGCGATGAATTTGCCGCCGGCGACCGCCACCGCTTGCGCTTCGGGATTGGATCGATCGAGCGTGGTAAAACGCCCGTTGGTCAGAACAAGATCGGGCTTGATGTTGGAAGGCATGGCAGAACTCCTGCTATCGGTTACGCGGGTATATGGCGGCGGGACGATTCAACGCGCCGCAACGGCCGGCGCGATCTCGTAAGGCTGGTTATTGCGTTGCGGCGCCTTGTGCACCATCGTGTAGGCGTAATCGACGCCCATGCCGTAGGCGCCGGAATGTTCCTTCACCAGTTGCATCACGGCATCGTAAGTCTCGCGCCGGGCCCAGTCGCGCTGCCATTCGAGCAGCACTTGCTGCCAGGTAACGGGAACCACGCCGGCCTGCACCATGCGCTGCATTGCATAGTCGTGCGCTTCCTTGGACGTGCCGCCGGAAGCGTCGGCCACCATATAGATTTCATAGTCGCCCTCGTCCATGGCGCACAGCGCGAAGCTGTTGTTGCAGACCTCGGTCCACAAGCCGGCCACGACCACTTTCTTGCGCCCGTTCGCCGCCAGCGCGTCGCGCACCTTCTGGTCGTCCCATGAATTCATGGAGCTGCGCTCAAGCACTTTCTGGCCCGGAAAAACATTCAGCAGCTCAGGATAGGTATAGCCGGAAAAGGCCATGCTTTCCACCGTGGTAATGGTGGTCGGGATCTTGAAGATGGCAGCCGCCTTGGCCAGGCCGACCACATTGTTTTTCAGCGCCTGCCGGTCCATCGACTGCACGCCGAAAGCCATCTGCGGCTGGTGATCGATAAAGATCATCTGGCAGTTCTGGGGTGTCAATACTTTGAGCTTGGGATTGGAATGAGAATTGGAATCGAAATCGGAATTAGCCATGATCGCTCCTTGAAAATTGTCGCAAGATCAACAAATTGCGCGAACGCAACGGGATAGGAAATCAGGGTGCCGCGGCGATAAGTATGAGGACGGAACGAAGGCTTCCGCAAGTGAAATTTCCATGGCGCGCGCGGTCGGCGGCATGCATCGGAAGGCCGGGTCGGGCTGCGGCCGGGCCTCGAATCAGGCTTCCACTTTCGACCCCTGCATGAACAGCAGAGGCGCGGCCAGCAGGGGTGGAATCGCAAAGCACCAGGTATGCAATTGCGAGTAGAGCAGCGCGCCGGCGGCGCAGCCGAGCGCGAACACGAGCACGGCGGTCGACATCTTCTTGAGGCGCTCCCGCACCGCCGCCCTGGCCTCGGGCGAAACGACGCGCCGCGTATGCAGGACGTCGCCGATGTCGATCATGATCTGGGTGGTGGTGCCGGTCATGATGGTGGTCGGCGGCGTGCTGCCCATGTGGATGCGCTGGGCGGCGTTCTGGATCGCCATGGCGGACACCAGCACCATGCCGGTGACGATGGCCGGCAGGGTATCGCCCTCGGGGAAAGGGCCGTAGTGGATGGCCAGGAAAGCGGCGAGAATCAGCAGCAGCAATTTGACCGCCAGCATGGTGCGCAGAATCGGCAGGCCGATGGGCGGCAGCGAGAAACTGATCATGCGGGTCAGGACGATCACGATGCAAAATACCGGCAGCGCCAGCAGCTTGGCGACGGTTCCCGACGTGCCCAGCACCAGCGCCGCGCCGAGCGTGACGAAATTACCGGTGACGTGGGCCGTGAACAGGCCGTGCAGCGCCAGAAAGCCGGCGGTATCGACGAAGCCGCCGTTGAAGCCCATCAGGATCGGGAGTGTCGGTTTGATCACATAAGCTCCTGGCAGATTGTATCGTCGAACGAATTTATCCCTGACCGCAATCATACCCGCGCTTTTGCCGCGCGCGTCGATTCAATGCGACTGCACGAACCACCACCCCACGCCAATCGCGGCAGCGCCCAGGATCACGATCAGCGGGTCCATGTTGCGCCAGCCGATCAGCACCGCCACCACCACCACGCCGGCGATTTCGGCTGCATTCAGGTGCAGCGGCGCGCCCATGTCCCAGGCGGTGAAGCCGAGCATGCCGGCCACCACGAAACAGGCCGGCAAGGCGATGAACTTGATGACCGGCTCGATCTTGCTGAACGCATAGGAAACCGCGGCGGAGCCGATGCAGGTCGGCAGGATGATGCCGGCCATCGCCGCGCATGCGCCGGGCACGCCGTACATGTAATAGCCGACCGCGGCCAGGAAGCCGCACTTCGGCCCCGGGCTCAGGTAGCTCAGCGCGATCGACCAGGCGAACAGGCCGGAATCGAGCAGCCCGTGCCCGACCCAGCGGTCCTGGATCACCGCCGCCGAACCGTTGCCGCCGCCGACGGCGAACAGGCTGCTGAGAAAAATGACGACGAAAATCTGCGTCAGGCTGACCGCATGCGGGCCGGCGCCGATGAATTGCGCCGCAATCGTATGCCAGATCGATTCGGGATTCATTTCGAGACCTCGGCATCGGCATCGACCTTTTTCAGCGCCCGGCTGTTGGTGCGTTCGCCGCGCAGCACCAGCGAGCCCAGCAGCAGCCCGACACCCGCCGCGGCCAGCATCGGCACCCCGGCGATCGACGCACCGATCACCGCCAGCGTCAGGATCACGCCGAGCGTCTTGTTGCGCCGATCGACCTTGGCGCTCTTGATCTGATGATAGGCATTGCCGAACAGGAGGCCGATCACGCCGATCTCAACCATGCGGTTGATCGGCACCAGCGCCCCGCCCACCGTATCGGGATTGAGCAGCGCCGCGCCGGCCAGCACCAGCAGCGAACCCGGCGTGACCAGCGCGAACACCGCCACGACGCTGCCCAGCCAGCCGCGCAGCCGATAACCGACCAGGCCGCCGAAAGACAGGAATTTGGGCGACGGAATCACGGTCGCGGCGATCATCAGGGTCTGCTGCACCTCTTCGGTCAGCCAGCCCTTCTGCCGCACCAGCATTTCTTCGATTTTCTGCGACGCCGCCCACATGCCGCCGAAGGTGACCGAACCCAGCATGGCGAAGGTCGTAAACAATTCGCCCAGGCTGACTTGCGGGATGTTCTGGCCTTCGCCGGCGGCCATGATGGCCTCGATTTCGGCGTCGGACTTGGCGGCCGGCCGCAGCCGGCCGCCCGATTTGCCCGATTGCTTGAGGGGCAACGCAGGCGATGGAGAATGGGCAGGCGCGGCGGCGGCCGGCGGTTGGGGGAAATCGGTCATGGCGTGCGTCTCGTCGTTACAGTGGCATTTCGATCTTTGTTTTTAGCCTGCATTTTAGCGGTTTTTTTACAGGCCGGCCCTCTAATATATAGATGACATATATCGATTCTGTTTATTGGGGAAACGCTATCGGCGCTTATCCGCTGCCGCGAAGAAACCTTTGCCGATGCCGGCCATCGAAAAGGAATCGTCACGGGGAGTCTTACGCATGCAGTCAAAAACAGGCCGCGCCACGCTGCTGGAACCGGGCCGCAATTGCTGGCGCATCGAGCATACGCAGCGTTTCCGGCTGCTGATCGACGCCGACGCCTATTTCAGCGCCTTGCGCCGGGCGATCGTTCGCGCGCGCCACAGAGTTTTCATCCTGGGCTGGGATATCGACAGCCGCATGCTGCTCATGCCCGGCGGCGCCGGCGACGGCTTTCCCGAACCGCTCGGGGATTTCCTGCGCGCGGTGGTGGCGGCGCGGCCGCAGCTGCATGTGCATATGCTCAATTGGGATTTCGCGATGCTGTACGCGCTGGAACGCGAATGGCTGCCGGTCTACAAATCCGAATGGCGCAAGCAGCATCGGCTCAGCTATCGCCTGGATGCGCGGCATCCGGTGGGCGCATCGCACCACCAGAAGATCGTGGTGATCGACGATCAACTGGCGTTCGTCGGCGGCATCGACCTGGCCCGCTCGCGCTGGGATACTCCCGATCATGCCTGCGATAATCCCCTGCGGCGCGATCCGCTCGGCGCGCGTTACGCCCCGTTCCACGACGTGCATGCCATGCTGGACGGCGACGCCGCCGCGGCCCTCGGCGAACTGGCGCGCTCGCGCTGGCTGAAGGCGGGCGGCAAGCGGGATCGGGAACATCGGGAACACAGGGATAATGGCCGGCCCATGGCGAATGCGCCGGCGGCGCCGGTTTCCGCCACGGATGCCTGGCCGCCGGACTGCGCGCCCGATCTCACCGATTTCAATATCGCCATCGCGCGCACCGCGCCGGCTTACCTGGAGGCGGCCGGCATTCACGAGATACGGCAGTTGTACCTGGACGCGATCGCCCATGCGCGCCGCCATCTCTTTTTCGAGAATCAATACTTTACCTCGAACGTTCTCAGCAATGCCCTGTGCGCCCGCCTGCACGACGCCGACGCGCCCGAAGTGCTGGTGATTTCGCCGCAGACCCAAAGCGGCTGGCTGGAGCAGATGACCATGGGCGGACTGCGCGCGCGCATTCATCAACGCCTGAAAGCAGCCGACCGGCATCAGCGTTATCGCATGTATTGCCCGCACCTGCCGGACCTGGCCCAGGGCTGCCTGAATGTGCACAGCAAAGTCTTTGCCGTGGACGACGATCTGTTTTGCGTCGGTTCGGCCAATATGAGCAACCGTTCGATGGCCTTCGATACCGAATGCAACCTGGTCATCGAGGCCCACGGCGACGCGGCGCAACAGGCCCGCATGCGGCAAGCCATCGCCGCCCTGCGCAACCGGCTGCTGGGCGAGCATCTGGACGTCGCGCCGGCACTGGTAGCCGAACGCATTGCCGAATGCGGCGGCCTGCATGCGGCCGTCGCCGACCTGCACAGCGACGGCCGCACGCTGCGGCAGCTCGATCCCGAACCGAACCCTGAATTCGAGACGCTGGCGCCCGAATTGACGGTATTCGATGCCGAGCGTCCGATCGACGCCGACGAGCTGGTCGCGCAATTCGCGCAGATCGTGCCGGACGAAGCGCGCAAACCGGCGCCGCGGCGGCTGGTCGGCCTGGGCCTGCTGGCCGTGGCGCTGGTGCTGATTGCCCTGGCCTGGCGCTTCACGCCGTTGCGCGACTGGATCAACCTGGCCTCGCTGATCGGTTTTGCGCGCGGCCTGCAGGCCATGCCGTTCACGCCGCTGATCGTGGTCGCCGCTTTCGTGATCGCCGGCACGCTGATGGTGCCGGTGACGCTCCTGATCGCGGTCAGCGGCGTGGTGTTCGGGCCCTTCTATGGCGCGGTGTATTCGCTGGTCGGCACCATGCTGTGCGCGGCATTCGGTTTTGTATTGGGCGCATGGCTGGGGCGCGAAACCCTGCGCCAGTTGCTGGGGCATCGGATCAACCGGCTCAGCCAGCGCGTGGCCAGGCGCGGCATCATGGCGATGACGGTATTGCGCCTGCTGCCGGTGGCGCCGTTCACCGTGGTCAATGTGATGGCCGGCGCATCGCAATTGCAGATGCGCGACTATATGGTCGGCACGCTGCTCGGCATGACGCCCGGCATTGTGCTGACGGTAATTTTTTCCCATAACCTGGCCGAGGCGGTGCGCCATCCGAGCCTGGCCGCGGTCGGCGTGCTGGTGCTGGTCACGCTGCTGCTGGTCGGCTTGGCGCTCGGCCTGCAGCGGCTCCTCAATTGGCGCGAACGAAGCAACCGCGCCGGGGACAACAAAATAGACGGCAAAATCGACACCCGAAGCGGCGCCGAATCCAGGAACAAGAGCAACCCGAACGCCGCCGAGGCCCAATGACTGCCACCGCCGCCCTGCTCGATCCCGCCCGCAGTCCCTGGCCGTTGACGGTCGCCACCTACAATATCCACGGCGCGGTCGGCATCGACGGCCGCTTCGCGCCGGAGCGCATCGCCGCCGTGCTGCGGGAAATCGGAGCGGACGTGATCGCGCTGCAGGAAGTGCCGCTGGGCGGCAACGGCAATGGCAGCGTCGATGTGCTGGCGCTCTTGCGCGAGGCCACCGGCCTTCATGCCGTCGAAGGGCCGACCGAGGACAATGGGTGGCGGCGCTACGGCAATGCGGTAATGAGCCGTTATCCGATCGCGGCCACGCGCGCCATCGACCTGTCCTTCGGCAGCCGCGAGGCGCGCGGCGCGCTGGATGCCGATATCGACTGCCACGGCAACGCGCTGCGCGTGGTGGCGACCCACCTCGGCCTGCGGCCGGCCGAGCGCCGCGAACAGATCCGGCGCTTGCTGCAGGCCTTCGACACCGACCGCATGCCGGTGCTGCTGATGGGCGACGTCAACGAATGGTTCGTCTGGGGCCGCTCGCTGCGCTGGCTGGTGTCGCATTTCAAGGCCGCGCCGGCGCCCTTCACATTCCCTTCACGCTGGCCGGTGTTCGCGCTGGACCGCATCTGGATCCGGCCGCGCCAGCGCCTGCTGCACGTCGAAGTGCACAAAAGCGCCCTGGCGCGCATCGCCTCGGACCATCTGCCGCTGATTGCGCATATCGACGGCTGACGGCGCTGTTTTCCTGCCCGGCAACCATGCTTGCTGCTCCTTTCCTTATCTCTCTTTCGCGGTAAGGAAACGTAAAGAAATTCGGCGGCGCCGGCGCCGCTTTGAACCGTTTTTTCAAATGCCGGTCTTTAATGGCTAGACGATTTAATCCGCCCGGGAAGCAGCAATGACAGACAACGCAGAAGAGCTGGAACAGCCAAGACCGCCAGCAGGGCCACAGCAGCAGGAACCGGCGGAGCAGCCGCCGCAACGGCAAGCCACGCAAGCGCGGCAGCCCGATCCCGCCAAGAAGCGCAAGATGAAACGCATCCTGGCGATCGCCGGCATCGTGGCGCTGGTGCTGGGCCTGCTGTTTTTCATTCGCTGGTGGCTGGTCGGCCGCTATCTGGAATCAACCAACGATGCCTATCTGAAAGCCGATACGGTGGTGGTCGCGCCGAAGGTGTCGGGTTATGTCAGCAAGGTCTACGTCGCCGACAATCAGGCGGTCAAGGCAGGCCAGCCGCTGGTCACGCTCGACGCACGCCAATACCAGGCGGCGCTGGACATGGCGCGCGCCAATATCGACAGCCGCCAGGCCGATATCGCGCGCGCCAATGCCCAGGCGGCGCAGCAGCAATCGGCATTGCTGCAGGCCCGCGCGCAGCTGGCGGCGGCCCAGAGCAATGCGGCCCATGCCGATATCGAAGTCCAGCGCTATGCGCCGCTGGCCGTCAGTGGCGCCGATGCGCCCGAACATGTGGCGCAACTCAAGAACGAACAGGCGCAGGCGCATTCCACGCTGCAGCAGGCGGTCGCCGCGGTGCATTCGGCCGAACAGCAGATTGTTGCGACGGCGGCCCAGGTCAAGCAGGCCGAAGCGCAACTGGAAGCGGCGCAGGCCAGCGCCACCCAGTCCGGCATCGATGCGCAGGACACCACCATCAGCAGCGCCATCGACGGCAACGTCGGCGACAAATCGGTGCGCGTCGGCCAGTTCGTGCAGCCGGGCACGCGCATGATGTCGATCGTGCCGATCCAGGGTATCTACCTGATCGCCAACTTCAAGGAAACCCAGGTCGGACTGATGCGCATCGGCCAGCCGGCCGTGATTCATGTCGATGCCTTGTCCGGCGTCGACCTGCACGGCCGGGTGCAAAGCTTCTCGCCCGGCACCGGCTCGCAGTTCGCGCTGCTGCCGCCGGAAAACGCGACCGGCAACTTCACCAAGATCGTACAGCGCGTGCCGGTGCGCATCGCCGTCGACGCCACGCCGGAAACGCGCCGCGTGCTGCTGCCCGGACTGTCGGTCACGGTGGAAGTCAATACGCGCGGCGGCAAGGACGATATGCAACGCATCAAACGCGAGGAACGCCAGAACGATGAACGGCTCGACAAACCGGAGGATCGCCCGCAACAGCCGCCAGACCCGAACCGCAACGGCGCCCAGGGGCGCAGCGCGCCATGAACGGCCAGGCTGAAAGCATACAAAACGGCAACGGCGCCGGAAAAACGCAGCCGGACGCCAGCATCAACGACTGGATCGCGGTCGCCGCCGGCGCGCTGGGCGCATTGATGGCGACGCTGGATATTTCGATCACCAATACCGCGTTGCCGCAGATCCAGGGCGAAATCGGCGCCACCGGCACCGAAGGCACCTGGATTTCGACCGGCTACCTGGTCTCCGAGGTGGTGATGATTCCGTTGGCGGCCTGGCTCACGCGGGTGTTCGGGTTGCGCAATTTCCTGCTTTCGAATGCGGCGCTGTTCATCGTTTTCTCGATGATCTGCGGGCTGGCCGACAATCTGCCGCAGATGATCATCGGCCGTGTCGGCCAGGGCTTCACCGGCGGCGCACTGATCCCCACCGCGCAAACCATTATCGCCACCCGCCTGCCCAGGCATCAAATGCCGATCGGCATGGCCGCCTTCGGCTGCATCGTCTTGCTGGGGCCGATGCTGGGACCGGTGATCGGCGGCTGGCTGGCCGAAAACATCAGTTGGGCCTGGTGTTTCTTCCTCAACCTGCCGGTCTGCGCCGCCCTGATGGGATTGCTGTTGCTGGGACTGGAAAAGGAACATGTGCGCTGGCCGCTGTTCTTCAATGCGGACTGGCTGGGTATCGCCGGCCTCGCGCTCGGCCTGAGTTGCCTGACCATCGTACTGGAAGAAGGCCAGCGCGAGCGCTGGTTCGAATCGGGCTATATCACCGCATTGAGCGTGCTGACCGTGATCGGCTTCATCCTGCTGGCCGTGGCGCAATGGCGCAATCCCGATCCGGTCATCAAATTGCGCCTGCTGCTGAACAAGAATTACGCCAGCGTGATTTTCATCGTGGTGGTGGTCGGCGCCAGCCTGTACGGCGTGCTGTACCTGCTGCCGCAATTCCTCAGCAATATCGCCGGCTACAACGCCGAACAGGCCGGCTTCGTCATGCTGCTGTCCGGCTTGCCGGCGTTCCTGATGATGCCGTTCCTGCCGCGCCTGCTGGAGCGCTTCAGCGTGCGCTCGCTGGTGATGCTGGGGCTGATCTGTTTCGCGGCGAGCTGCATGTTGAATATCGAGGTCACGGTGCAATCGACCGGGCCGGATTTCGTCTGGTCGCAGATACTGCGGGGCTTCGGGCTGGTATTCTCCATGATGCCGCTGAACCAGGCGTCGATGGCATCGGTGCCGCAGGCGGAATCGGGCGACGCCGCCGGACTGTACAACATGGCGCGCAATATCGGCGGGTCGATCGGGCTGGCCTTGCTTGGGACATTTATCGACCGCCGTTCGAACCTGCATACGTCGACCCTGCGCGAGGCGATCACCGGCAATGCGCTGGCCACGCAGGAACGCATCGCCGCTTCGGCGGCCAATCTGTTCCAGCGTCACGGCGACATGGCGCATGCCCAGTTGCAGGCCGCCAGCCAGCTGGCCTTGCAAACCATGCAGCAGGGACTGGTGATCACCTACGGCGAAGCGTTTTACACGCTCGGCATCGTCATGCTGTGCTGCATCCCGCTGGCCTTGTTCCTGAAAAAACCCGAACCGGGTGTCGACATGATGGCGGCGCATTGATGAACCAACTCGACAGAACACGCATGAAACCATTCCGCTTCGGGCGAATGCCGGCGATCGCCCCGGCCCGCATCCGCGTTCTTGCGCTTGCATTCATGTGTGCGCTGGCGCTCGGCGGCTGCGTGGTCGGACCGGATTATCGCGGCGCGCCGGATGCGGCGCAAATTGCGCCGAACGCGGCAGCCGCCGCACACTTCAACCGCGCGCCGGTCCAGGGCGTCAGCACCGCGCCCGGCGTGGCCGACTGGTGGCATGGCCTGAACGATCCGCAGCTCAATGCGCTGATCGAAACCGCGCTGCAAGATGCGCCCGACATCCAGATCGCGCAGGCGCGTTTGCGTCAGGCGCGGGCCGGCCTGAAACTGAGCCGGCAGAATGCGCTGCCGACCGTTTCGGCGCGCGCCTTGGCCTTGCGCATGCGCAGGCCCGACACCTCGGCGCTGCTGGGCGCATCCGGCAGCGCGCAAGACGGCGAAGGCGGCCAAGCGAGCCGGAGCGGCGGCCGCGGCCCGCTGCAACTGTACGACATCGGTTTCGACGCCACCTGGGAGGTCGATCTGTTCGGCGGCACCCGGCGCGCGGTCGAAGCGGCCTCCGCCGACGCCGAGGCCAGCCAGGCCAACCTGGACGATGCCCACGTCTCCCTGGCGGCCGAGGTCGCGCAGAACTATATCGATCTGCGCGACCTGCAATTGCGGCTGGCGCTGCTGCGGCAATCGGCCGGCCTGGAGCAGAAGATGCTGGCCCTGTCCGAACAACGCCGGGCGCGCGGCGCCGCTTCCGACGCCGACATCGAACAACTGCGCGCCCAGCTCGAAACCACTCAGGCCACGCTGATTCCGCTGGACGCGCGGATCGGCGAAGCGCTGGATGCGCTGGCGGTGCTGACCGGGCGCGAACCCGGCGCGCTCGATCATGCGCTGCGCGACGGGGCTGCCCTGCCCTCGTTGCCGGCCACGGTGGCCGTCGGCAATCCGGCCGACGTGATCCGGCAACGCCCCGACATCCGCGCCGCCGAACGCCGCCTGGCGTCGCAAAGCGCGCAGATCGGCGAAAAGACCGCGGCCGGATTTCCCAAGCTGACCCTGATCGGCGATATCGGCTATAGCGCGGCGGATCCCGGCCATCTGCTGCGCAAGGACAATTTCAGCTGGGCCGGCCTGCCTTACCTGAGCTGGAATTTCCTCGACTTCGGCCGCAACCGTGCATCGATCCGCCAGGCCAAGGCCGGCTACGAGGAAGCCGAGGCGCAATATCGCGGCACCGTCCTGAATGCGCTCAAGGACGCCGAAACGGCGCTGTCGCGCTATGGCCACCAGCGCGCCAACCTGGAAAGCCTGGTCAAGGTCCAGGCCATGGCGGCGCGGAGCCTTGTCTATGGCCAGCAGCGCTACCGCGCAGGCGCCAGCAGCCTGATCGATCGCTACGGCATCGAACGCACTGCCCTGGATGCGCGCCGGAATGCAGTCGCCGGCCAGGCCGAATTGATCAAGGATTTCATTTCGCTGCAGAAAAGCCTGGGACTGGGCTGGCAGCCTGCCGAACGGAAATCCGTGCAACTGCCCTGATGCCGGATGACGAACGCCGGAATCGCAAAAATTAGCCGCAAGGAAACATTCACAAATGTAAATATTACAAAACTGTCAAAATTGTCATATTTCCGTCAGCATACCGTTGCGCTTGCAGGGGTACAGTGAGCCGAAAATCCATGCGGAACGGCTTCGGCCGGCCCGCGTTCCATCGACCGCCAGCCCAACCAAGCTCGAATGCATCCAGACCATCCACTTTCGCTACCTCCGCCGCGCGTAGCCGGGACCATCCGCAAGAATGCCATCTGGTCCGCACTTTCCGTCATTTTCCTTGTTTCCGGTTGCGCCGTCGGGCCCGATTACGTCCGGCCGGCAATAGACACGCCGCTCGCCTTCAAGGAACAAGGCCCCTGGAAAAACGCCGAACCGGGCCAGATCGACAGCAACCACCGCTGGTGGCAAGCCTACGGCGATCCGGTCCTCGACGACCTGATGGACCAGGCCGCCGCAGCCAACCAGGATATCCGTTTTGCCGAGGCCCAGTATCGCCAGGCGCAAGCCGCCGCCCAGGCCGCGCGCGCTTCCTTTTGGCCCGCCATCGGCTACCAGGCCGGCGCCCAGCGCGCGCAGAGCAACAGCAACAGCAGCGGACCGAAACTGGAAGATACCTATACCGTCGGCCTGAATGCATCCTGGGAAGCCGACGTCTGGGGCCGGGTGCGGCGTTCGGTGGAAGCCGGCGACGCCGGCCGCCAGGCCAGCATCGCCAGCCTGGCCGCGGCGCGCCTGAGCATCCAGGCCACGCTGGCGCAGGATTACCTGCAATTGCGCATCACCGACCTGCTCAAGGAACTGTATGCGCGCACCGTGGCCGGCTACACCCGCTCGCTGGAATTGAGCACCAATCAGTACAAGGCCGGCGTGGCGCTGCGTTCCGATGTGGCCGAGGCGCAAACCCAGTTGCTGACCGCGCAGGCGCAATCGATCGACCTGGACGCCACCCGCAATCAGCTGGAACATGCGATCGCGATCCTGATCGGCAAGGCGCCGGCCAATTTCACGCTGGCCGCGGCGCCGGCCCCCTTGGCGGCGACACTGCCGCAAATCCCTGCCGGCTTGCCGTCCGACCTGCTTGAGCGGCGTCCCGACATCGCCGCCGCCGAACGGCAGGCAGCCGCTGCCAACGCCAATATCGGCGTCGCCAAGGCAGCCTTGTTCCCGGCGCTGACCCTGTCCGCCAGCGGCGGCTACAGCAGTGTGGCGTTCGCGCAGTTGTTCGATACCCCAAGCCGGGTCTGGTCGCTCGGCGCGGCGCTGGCCGGCACGCTGTTCGACGGCGGCCTGCGCACTGCCCGCACGGCGCAGGCGGTGGCGGCCTACGATGCCTCGGTCGCGCAGTACAAGCAGGCCGTGCTGGGCGGCTTCCAGGAAGTGGAAGACAATCTGTCCACGCTGCGGGTGCTGGATCAGGAAAGCGTGGTGCAGGCGCAGGCAGTCGAAGCGGCGCAACTGGCGGAACGGCTGGCCCTGAGCCAATACCGCGCCGGCACCGCCACCTATCTCGCAGTGGTCACCACCCAGGCCGCATCGCTGGCCGCGCAACGCACCGCGGTGCAGTTGACGGGCCGCCAGCTGGTGGCCAGCGTTGCGCTGATCAAGGCGGTCGGCGGCGGCTGGCGCGTCGGCGATCCCGTGCCGGCTTCGGCCACCGTGCCGCTGGCGCGCGCCGACGAGACAAACAAGGCCGGCGGCAACACCGCCCCTACAAACTAAAAATATAGAGTTCACGGATGACTACCCCCACTAACACCACCAACACCGGCAAGCCCGGCAACGCCGCTCCAGAAAAGCATTCCTCGCGCCCGGCACTTGCCGGCGTCGTCATTGTCGTGCTGCTGATCGCCGCCGGCTGGTATTTCATGCATAAAGGCGGCAAGAAACCGGATGCCGCGCCGGCTTCGGTCTCGGTGACCACGGTCCAGGTCAAAAGCGAGGAAGTGCCGCTGTACGTAACCGGCGTGGGCACCGTCACCGCCAACCAGAGCGTGACCGTCAAGGCGCGCGTGGACGGCCAGTTGGTAAAGGTCGGCTTCCGCGAAGGCCAGGACGTCAAGGCCGGACAGATGCTGGTCGAACTCGATCCGCGCACGCTGCAGGCGCAACTGGCGCAGGTGCAGGCGCAGCGCGGCAAGGACCAGGCCCAGCTCGGCAACGCCCGCGCCGACCTGCAGCGCTACACCACGCTGCTGCAACAGGACGCCGCCACGCAACAACAGCTGGACACCCAGAAAACCCTGGTGTCGCAACTGGAAGCGGCCGTCAAGTCGGATGAGGCGCAGATCAATTTCGCCCAGGTCCAACTCGGCTTCACCAGGATCACCGCGCCGATCAGCGGCCGCGTCGGCGCGCGCCTGGTCGATGTCGGCAATATCGTGCATGCTTCCGACACCACCGGCCTGGTGGTCATCAACGAGATCGACCCGATCACCGTGCTGTTCACCTTGCCGGAGCAAAATGTGCTGGCCATCAACAAGGCGCAATTGAGCGGCACGCCGCTGAATGTGGTGGCGACCTCGCGCGATACCCAGCAATCGCTGGCCGAAGGCAAGCTGATCCTGCTGAACAACCAGATCGACACCGCCAACGGCACCGTGCAATTGAAGGCGCGCTTCGCCAACCCGCAGCATCAGTTGTGGCCGGGCCAGTACGTCAACGTCAAGCTGCTGCTGAAAGACAAGGAACAGGCGCTGACCGTGCCGGCCGCGGCAATCCAGCGCAGCCAGGACGGCACGTTTGTCTATGCGGTGGAAGCGGATGAAACCACCAAGATGGCGCCGGTCAAGCTCTCGCGCATCCAGGACGACATCGCCGTCGTCGCCAGCGGGCTGGAAGCCGGCCAGCGCATCGTGCTCGACGGACAGTACAAGCTGAAACCCGGCCTCCACATCAAGGAGCGCCAGCATGAGCAGGCGCCGGCCAAGGCCAGGAAAGGATCCGCCAAGTGAGCGTTTCCGCCGCCTTCATCAAGCGTCCCATCGGCACCACGCTGCTGGCCCTCGCGATCCTGCTGGTCGGCGTCGCGGTCTGGCCGCTGCTGCCGGTAGCGCCCCTGCCGCAGGTCGATTTCCCGACCATTCAAGTGTCTGCCAAGCTGCCCGGGGCCAATCCCGAAACCATGGCGTCCAATGTGGCACAGCCGCTGGAGCGCCAGTTCTCGCTGATCGCGGGCATGTCGCAGATGACCTCGCAAAGCGCGCTGGGCACCACCCAGATCACGCTGCAATTCGACCTGAATCGCGATATCGACGCCGCCGCGCTGGATGTGCAGGCCGCGATCAATGCCTCCAGCGGCCAGTTGCCGGCCAACCTGCCGAATCCGCCGACCTTCCGCAAGGTCAATCCGGCCGATTCGCCGATCATGATCCTGTCGGTGCAATCCGATGTGCTGCCGATGATCCAGGTCAACGACTACGCCGACAATATCCTGGCGCAGCAGATCTCGCAGATTTCGGGCGTGGGCCTGGTGCAGGTGCACGGCCAGCAGAAACCGGCCATCCGGATCCAGGTCGATCCGGCCAAGATCGCCACGCTGGGCATCAGCCTGGAAGATATTCGCACCGTCATCGGCACGGTCAGCGTGAACCAGCCGAAGGGAACCGTCGACGGCGCCAATCAGGCCTTCACCGTCTACACCAACGACCAGTTGCTCAGCGCCAGTCCATGGAACGATGTCATCCTGGCCTATAAGAACGGCGCGCCGATCCGCGTCAAGGATGTCGGCGTGGCGGTGGACGGCCCGGAAAACCGGCAACTGTCGGCCTGGGCCTTCAAGGGCGCCGCGGCCGATGCGGAAAGCACGCTGAGCGGCGGCACCTCGATCCTGCTGGCGATCAGCAAGCAGCCCGGCGCCAACGTGATCGACACCGTCGGCCTGATCAAGGAAAAACTGCCGCGCCTGCGCGCCGCGATTCCGGCCAGCGTGCACGTCAATACCGTGATCGACCGCACCCAGACCATCCGCGCCTCGGTCGACGACGTCGAATTCACCCTGGTGCTGACCATCTGCCTGGTGGTGATGGTGATCTTCATCTTCCTGCGCAACGTGGCCGCCACGCTGATTCCGAGCATTACCGTGCCGCTGGCACTGATGGGCACCGCCGGCGTGATGTACCTGGTCGGCTTCAGTCTGGACAATCTGTCGCTGATGGCGCTGACCATCGCGGTCGGCTTCGTGGTCGACGATGCGATCGTGATGCTGGAGAATATCTACCGCTATGTCGAGGAAGGCATGTCGCCGCTGGAGGCGGCCTACAAGGGGTCGAGCGAAATCGGCTTTACCATCATCGCGATTTCGGTATCGCTGGTGGCGGTCTTCATTCCGCTGCTGCTGATGGGCGGCATCGTGGGCCGGCTGTTCCGCGAATTCGCCGTGACGGTAACGCTGACGATTGCCGTCTCGGTGATCATCTCGCTGACCCTGACGCCGATGCTGTGCTCGCGCTTCCTCAAGAATTCGCACGATCAGGAACACGGCAAGCTGTATCAATTCTTCGAGCGCGGCTTCGATATCATGCTCAACGGCTACAAGCGCGGCCTGCACGTCGTGCTGCGCCACCAGTTCCTGACGCTGATGGGCTTCCTGGCCACGCTGGCGGCAACCGCGGTCTTGTTCGTCGTCATTCCGAAGGGCTTTTTCCCGCAGCAGGACAACGGCGCAATCTCCGGTTTCGCCGAATCGGCCCAGGACTCCTCGTTCGCCTCGATGAACCGCCGCATGATGCAGCTGGCCGATATCGTCCGCAAGGACCCGGACGTGACCGCCTTCGGCATGAGCGCCGGCCAGACCACGCTCAATACCGGTTCGTTCTTCATCTCGCTCAAGCCCAAGGATGAAGGCCGCACCGCCAGCGCGGACGAGATCATCGCGCGGCTGCGTCCGAAACTGGCGCAGGTGCAGGGCATCAATCTGTTCCTGCAGGCCAACCAGGACATCCGGGTCGGCGGCCGCTCCTCGCGTACGCAGTATCAGTACACGCTGATCGATTCCAACCTGGACGAGCTCAACAGTTGGGCGCCGAAAATGGTGGCGCGCTTCAAGGAATTGCCGGAACTGCGCGATGTCGCCACCGACCAGCAAAACGCCGCCGCGACAGCCACCCTGACCATCGACCGCGAACGCGCATCGGCTTTCGGCATCACGCCGTCGATGATCGACGCCACGCTGTACGACGCCATCGGCCAGCGTCAGGTCGCGCAGTATTTCACGCAGATCAACAGCTACCACGTGATCCTCGAAATCACGCCGGAACTGCAGACCGATCCGGCCCTGTTCGACAAGCTGTACGTGACCTCGCCGGTCAACGGCAAGCAGATCCCGCTGTCGACCTTCGTCAGCGTCGACACCAGCAAGACCGCCTATCTGTCGATCAGCCATCAAAGCCAGTTCCCGGCGGTGACCATTTCGTTCAACCTGGCGCGCGGCACGGCGCTGGGCGAAGCGGTCAACGCGATCAACCAGGCGCAGGCGGACATGAACGTGCCGCAGACGCTGAGCGGCGACTTCCAGGGCACCGCCAAGGCCTTCGGCGATTCGCTGTCTTCACAGCCCTACCTGATCGCCGCCGCGCTGATCGCGGTGTATATCGTGCTGGGATTGTTGTATGAAAGCTTCATCCATCCGCTGACGATCTTGTCGACGCTGCCGTCGGCGGGCGTGGGCGCGCTGCTGATCCTGATGGCCGGCGGCTACGACCTGAGCGTGATCGCGCTGATCGGCATTATCCTGCTGATCGGCATCGTCAAGAAAAACGGCATCATGATGATCGACTTCGCGCTGACCGCCGAACGCGAGCATGGCATGAAGCCGGAAGATGCGATCTATCAGGCCTGCCTGCTGCGTTTCCGCCCTATCATGATGACCACCATGTGCGCGCTGTTGAGCGGCCTGCCGCTGATGCTGGGCCATGGCGCCGGCTCGGAACTGCGGCGTCCGCTCGGCTACGCCATGGTGGGCGGGCTGATCCTGTCGCAGGCGCTGACGCTGTTCACCACGCCGGTCGTGTACCTGTACCTGGATCGCGCGCACTATTGGTACATGCGGCGCAAGGAGGCGCGCGCGCAGCGCAAAGCGGCCAAAAAGGGCCTGCCGCCGCCGCTGCTGGAGTCGCATTGAGATGACGACATTTGATTTACCCGATTTGATCGATTGACTTGATTCGCCTGAATGACGCAATGAAAATCCTGATCGTCGAAGATGAGCAAAAGACGGCCGATTACCTGTTCAAGGGTTTGACCGAGCAAGGCTGCGCGGTCGACCTGGCCGCCAACGGGATCGACGGCCAGCATCTGGCGGTCGAGAACGACTACGACGTGATTGTGCTGGACGTGATGCTGCCGGGGCAGGACGGCTTTGCCGTGTTGCGCACCCTGCGCAGTTTCAAGCAGACCCCGGTCATCATGCTGACCGCGCGCGACCGTGTCGAAGACCGCATCAAGGGCCTGCACGAAGGCGCCGACGATTACCTGATCAAGCCCTTTTCGTTCCTGGAGCTGCTGGCGCGGCTGCAGGCGCTCACGCGCCGCGGCCGGGTGCAGGAGCAGACCCAGTTGCGCATCGGCGACCTGCAGATCGACCTGATCGGCCGCAAGGCTTTCCGCAACGGCGCGCGCATCGACCTGACCGCCAAGGAATTCGCGCTGCTGGCCGTGCTGGGCCGGCGCCAGGGCGAAATCCTGTCCAAGACCGCCATCGCCGAACTGGTCTGGGACATGAATTTCGACAGCAACACCAATGTGGTCGAAGTCGCCATCAAGCGGCTGCGCGGCAAGATCGACGCGCCGTTCTCGCAGAAACTGCTGCATACGATACGCGGAATGGGCTATGTGCTGGAAGTGCGCAAGGACAGTCCTGCAGCTGCCGGCGTCAACATGGGCGGCGGCGACCTGAGCAATGGCGGAGACGCCGCATGAGGCGATCGAAATCGATAGCCGCGCGCCTGACGCTGATGTTCGCCGTGGCGGCGCTGATCGTGTTCTTCGTGATCGGCAGCGCGCTGTATGTCGTCATCAAGCGCGAATTGCTGCGCCACGAGCGCGACGGCCTGTACACCACTTTCAACGATATCCAGTACATGATGGAGCGCATCGGCACCCCCGAGCGCTGGCAGCGCG
Source organism: Herbaspirillum sp. (assembly GCA_036499085.1). Classification (GTDB taxonomy): domain Bacteria; phylum Pseudomonadota; class Gammaproteobacteria; order Burkholderiales; family Burkholderiaceae_D; genus Herbaspirillum. The sequence continues at coordinate 18,624 of DASYEK010000060.1, read as the reverse complement.
TGCGCAACAAGATGGATTCGATCACGCCGACCGACGGCAAGGTGCGCTTCTGGGTCTTCAGCGACGATCCGGTCTACAGCTACGGCAAGGACCTGGTCGATCTGCACGATTTCGATTACGACCAGGGCAATATCGGCCGGGTCAGCATCCGCGGCAAGGAATATCCGATGCACACGCTGACCAAGATCGTGCCGGCCTTCCAGGACCGGCCGACGGTGCGGCTGACGGTCGGCGTCGATTCCGAGCCGTATGTCGAGACGCTCAACAGTTTCGTGCTGGCGATGATCGCGGTATCGCTGGTCGGCACCCTGATGGTGGTGGTTTCCGGTTACTGGATCGCGCGCCGCGGCTTGCGGCCCTTGCAGCATATGTCGTCGACGGCGCAGACGCTGAGTCCGAAGACACTCTCGGAACGGCTGGAGGTGTCGGCGCTGCCGAATGAATTGTCGGACCTGGCGTCGGCTTTCAACGGCGCGCTGGACCGCATGCAAAATGCATATACCCAGCTGGAAGCGTTCAACGCCGACGTGGCGCACGAACTGCGCACGCCGCTGGCCAACCTGATCGGCGAGACCCAGGTCGCGCTGTCGCGCGAGCGCAGCGCGCTGGAGTTCCAGAGCGTGCTGCAATCGAACCTGGAAGAACTCGACCGCCTGCGTTCGATCATCAACGACATGCTGTTCCTGGCCCGCTCCGACCAGGGCGAGGCCGCCACCGGCCTGGCCCAGACCCGCATCGCCGACGAAGTGCGCAAGACCCTGGAATTTTTCGAATTCGTGCTCGACGAGCGCGAAATCACCGCCAGCGTGGTCGGCGACACCGAAGCCGGCGCGCCTATCGAGACCGCCCTGTTCCGGCGCGCACTGACCAATCTGCTGCAGAACGCGATCCAGCATTCGCCCGGCGGCGCGCATATCCGCGTTCGAATATCGCAACGCGAGTCCTCGGTGGCGATCGCGGTCGCCAATCCCGGCGAGCAGATCGAGGAAAGCCATCTGCCGCGCCTGTTCGACCGCTTTTACCGCATCGACGCAGCGCGCCACGACCATCATCAATTGCATGGCCACGGCCTCGGCCTGGCGATCGTCAAGGCGGTGGCCGGCATGCACGGCGGCACCACTTTCGCCAGCAGCAGCGACGGCCTGACCACCATCGGCTTCACGGTGCGCTGCGTGCCGCAGGCCAAGAAAGCCGGCAATTGAAGCGTTGGGCGCTTGCCCAGTGACATAGACATTGGCCGGCCCGCCCGGGACGGCTCAGGAATGGCTTTCGGACGGTTTTCCTGGGATCCACGGGCGTTTGTCACGCCTGATTCAACAGTCGTTGTAAATGATAGTTAATATTATTCGCATTTGACAACAAAACGGTTACATTTTGAATTATCATGGCAGCTATCCGAATGCGGGACGATTTTCCGCGCTCGGCAAACGCCAGCCCAGTCCTTTTACAGCCAGCAAACCGAGTTCATTCGCAGTAGCCAGCCAAAGACCCCGCTTCGCGCCAGGAACCGTGCCCCCATTGCAATCATGAATTGCAGGGCATCGCCGGGCAGCGCGGCAATTTTGCTGATAATTTAAAAAATGAACCGTTTGACACCGATCGCCGCCGCCCTGGTCGCCGTTTTCGCCAGCCCGGTCCATGCGCAACAAGCCGCGCCCGCCCCTGCCCCATCCTCTGCTTCTGCTCCTGCTGCGGCGTCTTCGCCGGCCGTGCTGGAAAACGTCACCGTGACCGGCAACCGGGAAGACTTCAACAGCCCGACCGTCAGCGTCACCAAGCTGCCGGCCGACCTGCATGACGTGCCGCAATCGGTGGTGGTGGTCAACAAGGCCCTGCTGGAATCGCGCGGCGCGACCTCGCTGACCGATGCGCTGCGCAACGTGTCGGGCATCACCATCGGCGGCGCCGAAGGCGGCCAGATCGGCAACAACATCAACCTGAACGGCTTCGCCGCGCGCACCGATATCTATCTGGACGGCTTCCGCGACCGCGGCCAGTATTTCCGCGACACCTTCGCGCTGGAACAGGTCGAAGTCCTGATGGGGCCGTCGTCGATGCTGTTCGGCCGCGGTTCGACCGGCGGCGTGGTCAACCAGGTCACCAAGAAGGCCAACCTGAAGCAGTCGTCGGAAGTCTCGGCCTCGGTCACCACCAACGGCCTGCTGCGCACCACCGCCGACTATAACCAGCCGCTCAACGACACATCCGCCGTGCGTATTTCGGCCATGGCGCAAGACGGCGCGGCCAGCACGCGCGACCAGACCGACGTCCGCGATTTCGGCCTGCAGACCACATTCTCGACCGGTATCGGCACCGCCACCGAGATCACGCTGTCGGCCCTGATCCAGCACAATCACGACCAGGCCGATTACGGCTTGCCGGCGCTCAACGGCGCCCCGGTCAATGTCGATCGCGATACCGCCTACGGCCTCGACAGCGACCGCACCAACTCGGACGTGGTGGCGCTGAACGGCACCATCAAGCACCGGCTGTCGGAAAACACTACGTTCCGCAACATGCTGCAATTCAATTACGTGCATACCGACGCGCGCGAAACCGCGCCGCAGTCGATCGGCACCATCACCGGCGGTATTTTCACGCCGATCAGCGGCCCCACCGGGTTGCCGCTGAGCAGCCTGTTCGTGCACGGCCAGGCGCACGACCGCATCCTGACCGACTATTCGATTTCGAATCAAAGCGAACTGACTTCGAAATTCGATTTCGGCGGCTTCAGGCATGACGCCATGCTGGGCCTGGAACTGGGCCATGAAGGCTACAACAACCAGGCCTCCAACCGATTCGGCGATTGCCCGGTTGCCGCGCCGTCGACCACGCAGTCTTTCGTCGGCTGCGCACCGGTCATCAACCCGTCCTATAGCGCTTTCAGCAACAATGTGCCGAGCACGCCATATAATCGCGCCGGCGGTTCGGCCAATACGATCGCGGTCTACGGCGGCGATACCGTGGCGCTGAGCGACCACTTCAAATTTGTCGGCGGCCTGCGCGAAGACCGCTTCGTCGCCAGCATCTCCAATTCGATCTCGGCGCCGGCCGACGCCAGCCAGACCATCAACTTCCTGAGCGTGCGGGCCGGCGGCATCTGGCAGCCGACCTCGGCGCAGGCGTATTACCTGTCATACGGCACCTCGTTCAATCCGTCGCTGGAACAGCTGACCGGCTCGGTCGGCCAGACCAGCCTCGATCCGGAAAAGAACAAGTCCTATGAACTGGGCGGCAAGTGGGATATCTCGGAAGACCTGGCCACCAATGCCTCGATCTTCCAGATCACCAAGGAAAATGCGCGCAGCCAGGTCAGCCCCGGCGTGTTTTCGCTGGACGGCACGGTGCGCGTGCGCGGCGCGGCGGCGGGCGCCACCGGCCGCCTCTCGAAAAGATGGCAGATCACCGGCAACTACACTTATCTGGACGCGCAAGTCCTGAAGGCCGCGGCCGGCGACACCACGCTGGGCAAGGTGCCGGTCAACGTGCCGAAGCATTCGTTCAGCGGCTGGACCACTTATCGCCTGGCCAAGGGCTGGGAAATCGGCGCCGGCCCGACCTATATGTCGCAACGCTATGCCAACACAGGCAACACCGTGCGGGTCGGCGGCTATACGCGCTGGGATGCCATGGTGGCGTACACGCAGCCGAAGTACGATATCCGCCTGAATCTGTTCAACCTGGCGAACAAAATGTATTACGATGCGCTGATCCAGTCCGACGGCGGACGTTCGGTGCCCGGCAGCGGCCGCACCGCGCTGCTGTCGGTCAACTACCGCATGTAATTCACCAGGTTCCCCGGAAGGCAAGGCCGTCATGCTCATCACCGTTCCCAAAGTCCTCAACGACCAGCAGCTCGCCGCCGTGCGCGGCCTGCTGGACAATGCGGGAGCGGCATGGGTGGACGGGCGCGCCACCGCCGGCTACCAGGGCGCGGCGGTCAAGTACAACCAGCAGATCGACGAGTCTTCGGAAGTCGCGCTGCAATGCCAGCACATCATTCTTTCCGCGCTGGAGCGCCATCCGCGCTTCATCAGCGCCGCACTGCCCAATACCGCTTATCCGCCGCTGTTCAACCGCTACAGCGAAGGCATGACCTTCGGCGCCCACGTCGACGGCGGTGTGCGCATCAACCCGCGCGACGGGCGCAAGCTGCGCACCGATATCTCCGCCACCCTGTTCCTGACCGATCCGGCCGATTACGACGGCGGCGAGTTGCGCATCGAAGACACTTACGGCGCCCATTCGGTCAAGCTGGATGCCGGCGACCTGGTGCTGTATCCAGCCACCAGCCTGCACGCGGTGACGCCGATCACGCGCGGCGTGCGCATCGGCTGTTTCTTCTGGGTGCAGAGCCTGGTGCGCGACGATACCCAGCGCGGCATGCTGTTCGACATGGATAACGCCATCCAGAAACTGAACCAGACCAACGCCGACGAACAGGCGCGCCGGACGCTGGTGGGCTGCTATCACAATCTGCTTCGCCAATGGGCCGACACCTAAATTAAGCGCCCGCAAATCCGACTTCAAGTTTCGGATTATTCATCCCTGATGAACCTTGCAGCGGCGCATTCAACACATACGCAGTAGTCTCAACGCTCGCCAATCAAGGGAGCCGACATGAGACCTGACCACCTTCGCAACCGACCTGCCGACGTCATCGACGTCATGCCCTCGCCTTCCCCCTCTTCCCTTTCCGCCAATGCCCGCCGCGGCTGGCTGCAGCGCTCGCTGCTGCTGGCGGCCGCCGGCGCCACCGCCGGCGTGGGACTCGGCGCCGCATGGCTGTTCCGCGCCAGGGAAAACGAAGCCGCCGCGCCGCTGGCGGCCTTCATGCAGGTATCGCGGAAGCTGACCGGCAATGCCGCGCTGGACGCCGATGTCGGCCGGCGCCTGTTCGGCGCGCTGCAGGCCGGCGTGCCGCATTTCTCGCTGCGGATACAGCAATTGGCCGCCGCCATGGATGCCGGAACCGGTGGTTTCACGCTGGCCGCCGAGCGCAGCGCGACACCGGCCAGGGACCCGCGCCAGGCGCTGGCCTCGCTGATCCTGCGCGGCTGGTATCTGGGCCTGGTCGACAACGCCGCCGTGATCGACCGGCAGGCCTTGATGTACCAGGCGGTGGCCGGCGCCTTGCCGGTGCGCGGCTATTGCGGCGGCGCGCCCGGCTTCTGGGCCGAACAGCCGGTGGAAAGCTGATCGATGGCCGAGGATATCGCGCCATCGCGCCAAATCGAATCGGCCGACGTGGTGGTGATCGGCTCCGGCGTGGCCGGCGCGCTGGCCGCGCATCAACTGGCGCTGGCCGGCAAGTCGGTAATCATCCTGGAGGCCGGGCCGCGCCTGTCGCGCGCGCGGATTGTGGAACGCTTCCGCGCCCAGGCCGACAAGATGGATTTCATGGCGCCCTATCCTTCCACCGCCTGGGCGCCGCATCCCGAGTACGATCCGCCCAATCACTATCTGGTGCAAAAAGGCGAGCAGCGCTTCGATTCGCAATATGTGCGCGCCGTCGGCGGCACCACCTGGCACTGGGCCGGCTCGGCCTGGCGCTTCCTGCCCAACGATTTCCGCATGCGCAGCCTGTATGGCGTCGGCCGCGACTGGCCGCTGGATTACGATGCGCTGGAAGACGACTATCAACGCGCCGAGCAGGCGCTCGGCGTCTGGGGGCCTGGCCCGGAGGAAGAACTCGATTCGCCGCGCCGCGCCGCCTATCCGATGGCGCCGCTGCCCTTGTCGTATAACGAGCAGGTCATCAAGTCGGCGCTGAATGCGCACGACCCGCGCTGGCGCGTGGTGACCGAGCCGGCGGCGCGCAACAGCCTGGCCTACGACGGCCGTCCGCCCTGTTGCGGCAACAACAACTGCATGCCAATCTGCCCGACCGGCGCCATGTACAACGGCATCGTGCATGTCGACAAGGCCGAACGCGCCGGTGCCCGGCTGATCGAAAACGCGGTGGTGCATCGGCTGGAAGTCGGGCTCCGCAAACGCCTGTCGGCCGCGCTGTACAGGGACGCGCACGGGGTCGAGCATCGCGTCGAAGGCAGGTATTTCATCCTGGCGGCCAATGGCATCGAGACCCCCAAGATCATGCTGATGTCGACCGCGCGCGATTATCCCGACGGCATCGGCAACAGTTCCGGCATGGTCGGCCGCAACCTGATGGACCATCCCGGCACCGGCGTGCAGTTCTACGCCGACCGCAAATTATGGCCCGGCCGCGGGCCGCAGGAAATGACCTCCCTGATCGGCTTTCGCGACGGTGAGTTCCGGGCGCGCCAGGCTGGCAAGAAAATCCATCTGTCGAACCTGTCCCGGGTCGACCAGGAAACGCGCAAGATACTCGATGGCATCCTCGATGCGCAGGCCTTGCCGGACCCGGCCAGGCTGAATGCCGCAATCCGCGACCGTGCGGCGCGCTTCGTCCAGTTCGACAGTTTTCACGAAATCCTGCCGCTGCCCGAAAACCGCGTCATTCCCAGCCGTACCGCGATCGACGCCATCGGCATCCCGCGTCCCGAAATCACTTATGCCATCGACGATTACGTCCGGCGCGGCGCGGCCCACACGCGGGAGATCTACGCGAGCGCGGCCAAAGCGCTGGGCGGCACCGATATCCGCTTCCAGGACGCTTTCGCGCCCAATAACCACATTACCGGTACCGCCATCATGGGGCGCGATGCGCGCGATTCGGTGGTCGACCGCGATTGCCGCAGCTTCGACCACGACAATCTCTTCATCTCCGGCAGCGCCGTCATGCCGACCGTCGGCACGGTCAACGTCACGCTGACCATCGCCGCCCTCGCCCTGCGCATCGCGGATGCGCTGAAGAAGGAGATATGAAGGTGACGGGGGAATCGCAAGACGTCTCGTTCTTCAATGCATTCAGACCGTATCGATCAGATCGGCATCCATGTATTTCCGCGCATATTCCAGATAGATGCCGCTGTTGAAGAACAGATCGAATACATCCGGATCGATGTGATTTTCATTCTTCATCCGGATCATGATGGCGATCGCTTCGGACAGCTTCTTGCCTTTCTTGTAGGGCCGGTCGGCCGCGGTCAAGGCTTCGAAGATATCGGCCACCGCCATCATGCGCGCCACCGGGCTCATCTCGTCGCGCTTGAGCCGTTTCGGATAACCGTTGCCGTCCATCTTCTCGTGATGCCCGCCGGCGATTTCCGGCACGTTCGCCAGATGGCGCGGAAACGGCAGGCGCTCCAGCATGATGATGGTCTGCAGGATATGTTCATTGATCTTGTAGCGCTCTTCCGCCGTCAAGGTGCCGCGTTCGATGCAGAGATTGTAGATTTCGCCGCGGTTGTACAGCAGTTCCGGCACCTGCATCTTGAAGCCCCACTGGTTGTCCGGCGCCAGGTGGTCTTCCTCGCGCCGTTCGATGCGATGATCGACGCGGTCGCCGAGCAGCGGTTCCTGTACCGGCAAGGCCGCCGCCGGGGCGCGGTTCTTGCGCGCGCGCTCTTCCCAGGCAATGCCGATCCGGTCGTCCAGCGTGCGCCACCAGGTGCGCTGCGCGATCTCCCGTACACGCTGCATCATTTCCGGCGCCATACGCTCGGAGCCTTCGTTGCAGGACGCGATAAAGGCGAATTCCTCGTCCAGTTGCGCCAATTGCCGCGCCAGCTCTTCCTGCGCGACGGACGGCGCCGTGCCGTCGATGATCGACTCCAACGCCGCGATCCGCCGGTCCCGCTTGATGACCTCGAAGCGCATCCGGATTTCATGCAGGCGGTCGTAAATGGTTTCCAGCTTGGTGGCCTTGTCCACCACGAATTCGGGCGTGGTCATCTTGCCGCAGTCGTGCAGCCAGCTTGCCACGTGCACTTCCTGCCATTGATCCTCGTTCAGGTTGAAGTCCTTGAACGGCCCGCGATCGGCCTCGCAGGCCGCCTGCGCCAGCATCTTGGTCAGTTCCGGCACGCGTTGGCAATGGCCGCCGGTGTAATGCGACTTGGCGTCGATGGCGCCCGCGATCACCTGGATCATTGCCTCCAGCAAGTCCACCTGGGCCTTGATCAACTGCTTGTTTTCGATCGAAATGGCGGCCGCGCCGGACAGCGCTTCCAGGAAGGCGAACAGATGTCCCTGGGCGCCGGCATCCTTGATCGGGCCGATCCAGAGAATGGCGCCGATGGTTTCCTCGCGCCGGTTGCGCAGCGGAATCGTGGCCAGGATATGCGACCCGGCCGGCAGATGCGCAGCGGTGTCGCCCAGCCACGCGGCCCCGCGCATGGCATCGGGATCCATGGTGCGGATCTGGCGCACGCCGCTGGACAAGGTCTGGCACAGCGGGTTTTGCGCATGCCGCGGCGCATGGATGTCCATGACTTCGGGCGCATTCAGCGTCCACGCCTGGCCTTGCTGGTCGATCCATTTCACCAATTGCGGCCGGGCCAGCTTGCGCTCGTCGTCCAGCAGGTACAGGATGCCGGCGTCGGCATGCGCAATCGACATGGTTTCCGTGACGATGCGCTCCAGCAGGCGATCGAAATTCTGCTCGGCCGCCAGCGCAACCGAAATCTCGGTGAAGCGCTGGATGGTGGAACGGGTTTCGTTCATCGAATACATCAATTGCTCGATTTCGTGAATGCGCGACGTGCCTTTGGCGGTGCTGCTGAAATCAAAATCCTGCATTGCCTTGGCTTCGCGCGCCAGGCGCCGCAGCGGCAGTCCCAGCCGCCATGCGACGACCGCCGCCAGTGGAATCGCCGCCAGCAGCAGCGCCAGCGTGATCAGCAGGCCGTTGTTGAGCATAAGGCGGGCGTCGGCCAGCAATTCGTCTTCCGGCGCTGAAATGGCGAGGTAAAACGGTGCGTCGCCAAGCCGCACCGGCACGATTCTGCCGGACCATAGACGGTCGTCGATCTCGGTCTCGAACGGCTGGTTGAATTCGTGCGCCTGGATTTTTTGCGCCAATGCGGCGAATTGCGGGCCGCCCAGTTCCGGCAGCATCGTCATGCGCATGCGGCCTTGCGGATCGCGCGACTTACCCATCATTTCGGGCTGCTTGTACGCCATCACGGCAGTATCTTCGTCCGTGAGCGCCAGTTCAGCCGAAGGCGATATGCTCTGCCTGCGCAACATCCCCGACAGATCCGCCAGCGAAATATCCGCGCCGAACACCGCGCCCCGGTCCGGGCTGCGCCGGGCCACGCTGATGCCGAGTTCGGATGTGCTGAAAAATATATAAGGCTTGGTCTGCACCTGCTTCTGGCTTGGCGATTCCAGCGCCTGGCGGTACCAGTCGCGGCGGCGGGGATCGAAGGCATAGCCGGGCAAGCGCTGCGTTTCCAGCACTTTCAGGTCGGCCGCCAGGAATATGAAGACGCCTTCATAAGCGGCGGCCTTGGCGCGGCCATCGCGGCTGACGCTCTGCACCAGATATGCGGCGCCCGGCGGCACCGTCATGTCGAGAATGGTGCTTACCTTCGGATCGAGCCGGCGCAGCTGGAAAAAATCGCCGCCGGCGTAACCGACGTAGACCGCCGAAAGCGCCGGGCTGTGCCGCATTGCCTCGATCAGCGGCGGCACATGCAGCATGCGCTGCTGCAAGGTCTGGTCCCTGACCAGGCTTTCGCTGACCATCAGGTCGACCAGTTGCGAGATCGGCGTATACAGCCCGTTGAGCTGCACGGCGATTTCGCTCTCGATACGCTCGAACAGGACCGCCGTGGCGCTGTTGGCCATTTCACGGCCGCGCTGGTAATTCAGGACCGTCAACAAGCCGCCGACGATCAGCACCACGGCGAACAACAGGATCGACAGCACTGCCTGCAAGGACATTGCGGGCAGCCGCATGACCGGCCATTTTTTCGATAAATCGGTCTTAAGCAAAATTACCCCTGGCGTACATGCGGCTGCTGGAAAGCGCATCTCGCGGCTATGATTGATATGTTTTTTCAAAGTGTAGCTTTTTTCACAAGCCCCTGCGCGCGCCGCCGGGGAAATTTTTCACAAGGCGGCGCAAGTCATATTGCCGACACAATCGACGCGTATATTTGCGCCAGGATTGGCGGAATTGCAACTGCGCTTCCCACCTCTTTTACAGGTCATTTCATGGGCATTCGCAGGCCTTTCCCTGGCTGCTTGCAGGCCGATATCGTTTTCGCCCTGTCATCCGGCTTTCTTTCCATTCGACGCATGAATATTTTCAGCACACGCCGCATTGCCGGATTCTGCATCGCCACCGCGCTCTTGCTGCCTGCCGCGCCGGCGCCGGCCGCCAATCCCGATGCGCTGTGGAAAATCGTCAGCCGGCAATGCGTGCCGAACATGACTGCGCACGGCGATCCCGCGCCCTGCCGCCTGGTCGATCGCCAACGCGGCTTCAGCATACTCAAGGATATCGTCGGCGCCGGTCAATTCCTGCTCATCCCGACGCAGCGCCTGGGCGGCATCGAAAGCCCGGAACTGCTGGCGCCGGATGCGCCCAACTATTGGGCCTACGCATGGGAAGAACGGCATCGCGTGGGGCAGGCGCTGGGGCGCAAATTGGGGCGCGACGGTATCGGACTCGAAATCAACTCGGCCGCCGCGCGCAGCCAGTTGCAACTGCATATCCATATCGATTGCATCCGATCCGACCTGCCGCAATTGCTGCGCGCGCATCAATCCGATCCCCCCGGGCAGTGGCTGCCGCTGCTGCTGGACGGCCACATTTACCGCGTCATGCGCCTGGCCGGCGCGACGCTGGGAGAAAACAATCCGTTCAAGCTGGCGGCGGCCATGAGTCCGTTCGCGGCCAGCGCGATGGGAGCGCAATCGCTGCTGTTGACCGGCGCGCATTTCGATGAAGGGCCCGACGCCGGTCGCAAGGGTTTTTACCTGATCGACAGCCCGGTGAATTTCGAACACGGCGAACGCGGCAATGCCGAGGTCTGGCTGGACCACGGCTGCACGCCGCAATGACCAGGGCCGGGTTCTAAGCCGGGTGTGAATTCAGGCGTGAAATCAGATTCGCGAGCGCGTCCAGGCACGCCATGGCATGCGCGATCAGCGCATCGCCGGCAGCCGGATCGCTGCATGCCTGCACTGCCATCCCGGCCCCGACGCACAAGCGCAATGCGCTGAATTCGACGCCATCGCGCCGGCCGCAAACCACCGGTTGGCCGACCGCATAGAAAAAGCCGTTGTCATGGCGCTGCTGTTGCAGGCGGCGGTAAACCTGTGCCACCTGTGCGGTATCCAGGACCCGGCGCGAGCCATTTCCATCCCGCTCGCTACCAGACAGGGCAAATGCATGAATCGACGGCAGGTCGTCCCACACCGGCATCAACCCGGCGGCCCGTTGCGGCATCGCCGGCAAGGGCAGCGCTTCGAAATGCGGATCCGCCTGTAAACGCGCCTGCACCGCCGCATTGAAGCGCAGCAGGAATTGCCGGACGGCGGCGCCCGGCAGCGCCTGGAATGCCTTCAATTCGTACAGCGCGGCTTCCCATCGCAACAGCAATCCCGGATTGGCGCACGACGGCAAGGTACGTTCAGGATGCCAGGCCGCCGGCCATTCTTCCCGCGCCGAATGTCGCTGCAATTGCCGCGGCACGCCGGCCGGCTGCAGCGCCGCCGCCAGCGCCGGCGGAATCAGCAAGGCCGCGGAAAAGGACGGCCCGCCGATAAATTTCGATCCCGTGACCGCCACCATGAAATCCTGCGCCAGATAGGCGCGCAAGGTCGCCGTTTCGATGCGGAACTGGCAGGCGTCCACCAGCACTTGCATGCGGCCGCCCGAACGCTGCCGCAATTGCGCCGCGAACAGCGGGTCGGGAGCCACGCAGCCGGTTTTCGAAACGTCGATCAATACCAGCAGGACATCGCAGCCATCCTGCAGCGCGGCCTGGCTCAATGCGGCGATGTCGTCGGCGATCGCCTGCTCCCGGCGCGGCGCGCCGTCCGGCCGGCGGATGGCGACGTGCAGCACTTCCGGCCCGATAGGGTCTTGAGCCATGCCGACTTGTCCGATGCCGGCCTTGGCCGCAATGTCGTTCCCGCCATGCTGTAGCGGCAGGCTGCAATCGCCCAGCGCGTTATAGGCACTGAAACCGCGGCCGCTCAGCGCGGTCGACACGCCGCTGCCGCTTTCCTCGGCATTGACCATGATCACGCGCAAGGCCCGCCCTGCCCGATGGGACTGCGCCGCCGTCAGATGCGCGGCCAGCAAATGGGCATCGGTGCCGGAGGCGGCAAAAACCAGGTCCGGCGCCGCTGTTGGCGGCTGCGCGGAGATAGGCGCGGGTGTGGACGCCGGCGCGGGAATCAAGCCGCAAGCCGCCAGCAGTTCGCCGCGCAAGCGTGTCAATTCCGCACGATAGCGCGCGGCCGGCGGCGCGCCGTCCCAGGTGCTTGCGATGCGCTCGCGCAGGCGGTCCGCCGCGTTGAATGCTTCTTGTGAAATCTGTGACGCCGTCGATGAAGCGAATGCAATCCGGTCGGCCGCCGGAAACGGCTGGCAGCCGTATTTATTGACCTGCGATCCGGGCTGGATGGCGATGCGCTGGTCGCCGCCCTGCACCAGCAGCGACGCCGTCGGCGGCATTGAAGACCTGGTCGAAGACGGATTTGAAGACGAATCAGGCGGCATGCTTGCGCTCGGCCGCTCGCATCAGCATGGCGCGGAAGGCGTCGAATACCTTGCGCATCTGGGTCTGCTTGTAAGGGAAGACATCGACCGGATCGATGGCATGCACGATCATGCTGGTATCGACTTCGAAGATCAGCAGTTCGCCGTCGGCGCTTTCGCTGCAATCCATCGCCAGGTAGTCGAGGCCGAAGCGCTGCTGGATCAATGCGAAGGCGGCGCGATGGCGCACAGCGAAGTCGCGATCGAAGCTTTCCATGACGGCGGCTTCTTCGGCGCGCTTGGCGGCGCTTTCGCTCATGCCGGCGTTGAGGTAATGGATCATCCAGTTGTCCGAAATGGCCATATGGCACAGGTACGGACGACCTTCGATCAGGGCGATGCGGTATTTGCGGAATTGGCCGTCGGTGTTGCGGTAATCGACGAAGCGCGAAATATAGAAAGCGTCATCGCCATGCTGCTCCAGATAGGCCGGCAGCGCCGCGGCGGTCTCGATTTTTTCCAGGCCCTTGCCGGCATGCGATCCGACCGGCCGCACGATCAGCGGGAAATCGCCGTCGCCCAGCAGATCCAGCGCGGCCCTGGCGCCGTTGGCGATCTGCGCCATGACGCTGCGCTCGGCGCGCACCGTCACCGGCATGCACAGACCCGGCTCCGATTGCAGCAGGATCGCCACGCGATCGCGCGACAACTGCATGCATTTGTCCGGCTGGTTCACCAGCGGCCCGTTCCAGCCCTTGGCGAAACCCGCCAGGCTGCGCAGCAAGGCGCGGCTCTGGTCGGATTCGCCGACCGCGATGAACAGCACATCGTGCGCCGGCAATGCCGCCGGCAGCGGGCGGTCCGGCGATACGTACAGCACCTCCAGCGCCACATCGGAATTGCCGAGCATGAATTCGAGCGGTGTATTGGCCATGAAATCGCCCGCGATCATGATCGCCAGCAGGCGCAATTTCACCTCTCCGGCGCGAACGGTGGGCAGGCGATACACCTGCCGCATGCGGATCGCCTCGGCCTGGGTGGCGACGGCAGAGTCGTCGCTGCCCAGCAGCTGCAAGATGATCGACAGATCCATCATGGCGTTGGCGTCGTCCGGATTGGCGCCTAGATGCGCGATCAATTGCGTTCCCAGCGGCTTCAGGTCGATGCCCATGTAGGCCGCCTGCAGCAGCGCCGCGATGCCGATCTGGCAGGCGGAACCTGGCGTGAAGACCGGTGCCTCGAAAGGAACGATGGCGGAAACTGCGGAAGCGCCTGGCTGGCTGGTCATGTCATGGACTTTCGGGTGAGGCGCCGGCTGGCGCTTGCAGTACGCCGCCGAAGCGCAATACCGCGTCGAGCATGGCGTCGATATGCTCGACGGTGCTGCGATGGTTGAAGATGGCGGCGCGAATCGCGAAATGGCCGTCGATCTTGGTCGACGACGGCGCGGCGATGCCGGATTCCTGTATGGTCACCAGCAATTGCCGGTTGATTTCATCGATGTCGCCCGGGCCGGTATTGGCCTTCAGGCGGAAGCAGACGATATTGAGCGACGCCGGCGCCAGCAGTTCGAGCGCCGGTTCGGCTTCGATGCGGCGCTGCAAGTGGCGCGCCAGCGCGCAGGTATGGCTGATCATCCGGCCCAGTTTTTCGACGCCGTAAACCTTGAACGTAAACCAGGTCTTCAAGGCGCGAAAGCCGCGCGACAGCTCGGGGCCGTAGTCGCAGGGCCACGGCGAGCCGGCCGCCAGGCCGTGTTCGGCGCGTTCCAGATAGGTTTTTTCCTGGGCGGCGAAGGTGCCAAGATGCAGGGCGCCATCGCGCACCAGGATGAAGCCGGCATCGTATTGGACCTGGGTCCATTTATGGAAATCGAAGGCGATCGAATCGGCGCGCTCGATGCCGGCCAGGCGCGGCGCCAGGTCCGGCGCCAGCATGGCCATCGCGCCGAATGCGCCATCGACATGAAAGAAAAGCTGTTCGCGGCCGGCGATATCGGCCAGCGCATTCAGGTTGTCGATGGCGCCCATGTCGACCGTGCCGGCGTTGCCGATCACCACGAACGGCTGCAGCCCGGCGGCACGGTCGGCCGCGATGCTGGCCTCCAGGCTGGGCAGGTGGATGGTGCCGTCGGCGTCGATGGGAATGCGCCGCAGCATTTCTTCGCCCAGCCCGGCGATGTCCATGGCTTTCTTGACGCAGCCGTGCGCGGCGGTGGAAGTATAGGCGGTCAGGCGCGCGCCGGCGGCCTGCACGCCGCCGCTGCGCACCTCGGCGCCGAGCGCCTTGCGGCGCGCCACCAGCAAACCGATCAGGTTGGCGGTCGAGGCGCCGGTGACCAGGACGCCGCTGGCCGTGGCCGGAAACCCGAACAGTTCGCGCATCCAATGCGTGATCTGGCGTTCGACGTCGAGGGGAATCTGGTCGCGGCCGCCGACATTGGCGTTCAGGCCGGCCGCCAGCATGTCGGCCAGCATGCCGACCGGCGTGCCGCCGCCCTGCACCCAGCCCATGAAGCCCGGATGCGCATTGCCGGCCGCATACGGCAGGATGCTTTGCATGAAAGTCTGGTGCGCCTGCGCCAGCGAACCCGGCTGGCGCGGCAAGGGCTCCCTGAATTGCTGCCGCACCGGCTCCGGAATCGGCTGCCAGACCGGGCCCCGCGGTTGCCGGCCCAGGCCTTCGAGGAAATCGAACATGTCATCCAGCATCCGATGCCCCTGCTCCCGGAGTCCGCGCCAGTCGGACGGATCGGTCGGGTCGAGCGTGGCGGTGCGCTGTTGGGGGTCGTGCATTGTTCACCTTGTTGACGCAAACTTCGATCTTACGTCAGCGCCGGCCCCATTGAAAGGGCAAAAAACGATGCAAACGCGGGTTTATTAGGGGTCTTGCCGAAAGCTTACAATTTCACGGTCCTACAGCCAGATTCACGGCCATTGCGGCGGCGGCGCTGTTAAACTAATCGAAATGCGCTGTCACGAAACGCGCCGGGCTCAAACACCAACTCAAACGCACATCGACCGCAACCGATACCGACGATGCATCCATCCGATCAAGACCCGCATTCCCCGCTTTCCGGCCCGGCCGCCACTCCACCTGCCGCCGTGCTCGCGCCGCATGGAAAAGAGGACAATGCCGTGCCGCGTCCCGTCGTGACCAAGGTGTCGCCATTTGTCATCGGTTCCTGGCTGGCGATGATCCTGTTGCTGGGCCTGGTCATGACCGCGCATCTGCTGACGGCGCTGATGGCCGGACTGCTGGTCTACCAACTGGTGCGCACGCTGGGGCCGATGATTCATCGCCGCATCGATAACCGGCGCGCGCACGTGATTTCGGTATTGCTGCTGTCGGCCCTGGTGATCGCCCTGCTGACGCTGGCCATTCTCGGCATGGTGGCGTTCCTGCGCGATCCCGAGCGCATCGCCGCCTTGCAGACCAAGTTCGTCATCGCCATTGACCTGGCCCGCACCCAGTTGCCGGCATGGCTGCAGCCCTATCTTCCGGTCAATCCGGGCGACCTGCGCGGCCTGGTCGGCGACTGGATGCGCGAGCACAAGGGCGAACTGCAACTGGCCGGCCGCGAAGCGTTCCAGATATCGGCGCACATCCTGATCGGCATGGTGCTGGGCGCGATGGCGGCACTGAACACCGTGCAGGAAATGACCGTGCGGCAGCCGCTGGCCAGCGCGCTGCTGCAACGCTGCGCCCTGCTGGCCGACGCCTTCGCGCGCGTGGTCTTCGCGCAGGTCAAGATTTCGCTGCTCAATACCCTCTTCACCGCAATCTTCTTGCTGCTCATTCTGCGCGTGGCCGGCGTGCATTTGCCGCTGGCCAAAACGCTGGTGCTGGTGACTTTCGTGGTCGGCCTGCTGCCGGTGATCGGCAACCTGATCTCGAATACCCTGATCGTGGTGGTGGCCCTGTCGGTGTCGCTGTATGCGGCCATCGCCGCGCTGGTGTTCCTGGTGCTGATCCACAAATTCGAATATTTTCTCAACGCCCGCATTGTCGGCTTCCAGATCAACGCGCGCAGTTGGGAATTGCTGTTGGCGATGCTGATCGCCGAAGCGGTTTTCGGCCTGCCGGGCGTGGTCGCCGCGCCGATCTACTACGCATATATCAAGCGCGAATTGTATGAAATGGGCTGGGTCTGAGCGGTCATTGAACCGGGCCTGGAAACGCGCCGAAAAAGCGCATGGAACGCACCAAAAATGCACCGAAAAGGGCATTCCGCGCCCAGCGCCGGCCGCGTCGCCGTGCCGGCTGTCCGCACGGCAACATCCTTCCCCGCAAAAGGTCTATTTAAGCCAATAATTGGCAGGGCTTTACGTGGCTAATCGCGCCGTGATCCCCGGATTTCCGCTGTTAGCATCCTGATTGATGCGCGGGCAATCGTGCTCTCCTGCTTGCGATTGCTCCCGCGTCGTCGCCGTCTCCCGATCTCTCGATCGCTCTTATCAATGGGTTCTTTCAAGGTATTTTCAACATTCGGAGTCCAAAATGCTAAAGAACATTTCCATCAAGGCCCGTCTCATTTTCGTGATCACGCTGATGTGCCTGGAGCTCGCTGTCTGCGCCGTTGTCGGCCTGGTCAATCTTGCCACGACCAATGCCTCGGTCAAGACCCTGTATGAAGACCGCGTGATCGCCATGGGCCAGCTCGACGAAGTGGTGCGGCTGGTCAACGCCAATCAGTTGACGGTCGCTTCCGCTCTCACCGCGGATCCGTCCCGGCACGGCGCGATGATGGACGAGATCGAGAATCGGGTGAAGAAAATCGGCGACACCTGGAATGCCTACATGGCGACTTACCTCACGCCGGACGAAAAGACGCTGGCGGAAAAATTTGCTGCCAGCCGCACTGAATTCGTCGCCAAGGGCTTGCGCCCGTCGATCGCGGCGATTCGCGCCCAGGATATCAAGGCCGGCATCGAGATCCTCAACGGCCCGATGCTGCAACTGTACAAGCCGATGCAGGACAACATCAATAACCTGATCCAGTTGCAACTGGACGTCAGCAAGCAGGAATACCAGGCGTCGCAAAGCCGCTACCGGCTGCTGCTGCAGGCCTGCCTGGCCGGCGTGGCGCTGGCGATACTGTTCAGCGCGGTGGTCGGCGTCTGGCTGGTACGCGCCATCACGCGGCCGCTCAATCGCGCAGTGGAAATCGCGCAAGCCGTCGCCAGCGGCGACCTGACCCAGCATATCGTCCCGGAATCGAACGACGAAACCGGCAAGTTGACCGCTGCGCTCAAGGGCATGAACGACAATCTGCGGCAGATCGTCGGCCAGGTGCGGCGCGGCACGGAAACCATCGCCACCGCGTCGGCGCAAATCGCCAGCGGCAATCTGGACCTGTCTTCGCGCACCGAGGAACAGGCCAGTTCGCTGGAAGAAACCGCGGCGGCCATGGAAGAAATCACCTCGACCGTGAGACAGAATGCCGATAACGCCCGGCAGGCCAATCAGTTGGCGGTCTCGGCATCGAGCGTGGCGTCCGACGGCGGCCAGGCGGTCGACCAGGTGGTCTCGACCATGAACTCGATCAACGAATCGTCGCGGCGCATCGTCGATATCATCAGCGTGATCGACGGCATCGCGTTCCAGACCAATATCCTGGCGCTGAATGCAGCGGTGGAAGCCGCACGCGCCGGCGAACAGGGCCGCGGCTTTGCCGTGGTGGCCAGCGAAGTGCGCAACCTGGCGCAGCGCTCCGCGGCGGCGGCCAAGGAAATCAAGGAACTGATCGGCGATTCGGTCGGCAAGGTCGACGCCGGCGGCAAGCTGGTCGAACAGGCCGGCAGCACGATCGCGGAAGTGGTGGCCAGCGTCAAGCGGGTGACCGATGTGGTGGCGGAAATCAGCGCCGCCGGGCAGGAACAGAGCAGCGGCATCGACCAGGTCAACCTGGCGATCACGCAGATGGACGAGGTCACGCAACAGAACGCCGCGCTGGTGGAAGAAGCTGCCGCCGCTGCCGCCTCGCTGCAGGACCAGGCCGCCAACCTGGCGCAACTGGTCAGCGTTTTCAAGCTCGA
>DASYEK010000059.1:0-18716 GCA_036499085.1 Herbaspirillum sp. | reverse complement strand
ATCAACCGCAACGTCAACGCCTTCAACGTCGCTGCCGCCCGCGTCGTGCATTCAAGCTTGCGAAACACCTTTTCCACATGCGTGCGCACGGTGCTCGGGCTGATGCCGAGTTCCCGCGCCACCTGCTTGTTGGTCTGGCCGCGGCTGATGCCGCGAAATACGTCGATCTCGCGCGCGGTCAGTTGCAGGTCGATTGCAGGCATAGGCATCGCCGGCAAACCTGCGTCGTCCATGCCGCATATCGCGCGGACGATGTCGGCATCGAAACGGCCGGCGTCGGCATCTTCCCGCAGTATCGCCGTGGCCTCTTCGCAAGAATGCGCAGGCCGCCAGGGGCGCGGCGATTGCAGCGCAACCCAGGCCGTCGCCACGGAAACCACCCTGGCTTCCATCGGTATGGCCGCCTCCTTGCAACCCCTGAAATGGCCCGATCCGTCCAGCCGCTCGCCGACATAGGAGGCGATCTCGGCATCGCCTGCCAGGCTGCCGATTTGATTTGCCGCGCGGGCAGTCCAATACGGGGCCAGCCGTATCTGTTCTCGCGCCGAGGCCGGCAGCGGACCAACGATATTCCATACCGTATTCGAAACCGATGCGCGGCCGACTCCATGCAGCAACGCGGCCCGGTAGCAACGCTGCTGCGCCTCGTCATCGAGACCGATTGCCTGCGCGCCCATCGCGGCGGCAAGCGCGACCCGCCGCGAATTGCCCGCCATCCACGGCAGTTTCAGGTCGATGACATCCGCGACAAGCTCCAGCGGCACCAGCATGGCGTCCAGGCCGGGCGTCGCAATGACGTCTTTTTGCCACGCCTCGTCGGCGCCCAAGAATGCCAGCCACGCGCCGGCGTGCGCGATGACGATTTCAACCAGTTCCCTGGGATAGGCGCTGTCCGATTTGAGCGCGATGATAGCCTTGGCGCGTTCGAGTCCTTGCGCCCGGCTCAGGATTTCCAGGTCGCTTGCCAGGGCCACGACGAAGACGCTGCCCGGGATCTCGCGATTCGGCGGCGTGCCGGCGGAAGCCTCGCCTCCATAGGCTTCGAAGATGTTGCGCAATGCGCATTCCACATCCCGGCCGACGCCCAGCAACTTCGCGATATCGCCGGAAACCTCGCAATGGATTTTCATCAGGGATTGCGCGACCGGATGCAAACGCGTTTCGACATAGGTGAAAGCCGGATCGTCGAATTTCCGCGCCAGCATGATCGCCCGGCCGGCGACGTCATCGCCGATCAGGTCGGCGAATTCCGGGGCGTTCGCGGTGCATCCCGACCAGCGCAGCATCGCGACCTGGCGCACGCTTTCGCACGCGCCGGCATCCTGCCCGGCGGCCTGCGCTATGCGGCCGCTCAACCACGCTGTGCGCAATGAGTGATCGGTCGGCTGTCCCATGCTGAGATCGCCGATGAACGCCAGGGCGCGAATGGCGTCCGGCACTTTGATGTCGGTTTCGAGATGCACGCTTGTTTCCTTTCGCGGAAATGGATTATAGCCAGATCGCCTGTTTTGCGAGGATCGGACGTTCGACCGATAGGCAGCCGAAGCGCGACGCTGCAAAGTAAGGGGGTCTTTCCGGCATGGCGATCGAATCCATGCATGCCGCCTGTTTACCACACTGAACTCATACTGGAGAAATCATGAAACTGCTCACCCACGCCGCCGCCTGCCTTGCGCTGGTCTTGTCCAACCATGTCCTGGCCGCCGACCAGGTCCACCTGCGCGGCGAAATCACCGCCATCAACGGCAACCAGCTCGTGGTGACCACTACCGACGGCGCCAATGCGACCGTCACCTTGCCGGACAATGTGCAAGTGCTCGACGTCTCCAGGACAAATGCGGCGGCGATCGCCGAGAACAGCTACCTCGGGATCGCGGCGGGGCCGGCGCCCGGCGGCAAGCTTCGCGCGCGCGGCGTGATGGTATTTCCCGAAGGCGCGCGCGGCCTGAACGAAGGACATTTCCCCTGGGACAAGGGCAGCAACGGCACAATGACCAACGCGACCGTCGCCAAGCTTGTCAAGAAGAACGGCCTGACCGAACTGGAGATGCGTTTCAACGGCAAGACCCAAAAGGTCGTGCTCGATTCCGCGACGGTATTCGGTCAATTCGTCCCGGGCAAACGCGAACTGATTGCCGTGAAATCGAAAGTGCTGGTCTTCGCCGAGCCATCGGCGGACGGCAAGGGCGTGGCGCAATTGATCATGGTCGGCCGCGATGGTTTCCTGCCGCCGATTTAAGCTATGCTGCATATGCGATCCGCTTGAACATTGAAAAACGATCGGCACACGATTGGAGAACAATATGGCCACCAGGCGCGTAGACCCCGTTTGTGCAGTCAATGCAGTCGGCAGGATCAGGGCCATCACCAGCGGCAATACCTACTATCGGCAACTGGAGCTCTGGCGGATCACATCCGAGGTCAACGCGCATGAGCGCCGGATCAGGGAAGCCCGGCTCCTGGCCGGCAAGCGGAAAAAATGAGCGCGATGTTTAGCGATAGCGATTAGCCGTTCGCAATCAGGTACGGCGTCGTGATCTCGGCCAGCCAGGCCATCACCGCCTGCACCCTGGGCGCCAGTTGCCGCCGGTTGGCATACATCAGGGAAACCGGCATCGGGCAAGCGGTGAATTCCGGCATGACCGGCACCAGCAAACCCTGCTCGAACTGTTTGCGCAAGCCCAGTGTCGGCGCCTGGATGATGCCCAGCCCGGCCAGCGCGGCGGCCTGATACGCGTCGGTGCCGTTGACCGTGACCAGCGCCTGCATCGGCAGCATGCGGTAGGCGCCGGCGGCGACGTCGAAGTATTCCCAACCGGCGTCGTTCGACGTCAGCCGCGGCGTGTAGTGCACCAGCCGGTGCCGCGCCAGATCAGCCAGCGTGTGCGGCGTGCCGTATTGTTTCAGATACGCCGGACTGGCCGCGTTTTCCATCTGCATGCTGCCCAGCGGCCTCGCCACCAGATCGGAATTGCCCAGCGTCCCCACGCGCATCAGGCAATCGAAACCCTCGTGCACCAGGTCGACGCGGCGATCGGTGGTGCTGATGCCGATTTCGAGCAAGGGATGCGCGCGCAGGAATTCCGGCAAGCGCGGAATGATGACATCGCGCGCAAAGCTGGCCGGCAGATCGATCCTGAGCTTGCCGCTCAAGCCGCCGGACACCGGCCCGAACATGGCCTGCAATTGCTCCGCTTCGGCCAGCAGCTCCTTGCAGCGCTCCAGGAACAATTCCCCGTCCTGCGTCAGGCGCACGCTGCGCGTCGTCCTTTGCAGCAGGCGCGCGCCGAGCCGCGCTTCCAGCCGGCGTATGGAGGTCGACACATGCCCCTTGGCCAGTCCCAGCTGTTCGGCGGCGCGGCTGAAGCTGCCCAGATCCGCCACTCGCGCAAAGATGCGCAGTTCGTCGAAGTCCATGCCTGCCCTTGATTGTTCTTGAATAAAAACAGTGTAGCCATATTTCTAGGCTTTATCGCGATTTGAAGAATGATTAAAGTACGCCCATCCAATCGTTACTTCGTCGCATTCACGGCATTTTCGCTTTCACTCGAGGAGATTCAAATGAGCACAACAGGCGTTCGCATCGCATTGATCACTGGCGGCAGCCGCGGACTGGGCCGCAGCACCGCGCTGCACCTGGCGCAGCGCGGCATCGACGTGATCCTGACTTACAAGAGCAACCAGGCAGAAGCGCAAAGCGCGGTCGGCGAAATCCAGGCGCTGGGCCGCCGCGCCGCCGCCCTGCAACTCGACGCCGGGGACAGCAAGTCCTTTGCAGCCTTCGCCGCCAAGGTCAAGGCCGCGCTGGCCGAAACCTGGCAGCGCGACAGCTTCGATTACCTGGTCAATAACGCCGGCGTCGGCCTGCATGCCTCCATCGCCGAGACCACCGAGGAACAGTTCGACCTGCTGTACAACATCCATCTGAAGGGCGTGTTTTTCCTGACGCAGAAATTGCTGCCGCTGATCAAGGACGGCGGCCGCATCGTGAATATTTCCAGCGGGCTGACCCGCTTCGCCATGCCCGGGATTTCCGCCTATGCCGCGATGAAAGGCGGCGTCGAGGTGCTGACGCGCTATATGGCCAAGGAACTCGGCGCGCGCGGCATCGCGGTCAATACGCTGGCGCCGGGCGCGATCGAAACCGATTTCAGCGGCGGCATGGTGCGCGACAATGCGCAGATGAACGCCCTGATCGCCGGCCAGACCGCGTTGGGCCGCGTCGGCCTGCCCGACGATATCGGCGGCGCGATCTCGGCCTTGCTGGACGAAGGCAATCGCTGGGTCAATGCGCAGCGCATCGAGGTCTCGGGCGGCATCCATATCTGACGATGCGGCGCGGCGCCGAACATGCAGCCGGCGCCGTTCGCCATTTTTCAACGAGAATCGACAGCCGATTCAAAACCGGTCGACGTCGATGATCGCCTGCGCAAACGCCTGCGGCGCTTCCTGCGGCAGGTTATGACCGATGCCGCCGGTCAGCGTGCGGTGCGCGTACTTGCCGGTGAATTTGCTGCGATACGCCGACGGCTCGAAGAACGGCGCGCCATTGGCGTCGCCTTCCATCGTGATGCTCGGAATGCCGATAGCGGGCGCCGCGGCCAGCCGCCTTTCCAGGCTGTCGTATTGCGCCTCGCCTGGCGCGATGCCCATCTTCCAGCGGTAGTTGTGAAGCACGATGGCGACATAATCCGGGTTGTCGAACGAGGCGGCGCTGCGGTCGAGCGTGGCGTCGTCGAACTGCCACCGCGGCGATGCCTGTTCCCAGATCAGCTTGGCGAAATCGCGCCGGTATTTATCGTAGCCGGCCGCGCCGCGGTCCGTGGCGAAATAGAACTGATACCACCATGACAGCTCGGCCTTGGGCGGCAACGGCGTTGTCCTGGTGTCGATATTGGTCATCAGGTAGCCGCTCACCGAGACCAGCGCCTTGCAGCGTGCTGGATAAAGCACCGCCATGACACAGGCCGTGCGCGCGCCCCAATCGAAGCCGCCGATGACGGCCTGGGGAATCTTCAGCGCATCCATCAGGGCGATGATGTCGAGCGCGACCCGCGATTGCTGCGCGTTGCGGAAGGTTTTGGCGGACAGGAAACGGGTCGTGCCATGGCCGCGCAGATGCGGGATGATGACGCGATAGCCTTGCGCGGCCAGCAAGGGCGCCACCTCGGCAAAGCTGTGGATGTCGTACGGCCAGCCATGCAACAGGATCACCGGCGGGCCGTCGGCGGGGCCGGCCTCGGCGTAGCCGACGTTCAACTGGCCGGCATCGATCTGCCTGATGGCAGCGAAGGCGGTATTCGCGCCGGGCGCGATTCGCGGCGCGGATGCCGTCGTGCCGGTGGCGGCTTTCGCGGCACCGATCATGCCGAGCTGGGCGGCGGCGAGGGTCATGGCGGCCGTGCCGAAGAGGCGGCGGCGGTTCTGGTTGAAGGTATCGGCACTCATCTGTTTTCTCCGGTCGGTTTGGAATGAACAGAGTAGAACAGCGCCGTGTATCCGGAATGTGTCGCAGCGCGACCCGGTTTGTATTTTTACGTACCATGGCGCGGCCGGATACATGAAGCTACAAATACGATGCTACAAATCGCCGGCGGCTTTCGCTATTGCAAAGTCATCGCGTCATGATTTTTCTAAAACGCCGTCAGGAACGAAACGGCATTGATCCCCGGACTGCGGCCTTGCCTTGCAGTCTGCATGTAGTCCGCGCCGCTCATTTCTTCGTCCACGATCATGACGCGCGTCACCCGGTAGCGGCAGTAGCATGCCAGTTGCGCGAGGAAAGGAATGACGTTGTCGGTACGCTCGCCGTACATTTCCCTGTGCAGCGCGGGTAACTGGTACCAGGGCGTCACCGATTTCGCGTGATGGGCGTTATGGAACCCGAAGTTCAACACCAGCAGGTTGACCCACGCATATTTCAACGACAGCGGATTGCTGAAGGTATGCGCCTGTTCGTATTCCCGGTCCAGTTTATGGGGCAGCGGCGTCTTGTCGAACAGCGTATAGGTGCCGGCGTAGTCGTGCTGCAAGGTATCCATGAAACGCAGCACGATCAGCATGAGCAGGTAGGCCGCGGCATACAGCGCAGCCACCAATGAATGCGTCCACAGCAATACGCCGTACAGTCCGCCTCGGATCAGGATGGTTGCGACATTTTTCAGGCGCTGCGGCCTGCGCTGCGGGATCACGAACGAGGTAAATACCAGCACACCGTGCATCAACACTTCCTGCGCCGGAATGAATAGATATTCCAGGAACTGGACCAGTTTCAGCGCCAACGGATGCCGCTCGAACCATTTCCGGTATTCGAACCAGCACAGGTCGCCGTTATCGACGTGATGGCGAAAATGCTTGTGGCGCACATCCTCGTAGGTGCCGTAACAGCTGCCGTTGAGCCACATCAGCATGCGGCCGAGCCTGGCGTTGTGCTCGTTCTTCTTGAAAATGGTGTTGTGCGCGCATTCATGCAGCATGTAGGCCGAAATGATCATGCCGTGCGCCAGCACCAGCGTTGCGACTGCATTGATGCGCCAGTCGCCGCTGAGCAGGCCCGCGAGCCCGATGGCGCAGGCCGACACGGCGTAACTCAATGCAAGACCGTGCAGGAGAAATCCTTGTTTGGTTTTGAAGAGATTTGTGATCATGTGTATCGCCATTCACGCAATGTCGGGTCGTCCCGACGATCATTTCGAATGCAGAAGTCGTCCCCTGCATTTCTCGTCATCCAAGCCTGCCTGAGATAAATCCGGAATAAAGGCGCGGCCGCCCGCGCGGCATTCGTCGCGCCTTCGGATACTCTAGAACCCCAGGCTCAGCATGCCGACCACGCGATTATTCTGGTGAATGCCGAAACGGTTCTGGCCGCCGATGATGCCCTGGAGATTCCACGACACCGGCGTATTGCCGATCGGGCCGCCGATGCCCAGCGTCAGGTGACGGAAGCCGCCGCTGCTCGGCCGATTCCCTGCGTAGCAGCCGTTGACCACGAACGATTCGTTCGCCGCGCAGGCCGCGCCGGTGGCGGTATCCGTGGTGCCCAGGTATTTGCCCTCTTTCTTGTAGGTATACGCGCCCAGGGTGCCGGTGAACGTCATTCCCCATGCGATCGGCTTGGTATAGACGAGCGTCCAATAGGTATCGCCCTTGTTGCCCCAGACCGTGTCGTTGAAGAGGGTCTGGGCATTGAACCCGAATTCGCCGTAGGTCAGGCCGGCCTTGGTTTCGAGCGCATTGGCGTGGCTGCCGTTGATGTAGTAGTAGCCGGTGCCCCCCAGCGTATAGCCGAGGTCGCCGATGATGTTGCCGCTGTACGCGCCGTAGAAATCGTTCTCGATCGATTTGTTCTTCTGGAAATCCGTGATACTGCGATCGGTGTACGACCTGCCGAGCTGCTGGTAAGAATAATTGATGGTCGAGGCCCAGTAGCCGAAACTCCAGCCGCTGCTGTGCACTGCATCGAAGCCCCATTGCAGCGCCGCCGACGACGACTCCGGCGCATCGGCCCCGGCGTTGCCCAGCGGCGCGCCGTTGCCGTAGGTGGTGGTGGCGCCGCGCAGCACGTAGCGCGATGCGAGGTCGATGTGCTTGGTGACCGTCCATGGCCCCGCGGGTTCGGCCGCCGGCGCATCCGCCGCCTGCGCCGAAACGTTGTTTGCGGCAAGGGACATCATCGCGAGCAGGACGGCGGCGCTGATGGAAGACAATCCGACATGCCGGTTGGCGCTAACGGAACGGTGCAGGGTATGCAGAGGTGACATTTCATTTTCTCCAAAGGCTGGTTGGTTGAGGCAGCGCATGCGCGCGGCCGATCGCACTGGGGGTCGGACATTTCACTGCTGGGTTTCACTTCGATTCCGTCTTACTTTCGACTGGCCAGCCATGCGCGCCAGCCGCCGAATGCGCTGATGTCCCGCGCATCCGTCAAACCGGCCGGCTCGCAGATAAAGCCGGATACCTGGCTGCCGTCGGCAAGTTCGGTGCGGCCGATACCCAGCGGCGCCGGAATGCCCGCCACGAACGTGCCGAAATGCGCGGCGGGCATTTCCCAGACTTCCACTTCGATCGCATGGCCCCGTGCGCCGGGTGCGACACGCGCCAGGCCCGGACGCTGCACACCGACGCCGGTATCGGCCAGCGCATACAAGCGATACGCAGGCGCGGTCGCGGTCGTCGCCACCAGCCGTGCGCCGCGACCGGTCAACTGGTGATGCAGCGGCTGGCCTTGCAGATGCGCGCCGCAGACCGCCACCTTGATTTGGCCGTTTGTGCCGGCGCTCGCCGCGTCCTGTGCTTCCTGTGTCTCCTGCACTTCGATGCAAGCGGCAAATGCCGTGGCGCCAAGCGTGCGGACATCCGGCAGCGATTGCTGCCAGCGACGCGCCAGATGCAGCAGCGGCACGTCCTGGTGCGCCGGCGCGGCGAAGGTCACGCCGAACGGCAGGCCGTCGGCAAGCATCGTGAACGGCACGGCGATGCCCGCGTAGTCGAGCAGGTTCATGAAGTTGGTATAGAGGCCGAGTTCGCTGTTGCGCGCGATGGGTTCCTGCAACATGGCGGCGATGGTCGGATGCGAAGGCGCTGTCGGCAGCAGCAGCACATCGACGCTGTTCCATGCCTGTTCGCAGCGGCGTCCCAGATCGCGCAGACGGTATGCGGCGGCAAAGGCATCCGCCGCCGACGGCTTGGCGCCGCCCAGCGTAATCTCGCGCGTCACCGGAAACACCGCCTCCGGCTTGGCATCGATGAATTCCCTGATCGCCAGATAACGCTCGGCCACCCACGGGCCTTCATAGAGCAGGCGCGCCGCTTCCAGGAAAGGCGCGAAATCGACCGTGACGACTTCAGCTCCCAAGCCGCGCGCATGTTCGCAGGCGGCGGCGAAGGCATCCTTGTAGCCGGGCTGGAAAAACTGCAATTGCGCGGGGTCCGGCACACCCAATCTGAAACCCGGCGCGCGGCCGAAATCGAAACCGTAGGGCGCCGCGGGGCGCGCATAACCATTGGCCGCATCATACGATTGCGCGACCGCGAAGACGCGCTCAGCATCGTCCGCCGTCAGCGCGAAGATGGATGGCGTATCCAGCGAGCGGCAAGCCGGCACCACGCCGCTGGTGGACAGCAAACCGCAAGTCGGTTTCAGTCCGATCAGATTGTTGAACGCGGCCGGCACGCGGCCCGAACCGGCGGTATCGGTGCCCAGCGCAAAGCTGACCTGCCCCAGCGCCACCGCAACGGCCGAACCGGAACTGGAACCGCCGGATACGCGCGACGGATCGAACGCATTGCGGCAGGCGCCATACGGCGAACGCGTGCCGTTCAAGCCCGTGGCGAACTGGTCGAGATTGGTCTTGCCAATGGCGATCGCGCCGGCATCGAGCAGGCGCTCCACCACGAATGCGCTGGCGTCCGGAACGTAGGCGTATTCCGGACAACCGGCAGTGGTGGCAACGCCGGCCAGGTCGATGTTGTCCTTGATCGCGAATGGAATGCCATACAACGGCAAACCGGCCGGGCCGCGCTCCTGCAATTGCCTTGCACGCGCACGCAGCGAATCGGCGTCGAGGCGCAGGATCCACGCGTGATGCGGATCCGATCCGGTAGCGGCGATCACGGCTTCGATCACGTCGAGCGGCGTGCGCGCGCCGTTGCGGTAATCCGCTTGCAGGCTGGCGATTTCCATCGAAAAGCCGATTCCCGATTGAGTAGGTGTTTGCATATTCAAGCCTCCTCGACCTGGTTGACGGACGCCGCCAGCACGACGACTTCCTGACCCGCGCTGACCGCGTTGCCTTCGGCGCAGCGGATGCGCAATACCCGTCCCGCGAACGGCGCCGGCACTGCGAATTCCATCTTCATGGATTCGATCACCACCAACGTATCGCCTTCGGCCACGACATCGCCCTCGGCAACCTGCACTTTCCAGACGCTGCCCGGCACCGCGGTGCAGACGGCGCTGGCGCCTTCCGGTATGTCGAATGCATCGGCGGCCGGCGCGGCGATCTCGGTTTCGTCAACGTATTCGGCCTGTCCCTGCATGCGCCAGCGCTCGCGTTCGGCATCGAACGATTCCTGCTGGCGGGTCTTGAAGCGGCCGATGTCTTCGGCGTTGGCGTCGAGGAATTCGCTGTACTGGCGCATGCTGAATTCGCCGTCCTCGATGCGCAGCGGATAGCGCCCTCCCGGAAAATCGCGGCGGATCTGCAGCAATTCCTCCTCGCCGACCGGATAGAAGCGGATGCGGTCGAAGAAACGCAGCAGCCACGGCTTGCCGGTCTCGAACGCCAGCGCGCCGCTGGCGGCGTCGCGCCAGCGATTCCACATCTGCAAGGTGCGGCCGACGAACTGATAACCGCCGGGACCTTCCATGCCGTACACGCACATGTAGGCGCCGCCGAGGCCGACCGCGTTCTCGGGCGTCCAGGTACGCGCCGGATTGTATTTGGTGGTGACCAGCCGATGGCGCGGATCGACCGGCGTGGCGACCGGCGCGCCCAGATAGACGTCGCCGAGGCCGAGCACCAGATAGCTGGCGTCGAACACGATGCGCTTGACGTCCTCGATGCTGTCGAGGCCGTTCATGCGGCGGATGAACTCGATATTGCTCGGGCACCACGGCGCATCCGGGCGTACCGATTGCATATATTTTTTGATGGCCAGCCGTGTCTGGCTGTCGTCCCAGGACAGCGGCAGATAGACCGTGCGCGACGGCACGGTCAGGTCATCCGTATCGCCGAGCGCATCGTCGGCTGCCGCAATTGCGGCGAGCAAGGCCGAGCGATCGATGCAGCGCGGGTCGAAATGCAGCTGCAGCGAACGAATGCCCGGCGTCAGGTCGACGATGCCGTCCAGCTTGCGCGATTGCAATGCCGAGTGCAGCGCGTGAATGCGCATGCGCAGCGCGATATCGAGTTTGGCATCGCCGAGTTCCACCAGCAGGTAGCGGTCGCCGGCCTGGCGCACGACAACTCCGGGACGGCCCTGCTGGGCCGCACGTTCGAAGACGATCGGCGAATCGTCCAAGGAGGATGGGCGCTGCGCTTTGAAATTGTCCCGCTGCGGCGGCGCTTCCAGCGTCGTCACCCAACGGTCCTGCGCATCCTGCAAGGCCAGGGCCTGACTCGGCGCGATGCGGCGGAAACGCACGCTGTCGCCGGGGCGCAATTGGCCGAGCTTCCAGCGTTCGGCCGCGACCACCACGGCCGGGCAGACGAAACCGCCCAGGCTCGGGCCGTCCGGCCCCAGAATCACGGGCATGTCGCCGGTGAAATCGATGGCGCCGATGGCGTAGGCGTTGTCGTGGATATTCGAAGGATGCAATCCGGCCTCGCCGCCGTCATGACGCGCCCAGGCCGGCTTGGGGCCGATCAGGCGCACGCCGGTGCGGCTGGAGTTGTAATGCACCTGCCAGTCGGTGCCGAAGAACATGTCGATATCGTCGCCGGTGAAAAAATCCGGCGCGCCGTGCGGGCCGTACAGCACGGCAATTTCCCACGGCGTGGCGCCGCCCGCATACACTGGCTGTGCGGCTGCCGGCATGACAGGTGTCGATGTATGCATCTCGATATCGCCGCCGACATGCAGCATGTCGCCCACGCGTAGCGCGCGCCCGGCATGGCCGCCGAACTGGCCCAGCGTGAACGTGGCGCGGCTGCCGAGATAGGCTGGCACGTCGATACCGCCGCGCACGGCCAGACAGGCGCGGCTGCCGCCGCCGGCGGCTACGCTGCCGATCTTGAGCACGCTGCCTGCGCGGACCGGAATCGCCTGCCACAGTCCGACCGGATTGCCGTCCAGTGTCATGCTCATGGCCGCACCGCACAGTGCAACGACGCCATCGCCGTGAAAACGGATCGAAGGGCCGCTCATGGTGCATTCCAGGCCCGCGGCATTGTCCTTGTTGCCGACCAGCCGGTTGGCGAAGCGGAAAGCCAGATCGTCCATCGGCCCCGACGGCGGCACGCCGACATCCCAATAACCCTGCCGGCCCGGCCAATCCTGCACCGTGGTCTGCACGCCGGATTCCAGGATTTCGAATGCCTCGGGTCGGTAGGCGAAATCGGCCAGCGAACGCGTGACGATCTTGCCTTCGACAAACACATCGGAAGCTGCGATCGCGCGCAGATAACGCAGATTGGTTTCGATGCCGGCCAACCGCGAACCGGCCAGCGCGCGTTGCAATCGCCTGACGGCGTCGGCGCGATCGGTTCCGGTGACGATCAGCTTGGCGATCATCGGATCGTAATTCGGCGGCACTTCGCTGCCGGTGGCGACCCAAGTTTCAATACGCGCATCGGCCGGGAACAATACTTCAGTCAGGCGACCGGCGCTAGGCTGGAAATTGCGCGCCGGATCCTCGGCGTAGAGCCGCACCTGGATCGATGCGCCCCGGGGGGCAGGCGTGGCCAATTCGAAGCTGTCGCCACGCGCCAGCCGCACCATCCAGCTCACCAGATCGACGCCGGTCACTTGTTCGGTCACGCCATGCTCGACCTGCAGGCGTGTGTTCACTTCAAGGAAATAGAAGGCCTGCGTGGTGGCGTCGAGCACGAATTCCACCGTGCCTGCCGAACGGTAGGAGACCGCTTCGCCGAGCCTCACGGCGGCTTCCAGCAAGGCCGCCCGTGTTGCGTCGTCAAGATGCGGGGCCGGCGTCTCTTCCACCACTTTCTGGTTGCGCCGCTGCGCCGAACAATCGCGTTCGCCGAGCGCGATCACCTTGCCGCGGCCGTCGCCGAACAGTTGCACTTCGACGTGCCGCGCCTGTTCCACGAACTTTTCCAGGAACAATCCTGCGTCCTTGAAATTAGCTTGCGCCAGGCGCTGCACGGCTTCGAAGGCCGGGGCCATCTCAGCTGCATCGCGAATCAGCCGCATGCCGATGCCGCCGCCGCCGGCGGTGCTCTTGAGCATGACCGGATAACCGATGCGCAAGGCCTCGGTTTGCGCCGAGGCCAGATCGGCCAGCAGGCCGCTGCCGGGCAACAGCGGGATGCGGTGTTCCTCCGCCAGCGCGCGCGCCGTGTGCTTGAGGCCGAAGGCCAGCATCTGCTGCGGCGTCGGTCCGATGAAGGCGATGCCGGCGTCTTCGCAGGCTTGTGCGAAGCCGGGGTTTTCCGAAAGGAAGCCGTAGCCGGGATGGATCGCGCCGGCGCCGATTTCGCGCGCCACGGCCAGGATGCGGTCGGCATTCAGGTAGCTGAGCGCGGCCGGCGCGGGGCCGATGCAGACGGCTTCATCGGCCTGGCTGACATGCAGCGAATCGGCGTCGGCTTCCGAATAGACGGCGACGGATTGCAATCCCAGCGCGCGCAGGGAACGGATGATCCGGCAAGCGATCGCCCCTCGGTTGGCAATTAAGACTTTAGTAAACATGGATCAGACAATCGGAATCGGCGGGCCGTCCTGCCGGGTTGTTCTTGTGCGCCGAGGTCGTCCACGGCACGCGCTGCGTCAGCACTGTTTCCTGCTCTCCACCAGACCGATGCATCAATTCCAGATCAGCAATTCCGCCGGCGTCGGGTTATATGCGTTGCACGGATTGTTCAGTTGCGGGCAATTCGAGATCAGCATCAGCACGTCCATTTCGGCGCGCAGTTCGACATATTTTCCGGGCGCGGAAATGCCGTCTTCGAAGGTCAGGCCGCCCTGCTCCGTGACCGGCACATTCATGAAGAAGTTGATGTTGGCGCCGATGTCGCGCTTGCCGATGCGGCGGTCGTGCGCGCAGGCGCGCAGGAAATTGTCGCGGCAGCTGTGCATGAAGCGCTTGTCGAGCGAATAGCGCACGCTGTTGCTTTCCTGGGCGCAGGCGCCGCCGAGCGTATCGTGGCGGCCGCAGGTATCGGCCACCACGCTCAGCAGCGCATTGCCGCGATTCGAATACAGCACGGTGCCGGTGGTGATGTACAGGCTCTGCTGGCGGCGCAGCGTGCGTTGCGGATCGAAGCGTTCTTCGGTGTCGTGCAGATTGAAGAACAGGGTGTCGACGGCCTGGTTCCCTTCGAGGTCGAGGATGCGCACGGTCTGGCCGGCCTTGACTTCCTGCACCCAGGGTTCGCCAGCGGGAATGGTGGCGCGGAAGGCCGCGGTTTCCGGCATCAGCGCGCTTTGCGTCAGAATATTTTGCATATGCGGCCTCACAGATAGAGTCGGTCGGTATTGATGAAGCCGCGCACGTTTTCTTCACATGCAGTGCGGCAGATTTCGGCGATCGCGGGATCGACGCGGCTCAGCGCCAGGCTCACCGGCTTCGGCGCGTAGCGCGGCGCAGGATCGAGCGGATGCTGGATCGCGGTCAGCAGCACCAGCGTGTCCATGGGCGCATACAACTCGACCACGTCGCCGGCTTGCGAATTGCCCGGCGCGAAGCGAAAGGCGCCTTCGGCCGAAACGTCGACGCGGCTGAACAGGTTCAGCGTCATCATCAGGTCGGCGATGGTCAAACCCCACTTTCCCATCTCGACCAGCAGGTTGTCCTGGCCGTTGCGATGGAAGCCGTTGCGCAGTTCCTGATAGCGCCCCGCGCCAAATTTTTGCAGCACCTCGGCAGCATCGGAAACACCGCCGATAGGATCGTGCCAGCCGCAGGTGTCCCTCACGATGGCGGCCAGCACGCGGCCCATGTCGGAATACAGGCAATGGCCGGCGGTCAGCTTTGCCGTGTGCTGGCATTTGAGCGAATCGGGCAGGTTCAGCCGCTCGCTTTTTTCATTGGCGTTGAGCAGCAGCACGCTGACGTTGGCGCCGCCTTCGATGTCGGTGACGCACAGCGACTGGCCGCGCTTGAGCACCAGCGATGTGTGCCCTCCGCCCGGCAGGATGTCTTCAAGAAGTAATGCCATGTTTTTTCTCTCGTTGAATGCCGGATGCGGCGGCGGCTGCGATTGCGGTTCCGGTAACGGACGCCGTGCTCGCCACATCGGCTTGCGCGGAGGACAGCGCCGATTGCAGCTCGGGCTGCAAATCGGTGCCGCGGTCCAACGCGATGTTGTAGGTGATGCGCGCGCCGTACGCCATCGGCGCCTGCGGATCGATGCGCACCTTGTCGAAGACCAGTACGCGGCTGCCGAGCGTGAAGCCTTCCTTGAGGTCGTGCGTGACCATGAAGATGGTCAGTCCGGTCTCGCGCCACAGGCTCAGCAGCAGTTCGTGCATGTCGCGCCGGATGCCCGGATCCAGCGCGCCGAACGGTTCGTCCAGCAGCAGGATGCGCGGCTTCATGACCAGCGCCTGCGCGATTGCCAGGCGTTGCTGCATGCCGCCGGAAAGCTGGCTCGGATATTTGTCCATCGCCCCCTTCAGGCCGACGCGCTCAAGCATGGCCGCGGCCTCGTCTATCGCGGCACGGCGGCGTGCGCCGAACAGGCGGCCGGTCAGACGCGCCTGCGGCAGTTCGAGGCCGATCAGCACGTTGCGCAGTACGCTCAAATGTTCGAAAACCGAGTAGCGCTGGAACACCACGCCGCGATCCCGGCCGGGTTCCGACGGCAGCGGTTTTCCGTCCAACAGCAGCGTGCCTTTGGTGGGCTGCTCCTGTCCCAGCAGCATGCGCAGGAACGTGGATTTGCCGCAGCCGGACGCGCCGACCATCGAACAAAACTCGCCTTCCTTGATGCTGAGGTTAAGCTGCTCCAGGACGACCTGGTCGCCGTATTTTTTCCAGACGTTGCGGACTTCGATCATTTCTGATTCCCTCCGAACCAAGGGAAGGCGCGCCGCGTGACGACGTCCAGCGCCAGGTCCATGAGCCATGCCAGCAGCGTGATCCAGGCGACGTAGGGCAGGATGATATCCATCGCCAGATAGCGCCGCACCAGGAAGATGCGATAGCCGAGGCCGTCGGTGGCCGCGATGGCTTCGGCCGCGATCAGGAACAGCCACGCCGATCCCAGCGACAGGCGGATCGCCACCAGCAGCCGCGGCGCAAGTTGCGGCACGATCACGCGCAGCACCAGGGTCCAGCTGTTGGCGCCGAGCGTCTGCGCCTTGACCCAGATTTCGCGCGGGATCTCGTTGGCACGCTGTTGCAGGTCGCGCACCATGATCGGCGTGATGCCGATCACGATCAGCACAACCTTCGACAATTCGTCGAGCCCGAACACGATGAACAGGATCGGCAGCACCGCCAGCGGCGGAATCATCGAAATCACCGTGATGAACGGCGAGAACGCCGCCGCAAACAGCGGGATGCTGCCGAGCAGAATACCGATGACCAGCGCGGAAACCGCACTGATCGTCAGCCCGATGGCCAGACGTTTCAGGCTGGCCTCGGTATCGACCAGCATCAGGTATTCGCCGGTGCGCTTGTCCTCGACAAAGGCATAGCTCTTGACGGCGTCGGCCATTTGCGCCGCGCTCGGCAGCAGTTTGTCGTCCGGATTGTCCGCCAGCCTTGCCGTCGATCCACCGACATAGATGGCAATTAGCAGGATGAAAGGCAGCAGCATCAGGAAGACCGCGCTTCCCCTGCCTGGACGTCGATTGATGAGACGCATGACGTGGTTCTCTCGATTAAGTTGGTGCGCGTTTCAGGTTCGCTTCAGACGCTTAGAGTTTGCCTTCGGCAGCCATGCGCACGTAGGTCTGGTCGAAGCGCAGCTTGACGTTTTTCTTGTTGCCGATGACCAGGCCGCCGTCGAAGGCCATGCCGATCGCATCCGCGCTGGGCACACCCTTGCCGAGGATGCCGTGGTCGAAGGAGAACTTGGCGACCTTGGTCATGACTTTCGGCATGTCGGGATTGGTGGCGAAGTCCAGCGCGGCTTTCGGCGTGGTGAACAGCGCGGTGTCGGCAAGCTGCGCCTTGAAGCCGGCCAGGTCGGTACCCGAAGCCTTGGCCATCGCGGCCAGGGATTTGGTGGCGCGGTCATCCTTGGCCGACATGATCGCCAGCATTTCGTACCAGGCGCCGGTCAGGGCCTTGCCGAAGGCGGGATTGTCGTTGAGCGTCCTGGTGTTGACCACCATCATGTCCATCAACTCGCCCGGCACCTGCTTGGACGAATACACTTGCGTGACGTCCTTGCCTGCAGCGATATCGGCCAGCATCGGATTCCAGGTGACGACGTTCTTCACCGACGGCGTGGCGAAGGCCGCGACCATGTCGGCGTCGCTGGTGTTGACGACCTTGAGGTCGCGCTCGCTCATGCCGGCCGATTCCAATGCGCGCGCCAGGAAGTAATGCGAGACCGAGAACTCGACCAAATTGACGGTCTGGCCTTTCAGGTCTGCCAGTTTCTTGTTCTTGCCCTTCATCACGATGCCGTCGTTGCCGTTGGAATAGTCGCCGACGATGATGGCGGTTGAATCGACGCCGCCGGCGGCCGGAATGGTCAGCGCGTCCATATTGGTCATGGCGCAGCCGTCGAATTTTCCGGCGGTGTATTGGTTGATGGATTCAACGTAGTCGTTGAGCTGCACGACCTCGATCTTGACGCCGTATTTCTTGCCCCACTTGGCGAAGATGCCTTGCGATTGCGCTTCCATCCACGGCATGAAGCCGGCATAGATCGAGGAACAAACCTTGAATTCGGTGCGCGGCGCGGCCTGTGCGGAGGAAATGCCTGTCAGGGATGCGGCACAGATTGCGGAAGCGGCGAAGAGTCGGGCGCAGCGAGAGAGCATTGACATGGGGATATCCTCATGAAGGGTGGATGGATAAACGTGGGGAGCAGCGCGACCTTGCGATCGCTCCATCTCCCGGGTTTTTATCCCGCCGTGTAACCCCTTCCGAGGTCGACAGCTCTCGGACCAGCACCCGCTTGTGAGCGAATCGGAACCCTAGCCGTCCATTGCAAATTGTGTTGTGCAAACCGGTGTAGCGCCGGCTCCCGACGAATCATTAAGCACGAGCCGTGCCAGGTTTGGAAAACACCTGCGTCTGTTTGGGCAATATTCCGCTCGGCGCTGTGCGGAACCGCGTTGCATCAGGCCGATCGAATTCATGAATTTTCTGCAGCCGCCAAGGTTGGTGCGCGCGTTTGGTGCAGGATGATGAAAAATTTCCCAAGATGGTGCGGAACGCATCTATTCAACATGGCTTCGTGCCGCATTTTTTTCCATGGACGAGGTGGCGCATCGTCAGCAAGATCGTTTACTGCAATGATCCGGCGCCGAGGTTTGGCACAAATCATGCATGATCCCCTGCTATCTCGCACTCGCGAGCCAAGACGACTTGGGCCGGCAGCTTTTCATGCACGGTAGGCACTCTGGACGGCCAGGCACTTTTACAAAGGAGTCATGGAGTGTCCTCAATCCAAAGCAAACGCATGCCTCTCGCAGATCTGCTTCAGGCGCACGCCTTCCCTTCCGCGCACCACGTACCCGACTGGATGATGGGCTTGTATCGCCGCCACTGCATTACTTTCGCCGATGGGACGAGCGATACCGAAACGCAGGTGTTCTGGCTGCAGAGCCGCAATTTCTCCATCGACCTGCGCCTGCCGCGCAATGACCGCCTGCTCGCGGTTGCGAAGCCGTGGGCGCAATATTCCAAGGCCGAATTGACGCTGGCAGGCAACTATGAAGGCTGGGTGGCGCAATCGATCTGGGACGGCAGGCAATTGGTCTGGCGTGAACCGACCGCCCTGCAACTGCACGACCGCTGGCCCGAACCGGCGCCGCTACGACGCGTCGGCAATTGCATGATCGAGTTCGCGCCTAGCGGGATTTATGTGGAGGACTGGCGGCTGCAACCGTCCGCGCCGGGCCCGTTG
>DASYEK010000058.1:0-26245 GCA_036499085.1 Herbaspirillum sp. | reverse complement strand
GGTGCCCAGGCCGGTGGTGTTGGTCAAGTCGACCGTCACGCCGGTGGCCGACTTGGCGTAGCTGACCACGTTGTGCGAAGCCGCCGTGCTGGCGCCGCCGTCGAAGTTGTTGGCGTCGCCGCTGGCGATGAATTTGTCGTCGGCGGCGCTGCCGGTGAGGTCCTGGATGTTGGTCAGCTTGTCGCCCGTCGCATAACCGCCGCTGTTGCCGCTGCCGTCGGCCAGGTTCAAGTCGATGGTCACGCCCGCGGCCACGCCTGTGGATGTCACCGAATCCTCGTAGCTGACGCGGTTGTGCATGCTGCCGGTGCCGCCGTCGATGGCATTGGCGGCATCGCTGGCGATGATCAGGTCGTCGGCCTTGCTGCCGGTCACGTCCTGGATATTGACGTAGGTGTCGCCTTGCGCATACCCGCCGCTGCCGGTGCCGTTGACCAGGTCGACTGTCACGCCGACCGGGGCGCCGCCGCCGTCGACCGATGCCGCATAGCTGACCCGGTTGTGCGAAGCCGCGGTGCTGGCGCCGCCGTCCAGGTTGTTGGCGGCCAGGCTGGCGACAAAGGTATCGTCGGCCGCGCTGCCGGTCAGGTCCTGGATGTTGGTCAGCACGTCGCCCTGCGCATAGCCGCCGCTGGTGCCGCTGCCGTCGGTCTGGCTCAGGTCGACCGTCACGCCGGCCGCGACGCCGGGCGCCGATACCGAGTTGGCGTAGCTGACGCGGTTGTGCAGGCTGCCGGTGCCGCCGTCGATGTTGTTGGCGGCCAGGTTGTCGATGATGGTGTCGTCGAAATCCCTGCTGCCGATGACGTTCTGGATGTTGAGGTATTGGTCGCCCTCGGCATAGCCGCCGGTGCCCACGCCGTTGACCAGGTCGACATTCACCGCCGCGGTCGATTGCGCATAGCTGACGGTATCGCTGCCGCCGCCGCCGGTGAAGGTATTGGCCAGCGTGCCGGCGATAAAGGTGTCGTTATACGCGCTGCCGATGGCGTTCTGGACATCGATATAGGTATCGCCCTGGGCAAAATCGCCGCTGCCGTGGCCGGCGCCGCCGACGCCGTCCACGGTGGACAGGTCGACCGTCACGCCGATCGCGTCGGTCGAGGTCGACTTGGCATAGCTGACGGTATCGCTGCCGCCGTGGCCGGTAAATACGTTGGCCACCGAACTGGCGACGAAAGTATCGTTGAACGTGCTGCCGATGACGTTCTGTATGTTGGAGAACTTGTCGCCCAGGGCATAGTTGCCGCCGGTGCCGGAACCGTCGGTGGCCGACAGGTCGACCGTCACGCCGGTGCTGTCCGCCGAGGAGGAATTCTCATAGCTGACGGTATTGTTTCCCAGCCCGCCTTCAAAACTGTTCTGCACCGAACCGGCGATAAACACGTCGTCGTGAGCGCTGCCGATGACGTTGGCAATGTTGACCAGCACGTCGCCCGCGGCATAGCCGCCGGAATTGCCGGTG
This sequence comes from Herbaspirillum sp., assembly GCA_036499085.1. Lineage (GTDB taxonomy): Bacteria > Pseudomonadota > Gammaproteobacteria > Burkholderiales > Burkholderiaceae_D > Herbaspirillum. The sequence continues at coordinate 24,780 of DASYEK010000058.1, read as the reverse complement.
CCGTCCGCATGGGACAGGTCGACAGTGACCGCCAGGTTCGAGTTGCTGTAATCGACCGTGTCCGAACCGCCTTTGCCGCCGTTGAAATAATTGACGGTATTGCTGGCGATGAAGGTATCGTCGGAACCGCTGCCGACGAACTTCTCGATACTCACATATGTGTTGCCCGCGGCCCCGCCCCGGCCCTGCCCCGCTATCGTGTCGATGATGACGCCTGAAGCGGCGCCGGAGTAGTCGACGGTATCCAGGCCGCCGGAGCCGCCGTTGAAATTCTTGCTATCGGACGCGGCCGTGAAGGAATCGTCGTGGCTGCTGCCGACCACGTTCTGGATATTGACGTAGCTGTCGCCCTCGGCATAGCCGCCATGGCCGCGCCCCGTCACGAAATCGACGTTCACGCCCGCATCCGAATCGCGGTAATCCACGGTATCCAGCCCCGGCGCGCCAAGGTTGGTGCCGTCGTAGCGGTTGGCGCCCGCGCCGTCGATAAAGGTGTCGGCGAAAGCGGTGCCGATGATGTTCTGGATATTTGTATACGTATCGCCAGCCGCCGCGCCGCCGGTGCGGGCGCCGGTGGACAGGTCGACGATCACGCCGCCGGTGGTCACGTTGGCGTAGCTGACGGTGTCGGCGCCGCCCAGGTCGTGCTGGCCGCCGTCGAATGCATTGGCCACGGAACTGGCGAAGAAGGTATCGTTGTGCTCGCTGCCGGTCACATTCTGGATGCCGGTCAGCTTGTCGCCTGTCGCATTGCCGCCGTTGCCGGTGCCTGCCTGCAGGTCGACGATGACGCCGGTGGCCGATCCCGCATAGCTGACCCGGTCCACGCCGCCGCCGCCGTTGATGTTGTTCGCGCCTGTGCCCGAGATGATGATGTCGTCATGCGTGCTGCCGATCACGTTCTGGATATTGGTCAGCGTATCGCCCTGCGCATCGCCGCCGGTGCCGGTGCCGGCGAGCAGGTCGACCGTCACGCCGGTCGTGGACAGGGTGTAGCCCGCGGTATTGACGCCGCCCGTGCCGCCGATCAACTGATCCGCGCCGCCGCCGCCTTCGAAGTAGGTATTGCCGCTGCCGCCGTGGATGGTATCCACGCCGGCGCCGCCGAACAGGAAATCGGCGGCATTGCTGCCATAGATGGTAACGCCCGCATCGCCGGCATGGATGACGTGCGCATTGCCCTGCGCCGGCAAGACGTAGACGCCCTCGCCGGTGGTCGAATCGATATAAGTCAGGTCGTTGACGGTGTTGACGTCTTTCACCACGAACTGCTTGACCTGCGACAGATTGACGACGCCGTCCGCGGTGGTCATGGTGACGTCGAATTCCATCGAGAACTGCTGATGGATGGGCGCCTGCGGATCGGCCGGGACGGTGGTGTATTCGATCTGGATGGCGTAGTCGCGCTGCCCGTCCACGACCGGGATCGACCATACGCCGTTGCCGAGGTCGGTGCCGTTGACGATCGACATGCCGGGCGGAACGCCCTTGACCTCGATCGACTGGGCAATGCCGTTGCCGGTCAGCGTGATGTTGACCACCTTGATGAAATCGTTGGGCGGGATATTGCTGATCGCATGGATTTCGGTCGCGTCGGCCGGCGCATTGATCACCTGAGGCGCGAACTGCGCGTTGTTGCTGCCGTCGGTGGCCGAGGGCGGCGTGCCGCCGCTGCCGTACAGCACGTTGCCGATCTGCGTGATGGTGGTCAGGTTGACCAGGGTCAGCGTCATGGCCGGCGCATCCGGCCCGATGATGTGTTCCGGCGGAATGATGCCGGGCCGCTCCGGCGGGATCGGCGGCTCGACGTGCTGCAGCGGCTGGCTGTCGACGTCGCCGGTCTTGGTATTCTGGCTCAGCACCGCGGTTTGCGCGGTCGGGTCCACCGTCTGGATGGTGACCGATTGCGAATTGACCTGCACGATCTGGGTCAGCTGGTTGACGATCTGCGTGGTCACGGAAGCGGTCAGCCCGCTGGAATCGGCGGCGACCGGATCGTTGGTGCCGGCGCCCTGGCCTTCCGCGTTGGGCTGGCCCTGCAGCGAGCTGAGGATGGGTTCGAGCTTCGGAATCGCAATGGTGCCGACCAGGTCGAACAGATTGGACAGGCCTTGCAGGCCGTCGCTGAACTTGACTTCGGTATGGCTGGCGTCCATCGCGCTGATGGCGCCGCCGGCCAGCACCAGGTTGGTGCCGTCCTTGAGCTGCAGCACCATGTCGACGTCGACCACCTCGACTTTTTCGACGGCGCTCTTGGCGACCGGCGCGGTGAAGTCGCCGTTCGCATCCGGCATGACGACCTTGATGTTGGTTTTGTCGTAGACGTTGCCGCGGCTGCTTGCAGGGGCGTTTTGCGCTTTGCTGTTTGCCATGATTGCTCTCCGTGAGTATTGCTATGCCAAGGTCGGGCCAGGTTGAGTCAGGTCTGACTTCATTGTTTCGATTGCAAGATCTTGTCGCGCGGGCCGTCGGCGACGATCCTGCCGCCTTCGATGACCACGATGCGGTCCATATGCTGCAACAGCGCCGGGCTGTGCGTCGCGATCACCAGCGTACGGTTGCGGGCGAACGCCATCAGGTTCTGCAATATGCGGTTTTCGGTCGCCTGGTCGATGCCGGAGGTCGGCTCGTCGAGCAGCAGCACATTCGGCAGCGTGGCCACGGCGCGCGCCAGCGCCACCATCTGGCGCTGGCCGCCGGAAAGCGTGCTGGCCGCATTCAATACCTGGTCCAGCCGCAACTGCCCTTTTGCAATCGATTCGTCCAGTCCGGAAATCGCCAGCGCGGCGCCGCGCACGTCCGCGCGCACGCTGCCGTCGATGAAGATGTTGCTTTCCAGCGTGCCTTCGAACAAAAAGGATTCTTGCGGCTTGTAGCCGATGTAGCGGCAGCGCACGTCCAGGCTGAAGGCTTCGATCGACAGGCCGTCGATCAGGGCCTGGCCGGCGTCGGGACGGTGCACGCCGGCCAGGCAGCGCAGCAGGGTCGACTTGCCGGAACCGGAACGTCCCACCAGGCCGACCTTCTCGCCCGGATTGATATTCAAGGAAATCTGATGCAGCGTTTCCGGCCGCTGCGCGTCGAAGCGGAAGTTCAGGTTGGCCACCTGGATATGGCCGGCGATCTGCTCGCGATCGACCTGCACCCGCGGCGCCTCCTGCTGTTTCAGGAACATCTGCTCGAAACCCTCGCGCGCCTGGCGGAATATCTCGATGCGGGTCAGCACGGTGCTGACCGACGACATCATGCCGCCGGCGCGCCCGGCCAGCAGCGAGGCGGCGATCAGGGCGCCGACCGAAATCGTATTGGCTTCGACCAGGTACACGCCGACCACCATCGTGCCGACCGAAATCAGGGTGTTGCTGCTGTTGGACAGCGTATAGCCGATCGACATCCAGAAGCGGTTCTTGGCCTGGTTGACGGCTGCCGAACGGGCGTCGGTTTGCAGCAGTTCGACAAAGCGATGCTGCATCGCCGAGGTCTTGAGGGTGTCGATGCCGGCCACCAGGCTGGCCAGCTTGTCGGTCTTGGCGGTATTGGCGCGGATCGCGCGCTGGGCATATTCGTGGGCCGGGATCTTGGCCAGGTACTGGCTGGCCACCAGCAGCGCGCCGCCGACCAGCACCACCCAGACGATCTCGCCGCCGATCATGCCCAGCGCCACCAGATACAGCAGCAGGAACGGGAAATCGATGATGATCAACATGTAGTTGGACGACAGCACATCGCGCGCGCCGTTGATTTCGCGATATTTGGCCAGCACCGTGCCGACGCCGGGCGAAAAACGGTTGTTCAGCAGCCGCTGCACCGATATCTCGTCGAAATCGATGTCGAATTTTCCGGCCAGCTGTTCGATGTAATAGGTGCGCGTCACGCGCAGCACGAATTCCAGCAGCGCAAACAGCAGCAGGCCGATGGTCAAGGCCCACAAGGTGTCGGGAATGTGATTGCCGATGACCTTGTCGTAGATCAGCCGCGAATACAGCGGCATGAGCAGGCCGAAGCTGTTGATCAGCACGCCGCCGATGCCGATTTCGACAAAGCGGCTGCCGTAGGCGCGCAGGATTTGCAGGTACATCGGATCGCGTTCTTCGGCCTGTTCCATGGCCGCTTCCGCGCTTGATTCCTCGATCGCGTCCCTGGCCGGTTCCCGTTCCTGCGGCTGATCCGGCCGCGGCGGCGCGGATTGCGCCGATTGCCCTCCCTGCGGCGGCACCGGCGGCACAGGCGGCATGGTCCCCGTGACGGCCGGCGTCACAGGGGGCTCCAGATTGGCGGGATCGCGACCGGACATAAGGCGCCTGCGTTACTTGGGCTGTCCGCCCGAAGCCAGCTCGCGCACCGCTTCGCGCAGTTCCAGGCGCACATCCTTGACGATGGTGGCGCGGCCGGTGCGCATTTCGTCGACGATGGTCTGCGCCATGACGTTGCTGCGGCGCAGCGCTTCGGTGATCGACGCCAGCGTTTCCGGAATGACCGCCATGGTCTTGATGCTGTTGTTCTGGCCGGCCAGATGCTTGACCAGGTCGACCTGCACCTGGCGCGCGGCCAGCGAGTCGCGGGTGATGTTGCCGGAGTTCTCGGAAATCGCGCCGCCCAGTTCGCCCAGGCGCGCCGCCACGGTGGCGTGGATTTCGCCCTGGTGCTGGATTGCGCTGAGTTCGTCGGCCATGCGCATCGACAACTGATTGAACAGCGCCGGCATCTGCGCCATGGTCTGCGCGGTCTGCTCGTTGACGGTGGCGGCGTCGGCCTGCTGGGTCTGGATCGAGGTCAGCGCCGAAGCCAATGCATTCTGGCCGTTCTGGATCAGGGCCACCATTTGCGGGATGGTGTCGAAGGTGCGCAGGGCGATTTCGCCGTTGTTGGTCAGGCGTTCTTCCAGGATCGACAGGGTGCTGCTGAGATCGCGCGCCGAGGTCATCTTCTGGTTGATCATCTGGCCCAGGCCGCGGATTTCTTCCAGCGTCTGCTGCGCGGTTTCGTGCATGCGCGGACCGACCGCGACCAGTTGCCGCATATTCTTGGACTCGTCGATGCTTTCCGCGAACAGCGTCGAGATGGCGGCCAGGCGTTCGTTCATCGCATCCAGCTTGAGGCCGGCCTGCATCGACGAGTCCGACGCATTGCGCGACGCCATGATGGATTCGCGCTGCAGCACCATCAGGTCGCCCAGGAATTCGCCCAGGAACGCTTCGGACAAGCCGGGACGCACGGTGGCGGCCGGACCGGAAGCATCGTGGATCACGTGCTCGACGATGCTGCCGATGCAAAAGCGCGCGGTGGTCTGCAGTTTCTTGCCGGCGGCGCGCAGGGTCATCAGCGTGAAGCCCAGCACCAGCGAGCCGATCAGGCCGAACATCGAGGCGCTGAACGCGGTACCCATGCTGGCCAGCGGTTTCTGCAGGTCGGCCACCAGGTGGATGAACGAGGCGTCCATGTCGGCGCCCTGGCTGGCCTTGCCGAAGCCGTCGATCAGCGCCGCGGTGCTGACCAGGGTTTCGAGCAGGCCGATAAAGGTGCCCAGCAGGCCCAGCGCGATCATGAAGCCGGTCAGGAATTGCGGGAATTCGGTTTTCGCTTCCAGGTGCGCATGCAGCTCGGCCAGGGAGCGTTCGATGGCTTCCTGTTCGATGCGCGATGTCAGGCGGCCCTTGGTCGAGGCCACGCTCTTGAGCACCTTGCCGATTTCGGAGCCGCGGTATTCCGGCGCCTCGACCAGCTCGTCCATGGACTCGCCGGCATCCACCCGCGCCTTGAACGACATCAGCTTGTCGTATTCCCAATTCACTTTATAGACATTGAAAATGATCAACGCGATACCGCCCACCGCCACGGCGATGATGAACAGGTTCAGTATCGGATTGATATGGATCGCGTGCAAAATGAATTCGCGGAACAGAATGCCGCCGGCGAGCATGAACAGCGGCGGTATCGCGGCAAGAATGTAATAAATGCGCAGATTTTTCATGGGTGAGCGGCTTCCGTTTTATAGCGGTTTATTCAATGATTTCAATTAACTGACAACTTGGTCCTGATTCCAGCAAATGCATTTCCAGCTTCGGGCGTCGGCACGGCAATGCCGCCGCCTCGAATAAATCCTTGGTCCCCGGAGCCTTGCATCCTGGAACCCACTTTCCAGCAACTAACGCACAGCATAGAGCACCGCCATGCGCCGACAAATCAGGGTTTTCCCTAGCAAAACGCCGCGGTCATCGCGGCTCCCGCAGCGCCGACTGGGAGAAGCGGCGCAGCGGCGACCACAGGTATTGCCATACGGTGCGGCGTCCGACCACGATATCGGCGGTCGCGGTCATGCCCGGCAGCAGCGGCAGGCCGGTCAGGCCCTCGCGCGCTTCCTTCTTGACCTGGATCTTGACCCGGTAATTGCGCTCGAAACGTTCGCCGCGCTCGTCGGGCACCGTATCGGCGCTGATTTCGGTCACCACACCGCGCATCGAACCGTATACGCCGGAATCGTAGGCCGTCACCTTCACGCGCGTGGGCAGGCCGGTGCGCAGTTCGGCGCGGTCGGTCGGCCGCACCCGGGCCTCGATCATGACTTCCTCCGTGGTCGGCGTCATTTCCAGGATCGGATCGCCGGGCTTGACCACGCCGCCGATGGTGTTGATGAAAATCCGGTTGACCACGCCGTCCATGGGCGCGCGCACTTCAGAGCGCAGCACGCGGTCGCTGCGCGATTTGATTTCCTCGCTCTGTTGCGCCAGTTCGGTTTCGGCGGTGGTCAGGTCGCTGCGCGCGTCGGACCGGAAGCGCGAGGTGGCTTCGCCGATCTTGGCATTGGCTTCACCGATGGCGGCATTCAGGCGCGGCGCCATCGCATTGGCGGCGGCCAGCCGGCTGGTCACGTCCTGCACCTTGGCCTGGGCGTTCAGGTCTTCGATCTGGGAGGCGGCGCTGCGCACGAACATGCCGTGCACCAGTTGATACTGGCGCTGCGCCAGGTCGAATTCGGCGGCCAGGCTTTTCTGGCGGCTCAGCACTTCGCCCAGTTCGCCGCGGCGCTGTTCGGCCTGCTGGCGCAGCACCGAGATTTCCTGGTCCAGTTTCGAGCGGCGCGCATTGAAGGTGCCGACTTCGCTGATCACGGCGGCTTCGGTGGCCGGCAGGTCGGCCGGCAGTTGCAGCGAAGGGGCGCCCTCGGCTTCGGCGCGCAGCCGCGTCACGCGCGCGCGCAAGCCCAGCAATTTGACGCGGCCTTCGCCGAGGTCGGCGTTGGCGCGCACATCGGCGATCGACAGCAGGATCTGGTTACGCTTGACGAAGGCGCCTTCGCGCGTGGCGATGGCGGCCACGATGCCGCCTTCCAGATGCTGGATCACCTGGTTGTGTTCGGACGAGACGATGCGGCCGTTTTCGCCGCGCACTACCATGTCGATCGGCGCCAGGAACGCCCACACGCACAAGAACAGCGTGATGAAGGTAATGGCCAGCACCAGCACGCGCGGACGCGGCATGTCGCGGTACCGGCCCAGTCCCCGGTCGAGCAGCGTCGCCAACGGCTGCATGACGCGTTCGGCCAGCGGCTTCAGCGGGCCGAGCAGGCGCGCCAGGGCGGCGTAGAGCCGCTCGCCCGCAGCGCGCAGCCTGCCGCGAGGACGAGGGCCGGCGCCTCGGCCGGAGCCGGAATCGGGACCGGGGGGAAGTGCCGGATCGCTCATTTCGGATCCTGGGTGGTGAATTGCAGCAGCACGCGGCTGCCGCTGTCGCTGCCGGCTTCGCCCGGCACCACGCGGCTGATCACCTTGGCCGGCGCCACGCCCAGCGCGATCATCTGGTTGCGCACGGCGACGGCGCGGTAATAGGCGCGGCGCCGGCCTTCGCTATAACCGAGCGAGCCGACCGCGCCGCTGACCACGATCTTGCCGGGGCCTTTCTTGAGCCGCTCGATCCATGGCGCGACGTCGTTGTTCAGGCTTTTGATGGCATCCGAATCCAGCGTGGTGCTGTCGTCGGCGAAATGCAGCACCAGCGCCTCGGCTGTGTTTTCCAATCGCGCGCCGGTTTCGGTCTTCTTGACCTTTTCGCCCGGCTTGACTTCGATGATGTGGTTCGGCGTCTCGTTTTCGCTGCGCGTGCTGCCGGTCACGGCGGCAACCGCCGAGGCCATCGCCTGCCCGGCCAGTTGCACGCGCAGGGAGGCAACCTGGGTTTTCAGGTCGGCAATCTGCTTGTCCTTGACGTCCGGCGCGGCCTGGGGCGCATCGGACGGTTTCCGGATCGTGTCGCTGCTGGCCTGGTCGCGCGCGCCGGCGGTCGCCGGATGCATGATCTGGGTCTGGGTGTCGCGCTTTTCGACGTATTTATTGAGTTTGTACTCGGCCAGCTTCTGCGAGTAGTAAAACAGCGTGACCACGAACACCACCACCACGAAGATCATGACCAGCACCACGTTGGACAGCGCGTCCACGAAGCCAGGCCAGAAGTTCTGTTCTTTACCGCCTTCCATATCGTCCTCGCCGTCCCTGCTTCACTTGCTCTGGTTGACGGAACGCGCTTCGAGGTCGGCGGCCTTCAGGCTGCTGCCGGCGTTGCGCAGGATTTGATAGCTGATGTCGGACTGCAGGAAAAGCAATTGCGCAAAATCGACGCGCGACTGATAGGCGCGCTGGTAGGCATCGAGCACGTCCAGCAATTGCTTGCTGCCGGTGCCCAACTGTTCCAGGAATTCGTCGGCGACCTTGCTGTTGGTCATGTACTCCTGGCGCGCGATGTTGCTGCGCTTGGTGATCGCGGTCAGCGTGCGGTAATTGACTTCCAGCTGTTCCTTGACCTTGCGTTCGATATCGGCGGCGGTATTGCTCTTTTCAACGAACTTGGTGCCGATTTCCTTCTGGTAGTAGTAATCGGAACCGCCGTTGAGCAGATTCATGGTCATCACCAGCATGGCCTTGCGGTCGATTGTCAGCGTGTTGTCGCCGCCGGCGCCGGAATAACGCTGTTGCGACAATTCGATGGCAAAGGTCGGCGAGAAGCGCGAACGGGCCGATTTCAGTTCTTCCGCGGCAGCATCGATTTCCTGGCGCGCGGCGCGGATGCCCGGATTGTTCTCATACACATTGGCCATGGCCTCCTTGGAGGTATTCGGCACCGCCGGCATGATGCGGTCCGGCATCACCATTTTCGATGCGCGAATGCCGGTCAGTTGTTCCAGCGACACCATCGCGCTTTCCAGCGCGCCCTGGCTTTCGATCACCGACGATTGCGCCGACAGGGTGCGGCCGCGCACGCGGTCCAGGTCGATCTTGCTGGCGCCGCCGCCTTCCAGGCGCTTCTGCATATAGTCCTGCAATTGCTCCATGCGCTTTTCGTAGCCTTGCGCGAAGGACAACAGCGAATACGCCTTGAGCAGATCGAAATAGGCCTTGATGGTGGTGTAGTACAGCATCGAGCGCGCATCTTCGCGGCGCGAATCGGCCGCATCGGCCAGCTTGCCGGTCTTCTTGTAGTCGAAATAGGAACCCGGCTGGAACAGCGGCTGGCGCAATTGCACGGTGGCGTCCCAGCGCCGATGGTTGCTGGCGATCACGGCCTTGCCGGTTTCCGGATCGATGATCGATGCCGGCGAAGAAAACTCGCGGCCGCGCTGCGTGCGCACGTCGACGGTCGGTCCGAGCTGCCCCAGCGCCGCCTTGCGGGCATAGCCGGCACCTTCGGTCTGGGCGGTGATGGCCTTGAAACTGTAGCTGTTGTTGACGGTGCGATCGAGCGCTTCTTCCAGCGAGATCCGCTCCTCCACCGGCAGGTCGTCGCCCAATGCCGCCGCGCCGTCGACCGGCAACGGGATGAGCTTGCCTTCGACGCTAGGATCGGCTTTCTGGATGAGCTGCATCAGGTCCTGATCGGCGGCGCGCGCCACCTGCTCTGGCGAGCGGGGATCGGTCTGGCTCTGCTTCTGGCTGCGCGCGTAGTCGCTGGCGGTCACGGAACTGCCGGCCGAGGTATCCGGCGCGGCGGGAAACGGCGGCAAGGCGGTGTCGAGGGGTGCGCGCGGCGTCGCCGGTATCGCGGGTGGCGTGTCCGGTGTTGCTGCCGGCGCGGGAAGTTGCAGCGTCGCCGGTTGCGATGGCGCAGGCGCTGGCAACTGATTGCGCTCCTGCGCCTCAGCCTGGTTTTGTAAGCGGTTCTGCTCCTCGACTTGCGCCCGCGCCTTGGCCTGGGCTTGCGCCTGCGCGGCAGTCTGCGCGGAAACCGGCAGTGGCAGCAGAACGCCAAATACGGCAACCATCCCAAAAAACAGTACGCAAGCTGCCGACATGACGATCGTGGTCGTATGGCCTGCCGTATATCTACGCCCCTGCATCCGCGACTTCCCCTTTACTTGCTTTTTGCTATCTGGTTTTGGTAATTGCTTGTTTTCAAACGATTAATACTCTTGCCACGTTGACAAGAGTAAAACAAAAACTTGTTATTTAGTCAATATTTTGCATTATATATCACTGCCTTTTCGCATTTCTGTCTTTTCCTGAAAATCCGGGGAATAGGCAGCTATTGCCACCATGTTAGGGCTTAAAACCATCTAAATCTGACAAGTTCTGTCATCTATCGGGGAAAGAATGTGGCGTTGCAGCAACATGGCTTTTGGCAAGCGTTGGGCAACATCGTTCAGGCTACCTATCAAATATGTCGACAATATAAAAAAGGACGAAAAAAAACCCCGTAATTCCTCACGGGGTTTTGCCTTGGCCGGCTCTGCCGGCGCTGCGATTTATTTTGCAGCCATCAACGCCACTGTTGTATCCAGCATACGGTTTGAGAAGCCCCATTCGTTGTCGTACCAGGACGCCACCTTGACCAGACGGCCCGAGACCTTGGTCAGGGCCGCATCGACGGTCGACGATGCAGGATCGTGGTTGAAGTCGATCGAGACCAGCGGCTCGGTCTGATACGCCAGGATGCCCTTCAGCTCGCCTTCGGCAGCGGCCTTCAGGACGGCGTTGACTTCATCGACAGTGGTGTCGCGCGCTGCGGTGAACGACAGATCGACGATCGAGACATTGATGGTCGGCACGCGGATCGCGAAACCGTCCAGCTTGCCGTTGAGTTCCGGCATCACCAGGCCGATCGCGGTAGCGGCGCCGGTCTTGGTCGGGATCATCGAATGCGTGGCCGAACGGGCGCGGCGCAGGTCTTCGTGATAGACGTCGGTCAACACCTGGTCGTTGGTATAGGAGTGGATAGTCGTCATCAGGCCGTTCAGCAGGCCGATCTTTTCGTGCAGCGGCTTGACCAGCGGCGCCAGGCAGTTGGTGGTGCAGGAAGCGTTCGAGATCACGGTATCGCTGGCTTTCAGCGTCTTGTGATTCACGCCGAAGACGACGGTTGCGTCGACATCCGCGCCACCCGGGGCCGAAATGATGACTTTCTTGGCGCCGCCCGCGATGTGCGCGCTGGCCTTGGCCTTGGTGGTGAAGAAGCCGGTGCATTCCAGCACCACGTCCACGCCCAGCGCGGCCCATGGCAGGTCGGCCGGATTGCGTTGCGCCAGCACCTTGATGCGGTCGCCGTTGACCACGATCGAATCGCCGTCGACGGTCACGGTGCCGGGGAACTTGCCGTGCGCGGTGTCGTATTGGGTCAGATGGGCATTGGTCTTCGGATCGCCCAGATCGTTGATCGCGACGATTTCGATGTCATGCTTTTTGCCGCCTTCATAGTGCGCGCGCAGAATATTGCGGCCGATGCGGCCGTAACCGTTGATAGCTACCTTGATAGTCATGCTTGGGCTCCGTAAATGAAAAGTGTGTGAATTTTTTAAAAAATTTCTGTCGTTTTTTTGCTTTGAAATCCGTTCGTTCAGGCCAGGACCATCTTGACCTTGGCCACCACGTTATCCGTTGTGAAGCCGAAATGCTTGAAGAGTTCGCCGGCCGGCGCCGATTCGCCGAAGCTGTCGATGCCGACCACCGCGCCCTCCAGCCCGACGTACTTGTACCAGAACGAAGTCACGCCGGCTTCGATGGCCACGCGCGCCAAGCCGTGCTGCAGGACGCCGGCCTTGTAGGCGGCGTCCTGGCGATCGAATACGTCGGTGCAAGGCATCGAGACCACGCGCACCGCAATGCCTTCGGCGGCCAGTGCATCGGCGGCCTTGGTCGCCAGTTCGATTTCGGAACCGGTGGCGATCAGGATCGCCTTGGCGTCGGCCGCATCGCGCAGGATGTAGCCGCCGCGGCGGATATCGGCGATCTGGGCCGCGCTGCGCTGCTGGAACGGCAGGTTCTGGCGCGAGAAGATCAGCGTGCTCGGACCGTCCTTGCGCCGGATCGCCTGTTCCCATGCCACGGCCGATTCCACCGTGTCGCATGGACGCCAGTTGTCGAGTTGCGGAATCAGCCGCAGGCTCGACACATGTTCCACCGATTGATGGGTCGGACCGTCTTCGCCGAGGCCGATCGAATCGTGCGTGAACACGAAGATCGAGCGCAGCTTCATCAGCGCCGCCATGCGCAAGGCATTGCGGCTGTAATCGGAGAAGGTAAGGAAAGTGGCGCCGAACGGCAGGTAGCCGCCATGCAGGGCGATGCCGTTCATGATCGCGCTCATGCCGAATTCGCGCACGCCGTAGTTGATATGGTTGCCGCGCTGGTCGGCGCGCACCGCGACCGATTCTTTCCAGTTGGTCAGGTTGGAGCCGGTCAGGTCGGCCGAACCGCCCAGGAATTCGGGCAGCGCCTGCGAATAGGCCTGGATGGCGTTCTGGCTGGCCTTGCGGGTGGCGATGGTTTCTTTTTTCTCGACGCAGTTGGCGATATAGTCCTGCACCGTTTTTGCGAATGCATCCGGCAGGCGGCCGGCGATGCGGCGCTGCAATTCGGCGGCCAGTTCGGGAAATTGCTTGTCGTAGGCGGCGAACAGGTCGTCCCAGGCGCTTTCGGCCTTGGCGCCGGCAGGCTTGGCGTCCCATGCGGCGTAGACGTCGGCGGGAACGTGGAACGGCTCGTGCGGCCACTTCACCGCTTCGCGCACCGCGGCGATTTCGGCGTCGCCCAGCGCGGCGCCGTGGACCTTGTCGGTGCCGGCCAGGTTGGGCGAACCCTTGCCGATAATCGATTTGCAGCAGATCAGGGTCGGCTTGCCGGCCTGCTTCGCCTTGGCGATGGCCGCGCTGACGGCATCCACGTCATGGCCGTCGACCGCCGGGATCACATTCCAGCCGTAGGCTTCGAAACGCTTCGGCGTATCGTCGCGGAACCAGCCTTCGACCTTGCCGTCGATCGAAATGCCGTTGTCGTCGTACAGCACGATCAGCTTGGACAGGCGCAGCGCGCCGGCCAGCGAACAGGCTTCGTGCGAAATGCCTTCCATCAGGCAGCCGTCGCCGACGAAGGCATAGGTGTAATGATCGACCACATCCAGGCCGGGCTTGTTGAATTCGGCGGCCAGCAGCTTTTCGGCCAGCGCCATGCCGACGGCATTGGTCAAGCCCTGGCCCAGCGGGCCGGTGGTGGTTTCGACGCCGGGAGTGACATCGACTTCGGGATGGCCGGGGGTCTTGGAATGCAGTTGGCGGAATTTCTTCAAGTCTTCCATCGACAGGTCGTAGCCTGTGAGGTGCAGCAGGGCATATTGCAGCATCGAGCCGTGGCCGTTCGACAGCACGAAACGATCGCGATTGGCCCACTTCGGATTTGCCGGATTATGCCGGTAATGCCCGCCCCACAAGGCCACCGCGATTTCGGCCATGCCCATCGGCATGCCCGGATGGCCCGAGTTGGCCTTTTGCACTGCGTCCATTGCCAAGGCGCGAATTGCGTTGGCCATTTTGTCGGTTGGAAGTGTCGCGCTTGGAAGTGTGGATGTCATAGATGATATAAATGGCGGTGATGGCGAAGAATTTTATTGGGCTAGGCGCCGGCTGCGAAGCCAAGTATTTTACCAGAGACAAGGCCAAGCCATTAAAATCTGCGCTATTGCATGCCGTCCGCCGTCTGCCGCAAATCCCCTTCACAGGAAATCATGCCGCGTTTTTATTGCCCCGTTCCGCTCGCCGTCGGCCAATCGCTGCGCCTGCCCGATCATGTCGCCCATCATGTGCAGGTATTGCGCATGCAGCCTGGCGACCTGGTCACGCTGTTCAACGGCGAAGGCGGCGAATACACGGCCAGCCTGACGCTGATCGAACGCAAGAGCGCCAGCGCCGAAATCAAGACCTTTTCCCCGCGCGAAGCCGAGCTGCCCTATGCGGTGACGCTGGCGCAGGCCCTTCCCGAAGGCGGCAAGCTCGACTGGATCATCGAAAAATCGGTGGAACTGGGCGCCGCCGCGATCCAGCCGCTGTCCGCGCAGCGCTGCGTGGTGCGCCTGAACGGCGACCGCGCCGGGAAGAAACAGGCGCACTGGGAAGGCGTGATCGTCGCCGCGGCCGAGCAAAGCGGCCGCAACCGGCTGCCGCTGCTGGCGCCGCTGACCTCCCTCAGCGACTGGGTGGCGCAGCAGGATCTGCACAAGCGCGTGCTGCTGTCGCCGCGCGGCGAACAATCGTTGTCGGATTGGGCGCGCCACCAGCCGCCGCAGGCGCTGGCGCTGCTGATCGGCCCCGAAGGCGGCTTTACCGAGGCAGAGGAAACCCTGGCCTGCGTGCACGGCGCCATGATGCTGTCGATGGGACCGCGCGTGCTGCGCACCGAAACCGCCGGCCTGGCCGCGCTGGCGGCATTGAACGCCATCTGGGGCGAAATGTGAGCGCGGTGAGCGCGGCCGGAACGGCTCAGGCAGAGCGAAAGCCTTTATAATGGCAAGTTTTGGTAACGGCTTCCTGCTGAATCGATGAAGGTATTTCGAGGACTTCCCAACGCCGCCTCGCGCGCGCCCTGCGCGTTGACGATCGGCAATTTCGACGGTGTGCATCGCGGCCATCAGGCGCTGCTGGCGCAAGTGCGCGCCGCCGCCTCGCGCCTGGGGCTGGACGCCGCGGTGATGACCTTCGAACCGCATCCGCGCGAGTTTTTCGCCACCCTGAATCCGGACGCCAAGGCGCCCAAGCGCATCGCCAACCTGCGCGACAAGCTCGGCTCGCTGGCCGAGGCCGGCATCGACCGCGTCATCGTCGAGCATTTCAATGCCGGCTTCGCCGCCCTCTCACCGCAGGATTTCATCGAAAAGGTGCTGGTCAACGGGCTGCACGTCAAATGGCTAATGGTCGGCGAGGACTTCTGCTTCGGCGCCCGCCGCGCCGGCAATATCGATACGCTGGTCGAAGCCGGCAGGAAGCACGGCTTCGAAGTTGCCACCATGCCGACCGTGATGAACGACGGCATGCGCGTCTCTTCCTCGTCGGTGCGCAGCGCGCTGGCCGAAGGCGACTTCGTGCAGACGCGGCAACTGCTGGGACATCCCTATTCCATTTCCGGCCACGTGATCCATGGGCAGAAGCTGGGCCGCAGCCTGGGCTTTCCTACATTGAACATGCGCTTCCGGCACCGGCACCCGGCGCTGGACGGCATTTTCGTGGTGCAGGTGCATGGCCTGGAAGAGCGTCCGCTGCCGGGCGTGGCCAGTCTGGGAGCGCGCCCCACGGTCGACGACAGCGGCCGCATCCTGCTGGAAACCCATATCTTCGATTACGACCGCAACTGCTACGGCAAACTGGTGCATGTGGAATTTCTGCACAAGCTGCGCAACGAAGAGAAGTACATCGATTTACCGACACTGACCGCCGCCATCGAACGCGACGCCGACAACGCGCGCGGCTTTTTCCGCGACCAGGGCAGGACCGCCGTCGCGGCGACCGATCGAATTTGAGGCGTGCGGATGGCGACCGCGCAGCATCGTCGGAGTCCGGTGAATCCCGGGCTGGCCGCCAGTCGAAAGACGACAGAATCATCCAATTAATACCGCGCGTTGAAAGCGCGAACTGAATCCGATTGAAAAATATGTCCGAGCAAGAATCCAAAAGCAATAACAAACCCGCCAACGCAGGCAAGCGCCAGGAAAAGCCGCAGAGCAAATATCCGGTGAACATGACGGAAACCGCGTTTCCGATGCGCGGCGACCTGGCCAAGCGCGAGCCGCAATGGGTCAAACAGTGGCAAGAGAAGAAAATCTACGACCGCATCCGCAAGGCGTCCGCCAACCGGCCCAAATTCATCCTGCATGACGGCCCGCCCTACGCCAACGGCGACATCCATATCGGGCACGCCGTCAACAAGGTGTTGAAGGACATGATCGTCAAGGCCCGCAACATGGCCGGCTTCGACGCGCAATATGTGCCGGGCTGGGACTGCCATGGCATGCCGATCGAGATCCAGATCGAAAAGCTGTACGGCAAGAACCTGCCGGTGGCCGAAGTGCAGGCCAAGGCGCGCGCCTATGCCGGCGAGCAGATCGAACGGCAGAAGGCCGATTTCATCCGGCTCGGCGTCCTGGGCGAATGGGACAACCCGTACAAGACCATGAATTTCTCGAACGAGGCCGACGAACTGCGCGCGCTCGGCACGATCCTGGAAAAGGGCTATGTCTATCGCGGCCTGAAACCGGTCAACTGGTGTTTCGATTGCGGTTCGGCGCTGGCCGAGGCGGAAGTCGAATACCAGGACAAGCGCGATCCGTCGATCGACGTCGGCTTCGCCTTCGCCGAGCCGGAAAAGATCGCGGCCGCCTTCGGCCTGCCGTCCCTGCCCGCGGGCCAGGGCTATGTGGTGATCTGGACCACCACGCCGTGGACCATCCCGTCCAACCAGGCGCTGAACGTGCATCCGGAATTCGACTATGCGCTGGTGCGCAGCGAACGCAACGGCGCCCCGCTGCTGCTGATCCTGGCCGCCGACCTGGTGGCCGACTGCCTGCAGCGCTACGGCCTGCAGGGCGAAACCATCGCCACCTGCAAGGGCGCGGCGCTGGACCTGATCAAATTCCGCCATCCGCTGGCGGCCGCCGACGCCGGCTACGACCGCCTCTCGCCGATCTATCTCGGCGACTATGTGACGGCCGACAGCGGCACCGGCATCGTGCATTCCGCGCCGGCCTACGGCATCGAAGACTTTATTTCCTGCAAGCACCACGGCATGCGCGACGACGACATTATCAGCCCGGTGATGGGCGACGGCCGCTACGCATCGTCGCTGCCGCTGTTCGGCGGCATGACGATCTGGGAAGCCTCCAAGCCGATCTGTTCGGCGCTGGAACAGACCGGCGCGCTGTTCAAGCTGGTCATGTTCGACCACAGCTACATGCATTGCTGGCGCCACAAGACGCCGATCATCTACCGCGCCACTTCGCAATGGTTCGCCAGCATGGACAACACTCCGGCCGACGGCGGCAAGTCGCTGCGCGAGGCCGCGCTGCACGCCATCGACGAAACCGCGTTCTACCCGGCCTGGGGCAAGGCGCGCCTGCACGGCATGATCGCCAACCGGCCCGACTGGACGCTGTCGCGCCAGCGGCAATGGGGCGTGCCGATGGCCTTCTTCGTGCACAAGGAAACCGGCCAGCTGCATCCGCGCACGCCGGAACTGATCGAACAGATCGCCCAGCGCGTCGAACGCAGCGGGATCGAGGCCTGGCAGGCGCTGGACATCAAGGAGCTGCTCGGCGACGAGGCCGCGCAATACGAAAAGAACCGCGACACGCTCGACGTCTGGTTCGACTCCGGCGCCACCCATCAGACCGTGCTGCGCGGTTCGCACAAGGCGCAATCGGCGTTTCCGGCCGACCTGTACCTGGAAGGATCGGACCAGCATCGCGGCTGGTTCCATTCGTCCCTGCTGACCTCGGCCATGCTCAACGGCTGCGCGCCCTACAAGGCGTTGCTCACGCACGGCTTCGTGGTCGACGGCGAGGGCAAGAAGATGTCCAAGTCCAAGGGCAACGTGGTGGCGCCGCAAAAGGTGTCCGATTCGCTGGGCGCCGAAATCCTGCGGCTGTGGGTAGCCTCGACCGATTATTCCGGCGAGCTGTCGATCTCCGACGAAATCCTCAAGCGCGTGGTGGAAGCCTATCGCCGCATCCGCAACACGCTGCGCTTCCTTCTGGCCAATACCTCGGACTTCAATCCGGCCGTCGATGCGGTGGCGGTGGCCGACCTGCTGGAAATCGATCGCTACGCGATCGCCGGCATGGCGCGCCTGCAGGAAGAAATCCTGGCGCATTACAATGCCTATGAATTCCATCCGGTGGTCTCGAAGCTGCAGATGTATTGCTCGGAGGACCTCGGCGGCTTCTATCTCGACATCCTGAAAGATCGCCTGTACACCACCGCGGCCGGCTCGCAGGCGCGGCGTTCGGCGCAAACGGCGATCTGGCATATCACGCAGGCGCTGTTGCGGCTGATGGCCCCGATGCTCTCGTTTACCGCCGAGGAAGCCTGGGCCGCCTTCGCCGACGCCAAGACCTATGCCGATGGCGGCGAAACCATTTTCACGCAAACCTATTACACGCTGCCGCCGGTCGACGACGCCGACGCATTGCTGGCCAAGTACGCCACGCTGCGCGAAGTGCGCGCCGAAGTGATGCGGCAGCTGGAAGAAGTGCGCGGCGCCGGCGGCATCGGTTCGTCGCTGCAGGCGGAAGTGGCGCTGAAGGCGCATGGCGAGCGTTTCGCTGCATTGGAAACGCTCGGCGACGACCTGAAGTTCGTGCTGATCACTTCGGCCGCCAGCGTGGAAGCGGTAGCCGATGCGGCGCAGGAAAGCGTGACCGTCACGCCGTCTGCTTATCAGAAATGCGAACGCTGCTGGCACTATCGGGCCGATGTCGGCGCGGCGCCGGAACATCCGGGCCTGTGCGGCCGTTGCGTCAGCAACCTGTTCGGCGCGGGTGAACAGCGTCATTTTGCTTGATCGGAGTCCCTGAAGCATGGCTACTAAAAAGAAAATCATCGGCGGCGCCTCCGGCGGCAGCATCGTGCCCTGGCTGGGCGTGGCGGCGATTGCGCTGCTGCTCGACCAGTTGACCAAGATCACCATGGCAAAATTGTTTGCCTACGGTGAATCGATGGCGATCACCTCGTTCTTCAACCTGGTGCTGGTGTATAACAAGGGCGCGGCCTTCAGCTTCCTGGCCAGCGAAACCGGCTGGCAGCGGCATGTGCTGACCGCGGTCGGCATCGGCGCGGCGCTGTTCATCATCTATCTGCTCAAGCGCCATGCCGGCCAGCGCATGTTCTGCTGGGCGCTGGCGCTGATCCTGGGCGGCGCGCTCGGCAACGTGATCGACCGCATCGCCTACGGCCATGTGATCGATTTCCTGGATGTCTATGTCGGCCGCTGGCACTGGCCGGCGTTCAACATCGCGGACAGCGCGATCTGCATAGGCGCGGTATTGTTCGTTCTGGACGAGTTGCGGCGCGTGAAAAAATAACGGAGTCGGCCATGGATTTGACGGGCAAGAAAATCGTACTGGGTCTGACCGGCGGCATCGCCTGCTACAAGGCGGCCGAGTTGACCCGCGCGCTGACCAAGGCCGGCGCCCGCGTGCAAGTGGCGATGACCGAAGGCGCCACGCATTTCATCACGGCCGTGACCATGCAGGCGCTGTCCGGCAATCCCGTCTATGCGAGCCAGTGGGATGCGCGCATCCCCAACAACATGCCGCACATCGACCTGACGCGCGATGCCGACGCGATCCTGATCGTGCCATGCTCGGCCGATTTCATGTCCAAGCTGGCGCACGGCGCCTGCGACGATCTGCTGTCGACGCTGTGCCTGGCGCGGCCGGCCGGCCTGCCGCTGCTGATCGCGCCGGCGATGAACGTCGAAATGTGGCAGAACCCGGCAACCCAGCGCAACCTGGCGCAATTGCGCGCCGACGGCATACAATTGCTCGGCCCGGATAGCGGTTCCCAGGCCTGCGGCGAAATGGGCATGGGCCGCATGCTGGAAGCCGACCAGATATTGCAGCACATGATCGCCCTGTTTACGCCGAAGCTGCTGGCCGGCAAGCGCGTGCTGCTGACCGCCGGGCCGACCTTCGAGCCGATCGATCCGGTGCGCGGCATCACCAATCTTTCCTCCGGCAAAATGGGTTATGCGCTGGCGCGCGCCGCATCGAACGCGGGCGCCGAGGTGACGCTGGTGTCGGGGCCGACAGCTTTGACGCCGCCCGAAGGCGTGCAATGCATACCGGTGCAGACCGCGCGCGAGATGCATCGGGCCGTGATGGCGCGCATCGCCGGCCAGCAGGTATTCATCGCCGTGGCGGCGGTGGCCGACTGGCATGTGGCCAATGCCAGCGCACAGAAGCTGAAGAAATCCGATGTGAAGAACGGCGTGGCGCCGGCGCTGGAATTCGCATTGAACGACGATATCCTGGCCGATGTCGCCGCCTTGCCGTCGCCGCCGTTCTGCGTCGGCTTCGCGGCTGAATCGGAAAACCTGCTGGCCTACGGCGAAGCCAAGCGGCGCAAGAAAAACGTGCCGCTGCTGGTCGGCAATATTGCGCAAGCCGCTTTCGGCCAGGATCAGAATACCCTGACCCTATTCGACGCCCAGGGCCATACCGAACTGCCGCGCGCCGACAAGCAGGCGCTGGCGGAGCGCCTGATAGCAGAGATCGCGCGCCGCCTGTAACGGCGTGCGCCTTACTGCTCATTTTATGGCTGCTTGCAGGCTTCCCTATTTTCCTTTTACCCAAGACGACATGAATTCCATAGACATTAAAATCCTCGACGAACGCATGCGTGATCAGTTGCCGGCTTACGCCACGGCGGGCAGCGCCGGCCTCGACCTGCGCGCCTGCCTGGATGCGCCGCTGACGATCGCGCCGGGCAGCACGCACCTGATTCCGACCGGGCTGGCGATCCATGTCGCCGATCCCGGCTACGCCGCGATGATCCTGCCGCGCAGCGGCCTGGGCCACAAGCACGGCATCGTACTCGGCAACCTGGTCGGCCTGATCGATTCGGATTACCAGGGCCAGCTGATGGTGTCGACCTGGAATCGCGGCCAGACCGAATTCGTGCTGAATCCGATGGAACGGCTGGCGCAACTGGTCATCGTGCCGGTGATGCAGGTGGCGTTCAACGTGGTGGAGGAATTCGACGCCAGCGAACGCGGCGGCAACGGTTTCGGCAGCACCGGCAAGCATTGATGGCATTGATGGAGATGACGATGGCCGCACCGAAGTTGAACCTGTTGAAGCGCAAATCCGCATCGGCCTTGCTGCCCTTGCTCCCGCTGTTGCTGCTGGCCGCCTGCGCGCCGCAATCGCAACTGGTCGCGCCGGGCCAGGCGCCCGCGACGGCCACGCCTGCGAGCGTCGCGCCGAGCGCCGAGCAAACCGCCTTGCGCAACATGATCGCCATGCAGGACCGCCTGTTCAAGGTCGCCTCGCCGCTGCTGACCGCCAATGCGCAATTGTGCAAAGGCAATGCGCGCTATCTGCTCGGCTTTACCGCCAAGAACAAATATTCCTATTCGATGGCGATGGCGCCTGCCGCGCAAAGCCTGGGCTTCGACGAACGCCTGCAGGTGACCGATGTGCTGCCCGGCAGCGGCGCGGCCAAAAACGACGTCAAGCGCGGCGACTACCTGATCAGCGCCGGCGACCGCCCGATTCCGCAAGGCGAGAACGCCGAGCGCCTGACCGCAACGGTGCTGGCGCCGCTGGTCGCCCGCAAGGCGCCGATCAAGCTCGGCCTGCAGCGCAACGGCGCGCAGATGAACGTGACGGTGCCGCTGACGCTGGCCTGTTCATTCAGCATTGAGCTGGGCAATGCCGATATCGTCAACGCCTATTCCGACGGCTCGCGTGTGCTGGTCACCCGCGGCATGATCAATTTCACGCGCACCGACGAGGAACTGGCGTACCTGGTCGCACGCGAAATCGCGCATAACGCGCTGGCGCATCCGGGACGGCAGAAGATGGTCAAGACCATCGGCGACATCATCAACAACCTGATGCGCGCCAATCCGGACACCACCACCCTGGCCGGTACCGGCGGCATCCTGCCTTATGGACAGGACATGGACGCCGCAGCCGACACGCTGTCGCTGTACATGCTGGTGCGCGCCGGCTACGCGATCGACAACGCGCCGGCATTCTGGAAGCGGCTGGCGATGCAGTATCCGGCCTCCGTGCCGAACGGCTACACCGCGATCCATCCCTCGACCACCTACCGCCTGGCGATGATCGGCAAGGTGACGCAAATCATCAATGCCAAGAAGACGGCAGGGAAGCCCTTGCTGCCCTGATCGGGATTTTCGGTCGCGCTTTTTCGCGGCGTAAAAAAAACCGGCACGTTCGCACGTTGCCGGTTTTTTATTGCCTGCCGCCGTAATACCCGCGGCGCGGCGGCCGATATCACTCGATCGTCAGTTCCTGCGATTCGCCCGGAGGCGGCGGCGCCGGATCTTCGTCGTTGAAGGCCAGCTTGACCTGCTCCTTGTCGTCCAGCTCCACGGTCACCTTGCCGCCGGTGACCAGGCGGCCGAACAGCAGTTCGTCGGCCAGCGCCTTGCGGATCATGTCCTGGATCAGGCGCGCCATCGGACGCGCGCCCATCAAAGGATCGAAACCCTTCTTCGCCAGGAACTTGCGCAAGTCGTCCGAGAAGATCGCTTCGACTTTCTTCTCGTGCAACTGTTCTTCCAGTTGCATCAGGAACTTGTCGACCACGCGCAGGATAATTTCCTGATCCAGCGCACGGAAGCTGATGATGGCGTCGATGCGATTGCGGAACTCCGGCGTGAACATACGCTTGATATCCGCCATTTCGTCGCCGGCTTCCTTCTTTTCGGTGAAGCCGATAGTGCGCTTCTGCAGGCTTTCCGCGCCCGCATTGGTGGTCATGATAATGATCACGTTGCGGAAATCGGCTTTGCGGCCATTGTTGTCGGTCAGCGTGCCGTGGTCCATCACTTGCAGCATGATGTTGAACACGTCCGGATGCGCCTTTTCGATTTCGTCGAGCAGCAGCACCGCATGCGGCTTCTTGGTGATCGCTTCGGTCAGCAGGCCGCCCTGGTCGAAACCGACATAGCCCGGCGGCGCGCCGATCAGGCGGCTGACCGCATGGCGTTCCATGTATTCCGACATGTCGAAACGGATCAGCTCGATGCCGAGGATGAACGCCAGTTGCTTCGCCACTTCGGTCTTGCCGACACCGGTCGGCCCCGAGAACAGGAACGAGCCGATCGGCTTGTCGGTCTTGCCCAGGCCGGCGCGCGACATCTTGATCGCCGAGGCCAGCGCTTCGATCGCAGGGTCCTGGCCGAACACCACGTTCTTGAGGTCGCGGTCGATCGTCTGCAACTTGGTGCGGTCGTCCTGGTTGACCGACTGCGGCGGGATACGCGCGATCTTCGAAATGATCTCTTCGATCTCGGCCTTGCCGATGGTCTTCTTCTGCTTCGACTTCGGCAAGATCCGCTGCGCCGCGCCGGCTTCGTCGATCACGTCGATCGCCTTGTCGGGCAAATGACGATCATTGATGAAGCGCGCCGCGAGCTCGGCCGCGGTGGTCAGCGCGATCGCCGAATACTTGACGCCGTGATGCTCTTCGAAACGCGATTTCAGGCCGCGCAGGATCTGGATGGTCTGCTCGACGGTCGGTTCGTTGACGTCGATCTTCTGGAAACGACGCGACAATGCATGGTCTTTTTCGAAGACGCCGCGATACTCTGTATAAGTGGTCGCGCCGATACATTTCAACTGGCCGCTGGAGAGTGCGGGCTTCAGCAGATTCGACGCGTCCAGGGTACCGCCCGAGGCCGAACCGGCGCCGATGATGGTATGGATTTCGTCGATGAACAGAATGCCGTTCGGGCTATCCTTGAGCTGCTTGAGCACCGCCTTCAGGCGCTGTTCGAAATCGCCGCGATATTTGGTGCCGGCCAGCAGCGCGCCCATGTCGAGCGAATAGACCACCGCGTCGCGCAGGATTTCCGGCACATCGCCTTGCGTGATGCGCCATGCCAGGCCCTCGGCGATGGCGGTCTTGCCCACGCCGGCCTCGCCGACCAGCAGCGGGTTGTTCTTGCGGCGGCGGCACAAGGTCTGGATCACCCGCTCGACTTCGAACTCGCGGCCGATCAACGGATCGATCTTGCCGTCGTTGGCCATCTTGTTCAAATTCTGCGTGAATTGATCGAGCGGACTTTCCTTTTGCTGACTTTCAGTCTGCACGTCTTCCGCTCCTTCCGGCGCTTTTTGCGGCTCGCCGGTATGATCCTTCCGCACGCCATGCGAAATGAAATTCACCACGTCCAGGCGGGTAACGCCCTGCTGATGCAGATAATAGACCGCGTGCGAATCCTTTTCGCCGAAAATGGCCACCAGCACATTGGCGCCGGTGACTTCCTTCTTGCCGTTCGAGGCCGATTGCACATGCATGATCGCGCGCTGGATGACGCGCTGGAAGCCGAGCGTCGGCTGGGTATCCACTTCGGTCGTGCCCGAAACGGTCGGCGTGTTGTCGCTGATGAAATTGGTCAGCGTTTTACGCAGGTCGTCGATATTGACCGCGCAGGCGCGCAATACCTCGGCCGCGGACGGATTGTCCACCAGCGCCAGCAGCAGATGCTCGACGGTTATGAATTCGTGACGCGATTGCCGGGCTTCGACAAACGCCATGTGCAAACTAACTTCCAATTCTTGCGCAATCATGCTTCCTCCATCACGCACTGCAAAGGATGACCTGCTTCCCTGGCGTGCCTTAAAACGAGTTCAACTTTTGTGGACGCAATATCCTTAAGATACACACCGCACACACCTTTTCCGTCGCGATGAACTTTGAGCATAATCTGCATCGCAGTTTCCCGATCCTTCTGAAAATACTCCTGAATGATGGCGACCACGAATTCCATGGGCGTGTAATCATCG
>DASYEK010000057.1:0-6173 GCA_036499085.1 Herbaspirillum sp. | reverse complement strand
GAAGCGCGACGGGAAAATCGGAATCGCGATGAACGGGCTGTCGCGGAACAGCGACACGGTATACGACGACAGCGACATTTCGGCGACGTCGAATTCGCGGTTGCGCAGCATGCGGAAGAAGGTTTCCTCGACTTCCATGTTTAGGTAGTTCAGGTCGATGCCGTCCGGTTGGATGGTGCCGTCCATCAGGCCGCGGGTACGATCGTAGTTCCAGCAGCCAAGGCTTAATCTCAGTTTAGACACGTGTGTTCCTCGTTTTTATATTGGTATGTTTTTTAAACTTCTCGATGCATTGAATCGTTGTCGCGACGGTGCGGCGGTGCAGCGCCACGGTCTTGCGGCGCTGCCGATCGTCGTCAATAGAAGGCGTCGTAGTGTACTTGCGCGCCCGGCACTTTTTCCTGCATCAGCATTTTCTGCACCGCCTGCGCCATCATCGGCGGACCGGCGAAATAGATCTCATGTTCGGGCAAGCGCGGGCCGTGCATTTCCAGCGCCAGTTCATGCACGAAGCCGACCTTGCCGGTCCAGACCTGCTCGCTGGCCGTGTCCGGCATGGAGATGATCGGATGGAAGAAGAAGCGTTCGCCGTAGCCCGGCAGCGCCTGGATCATGTCTTCGCCGCAGATGTCGCGCGCGCCGCGGCCGCCGTAGAACATGTGCACCTTGATATTGGCCATGGCCGGATTCGCCGCAACGCCGCGTGCAATCGACACGCATGGCGCCAGGCCGGAACCGCCGGCGATGCAGATGATGTCGCGCGGGCTGTCGGTGCGCAGATAGGCCAGGCCGTAGGGGCCGTCGATGCTGATCTTGTCGCCGACATTCACTTTGTCGAAAATGGAATTGCTGCCCTGGCCGTTCGGCACGCGCTTGATCTGGAAGTGCCAAGTGCCATCGGCGTCGGACGCCAGGTTCGACATCGAATAGGCGCGCGGACCGACCACGCCGGGGATATACAGCAGCGCATATTGGCCCGGCAGGAACGGCACGCGCTTGTCCAGCTTGAAACGGAATTCGCGGATGTCGTGAGTCAGGTCGCGTGTTTCGGCAAGCGTGGCTTCGGAACGCTGCGGCACATTCTCCGTCAGGTATTGCGGACCCGGGCGCGCCTTGATCGAACAGTCGCCGGTTGGGCGCGACTGGCAACCCAGAATGCGGTTGCGGCTCTTGTCGCGTTCGCCCAGCGCTGGCGCTTCCGGCCAATTCGACTCGACCTCGCCGCTGACCAATTCGATCTTGCAGGTACCGCAAGAACCGACGTTGCATTCGTACGGCAGGCCGATGCCGGCCCGCAAGGCCGCGCGCATGATGGTGTCGTCGGCGGCGCAAGTAAATTGCTGCTCGCTGCCAGCGAGCGCTATATTAAACGTATCAGCTATGATCGTCTCCAATTTGGTGGGTTAAAAAAACGCATCTAAATTCAAGTTAGATGCGTTCTAAAAAAATAAAAACATCCACCGCCACGACGACCAGCGCATCCACGCTGGATTGCAATCAAATCAACCCAACTGGTGCATGCGCGTCAGGCGCAGCGGTCGATAGCCGAGCCGACCGGAAATCGCGTCGGCGGCGCTGACAACATCCGGAATGAACGACGTCAACACTTTTTTGGTGAGACGATGCGCCGGTCCGGCGATGCTGGCAGCGGCAATGACCATGCCGAAATGGTCGCGTACCGGTGCGGCCAGGCTGCGTACGCCCAATTCGTTTTCCTCGTCGGCAATCGCATGACCGCGGGTCCGGATCAGCGCCAGTTCTTGCCGGAACGCTTCCGGATCGACGATGGTATTGGCGGTAAATTCCTTCAAGCCGGCCGCCAGCAGGCGATTCAGTGATTCCTCGCTCTGGAACGCCAGCATGACTTTTCCCGCTGCCGTAGTGTACGCCGGTTTGCGCATGCCCACTTCGAGCGTCATGCGGATGGCCTGCTTGCTTTCGAGGCTGTTGATGTAGACGATGCTGGCGTTGTCCAGGATCGCCAGATGCACGGTCTCGCCGGTTTTCTCGCGCAGTTCCATCAGGAACGACTTGGCTTCGGTCGAGAAATCCATCTTGCGGCGCACCAGCGAACCCAGCTCGAACACCACCAGCCCGAGGCGGTATTTGCCGCTTTCGGTGTTCTGCTCCAGCATGCCGGCCTCGACCAGCGTGCTGGCCAGGCGGTGCACAGTGCTTTTCGGCAACTGGAGCCGTTTTCCCAGATCGCTGATGCCGATTTCGTACCGATCGTCCGAGAACACTTTAATCAAGCGAATGGCGTTGGCCACCGACGACAGGCGCGTCTTCGGCTTGGCGACTTTGCCTGGCATGATTTCGAGTTCCATAAATAAAACCTCTTTCCGTTATGCAGAACGCAGTTTATCAATGACAACTTGTCTTTTCAAGGCGCGCAACACATTCATTAAACATTTCAACTGAAGACAAAAAATGCAGCCGGACGGCTTACTTTTTTGCCCGCTTTCTCACTTGCTTTTCCACTTACTTTTTCAAAAACAAACCGTTCCACAGCTTGGTCCATTTCGGACTTTCATCGAGCGTCGTTGCCGTATCGATCATGACGTGCGGAAAATTATTCATCTTCGTTTTCACCTTGGTACTGACCGGAATCCGGCCCAGGTCGGCATACAACTGCTGCGTTTCCTGCGACAACACAAAATCGGCGAATAACAGCGCGGCGGCCGGATGCGGCGCATTCTTCGCGATGCCCATGCCCTGCGGCCGGCCCACCACCGGCTGCACCGGCGCCCAGTCGATCGGCGTGCCCTTGCGCTTGAGCGATTCGACTTCGCCGCTATACACCGTCAACGCCACCGGCGCTTCGCCCGCGCCCACCATCTGCGCCAGCAGGATATGGCCGGCGCGCATCTGCGGCTGCGTCGCGGCCAGGTCCTGGAACAGCTTCATGCCTTTTTCCGGTCCCAGCTTCTTGATGATCGTCGCCATCCACTCGATATCGGTGGACTCGATGCTGACCATTCCTTTCCACTTCGGATCGAGAAAACCCGAATAATCCGTCGGCAAATCTTCCCGCTTGACCTTGTTGGTGTTGTACGCGACCACAATGAAATTGGCGCGGTCCGACACCCACAGGCGATCCGACGAAATCGCGTCGGCCGGCAGATCGGCCAGGTTCGGGCTATAGAACTCCGACAGCAATTTCTCGCGCGCCGCCTGCTCCACTTCCGACCCGTTGGTCTCGATCACATCCATCGTGAAGCGGCGCGCCTGCCCTTCGGTAATCGCGCGCTGCGCCACCTGGTCGCTGATGGCGCGCCACAGGTTCACCTTGACGCCGTACTTCTTTTCGAACGCCGCGATCAACGGCGTCGATTCGCCGCTCGACAATGATGTATACAGCGTGACCGAGCCTTCCTTGCGCGCCTGCTCCAGCAGCTTCTGGTCGCGATCGGCGCCCTTGTACATATACAGCGCGTCGTTCGGGCCGGCGCCGGCCGCCGCCGGCGCGCCGAATGCGGGCGCGCTCAACAGCATGGCTGCCGCCGCGGCAGCGGCCAGGCCGCGCAATCGGCCGGGGCGGCGCTTGCCGCTTGTCCTCATGGCGCCGATATCGCCCCGGCCACCCCAATCACCCATATCGCTCATGCCGGCTCTCCCGAAATATTCCAGGTCAATCTCGCGTTGCTGCCGTTGCCGCTATCGTCGCTGCCGCCGTCCTTACTTCGAAAAGAACAGGCTTTGCCACAACTTGTCCCACTTGGCGCTTTCATCGAGCACGGTGGAGGCTTCGCTCATCACATAAGGGAAATCGTTCAACGGCGTTTTCACCTTCGGATTGGCCGGCACGCGTCCCATGTCGGCGAACATTTTCTGGCCTTCCTGCGACAGCACGAAATCGGCGAACAGCAAGGCCGCGGCCGGATGCGGCGCATTGGCGGCCACGCCGATGCCCTGCGGCCGTCCGATGACCGGCTGCACCGGCACCCAGTCGATCGGCGCGCCGCGCATCTTCAGCGATTCCGCATTCGCGTTATACGCAGTCAGCGCAACCGGCGCATCGCCGGCGGCAACCATCTGCGCCAGCAGCACGTGGCCCATGCGCATGTCCGGGTGCATTGCCGACAGCGCCTTGAAATACTTCATGCCCTTGTCGTTGCCCCACTTCTTGATCGTGGCTGCCATCCATTCCGAATCGGTCGATTCGATGCTGAGCTGGCCTTTCCACTTCGGATCGAGAAAGCCTTCGTAAGTCGTCGGAATGTCGGAGCGCTTGAATTTGTTGGTGTTGAACGCCACCACAAAGAACGCCACCCGATCGCTGACCCACAAACGCTTCGGTCCGAACGCAGCCGGCGGAAAATCGGCCAGATGCGGGCTGTAGAATTCCGACAGCAGCCTTTCCCGCGCCATCATTTCCATCTCGGGACCGTTGGTCTCCATCACGTCGGCGACGTGACGGCCGGCCTGCCCCTCGCTGATCGCGCGCTGCACCACCTTGTCGCTGGTGGTGCGCCACAGCACAACCTTGACGCCGTATTTCTTCTCGAACGCCGTCGTCAACGGCATCGATTCATTCGTCGCCAGCGACGTGTACAACGTCAGCGTTCCTTCTTTCTTGGCCGCCGCGATCAGCTTCTGGTCGCGATCGGCGCCCTTATACATATAAACGGCATCGTTGGGACCGGCAACCGCCGGCGCGCTCAGCAACGGCGCGCTCAACAGCACGACTGCGGCGCAAGTCCCCAATAAACGTAAAATACCGCTCCTGCGCGTCATGCACATCGTTTTCATCGTCTCTGCTCCAGGTATTTATAGTTATCGCGATTTCCCGGTTGCCCATGCAGCGGCCAACCCTGAAATCGTCTGAAACGCATTGTAGGGCGGATTATTGAAACTCGCAATAAATGAAACGATGTTCCACATAAAAGAACTTTGGGTTTTACAGCTTGTGCGCTGATCGGCCATTTATCGTCGAAAAGCGTGTGAAATTCGCCTGTTTTTATTGCCTGTCGGTAAATATTCAGGCCTTGCCGGCGAATCCGTCCGTCGCCATGATGAGTTGCCGCAGGTTGCCCGGTTCGCCGGAAGCGTGCGCGCCGTCCGGAACGATCTGCAGGCGGGCGCGCGGCCAGGCGCGCGCCAGGTCCCAGGCG
This sequence comes from Herbaspirillum sp., assembly GCA_036499085.1. GTDB lineage: Bacteria > Pseudomonadota > Gammaproteobacteria > Burkholderiales > Burkholderiaceae_D > Herbaspirillum. The sequence continues at coordinate 1,059 of DASYEK010000057.1, read as the reverse complement.
CTGACCGGCGGTGCGATGACATCGTAACGGCCCTGCACGATGGCGGCGTCGATGCCGTGCAGCAAATGCGCATCGGCCAGCAATTGGCCTTCGCTTAGAAACGCGGCGTGCTTGAAGTAATGGCATTCGATGCGGGCCAGGGTCAGCAGTGCGGGATCGCCGGCGCTGCAAGCCGGCGGCGCCGGCAGCAGCGTGGTCAGGCGGTCTTCCCAGGCGCACCAGGCGTTGGCGGCCGCGATTTCCTGCGCCGCATCGGCGCAGGTCAGCCGCGCGTAATAGGCGCCGATCAGGTCGCCGCGCTCGGCCGGCGGAATCGGCGCCACGAATTCTTCCCACGCGTCCGGAAACAATTGCGAAGCGCCGCCGCCCGCTTCATACAGCCAGCGTAATTCGTCGCGGCGCGCCATGAACACGCCGCGCAACACCATGGCCCGCACGTGCCGCGGGAAACGCTGGCCATACGCCAGCGCCAGCGTCGCCCCCCAGGATCCGCCCATCAGCACCCAGCGCTCCACGCCGCAATGGATGCGCAGCATTTCGATATCGTCGATCAGGTGCTGCGTGGTATTGGCGCGCAGGCTGCCTTGCGGCATCGAGCGGCCGCATCCGCGCTGGTCGAACAGCACGATGCGATATTTTTGCGGATCGAACCAGCGCCGGTCGGTGGGGCTGCAGCCGCCGCCCGGGCCGCCGTGCAGGAACAGCGCCGGCGTGCCTTGCGGATTGCCGCACTGCTCCCAATAGATGCGATGGCCGTCGCCGACTTCCAGCAAGCCGCTGGCATACGGTTCGATGCGCGGATAACGCGCGGGCGGCGGATGCCGCTCCGGCTTGCGCGTTTGCGTATGCATGGTCGTCGACCGTTCAGGCAATGCGTTCAATTGCTCTCGCGTCGTTGCGTTCATTGCGTTCATTGCGTTCTTCCCGCACCCCCACCGCGCTCGACGTCGGAAACACCAGCGACTTGATCACCACCGGCACCGCGCCCGAGGTTTCCAGCATGGCGCCGATATCGATGAAGTCGAAGGCCTTCAAGACGATGCCGTCGATCGACACCAC
>DASYEK010000056.1:0-112375 GCA_036499085.1 Herbaspirillum sp. | reverse complement strand
CGCGTCGGCATAGCGGTCCACGGCGATGACTTCGACGCCGAGCCGCTGCAACGAGATGATGACTTCCTTGCCGAGTTCGCCGGATCCCAGCAGCATTACCTTGACGGCGGAAGGCGAAAGAGGAGTACCGAGACGGGCAGGGGTTTTCATGAAAGCAGGCTTGGAGGTGGTAGCGGAGCGGCGAAGATACCAAATCCTGGCCGTTTTGCCCAGACGTTTTGCGCGGATTGCCCGTCGTGCGGGAGGTGGCTGGCGTCATGTCCGACATGGGCGCATCAAGGGCCAATGCGGGCCAATGCGGCATTGATGCGGGCTTAATGTGTATTTAGTGCGTGCTCAATGCCTGGGCCGGAAGGGAAAAAGGGCTGGATCAGGCTTCAGGGAACGCCGCCCGGGGATGCCAGTCCTGCAGCGACTGCATGTCGGCGCCGGCCGGCCGCTGATATAGCCGCAGGCCGAATTCGGGGACGATCGCCAGCAGATGGTCGAAGATATCCGCCTGCACGGCCTCGTAGCCGGCCCAGGCGGTGAGGTTGGCGAAACAGACGATTTCCAGCGGCAGGCCTTCCGGCGTCGGATGCAACTGGCGCACGATGAGGCTCATGTCCTGGCGCACCGAGCCGTGCTGGCGCAGATAGCGTTCGACATAGCTGCGGAAAGTGCCGATATTGCTGACCTTGCGCTCGTTCAGCGCGGGGGCGCCGCGCTGCGCCAATTCGGCGTTCCAGATATCGAGTTCGCGCTGCTTGCCGCCGAGGTAGTCGTCGAGCAGGCTGAACTGGCGCAGGCGGCGGCTGTCCTCCTGGTCCAGGAAGCGGATGCTGCTTTGGTCGATCAGCAGCGCGCTTGATGCGCCGGCCGCCGCATTCCTGCATGCCGCGCCAGTTCTTGAAGGCCTCGCTGATCATGCGCTTGGTCGGGATGGTGGTGATGGTCAGGTCCCAGTTCTGTACCTTGACCGTATGCAGGGCGATGTCGATCACCGCGCCGTCGGCGTTCAACTGCGGCATTTCGATCCAGTCGCCGACGCGCACGATGCCGCTGGAACTGATCTGGACGCTGGCCACCATCGACAGCAGCGTGTCCTGGAAAATCAGCATCAGCACCGCCGCCATCGCACCGATCCCTGACAGCAGGATCAGCGGCGAGCGATCCGCCAGCGTGGCGATCATCAACACCGTGGCGATTGCGTAGATGGCGATCTTGCCGATCTGGAGATACCCCTTGATCGGCCGGTTGTGCGCGCCGGGCCGGCCCTGATAGACGTGTTCGGCCAGGTTCAGCATGCTGCCCAGCGCCAGGGCGATGGTGACCACGATCGATGCTTGCGCGATATTGCGCAGGATGGCGAGGACTCGCCCGTCCAGGTTCTGCGCCGCCAGCTCGATGCCGCCGAAGATGATCAGCGCCGGCACGATCTGGGCCAGCCTGGCGATCAGCACATTCAAGGGCCGGCTGCCGGCGCGGTCGATGCCGAACGCGGCCAGCAATTGCCGGTACAGGCCGCGGGCCAGGATGCGCTTGACAAGGCGGTTGGCGATCCAGGCCAGCCCAAGCAGCAGGCCGGCGGCCGCGACGGCGTGCAGTTCGATGTGGCCGGCCAGCCAATCCAGGATGGATGCGATTTCCGAGGGCATGCCGAGACCTTTCCGAACAGGAGAAAAGGGCAAAGTGTAGCGGTGCGCCACGCAAAGAATGTTTGGTTTGCGCGCGATGAGTCAATGCTGAAATCGCAGGGCGAAAAAAAACGCCGCGACGGTTGCCCGTGCGGCGTGGCTCATCGACATGTGCCGAAGCCGCACCGAAGTGCGCTTTCGACACACGGATTCAATTAGTGATCGGCTGCATAGATATCGGTATCCTTGGTTTCCTTGATGAACAGCATGCCGATGACGAAGGTCGCCAGCGCCACGATGATCGGATACCACAGGCCGTAATAGATGTCGCCCTTGTATGCCACCAGCGCGAAGGAAGTGGTCGGCAGCAGCCCGCCGAACCAGCCGTTGCCGATGTGGTAAGGCATGGACATCGATGTATAGCGGATGCGGGTCGGAAACATTTCGACCAGCATGGCCGCGATCGGACCGTAGACCATGGTGACGTAGATCACCAGGATGAACAGCAGCAACAGCACCATCGGCTTGTTCATCTGGGCCGGATCGGCCTTGCTTGGATAGCCGGCGCCCTTGATGTCGGCGGCCAGCTCGGCCGAGAAGGCCTTGTCCTTGGCTGCGGCTTCTTCTTTCGACAGGCCGCCGGCATCGTAGGAGGTCAGGACCTTGTCGCCGATTTTCACGGTAGCCGGCGAACCCGGCGCACCCGCCACGTTTTCATAGTTGACGGAAGCCGCGGCCAGCTTGGCCTTGGCGATGTCGCAGGAAGACGTGAACTTTTTGGTGCCGGTCGGATTGAACTGGAACTGGCAAGTTGCCGGATCGGCGGTCACGATGACCGGCGCGTTGTTTTGCGCGGCTTCCAGCGCCGGGTTGGCGTAATGCGTCAGGCCCTGGAAGATCGGGAAGTAGGTGACTGCGGCAATCAGGCAGCCTGCCATGATGATCGGCTTGCGGCCGATCCTGTCGGACAGCGAACCGAAGATGACGAAGAAGGGCGTAGCCAGCAGCAGCGACAGGGCGATCAGGATGTTCGCGGTGGCGCCGTCGACTTTCAACGATTGGGTCAGGAAGAACAGCGAATAGAATTGCCCGGTGTACCAGACCACGGCCTGGCCGGCGGTCAGGCCGATCAGCGCCAGGATCACCAGTTTCAGGTTTTTCCAGCGGCCGAAGGCTTCGGTCAGCGGCGCCTTGGAAGTCTTGCCCTCGGCTTTCATCTTGGCGAAAGCCGGCGATTCGTTCATCGACAGGCGAATCCAGACCGACACCGCCAGCAGCAGCACGGACACCAGGAACGGAATGCGCCAGCCCCAGTCGGCAAACGCTTCTTCGCCGATCGAGGTACGCACGCCGAGAATCACCAGCAGCGACAGGAACAGGCCCAGGGTCGCGGTGGTCTGGATCCAGGAAGTGAACGCGCCGCGCTTGTGGTCCGGCGCATGCTCGGCAACGTATGTCGCCGCGCCGCCGTACTCGCCGCCCAGCGCCAGGCCCTGCAGGATGCGCAGCAGGATCAGGATCACCGGCGCCGCCAGTCCGATCGAGTTGTAGTTCGGCAGGATGCCCACGATGAACGTCGAGGAACCCATGATGACGATGGTGATCAGGAAGGTGTATTTACGTCCGATCATGTCGCCGAGGCGGCCGAATACCAGGGCGCCGAACGGACGCACGATAAACCCGGCCGCGAATGCCAGCAATGCGAAGATGAATGCGGTATTGGGATCGGTGCCGGCAAAGAACTGTTTCGCGATAATTGCCGCGAGCGAGCCGTAGAGGTAAAAATCGTACCATTCGAACACGGTGCCGAGGGATGACGCAAAAATAACCTTGCGCTCTTCCGGCGTAATGACGTGCGCAGTGGTCGGTACTGTCGCCATGGTGGGTCTCCTAATTAATTATTGTATGGATCTCGGGCGCGGCGATCGCTAGTCCGGTCGCCTTATCCCCAAGCGGAGTGTGCGACCTTAAACTTACGCGATGCTTGCTTGAAACTTACGGAAACTTACAGGGAAATGACGCTCCGGCCATGGCTGGAGGGATGCCAATGCCGCCGGTGCCGGCGGCATTGGCGCTTGCCGGCTTAAGGCAAAGGCAGTGGCAGCGAAGGGATCATGTTGGCCGGGCAGCCCAGGCCGATCATCTGGTCGACCAGGCCGCGGGCCTGTGCCAGCAGGGAGGTTTGATCGAGCGCCAACAGTGAATCGACTCCGTTTTGCAGGGTTTGACATAAAATGTTGACCGGCAAGCCGTCGATAGCGGCCGCCGAGGCCGGCGCGCTCATGGCGAGCATGCCGGCAAACAGGGTGGAGGCGAGTAGTTTTCCGAATAACGATTTCATGTTGGCTCCTGAATGGTAGACGATCGTGGGTTGTGCCGGTCAAGTCGTCCTATATGATTTGCGAGAGCATTTTTCCAAGATTTTTCTGTATCGATATAGGACGATTCCGGTGAACGAAGAATCCTCCCTTTTTAAGTGTGTTTGAACTAAGAGAATCGACAGGTATTGAATGAATTTTTTAGCAGCGGGCAACGAGTTTTTTCCAAGGGGTAATCCGTTTCTTGAAAGTCTGGGCGTGGAGGTCTTGCGCGCCGCCGATGGCGTTTCCGAAGTGGCGCTGGTCTTGCGGGCGGATCATATGAACAGTTGGCATGTCACGCATGGCGGCGTCTCGATGACGCTGATCGACGTCGCCATGGCGCTGGCGGGCCGCTCGCTGTCGCCCGGCGCGCGTTCCTGCGTCACGGTCGACATGAATACCCAGTTCCTGCAGCCGGGCGGCAAGCCTGGCGACCGGCTGGTTGCGACCGGGAAGGCGTTTCACCGTTCCAGCACCATGTGTTTTTGCGAAGCGGAAATTCGCAATGGCGATAGCCTGGTCGTGCGCGGCACGGGCACTTTCAAATATTTGAAGCAGCTCGACCAGGTGGGACGGCTCGTCGCGCCCGGCGGCCGCGACGATGCCTAGGGTGGCGCAGTGAATTCGCCGGCGCGCAGGATGAACATCAGGATCGTGGTCGGCGGCTGGGATGCGCTGCGAGCGGACGCCGCCGAGATACGGCACGAGGTGTTCGTGCGGGAACAGCAGGTGCCGGAAGCAATGGAATTGGACGACATGGATCCGCTGTGCGTGCATGCGGTGGCCTACGATCTTGCCGGCGCCGCCGTTGCCACCGGCCGCTTGTTGCCGGATGCGCATATCGGGCGCATGGCGGTGCGCAAGTCCGCCCGCGGCGGCGGTGTCGGCAGTGCGCTGCTGCTGCGTTTGATGCAGGCAGCGCGGCAGCGGGGCGACGCCGGCGTGGTGCTGAGCGCGCAACTCCAGGCCGAGCCTTTTTATCTGCGCCATGGCTTTGTGCGCGAGGGCGCCGAGTACATGGACGCCGGCATCCCGCATGTCACGATGCGGCTCGGATTCGCCCCGATCTAGCAGCGATGCGGGATGGGCTATCGGCTATTCATTGATCATGAAAGCGCAGTCCAGCGCCTTCGCGGCGTTCTCCAGCGCATTGATCCTGGTCCAGTCTTCGGTGCCCATCGGCACTTCATAAAGCGGATCGCGCGCCTGTTCCAGCGCATCGCACAGGACATGGTCGTCGGGCAGGGTATCGGCCACTGCCGGCGCGGCTGCGATCAGCAGGGGCAGCGAGAAAGCGAGGGAGAGCGCGAGGGCGGCAGCGCCGTTGGACAATACGGATCGAATGGATTGAATGGATCGAAGGGATGGCATGGATTCTCCTGGACATGTTGAGTCCGGGAGAATCCGCTTTTTCCACATGTGCTGGTACTGGCGAATGCGGCAGCATGCCGCCGGTGCTGTCTATATTGTCCGCGCTACTCTGCTCGCGCTGCTTGCCGTTTTATTTTTTATTCGACGATCTTCAATCCGCAGCGGCCATGCCCTTGCGGCGTGTCGGCCACTGCCGGCTGCAACTGAATGGATGCCGGATCGATCAGCACTTCGGTCAGCGTCGCCGCACCGTCGCCGCTCATGCGCACCAGCGTCGAGTTGCGCGTGCCGTAGCCGGGGGTGTTGATGAATACCGAGGAAAGCTCGCGTTCGCGTTCGATGCCCACGCCGGTATCCGGCAGGCGGCAATCGGTGGCGCGGGTGGTGTCGGTCAGCATTTCAAAATAGGCTTCTTCCGGCGCGCCCTGGCACAGCAGGCTGCAAAACTGGGCCTTGGCGCGCGTGACCTTGGGCCAGGGGGTGTCCAGCAGGGCATTCGACAAGCCATAGATGCCGGAAGCCAGCGGCTGGCCGTTGCGGGGATCGCCGTCGGCCCTGTTCGAAAACCAGTACAGCGCATCCTTGTCGCCGACCAGCAGGTTGAAGCCGTTGTAGTTGCCGGCGCGCGGCGCCAGTTGTTTCAGATATTGTTCCGGGGTGCTGTCGCCCGCCAGGTAATCCGATACCAGCGCGCCGCGGGTGGGCACGTCCACGCGGCGTTCGCCCGGCGCGCGCACATTGGTCAACGCCGCAAAGCGGCCGCCGCGCGTAATGCCGAGCCAGGTGCCGCCGCCCTGCAGGTCGCGGCCGGCAAATACATGCGGGTGATCGGTCCACCAACTTGCCGGTGCGGCGGGCCGATTGTAGGATTCGTCGCGATTGGCGGCGGCCACCAGCGGCAGGCCCGGGACGACGCGCCAACTGAACACGATCAGACACATGGCGTGCAGTCCAGGAAATATTCGATATGGCGCGTGCCGTCGATCAGCGTCGAATAAGCGGCGGCGTCGAAGGCGCGATCGACCGTATTTTCGAAATCGTCCGGCACCGCCAGATACACTTCCATCCAGGTATCGGGCGCTTGCGCCGGCTCGGCATTGTCAGGGCCGTTGTCGGGACGCGGCCGGCGTTTGAGCGCGGCCGTGATGCCGTGCTCCTTGCGCAACTGCGCCTGCATGGCGTTGACTTTGGCTTGCAACGGCGCGGCTTGCGCGCGCGCGACGCGATAATAGATATAGAGATCCATGGTTTATGCCGATTCGACCGTTTCGGCCAGTGAGTAGGGAAGTGAATTGAAATGCAGCAGCGGCCCAGCGGCCGATCCTGCACGGATGGCGCCGCCTTCCTGCGCGGCCAGCTTGATTTCGACCAGGCAACTGATGCCGCCGTCGCCGGTAATCGCCGCGTTGACGATCATGCCGCACGGTTGTTCGGGATCGGCGCTGGAAAAGATATCCACGCCGGGCCGGATCGCCTCGACTGCCGCGCTGTCGGCCTGGTCGACGCTGGCCAGCAGCATGCGGCGCTTGAGTTTTCCGAGGTATTGGCTGCGCGCGACGATCTCTTGGCCCGGATAGCAGCCTTTCCGGAAATTGACGCCGCCGATCAATTCGAAATTGATCATCTGCGGCACGAATTTTTCCTGTGTCGCCAAGGTGATCTGCGGCACGCCGGCCTGGATATCGCCCAGCGCCCACGCGGTTTCGCCGGCGACCGGCAATGCGGCGGCCAGGCGCGGCCATGCATCGACAGCCGGCGCGTTGGCGGCAATCCATTGATAACGGGCGATGTCGCCGGCGCCGTCGGCCAGCCGCATCAGCGTGCCGGACGCATTGTCGATCTTGGCGTACGGGGCGGCCGGCAATTCGGGAAACCAGGCTTGCAGCGCGGCGGCCGCGCGCTCGCCGGCCAGGCCGATCATCGCCTGCTGATTGCTCAGGTCCTGAACCTTGACCTTGGACCGCAGCACGAACATCTGCAGCCGTTTCTGGATGGCCGGCAGCAATGCGCGCGGCAGCGCCAGCATGATCGTTTCCCCGGTTTTCCACAGCAGCATGGTGGCCAGCAGGCGTCCCTTCGGCGTGCAATAGCCGGCCAGCCTCACTTCGCCCGCGCCGAGATGTTCGACATCGTTGGTCAATTGATTGTGCAAAAAGGGAGCTGCATCCGCGCCGTCGAACGCCAGCAGCCCCAGGCCTGTCAGGGCGGCGGCAAAGTCCGCGCCGCCGGCAATGGCGGCAGGCGGCTGCGGCTGCTGCGCCAGAAATGCGGTCCAGGGGTTGGCGGGAGGGGTTGTTTCAGTCATAAATTAGGCTACTTTCCGGTTCAGCGATTATCATTGATGCCTTGATTATAGTGATGTCTCAAAATTCCGTTAGATTGCTTCCAATTTCCGCATGAAAAAATTTTTATTCCTGATCCTGGCAGTGGCGATCGCGACCGGCGGCGGCCTTGCATATTGGGCCAGGCAACCGATTCTCGCCGGACAGCAGGCGCCGGTGCCGTTTACCATCGAAGCCGGCAGCAGCCTGGCCGGCTCCGCCGAGCAGATCGTCGCAGCCGGCATTCCGCTCGAGCCGACGCTGTTTTCGCTGTTGGCCCGCATCACGGGAACGGGAAGCAGGATCAAGGCGGGCAGCTACGAATTGAAGCCCGGCGCCTCGCCGCAACGGTTGCTCAATCAACTGGTGCGCGGCGAATTCGCGCAGGAATCGCTGACGGTGATCGAGGGCTGGTCCTTCAAGCAGATGCGCGCTGCGATCGCCGCGCATCCGGGACTCAAGCACGATACCGTCGGATTGTCCGATAGCGCGCTGATGGCCAAGATCAGCAGCGACTACGCATTGCCCGAGGGACTGTTTTTCCCGGATACCTATCTGTTCGCCAAGGGCGCCAGCGATCTGCAGATCTATCGGCAGGCGTATGCGACGATGATCCGCAAACTCGGCGAGGCCTGGGAATTGCGCGATCCGTCGCTGCCGTACAGCAGGCCCTACGACGCGCTGATCATGGCGTCGATCGTCGAAAAGGAAACCGGACACAAATCCGATCGCAGCATGATCGCGGGCGTTTTCGTCAATCGCCTCAAGCTGGGCATGCCGCTGCAGACCGATCCGACCGTCATCTACGGCATGGGCGATCGCTATCACGGCAATCTGCGCAAGACCGATCTGCTGACCGATACGCCGCATAATACGTATACGCGCCGCGGTTTGCCGCCGACGCCGATCTCGCTGCCCGGCGCAGCCTCGCTGGCCGCGGCGCTGGCGCCGGAGCGCACCGATGCGGTGTATTTCGTGGCGCGCGGCGACGGCAGCAGCCAGTTTTCGAATAACCTCAGCGATCACAATCGCGCGGTCAATCTGTATCAGCGGCTGACGCAGCGCTGAAGCGGCGCGGCCCGACATCCATTTTCATCATCCTTCATCATCCAAACGCCGACGGCAATCGACCACCACGCCAATGACCACCAAAGATCACAGCCCGGACCATGCAATGACCACCAAAGATCACAGCCCGGACCATGCATCCCGCCCGCGATTCATCACCTTCGAGGGCATCGACGGCGCGGGCAAGTCCACGCATATACCTTTCGTCGCGGATTTGCTGCGGGCACGCGGGCTGCAGGTGGTGACCACGCGGGAACCGGGCGGCACGCCGCTCGGAGAAAATCTGCGCGATCTGCTGCTGCACCAGAAAATGCATCTTGAAACCGAAGCCCTGCTGATGTTCGCCGGGCGGCGCGAACACCTGGCGCAGGTGATCGAACCGGCGCTGGCGCGCGGCGACTGGGTGATTTCGGACCGCTTCACCGACGCCAGCTTTGCGTACCAGGGCGGCGGACGCAAGCTGGGCTTGAACAAGCTGGAAGCGCTGGAACAATGGGTGCATCCGCATCTGCAGCCGGACCTGACGCTGTTGTTCGATGTGCCGCTGGAAGTGGCGCGGGCGCGGCTCGACGCCGAACGCGCGCCGGATAAATTCGAACAGGAAAAGTCCGATTTCTTTGCAGCCACGCGCGCCGAATACTTGCGCCGGGCCGCGCAGTTTCCGGAACGTTTTCGCGTGGTCGATTCGAGCCGGCCGATCGCGGCGATCGAACAGCAGTTGCGCGGCTTGCTGCAGCCTTTTTTCAACGCGGCCTGAACGGCGGGAATGCAATGAGCGACTCTCTCTATCCGTGGCAGCACGACAGTTGGCGGCAACTGCAGCAATTGCGCGCGCGGCTGCCGCACGCCATCCTGCTGTATGGCGCCGAGGGCATCGGAAAAACCCGCTTTGCCGAAGCCTTTGCGCAATCGCTGTTGTGCGAGGCGCCGCTGCCGGACGGCCACGCCTGCGGCGCGTGCGATGCCTGCGGCTGGTTCCTGCAGCAGAATCATCCCGACTTCCGCCGCGTGCGGCCGGAAATGCTGGAGGACGACCCCGGCGAGGGGAGCGAGGGCGCCGAAGGCGAAGGGAAGAAGACGGCCAAGGCTGCCCGGGCGCCATCCAAGGAAATCAAGATCGACCAGATCCGCGCGCTGGCCGATTTCATGAATGTGTCGACCCATCGTTCGGGCATGCGCGTGGTGGTGCTGTATCCGGCCGAGGCATTGAATAATGCCGCCGCCAATGCCTTGCTGAAAACGCTGGAAGAGCCGCCGCCGAACACGATTTTCCTGCTGTCCTGCAATCGGCTGGATCGCCTGCTGCCGACCATTCTGTCGCGTTGCCGCAAGTTCGCGCTGGCGTTGCCGGTGCGCGAAGAGGCCTTGGCCTGGCTCAAGCAGCAGCAATTGCCGGATGCCGACGTCTGGCTGGCGGAACAGGGCGGCGCGCCGCTGGCGGCCTTGAACGCGGCCAACGCCGATAGCCGCGAAATGCTCGATGAGTTGCTCGATTTCCTGCGGGCGCCGAATGTCGAGCGCGCCTTGAAAACCGCGGATCGCCTGCAGAAAACGCCCGCCGCGCTGTCGGTCGGCTGGACCCAGCGCTGGCTGTACGATCTGCTGTCGACGCGCATGGCGTCCATCGTCCGCTACTATCCGCGCCACCAGCGCGAATTGAAGGCGCTGGCCGGCAAGCTGGATGAGCATACGCTGCTTGGTGCGTTGAAGCAGATTACCGAACGCCGCGCAATCGCCGATCATCCGCTGTCGCCCAAGCTGTTCATTGAAGACATGTTGCTGGCCTATGCGGCGCTATTCTGATTTTCGCAACGCCAGGATCGGCGATTACGTCCATCGCGATGCGACCCGCGCCGACCTGGCGGCCATCGTCGATATCTACAACGCCACCATCGCCTCGCGCGAAGTCACCGCCGATACCGAGCCGGTCAGCGTGGCGTCGCGCCAGGAATGGTTCGACCGGCATGCGCCGGGGCGGCGCCCCCTGTGGGTGGTCGAACGCGGCAGCGAAGTGATCGGCTGGCTGTCGTATTCGGATTTCTACGGCCGGCCGGCCTATGGGGCAACGGCCGAGCTGTCGATCTATGTCCATCCCTCGGCGCGCGGGCAAGGGCTAGGGCGTTATTTCATGACCGAAGCCGTGCTCAACGCTCCGGATTACGGTATCGACACGCTGCTGGGCTTCATTTTCGGCCATAACCTGGCAAGCCTGGCCCTGTTCGAGGCTTTCGGCTTCGAGCGCTGGGGCACCCTGCCGGGCGTGGCGCGGCTGGACGGCGTGCGGCGCGACCTGGTGATCGTGGGAAAACGCGTGGATTCAGGCGGATAGGGGCCGGATGCGAGGCGGATGCACGGCAAGGTACGGGGCAAGATACAGGGCAAGATACAGGACCATGCGCCCGGCCGGATGCGGCCGGGCGCGGCGGGACATACCGTTATGATCACAATAAGGCGCGCGGCGGGCGTTTTTGGCGCAAGGATTCGATTTGCGTATAGAATATCGGACTTTAGCGCGAGGGGGCGGTCGTAGCCTGGAGCCGGTCACGTCCTTCTTACCATCTTCCTCGTACCACGGAATTCTTTAATTTTTGGACGATTCACATGGCAACAGCAGTTGAAACCCTGAGCAAACTCGAGCGTCGCATCACGCTTTCCTTTCCATTGGCCGACGTGCAGGCAGAAGTCGAAAAGCGCCTGAAAGTGCGCGCCCGCACCGTGAAAGCGCCTGGTTTCCGCACCGGCAAGGTACCGATGAAAATGGTCGCTGCGCAATACGGTTACCAGGTCGAATCGGAAGTCCTGAACGACAAGATCGGCCAAAGCTTTTCCGAAGCCGTCACTGAAAGCAATCTGCGCGTGGCCGGCTATCCGGACATCCAGCCGAAGACCGGCGACGCCGCCGTCGAAGGCACGGTTGCCTTCGATGCGACCTTTGAAGTGTATCCGGAAGTCGTCATCGGCGATCTGTCCGGCGTCGACGTCGAACAGACCAAATCGGCCGTGTCCGACGCGGAAATCGACAAGACCGTCGACATTCTGCGCAAGCAGCGCGTGCATTATCACGTCAAGGGCGAGCAAAGCGCGCACGGCGACGGCGGCAGCGACCTGGCCGCCAAGAACGGCGACCGCGTGACCATCGATTTCGTCGGCAAGATCGACGGCGTGGAATTCCAGGGCGGCAAGGCCGACGACTATCCGTTCGTGCTGGGCGAAGGCCGCATGCTGCCTGAATTCGAAGCCGCCGTGGTCGGCCTGAAAGTCGGCGAAGCCAAGACCTTCCCGCTGCCGTTCCCCGAGGACTACCATGGCAAGGACGTGGCCGGCAAGACCGCCGAATTCACCATCACCCTGAAGCAGATCGAATGGGCGCACATGCCTGAAGTCGACGCCGAGTTCGCCAAGTCGCTGGGCATCGAAGACGGCGACCTGGGCAAAATGCGCGAAGACATCAAGAAGAACCTGGAACGCGAAGTCGCCTCGCGCGTCAAGGCCAAGACCAAGGACAGCGTGATGGATGCGCTGATCAAGATCAGCGAGCTGGACGTGCCGAAGGCCCTGATCGACCAGGACGTCGAGCGCCTGGCCGAAATGACCCGCCAGGATATGGCGCAGCGCGGCATGAATTCGAAGGAAATCGAATTGCCGAAGGAATTGTTCAAGGCGCAGGCCGAGCGCCGCGTGCGCCTGGGCCTGATCCTGGCCGAAGTGGTCAAGCAAAACAAGCTGGAAGCCACGCCGGAGCAAGTCAAGGCGCAGGTCGAGGATTTCGCGCAAAGCTATGAAGATCCGCAGCAGGTGTTGAAGTATTATTTCAGCGACCGCAGCCGCCTGGCCGAAGTCGAAGCTCTTGTTTTGGAAGAAAACGTCGTCAATTACGTTCTGGGCAAGTCGAAGGTCACTGAAAAATCCGTGGCATTCGATGAGCTGATGGGCAATAACGCCCAAGCATAAGCTGCAGTGACTGCATAAGGAAAGTAAATGACTGGCTTGATACGACACTCTGCCCTGGACACGGACATGCTCGGCCTGGTGCCTATGGTGGTGGAACAAAGCGGCCGCGGCGAACGCGCATACGATATCTATTCGCGTCTGTTGAAGGAACGCGTGATTTTCCTGGTAGGGCCGGTCAACGACATGTCCGCCAATCTGATCGTCGCGCAAATGCTGTTCCTGGAAAGCGAAAATCCGGACAAGGATATTTCCCTGTACATCAATTCGCCGGGCGGTTCGGTTTCGGCCGGCATGGCGATTTTCGATACCATGCAGTTCATCAAGCCGGACGTTTCCACCCTGTGCACCGGCCTGGCCGCGTCCATGGGCGCGTTCCTGCTGGCCGCCGGCACCAAGGGCAAGCGTTTCTCGCTGCCGAATTCGCGCATCATGATTCACCAGCCGCTGGGCGGCGCACAAGGCCAGGCTTCGGACATCGAAATCCAGGCGCGCGAAATCCTGTACCTGCGCGAGCGCCTGAACGCGATCCTGGCCGAGAAGACCGGCCGCTCGATCGAGCAGATCAGCAAGGATACCGATCGCGACAATTTCATGTCGGCCGAAGCCGCCTCGGAATATGGCCTGATCGACAAGGTGCTGACCAACCGCGAGTAAGCGTCGTCAATACGCAAAACGTCCAGAAGGCCCGAACGTGATCTGCGTTCGGGCATTTTTCTTTTCGGATACATTTTTGCTATCGGCGGGACGATATCTTATACTGGCCCAAACATGCATTTGATTTACGCGAATCGCTGCCGAATCCTGCTTGAATCGTTTGTTGAGTCGTTGTTGCAGCGCGTTTGTGCAAGATCGTTGCCCGGGATCGAGCAGATCCGCAGCGATATTGCCCTTGGCGCAACGCATTCGATTCGAAGGCGATGACGGCGGCGTAATTCACGGGTAAGATCAAACAAATATCCTTTTTAATTGCAAATATGTCTGACAAAAAAACTTCTAGTGGCGAGAAATTGCTGTATTGCTCATTTTGCGGCAAGAGCCAGCACGAGGTGAAGAAGCTGATTGCCGGCCCGTCCGTATTCATCTGCGACGAATGCATCGATCTGTGCAACGACATTATTCGCGATGAAATTTCGACGCTGAGTTCGGTTTCCGACGCCAAGTCCGATTTGCCGACGCCGATGGAAATCACCGAGCTGCTCGATCAATACGTGATCGGACAGGAAAACGCCAAGCGCATCCTGTCGGTGGCGGTGTACAACCATTACAAGCGCCTCAAGCACCTCGGCAGCAAGGACGACGTCGAGCTGGCCAAGAGCAACATCCTGCTGGTCGGTCCTACCGGCTCCGGCAAGACATTGCTGGCGCAGACGCTGGCGCGCATGCTCAATGTGCCGTTCGTGATCGCCGATGCGACCACGCTGACGGAAGCCGGCTATGTCGGCGAAGATGTTGAAAATATCATACAGAAGCTGTTGCAAAACTGTAATTACGATGTCGAAAAAGCACAGCGCGGCATCGTGTATATCGATGAGATCGACAAGATTTCCCGCAAGTCGGACAATCCGTCGATTACGCGCGACGTGTCCGGCGAGGGCGTGCAGCAGGCGCTGCTGAAGCTGATCGAAGGCACCATGGCTTCCGTGCCGCCGCAGGGTGGGCGCAAGCATCCCAACCAGGATTTCGTGCAGATCGACACCACCAACATCATGTTCATCTGCGGCGGCGCGTTCGATGGGCTGACCAAGATCATCTCGGAACGCTCCGAGAAGAGCGGCATCGGCTTTTCGGCCAACGTCAAGAGTCAGGCCCAGCGCACTGCCGGCGAAGTCCTGCTGGCGGCGGAACCGGAAGACCTGATCAAGTTCGGCCTGATTCCCGAGCTGGTCGGCCGTTTGCCGGTGGTCGCCACGCTCAACGAACTCAATGAAGCCGCACTGATCCAGATTCTGCTGGAGCCGAAGAATGCGCTGATCAAGCAATATTCCAAGCTGCTGCAGATGGAAGGCGCAGAACTCGAGATTCGTCCGGCCGGCCTGGATGCGATCGCCAAGAAGGCCCTGGCACGTAAAACCGGCGCTCGCGGCTTGCGCTCGATCCTGGAGCAGGCCTTGCTGGATGTCATGTACGAATTGCCGAGCGAACAGAATGTTGCCAAAGTGGTTATTGACGAAAGTACAATCACCAATGGCGCCAAACCGTTGCTGATTTACCATGAACAGGCCAAGGTATCGGGAGGCTGACTGGAGCAGCCGGTTCCCGGCTGCTGAAAATTTCGTCGTTGACAGGTGGAATCGGCTAAAAGCGTTACAATGATTCCGCACGATTAGCTTACATTGCTGGCTTGCATCGATAAGCCGCCCAAAAGTCAATTTGTGGGTGGCTTTTTTTTGTCTGTTTGAAGTGTGTCTTGAAACGACGTGTCTTAAGCGATGTATCTTAAAGCGATGTATCTTAAACGTTTATTTTTCTTGCAGTATGGGGCTTGTGTTTTGGCCGCCCGCGCCAACATCATTAATAGATTTTCTTGATAAGGCTCACTATGACAACCTCCACTTTACCTGACCATACGCAACTGCCATTATTGCCGTTACGGGATGTTGTCGTTTTCCCGCATATGGTGATCCCGCTGTTTGTAGGGCGTCCGAAGTCCATCAAGGCGCTGGAAGCCGCGATGGAGCAGGGCAAGAGCATCATGCTTGCCGCACAGAAGGCAGCCGCCAAGGACGAACCCTCGGCCGACGACATCTATGAAATCGGCTGCGTCGCCAATATTCTGCAAATGCTGAAGTTGCCGGACGGCACTGTCAAGGTGCTGGTCGAGGGCGTGCAGCGCGCACGGATTCACCACATCAGTGAATTGGACACCCATTTCGTCGCGGATTTGACGCCTGTCGACTCGGAAGCCGGCGACGAATCCGAAGTGGAAGCCATGCGCCGCACCATCGTTCAGCAGTTCGACCAATACGTCAAACTGAACAAAAAGATCCCGCCCGAGATCCTGACTTCGCTGTCGGGCATCGATGACGCCGGCCGCCTGGCCGACACCATCGCCGCGCATCTGCCGCTGAAACTGGAGCAGAAGCAGGTCATCCTGGAAATCTTCGACGTTGCCAAGCGGCATGAGCATCTGCTCGGCCAACTGGAAGGCGAGCTCGACATCCTGCAGGTCGAAAAGCGCATCCGCGGCCGCGTCAAGCGTCAGATGGAAAAATCGCAACGCGAATATTATCTGAACGAACAGGTCAAGGCCATCCAGAAGGAACTCGGCGAAGGCGAAGAAGGCGCCGATCTGGAAGAACTCGAGAAGAAAATCGTTGCTGCGAAAATGCCGAAAGAAGCATCGGAGAAGGCGCAGAGCGAGTTGCGCAAGCTGAAGCTGATGTCGCCGATGTCGGCAGAGGCAACGGTCGTGCGCAATTACATCGACACCCTGATCGGTTTGCCATGGAAGAAGAAATCCAAGGTCAACAACGAGCTGGGCAATGCCGAGAAAGTGCTGGAAGGCGATCACTACGGCCTCGACAAGGTCAAGGAACGCATCCTGGAATACCTCGCCGTGCAACAACGCGTGGACAAGCTGAAAGCCCCGATCCTGTGCTTCGTCGGCCCTCCGGGCGTCGGCAAGACTTCGCTCGGCCAATCGATCGCGCGCGCCACCAATCGTAAATTCGTGCGGATGGCGTTGGGCGGCGTGCGCGACGAGGCCGAGATTCGCGGCCATCGCCGCACATATATCGGTTCCATGCCGGGCAAGATACTGCAAAGCCTGACTAAGGTCGGCGTGCGCAATCCATTGTTCCTGCTCGACGAAATCGACAAGCTGGGCATGGATTTCCGCGGCGATCCGTCGTCGGCATTGCTGGAAGTGCTCGATCCGGAACAGAACCACACGTTCTCGGACCACTATATCGAAGTCGATTTCGACCTGTCCGACGTGATGTTCGTCGCGACCTCGAACTCCTTCAATATCCCGCCGGCGCTGCTGGACCGCATGGAAGTGATTCGCCTGTCGGGTTATACCGAGGACGAGAAGACCAATATCGCACAACGCTATCTGCTGCCGAAACAGGTCAAGAACAACGGCTTGAAGGCGGAAGAAATCAGCGTCGCGGAATCGGCCATTCGCGACATCATCCGTTATTACACCCGGGAAGCCGGCGTGCGTTCGCTTGAGCGCGAAATTTCCAAGATCTGCCGCAAGGTAGTGAAAATGCTGCTGCTGAAAAAGCAGGACAAGAAGGTGAGCGTCACTTCGAAGAACATCGACAAGTTCCTCGGCGTGCGGCGCTTCGACTTCGGCATCGCGGAAAAGGAAAACCAGATCGGCCAGGTGGTCGGTCTGGCATGGACCGAAGTCGGCGGCGACCTGTTGACGATCGAAGCCGTGACCATGCCTGGCAAGGGCAACATCATCCGCACCGGCACATTGGGCGACGTGATGAAGGAATCGATCGAGGCTGCGCGCACGGTGGTTCGCAGTCGGGCCAACAAGCTCGGCATCAAGCGCGATGTGTTCGAGAAGAGCGACATCCATATCCACGTGCCGGAAGGCGCCACGCCGAAGGACGGCCCTTCGGCAGGCGTTGCGATGACCGTGGCGCTGGTATCGATCTTCACCGGTATTCCGGTGCGGGCCGACGTTGCGATGACGGGTGAAATCACCTTGCGCGGCGAAGTGCTGCCGATCGGCGGGCTGAAGGAAAAACTGCTGGCGGCGCATCGCGGCGGCATCAAGACCGTGCTGATTCCCGAGCAAAACGTCAAGGATCTCGCCGAGATTCCGGATAACGTGAAGAACAAGCTCGAGATTATTCCGGTGCGCTGGATCGACAAGGCGCTGGAAGTGGCGCTGGAAAGCCAGCCGGTTGAACTGGTGGAAGCGGAAGCGGCGGTCGATCCGGCGGTCGCCAAGGCCAGCGAGACTTCGGAAAACAGCGTCGTGAAGCATTGATGCGAGTGGCGCCGGCGGCTGCAAGGCCGGCCGGACGCAAAATAGGGTCTTAGTAGCTGTAGGACTATTCTCTTAAAAAATACGCTCTTCGGAGCGTATTTTTTTGGGAAAGCGAAACCTGTTTAAGTTGCCCTTCAAGTAAATGGGATTTTATGGTGCTATCGGGCTGTAAAGCGCTTGACAGCGTGCTTTGCGGCTTGTTTAATACATGTTGCAGTTTTTTCTGCGTTACTCTCGACGGACCGCGTGAGTAAAACGAGTAAGCGGGAAGTGATAATCGCCGACTGCACTCATGTTAACCATTTGTTAAAGGGGCGTAAGTGAATAAGACCGAATTGATCGACCAAATCGCTGAGAAAGCGGATATTTCGAAAGCCGCTGCTGGCCGTGCATTGCAAGCATTGATTGAGTCCGTTACCAAGACATTGAAGAAAAACGGTACTGTGACTTTGGTTGGTTTTGGTACCTTTGCGGTGGGCAAGCGCGCTGCGCGTATCGGCCGCAATCCACGTACCGGCGCAGCCATCAAGATCAAGGCCACGAAAGTTCCTAAATTTAGGCCTGGCAAAAATTTGAAAGATGCTTTAAACTAATCGTCTTTCGGCGTGGTGACAAACGCCGAGAAGTTCGATTGCTAGGATGCGGGTGCTTAGCTCAGTTGGTAGAGCGGCGCCCTTACAAGGCGTAGGTCGGGAGTTCGAGCCTCTCAGCACCCACCAGACCAGTCGAATCGACTAAATTCATTTTTAGTTTGCAGTACCAAGGAGTGGTAGTTCAGTTGGTTAGAATACCGGCCTGTCACGTCGGGGGTCGCGGGTTCGAGTCCCGTCCGCTCCGCCAGAATACAAATGCCCGCGCAAGCGGGCGTTTTTATTTGTATGGTCACTTTTATATCCGCAACGCGGATATGCATATTGCGGAGCGGAGGAAGCCGCCTGCGCGGCTTCCGGCGGGAGTCGAAGGGATTCGCTTGCAAGCGAATCGGCGGCCTGCCTGCCTATTATTTATTCAATATCCGCGATTCTCGGTCTTGATTTCCTGCAATATCGTCGCGGCAATTTCCTCGATCGACTTCGCGGTCGACGACATCCAGCGTATCCCTTCGCGCCGCATCATCTTCTCGGCTTCATTGATTTCATAACGGCAGCTTTCCAGCGACGCATACTTGCTGCCCGGCCTGCGCTCGTTGCGCACGGCCGCCAGCCGGTCCGGCGAAATCGTCAGGCCGAATATCTTGTTTTTATAGGGCAGCAGGCCGCTGGGCAGCTTGTCGCGTTCGAAATCCTCCGGAATCAGGGGATAGTTCGCCGCCTTCACCCCGTACTGCATGGCCAGATACAGGCTGGTCGGGGTCTTGCCGGAACGCGATACGCCGACCAGGATCACGTCCGCCGCCGACAGGTTCTTGTTGGACTGGCCGTCGTCATGCGCCAGCGAGAAATTGATCGCCTCGATGCGGTTCTTGTATTCCTCGGAATCGGCCGTATTGTGGCTGCCGCCGATGGTATGGCTGGCCTTGATCTCGAGCTCCTGTTCCAGGGGCTCGACAAAGGTCTGGATCAGGTCCATATGCTTGGCGTTGGCGGCTCGGATGACCTGCGAGAGATCCGCCTTGACCAATGTCGAAAAGACAATGGGTTTCATGCCGTCGCTGACAAATGCCTCATTGATCTTGCGGGTGGCGTCGTGGGCCTTCTGGATCGTGTCGATGAACGGCAGGCGCACCTGCTTGAAGCGCAGCGGGAACTGGGTCAGCACGGAATGGCCGAAAGTCTCGGCAGTAATACCTGTTCCGTCAGAAACGAAAAAGACAGTACGATTCGCAAGCGGTAAAGGTTGAGTCATGGCGTCTTGCATAGTTGTCGGCTGTAAATAATAAAAAAAGGCGGGTCCGGATAACAAAACAGATGCAGCCATGTAAAATGACCGCAGCGGAAATAACAGCCGTAGCGACGAAGAATAACAAAAACCATGGATAAAAGGTTGTTGCAAAATGAAGCAGGCATGGCGCCGCCGCCTGCGCCAGCTTCATTTTGCAACGGCCTTTAAGGACAAATGAGGCATGCAGATTTCTATCATCAAACGAGGTTGTTATGTCCAACGCAATAAACATGGGTGCTACCCAGGGGGCCGCTTACGTCGTCTCCTTTGAAAATTTGAGGATGACGGATGTCGATTCCGTCGGGGGCAAAAATGCATCGCTGGGAGAAATGATCAGTCAGCTGGCGGGAGCCGGCGTACGCGTGCCGGGCGGTTTTGCCACCACGGCGCAGGCCTTTCGCGATTTCCTTGAATATAGCGTCGATGGCGGCATGCCGTTGTCGCAACGCATCGCCGATCGTCTCGCGACGCTCGACACCGAAGACGTGCGCGCGCTGGCCCAGGCCGGCAGCGAAATCCGCCAATGGATCGTCGACACCCCGTTCCAGCCTCGCCTGGCGCAGGAGATCGACGCTTTCTACAAAAAACTGGTGGCCGATTCCTCTGCCGAAATGTCGTTTGCCGTGCGCTCTTCGGCAACCGCGGAAGATCTGCCGGACGCGTCTTTCGCGGGCCAGCAGGAAACCTTCCTCAACGTGGTCGGCATCGACAATGTGCTGGAAGCAATGAAGCACGTATTCGCGTCGCTGTACAACGACCGCGCCATTTCCTATCGTGTCCACAAGGGCTTTACCCACGCCGAAGTCGCCTTGTCGGCCGGCGTGCAACGCATGGTGCGCTCCGACGTCGGCGCGGCCGGCGTGATGTTTACGCTCGATACCGAATCGGGCTTCAAGGACGTCGTCTTCATCACTTCCAGCTACGGCCTGGGCGAAACCGTGGTGCAGGGCGCGGTCAACCCGGACGAATTCTACGTGCACAAGCCGATGCTGGAACAGGGCAAATTGCCGATCATCCGCCGCAATATCGGCTCCAAGCTGATCAAGATGGAATTCACCGGCGAAGCCAAGGCCGGCCGTTCCGTGAAAACCGTCGATGTGCCGATCGAAATGCGCAACCGCTATTCGCTCAACGACACCGAAGTGGTCGAATTGGCGAAATACGCGACCATCATCGAGAAGCATTACCAGCGCCCGATGGACATCGAATGGGGCAAGGACGGCCGCGACGGCAAGCTGTATATCCTGCAGGCGCGCCCTGAAACAGTCAAATCGCAGCAGAAGGATACCGACGCGCAGCAGCGCTACAAGCTCAAGGGGTCGGGCAATGTGCTGGCTTCCGGCCGCGCGATCGGCCAGAAGATCGGCGCCGGCCCTGTGCGGGTGATCCGCGACGCCTCCGAAATGGAACGCGTGCAGCCGGGCGACGTGCTGGTGGCCGACATGACCGATCCGAACTGGGAACCGGTCATGAAGCGTGCCGCGGCGATCGTCACCAACCGCGGCGGCCGTACCTGCCACGCGGCGATTATCGCCCGTGAGCTGGGCGTGCCGGCGGTGGTCGGCTGCGGCGACGCCACCGATACCTTGAAGGAAGGCACACTGGTCACGGTTTCCTGCGCCGAAGGCGACGAAGGCAAGATCTACGACGGCCTGCTGGAAACCGAAGTGTCGGAAGTGGCGCGCGGCGCCTTGCCGGAGATTCCGGTCAAGATCACCATGAACATCGGCAATCCGCAACTGGCGTTCGATTTTCAGTCGATTCCGAATGGCGGCGTCGGCCTGGCGCGTCTCGAATTCATCATCAACAACAATATCGGCGTGCATCCGCGGGCGATCCTGGAATATCCGAATATCGACGCCGACCTGAAGAAGGCGGTCGAGTCCGTGGCGCGCGGACATGCTTCGCCGAAGGCGTTCTATGTCGACAAGCTGGCCGAAGGCATCGCCACCATCGCCGCGGCTTTCTGGCCGAAACCGGTGATCGTGCGCTTGTCCGACTTCAAGTCGAACGAATACAAGAAACTGATTGGCGGCTCGCGCTATGAACCGGATGAAGAAAATCCGATGCTGGGCTTCCGCGGCGCGGCGCGTTACCTGTCGGCCGATTTCGCCGAAGCCTTCGAAATGGAATGCCAGGCCATGAAGCGGGTGCGCGAGGACATGGGGTTGAGCAATGTCGAGATCATGGTGCCGTTCGTGCGCACGCTGGGGCAGGCCGAAAAGGTGCTGGGCCTGCTGCAGAAAAACGGCTTGCGCCGCGGCGAAAACGGCCTGCGCGTCATCATGATGTGCGAAGTGCCGTCCAACGCCGTCCTGGCCGAAGAATTCCTCGAACACTTCGACGGTTTCTCGATCGGCTCCAACGACTTGACGCAATTGACGCTGGGCCTGGACCGCGATTCCGGCCTGGAATTGCTGGCGGCCGATTTCGACGAACGCGATCCTGCGGTGCTGGCCTTGCTGTCGAAGGTCATCAAGACTTGCGTTTCCAAGGGCAAGTACGTCGGCATCTGCGGCCAGGGGCCTTCGGATCATCCGGATTTTGCGGCATGGCTGATGGAGCAGGGCATTTCGTCGATGTCGCTGAATCCCGATTCGATCATCGATACCTGGCAGAAATTGGCGCTGGCCAAAAAGTCGGCATGACATTAATCTGAGCGCTGCTTAGGCAGTAAAGAAAAGCCAACCCAAGCCAATCCGATGGCCGGGTTGGCTTTTTTTATGCATCGCTGCCGGCAAAAGATTATGCCGGATGGGCGATTGATGCCGTCGTCAAATAGAGTAGACTGGCGCTTCTGGAAACGCAGGGGAAATCTGATGGCGGACTGGTCGATCTGGATCCTGTTGGGCGGCGCATTGATCGTCGCCGAACTGTTTACCGGAACCTTCTATTTGCTGATGCTCGCGCTGGGCATGATTGCCGGCGGCATCGCGGCATACGCCGGGCTGGCGCTGGAATGGCAATTGATGCTTGCCGCGCTTGTCGGCATTGCCGCCACGGTGGCGCTGCGGCGCAGCCGCTTCGGCAAATTGCGCAAGGAGGCGGCAGAGCGCGATCCGAATATCTCGATGGATATCGGTCAACTGATCGCGATCGACGCCTGGCAGCGTATTGGCGACAACGCCTATGCCGCCCGTGTGCCTTATCGCGGCGCGCTCTGGGATGTTGATCTTGAAAGCGGTTCGAGTCCATTGCCGGGCCAGTTTCGCATCCAGGAAATTCGCGGCAGCAGGCTGATTGTCGGTAATGCCGACAGTGGCGCCACCCATAACACAACACCTTAAAACATTCGGGAGAATGCCATGTTCGGAAGTATTTCCATCGTCATCGTTTTCGTGGCGATCGTCTTCATCGTCAAGACGGTCAAAGTGGTGCCGCAGCAGCACGCCTGGGTGGTGGAGCGGCTCGGCAAATACCATGCAACCCTCGGCCCCGGCCTGAGCATCGTGCTGCCCTTTGTCGACCGCGTGGCCTACAAGCATGTCCTCAAGGAAATTCCGCTGGATGTACCGCCGCAGGTCTGCATCACGCGCGACAATACCCAGTTGAATGTCGACGGCATCCTGTATTTCCAGGTTACCGACGCCATGCGCGCTTCGTATGGTTCCTCCAATTACATCTCGGCAATTACGCAACTGGCGCAAACCACGCTGCGTTCGGTGATCGGCAAGATGGAACTCGACAAGACCTTCGAGGAACGCGACCACATCAACGTCACCATCGTCAACGCCATCGATGAATCGGCCCAGAACTGGGGCGTGAAGGTATTGCGCTACGAGATCAAGGATCTGACGCCGCCGAAGGAGATCCTGCATGCGATGCAGGCGCAGATTACCGCCGAACGCGAGAAGCGCGCATTGATCGCGGCTTCCGAAGGACGCAAGCAGGAACAGATCAATATCGCCAGCGGCGAACGCGCAGCGTCGATCGCCAAATCGGAAGGTGAAATGCAGGCCTCCATCAATCGCGCACAAGGGCAGGCCGCCGCGATCCTGGCCATTGCCACGGCCAGCGCCGAGGCAATTCGCCAGACTGCGTCCGCGATCCGCGAACCGGGCGGCATCGACGCCGTCAACTTGAAGGTCGCCGAGCAATACGTCGGTGCGTTTGCGAATCTGGCCAAGACCAATAATTCGATCATTGTGCCGGCCAATCTGGGTGACATGAGCGGCTTGATCGCCACCGCCCTGCAGGTCGTCAAGTCACAAGGCAAAATCAGTTAGGCGTCAATCGACGCTGCGCATGGTTTTCTGCATGCACTGCGCTTCGCGCCCGGTCGGGGTGCGCAGCGCGACGCAATTGCGGTAAGTCCGCACATAACGCTCGAACATGCGGGCTGCCTGATCCGGCCCGGCATGCGCCAGCTTTTCGACAAAGGCGCGTTCGCCGATCTCGAAATGCTGGTAATCGACAGGCTCATGCCAGGCGCCGCCCCATACCAGGAAGCCGTTTTCCGCGAACAGTACACGCACGGCTTCGGCCATTCCCGCGCGCATCGGCGCGCGCTTGGCATAGAGCGCGGCGGCAGCGGGCGGCAGCACGGTCAGGCGCCCGGCGGCGTCATGGCTCGCATAGGGATTCTGCAGCGGATTGATATCGATGGCTACGCCATAGGCGTGTTTCGACCAACTGCCGCCGCCGGTAATCGGGCGGCCATTGAAAGCCGAACTGTTGTTATCGGCCATAGAGGCCAGGTCGTCGCCACGGTAATAAGCCAGGTCACGCGCGCCATGCAGCGGAAAATGCGCGGCAAGCAGTTGCGCCAACAGATGCTGTACGTAGGGCGCCACCGCGTCCATCACAACCATCTCTCCGTCCTGCCTTTGATGGCCTTCGAAATCGACATAGGAAAAGCGCACGCGCGCCAGGCGCTTGCAGGGCAGGGGATTGCGCGGGGTGATGACATTGGCCGCCAGCATCGCGCTGCAATCGTTATCGGTCAAGGGCGCGATGGCGGGAGCGGAGGCGGGCAGCGTGACGGCCGGCTGTTCAAGCTCCGCCGCGTATGCGGCAAGAGGCGCGGCAAGGAGCGATGCAATCCAGGCCATGCGATAGACGCGGTACAGACGGCGCCAGCTGTGCAAGCGGTACAAACCGCTGCGCAGCCTGCCGAAACGCGTACAATAACGCGCATGTTTATCGATTCCCATTGCCATATCAATTTCCCCGAACTGGTTGTGCGGCTGCCCGATATTCTCGGCAAAATGCACGAGAATCAGGTCAGCCATGCGCTGTGCGTCTCAGTCAATTTGCCTGATTTCCCGCAAGTGCTGGATCTGGCGCATCGCTATCCCCATATCTATGCTTCGGTCGGCGTGCATCCCGACTATGAGGACACGCCCGAACCCAGCGTCGAACAATTGGTCGCCCTTGCCGCCGATCCGAAGATCGTCGCCATCGGTGAGACCGGCCTGGACTATTTTCGGCTCACCGGCGACCTGGAATGGCAGCGCGAGCGCTTCCGCACCCATATCCGTGCATCGCGCCTGACCGCCAAACCGCTGATCATCCATACCCGCTCCGCCGCGCAGGACACTATCCGCATTATGCAGGAAGAGGGCGCTGCGCCGGAAGCCGGCGGCGTCGGCGGCGTGATGCACTGTTTTACCGAATCGCTGGAAGTCGCGCAAGCCGCGATTGCGCTGGGCTTCTATATTTCGCTGTCCGGCATCGTCACCTTCAAGAGCGCCAGGGATCTGCAGGCGGTGGCGCGCGCGATTCCGCTGGAACGCATGCTGATCGAAACCGATTCGCCATACCTGGCGCCGGTGCCGCATCGGGGCAAGATGAACGAACCCGGCCTGGTGCGCCATGTCGCGGAATTCATCGCCGACCTGCGCGGCATTCCGGTAGCCGATGTGGCGCGCCACACCACGGATAATTTCTTCCGTTTGTTCAACATACAACCGCCGACCGCCCATGAACGCCATCTCGCGTGATTTTCCATCGATGAGCCAGGCCGTACGCCGGCGCGCGCTGACCCTCCTGGCTTCCTTGCTGATGCTGGCGACACTGCCGGGCGAAGCCTTCGCCGACTCGCTTTCCGATTTTTTCCGGGCCGTCAAGAACGACGATTACACGACGGTTTCAGCGCTGCTGCAACGCGGCCTGAGCCCGAACCTGGTGGAAGGAATGCGCGGCGACAGCGGCCTGATCCTGGCTTTGCGCGAAGACTCGGGCAAGGTGTTCAATATATTGCTGAACGCGCCTGGAGCCGATCTGGAAATACGTGCCAAGAATGGCGACAGCGCCTTGATGATTGCGTCCTATAAGGGCAACGTCGCAGCGGTCAAGGCTTTGCTGGCCAAGGAGGTGCAGGTCAACAATCAAGGCTGGACGGCATTGCATTACGCGGCCGCGATCGGCAGTGACGATATCGTTCGCATGCTGCTGGAAGAATCCGCCTATATCGATGCCGAATCGCCGAACGGTACCACACCCTTGATGATGGCGGCCGGCAGCGGGCGCTTGACGACCGTGAAGCTGCTGCTGGACGAAGGCGCCGATCCTTCCATCAAGAACAATATCGGCATGAGCGCGCTCGATTTTGCGCAACAGGCCAGCCAGACCTACGTCCTCGACGATATCACCGGACTGCTCAACAACGCGCGCAAGCCCTGACGCCGCGCCGGCCGCGGGCCGGCCGTCCGATCAGGCAATCATGCGCGCAAGTTCGCCGCTGGCGATCAGTTTCTGCAAATCGCTGAATCCGCCGATCAAGGTGCCCTTGACGAATATCATCGGAAACGTCGGCCAGCCGGTCCACATTTTCAGCGCATTGCGGCGCTTCCACTGGCCCAGGTAGCTGCCGTATTCGAGATATCGGTAAGGCGTGCCGATCGCGTCCAGCGCCTTGCGCGCTTTTTTCGGAAACGGATTCTGCCGCATGCCGACCACCACCACCTTATTGCCGGCCACCGCAGCCTGTACCTCGCGCACGATGTCGGCATGTTTGTCGGTGATGATCTGCCGGATCGCCGGGTGAATCCGTGCTTCTTCGAGAATGCTGCGTGTCATTGCGGTTCCATTAAGGTTTGACGAATTTCACGATGAAGTCGTCCTTGGGTTGCGGCGGCTCGGGCGTGTTTTTATCGCGCGGATCGTCCGGATTGCGCAGGAAGTAGCCTTCGTCGATCTGGCGGAAGCCGGCGGCCTCGACTTCACGGCGCAGGAACGCCTGTTCGATGCGGTGCAGCGTCCCGGATTCGGAAATGCCGGTGCCGGGGCGGCCGGCGTGATCGGCAATGACATAGACTCCGCCCGGCTTGAGCGCAGCGAACAGGCGCGCGTTCATCTGCGCGCGATCGATGCCCCAGTGGCCCAGATCGTGATAATTGAACATCAGCGTGACCAGGTCGAGGCTGTTATTGGCAAGTTCCGGCGGTACCGGATTTTCAAACGGGCGCACGACAGGAATGATATTGGCCAGCGATGGATTCGCCTCGGTGCGCGCCGCCAACGCCTGCGGCGACGTCAGACGGACCGCCGGCGCTCGCGCGGGCGCGGTGCTTGCTGTGGCTGTGGCCGCGGCTGGCCGGGCCGGTGCCGAATTGCCTTCCGGCGCGGCAGGCTGTTGCGGCGGACTGTTGGCGTCGCGCGGCGGCGGGCTTTGGCCGTAGACGCGGCCGTTCGGCCCGACCGCCCGCGCCAGCAATTCGGTGGTATAGCCGCCGGCTGCATTCAGGTCCAGCGCCACCATGCCGGGCCGTACGCCGATAAAGGCCAGCACCTGTCCCGGCCGGCGCCGCTGGTCGCTGTCGCGATCGGCCGCGCTGCGGTTCGGACTGGTGACGATCGCCGCGATCTGTCGTTCGCTCAGCGGGGCGTTGCCGGCGGCGGCCCTGGAAGAAGCGGGCGACGTGCGCGCCGTGCCGCAGGCGCTCAGCGCAACTGCCGCCGCGAGCGCCGCCAGCAGGGCCGATAATCCCGGATTGAAACGATGACGATGGCCTGCGCGAGGCTGGCGGACGACTGGATTCATGATGGCCTGCTTTCCATGGTTGCGATCAGTTTGCATTTTCGGTTTCCCTGACTTCCCTGACGCCAGGCACGTGTTCCAGCCGCTTGCAAATGGCGAGAAACTGCACCGGTGAAACCCGTGACAGCGAAATGGCGATTTCGTCGGTGTCGGACGATCCCTGCCGCAGCACGAATTGCGTGACGCTGGCGCTGCCGGCGCCGAGCGCGGTATTGAGCGAATCCAGCGAGAGGGCATCGCGCTCGGCGACGATGACCAGCTCGCGCCGCTGCCGGTTGCCGATAAAGCGCCGCTCCAGCGGCTTGATGCCGGCCAGGATGATCAGGATGATGACGGTGCCGGCAATGGCCGGCGTATACAGTCCGCCGCCGACCGCCAGCCCGATGCCGGCCACCGACCAGACGCTGGCGGCGGTGGTCAGCCCGCGCACCACTTCGCCGCGCGCCAGGATCGCCCCGGCGCCGAGAAAGCCGATGCCGGACACCACTTGCGCGGCCATGCGCGACGGATCGAGCGTCACGCCCGCGGCCAGCACGTCGTTGAAGCCGTAGGCCGAAACAATCATGATCATGGTCGAGCCGACGCATACCAGCATATGCGTTCGCAATCCCGCTGCCCAGGCCAGCCGTTCGCGTTCAAAGCCGATCGCACTGCCGAGCAGGGCCGAAAATGCCAGCCTGCCGACCAATTCCCATTCTGTCGCCATGTCGCTCCTTTTACGGGCCCGCCGTTTCCGGCTGCTCGGCCCATTCAGCCGCGCCGTTCACCCTTGCCGAGGCAAGCGCCCGGCCATTTGCCGTCAGCCCTTCAGATCGTTGAACAGATCCAGATATTTCTGCATCGCGCCATCACTGGATTCGCCCTTCAGTTCGTTCCATGCATCCCATTTGGCGCGCGCGATGAAATCGGTCATGCCGGGGCGTTCGCCTTGGGCATCGCCCAGGCTGCCTTGCTTGTACAGGGCGTACATTTTCAGCAGCGTCATGTTGTCGGGGCGTTCCGCGAGATTCTTGGAGTCGGCGACGGCTTGTTCGAAATCGGTTTGCAGGCTCATGATGTCATCCTTCAGGCGAAAACGGCGGCCCTGGGAGCCGCCGTTGTACGTTGTAGATAGTGTTCTGCCAGCGCCCTGCGGCGCCGGAGCAGTCGATGCCGGAATCGATATCGTCGATGTATCGATATATCAGACGCCCAGCAGTTCCACTTCGAAGATCAAGGTGGCGTTCGGCGGGATCACGCCGCCGGCGCCGCGGGCGCCATAGCCCAGCGCGGCCGGGATGGTCAGCTTGCGCACGCCGCCGATTTTCATGCCTTGCACGCCTTCATCCCAACCCTTGATCACATGGCCGGCGCCCAGCGGAAACGAAAACGGCTCGTTGCGATCCTTGCTGGAGTCGAATTTGCTGCCGGCGCTGCCGTCTTCGTTCTGCAGCCAGCCGGTGTAGTGCACGGTAACGTGCGCGCCGCCCGCGGCTTCCGCGCCGTCGCCAACGTTGATATCTTCGTATTGCAAGCCTGACACTGTCGTAATTGTGGACATCAATAACCTTTCAAATTGAGAAGAAGGCCGCGTTCGCCTGGTCGGAACGGGCAAATACCGCTGGGAAGGCAGTGTAAACCAAAAAGCCGGTGTGTTCACCATCTAACAGGGATGTGTAGGAATGTCCTGAAATGGATAGACGAATACGGCGCGGATTGGTTCTTGTGCGTTCTTTTGCGAGTTTTTGTCGTTTTTAGCAAATGTTCGCATTCATGCAATGTAAAATGCCGTTTTCCCTTACCAAGTTCTTCTATGTTGCGTTGCTTCACTCGCTTGCTGTTGCTGCCGATTTTCATGATGGGCGGTGCCTCCGCCCTGGCCGCGCCGGCTAACGTTGTAGTGGTGCTCAATTCGGGCGACGCAACCATTTCCCTGATCGACCCGGCGGACTACAGCGTCAAGCAGACCTATGTGGTGGGCAAGGAGCCGCATCACCTGATGGCCACGCCGGACAACAAATCCCTGATCGTCGCCAACGCCACCGGCAATCAGCTGACGTTTCTGGATCCGCGCACCGGCCAGATCCAGCGCCAGATGCACGACGTCATCGACCCCTACCAGATCGGCTTCTCGCCGGACCAGAAGTGGTTCGTGTCGGCGGCGCTGCGCCTGGACCGTGTCGATATCTACCGCTACCAGGGTGGCAACCTGTTCCTCAACAAGCGCGTGCCGCTGTCGAAGATGCCCAGCCATATCGCCTTCGACGCCGACAGCACCACGGCATTCGTCACCCAGCAGGGCAATGACCGCCTCAGCGCCATCGACCTGGCCACGCAGCAGATCAAATGGACCATGCCGACCGGCAAGCTGCCGGCCGGCATAATGATGACGCCGGACAACCGCTACCTGCTGGTGGGTGTGATGGGACGCGATTACGTCGAGGTGATCGACTGGCGTACCCAGAAGGCCGTCAAGCGCATCGCCACCGGCGACGGCGCGCATAATTTCCGCGCGCTGGGCGACAAGCGCCACGTCTTCGTCTCGAACCGGGTCGCCAACACCATCAGCATCCTGGACCTCAATACCCTGGAGAATGTCGGCACCATCGCCGTGCCGGGCGGACCGGATTGCATGGAAGTAACCGAAGACGGCCAGACCATGTGGGCGACGCTGCGCTGGATCAAGAAGGTTGCGGTAATCGACCTCAACACCCGGAAGGTGATCAAGACCATTGCGGTCGGCCGTTCGCCGCACGGCATCTATCTGCAAAACCGCGCGGCGGAGATGTAGCCATGAGCTCCGCACATCGTCTGGCAGGCGGGCGGCGCGCGATCGCCGCTCTGTCGGTCATGGCGGGCATGGCGACGCTGGCGCCAGCGGTGCATTCGGCGACAAATACCGCGGCGCATCCTCCGGTGCGGTCCGCCGCATCCCATGCCCCGGCCGCCGGCGGCGCCTGCAAGGGCACGCTGTACCTGACTTTCGACACCGGCAGCCAATCGCAGGCCGAACTGGTGGCCGATACGCTTGAAAAGCACAATATCAAGGCCACGTTTTTCATGGCGAATGAAAAGACCATCCACGGCGATTATTCGCTGGATCCGGCCTGGGCGCCGTTCTGGAAGCGACTGGTGGCCGACGGCCATGCTTTCGGCACGCACACCTTCGATCATGTCTATTGGCAAGGCGATTTGCCGAACGGAAAATTTTCAGTGAAGCCGCAGTTCGGCGCCAATGCCGGCAAGCGCCTGAGCTGGACGCCGGCCCAGTATTGCACCGAAATGAACCGCGTGGCCGACCGCTTTCATGCGCTGACCGGCGCCCGCATCGATCGTTTCTGGCGCGCGCCGGGCGGCAAGGTCAGCCCGACATTGCTGGCGGCGGGAGCAGCTTGCGGCTATGCCCATGCCGGCTGGTCCCCGGCCGGCTTTTCCGGTGATGAATTGCCGAGCGAGAAATGGCCGAACGCGTTATTGTTGCGACGCGCGCTGGACGGTCTCAAGGACGGCGATATCGTCATGGCCCACCTGGGAATCTGGTCGCGCAAGGACCCTTGGGCGCCGGCCGTGCTGGAGCCGCTGATCGACGGCCTCGAACGCAGGGGCTTCTGTTTTGCGACCCTGCGCGAGCGTCCCGATTTCAAATCCCATGCCGTACAACCTGCCGTAGCGCCAGTGCAATGATCCATACCTTCATCGACTACTTCGCCCAGGCGCAGGACATCCTGTTCGAGGCCGTGGTGCAACCGCTGATGCTGGCGCTCGATCTGGGCGCCTATCTGGAGGATGCTTTCACGGGCACCGAATGGTTCCTGGTCGGCGTGTGCGAACTGGTCGTGCTGTTCATCGTCCTGCGGCCGCTGGAGGCCCTGATCCCGGTGCATCGCATCGAAGGCTCGCGCGCGCGCTGGAACGATTTCACCTATACCGTCCTGAACCGCCTCGGCATCCTGACCGTGGTGGTGTTTTTCCTGCTCGACCCGCTGGTCAACATGGCGATGGAGGAACTGCATCTGTACAGCGTGCAGCCGTTCAACCTGGACAACCTGTGGCCCGGCGTGAGCGACCGGCCGCTGGTGACTTTCCTGCTGTACCTGGTGGTGCTGGACTTCTTCGACTACTGGTATCACCGCGCCCAGCACAACGTGTCCTGGATGTGGGCGCTGCACAGCCTGCATCACAGCCAGCGCGACATGAACCTGTGGAGCGACGACCGCAATCACATCCTGGACGTTTTCCTGCACGATGTGCTGATGGGGCTGCTGGCCCTGGCCATCGGCGTGGCGCCGTCCCAATATGTATTGCTGGTGGTGGCTTCGCGCATGTTGCAAAGCCTGCAGCATGCCAATGTGCGGCTGCATTTCGGCCGCTGGGGCGACTATCTCCTCGTCTCGCCGCGCTTTCATCGCCTGCATCATGCCATCGGCGCCGGGCACGAAAGCCGCGGCCCGGGTTCGCTCGGCGGCTGTAATTTCGCGGTGTTGTTCACGGGATGGGACCTGCTGTTTCGCAGCGCCCGTTTCGGTACCGCATTCGCCCTGACCGGCGTGCGCGATCAATTGCCGCCGCCGCAAGGCAAGGGCTGCGATTACGGCGCCACCTTCTGGTCGCAACAATGGCTCGGCCTGCGGCGCCTGTTGCGCGCGCTGGCAGGACGGCCTGCAATCTGATGCGCGCGCTCATCGTCTCATTCGGCCGTGCGGCGCTGTCGCAACTGCATATCAGGATGCTGCTGTTGACGCTGCTGCCGTTCCTGCTCTCTCTGGCGCTGTGGGGCGTGGTGCTGTGGCTCGGCCTGCAACCCCTGATCGACGGCCTGCAGCAATATTTCACCGTCAACGACATGTTCGGGGTTTCCGGCGCGGTGCTGAACTGGTTCAGCATGGGCATGCTGAAGACGGTGCTGGTGCCGCTGATTGCCATGTGGGCCTTGCTGCCGCTGATGATCCTGACTGCCTTGATGTTCGTTGCGCTCATCGCCGTGCCGGCCATTCTCGAACATGTGGCCAGGCGCCACTATCCGCAATTGGCGCGCGAGCGCGGCGGCTCGTGGACCGGCACATTGTGGACCTCGCTCTGGTGCTTCATGGTGTTTGCCGTGCTGTGGCTGCTGACGCTGCCGCTGCTGCTGGTGCCGCCGCTCAATTTCGCCTTGCATCCCTTGCTCTGGGGCTGGCTGACCTATCGCGTCATGGCGTACGACGCCTTGTCCGAACACGCCAGCGCCGAAGAGCGGCGCGCCATCCTGCACCTGCATCGCTGGCCGCTGCTGGCGATCGGCACCGCGACCGGCATTGCCGGCACCGCGCCCACCCTGCTGTGGCTGGGAGGCGTGCTGTCGTGGTTTTTCTTTCCGCTGTTCGCCGGCCTGTCGATATGGCTGTATGTACTGGTGTTCGTCTTCGGCGGACTGTGGTTCCAATATTATTGCCTGGAAGCGCTGAACCGTTATCGGGCCAACGGTGCGAACGATACGAATGATACAAGCGGCGGCGCCAGTGGAGTCGGCCGGCGCGATGCAGCGGCGGACACCGTCAATTAGGGCATAATCGCGGAATCCAAAGCCGGACGGGCCGCATGCATGCGCGCCAAGTTCCGGGCGACACAAGGGAAATGGTATGGCTATCGGACTCATTATTATCGGCGACGAAATCCTGTCAGGAAAACGGGCCGACAAGCATCTGCCGAAGATGATCGAATTGCTGCGCGCGCGCGGCCTGCAACTGGGCTGGGCGGAGTACCTGGGCGACCAGCCGGCGCGCATCGTGTCGACGCTGGAGCGAACATTTCGCAGCGACGACATTGTCTTCTCCACCGGCGGCATCGGCGCTACGCCGGACGACCATACGCGCCAGTGCGCGGCGCGCGCGCTCGGCGTATCGCTGGAATTGCATCCCGATGCCAAGCTCAAGATCCAGGAACGCATCACGGATACCGCGCAGACCTCGGGCATCGCCATCGATTTTTCCACGCCGGATAATTTGCAGCGCCTGAAACTGGGCGAGTTCCCGCAGGGCGCGTCCATCATTCCGAACGCATACAACAAGATTCCGGGTTTCTCGCTGCCGAATATCGGCAGCGGCAACGGCAATGGCCGCGTCGGCGCCGCGCATTACTTCGTGCCCGGTTTTCCGGTAATGGCGTGGCCGATGTTCGAATGGGTGCTCGATACGTATTACGCGCATCTGTTTCACGTCGATGTATCGGTCGAAAAATCGGTACTGGTGTTCGGCAAGCCGGAGTCCGTGCTGACGCCGCTGATGGAAACACTGGAAGCCAGTTATCCGGCCATCAAGGTATTCAGCCTGCCGCATGTGGGCGACGCCCAGGTCCGGCAGCACATCGACCTCGGCGTCAAGGGCAGGGCGGAAGATGTCGACGCGGCGTTCGCCAGCATGCTGCTCGGACTCGACAAGTTACATGCCGAGTACCGACAGGTGTAAGATTCTCCCGGCCATCATGCAAGCCTTTGTCCATCCCGGCTTCACGCCGCTTCACCAGATTCTCTCCAATGCTCGATTTCCTGTTTAAAAAACGGCGTTCCGCCGCGACCACTTCTTCCACGTCCGCCGACAAGGCGGCGACGCAGGAGGCCGGCGCGGCGCGCGCGCAGGCCCGGCAGCAAGCGCGCGAGCAGGCCATGCAGCAGGCCGCGGCATTGAAGGACGAAGACGCGGCGCTGGCATTTATCGTGCAGTGCGAATTCGCCGATGCGCGGCTGCAGGCGGCGCAGTGGCTGCAAAGCAGCACTGCCTTGAGCGCGGCCTTGCAGGCGGTGCGCAACAGCGACCGCCGCGTCGCCAAACTGCTGCAAACGCGTTTCGACGATTTGCAGCGCGGCCAACGCGCGCACGAGCAGATGCAGGCGGTGCTGGAACAGACCGAGACCTTGTTGCGCGATCCCGGATTGACGCCCGACCGCGCTGCCGATGCCGACCGGGCATGGCTGGCGGCGGTCGCCGGCGCGGGTGCCGCCATCGACGCCGCCCTGGATACGCGCTTCGGCGCGCTGCGGGACGCCTTGAGCGAACGCCTGGCGCAACAGACGCAATTGCAACGTTCGCTGATCGATACGCGGCTGCAGTTGCAAACGATCCTGAACAAGCTGCGGCAGCCCGCCGAGCCGGCCCCGGACGAAGCCGCCACAGGCGCCTGCGGCGGCGCCGGCGACGATATCATCCCGACCCTCGATCGATTGCGGCAACGGATCGCTGCCGACAGCAACGCATCGGAAGCAGCCGCGCTGCCCAGGCAATTGCTGCCGGACTGCGAACGCCTGCTGGAGGAGTGCCACGCGGCTCATGCATGCATGAGAGACGATGCGGCGGCGCGGCTGCTGCGCGAACAACAGGCATCCCAGGCATCGAGCGCCGACAAAACCTCTGGCCAGGCAGGCCCGGCGACTCTCGCGGAAGGCCCGACGCAGGCCGGCGCGCCGCAATCCGATGCCCCGCCACCGGCAGTCGCCAAGCAGGAACCCAAACCGAAACCGGTTGCCAGCGCCGAACAGATACTGCAATGGCAAACCTTGTTGGCGCAGCTTGAAAGCGCGCTGGAGCAGGGCGCGTTGCAGGCTGCAAGCGAAGCCGAGCGCGGCTTGCGGGCATTCGATGCAAAATTGCTGAAGCCGTCCGCAGCCGAAAGTTCGCGTCTGAACGCCGCTTATGCGGCGCTCCATCATCTGCAAGGCTGGGCGCGGTGGGGCGGCAATATTTCACGCGAGGAATTGCTGCAGGGGGCATTGGCATTGCCTGGCCAGGACTTGCCGATACCGGAACTGGTGCAGAAGATCGGCGGCCTGCGCGCGCGCTGGAAGCTGTTGAACGTATCCGCCGGTCCGTCGCCGCAAGCGTTGTGGGAGCAGTTCGACGCAGCCTGCACGGCAGCCTATGCGCCGGCGGCGGCGCAGTTCGAACAGCAAGACAAGGAACGCCGGGAAAACCGGCTGTTGGCCGAAGCGCTGATCGCCGAAGCCGAGCAATTCGCACGGCAACAGGCGGTCGATACGCCAACGGCAACGGCCGACCTCGGCGCCGAACCGGACTGGAAGCGGCTCGCGCAGTTCGATGCGCGCATGCGCCAGGCCTGGCAGCGTTTGGGCCCGCTGGGCCACAAGGAGCATCGCCTGCTGGAACGCGCCTTCAACAATGCGCTGAAAACCATGCAGAAGCCGCTGCGCGAGCGGCAAAATATCGAAGTCGAGGCACGCAAGGCCCTGATCGCCGAAGTGACAACGCTGGCGGCCGACGACCGGCATGCGCTCGATACCCTGCGGCGCATCCAGGCCGACTGGCAGCAGCGCGCGCAAAGCGTGCCGCTGGCGCGCAAGGACGAACAGGCGTTGTGGCAAGATTTCCGCGCGGCGTGCGACGCGATCTTCGAGCATCGCAAGCAGAATGCATCGCAACAGGATGCGCAGCGGCAGGCGCATCTGCATGACAAGGAGGCCGTCTGCGCGCAACTGGAGCAGGTCCTGAATGCAGCCGATGCGTTCGATGCCGGCGCCGCGCAGGCCGCGCTGCAGCAGGCGAAGGCAGCATGGGCCAGGTCCGGCCCGGCGCCGCGTGCGGTTGAACGCGCCATCGAGCAACGCTTCCGGCAAGCGACAGAGGCAGTGCAGCGCCGTTTGCATGACGCGCAGGAACAGGCGGCGGCAGCGGCGATCGCGGTCGAAGCCGCGCATATCGATACCCGCCTGGCAATGTGTTTTGCGTTGGATGCGGCATTGGCACAAGACCGCGCGGCCGCCGCCGATATCGCCGATTGGCGCGCGCGCTGGCAGGAGACGCCGGCGTTGCCGCGTATCGCGGCTTTGGAGCAGGCGCTGACAAGGCGTTTCGAAGCGGCATTGTCGGCGTTGGAAGGCGACGCCGCGGCCTATGCTGCGCAACTCGAACGGCAACGCGAGCATTTCGACCATGCATTGCTGGAGGCCGAAGTCGCATTGGGCCTGGAAAGCCCGCCGCAGCTGGCGCGGCAGCGCATGCAGTTGCAGGTCGCCTTGTTGCAGTCTTCGCTGAAAGCCGGCGCGGCGGTCCTGAGCGGCCGCCAGCATCTGCTGCGCCTGTGCGAATTGCCGGCGGTGACGGATGCGGCCACATTGGCTCGCATCGGCGACGTGGTGAGGCGCGCGCTCGCATGACCTCGAATGCCGCGCTGCAAAAATACTTTCTGGCGGCCACGCCGGCGCTGTTCGTGGTCATCTGGAGCACCGGTTTCATTGTCGCCAAATTCGGTTTGCCGTATGCGCCGCCGCTGACTTTCCTGCTGCTGCGTTTTACCGGCGTGCTGGTGATCCTGCTGCCGCTGGTGCTGCTGTTGCGTGCGGCTTGGCCGGCCGGAAAGACGGGCCATATCGCGGTCGCGGGAATATTGATCCAGGCCGGTTATCTGGCCGGCGTATGGTGCGCCATCGGCCTCGGCATGCCGGCCGGCCTGTCGGCGCTGATTGTCGGCATGCAGCCGATCCTGACCGCGTTCGCGGCGTCCTTCGTCGGCGAGTCGGTGCAACGCCGTCAATGGATAGGCCTGGTGCTGGGCTTGTGCGGCGTCGGGCTGGTGGTTGCCAGCAAGATTTCGCTGGCCGGCATGTCCTGGCAAAGCCTGGCCTGCAGCGTGATGGCGCTGCTGTCGATCACCGCCGGCGCCTTGTACCAGAAACGCTTTTGCCCGCATTTCGATCTGCGCACCGGCACCATCATTCAATTCGCGGCATCGGCCGTGGTGGTGCTGCCGTTCGCGATGTATTTTGAACGCTTCGACTTGTCGCTGGCACGCGTGCAGTGGACGCCGTCGTTTATCGGCGCACTGTCCTGGTCGGTGCTGGCGTTGTCGATCGGGGCGATCTTCCTGCTGTTCACGCTGATCCGCCAAAGCGCGGCCACACGCGTGACCAGCCTGATGTACATGACGCCGCCGACCACGGCTCTCATGGCATGGATGATGTTCGGCGAGAAATTTTCTTTGATCGGCGCGCTTGGAATGGTCGTGGCGGTGATCGGCGTTGCATTCGTGGTGCGCAAGGACAAGGTCGCGGTGGAAGTGCTGCAATAGCGTACGGCGAGGCAAAAAAAATTTGAAGGAAACGTAAAGAAAAAAGCAGCGCGGCGAAGCGGCAGGGCAAAATGAAAGGCAGTTGAAGCGCGATAAGTTTTATGCGAATTACCGTCAAATCGCATGCGGGCGTTGCTTTCAGTAGAATTTCGTTTAATTTACATCGCTAAGCCACTAATTCCCTTGTGGTTTTTGACGATTTTGCTAAACTCGCGTTAGTTAAATGCAGGATAGAGAATCCGGGTAAGGGGGTCGCTGATGATGAAATCTGCGCTGGTAATAATTTCTTCGCTATTTTTTGTTGTCGCCGCCTCCAGCGCAGAGGCAAAATCGCCGCCCCCGGCGCCGCATCAAAAAGTTGTCGCCAAAAAGGTCGTTGCCAAAAAAGTCGTCGTCAAGAAGGTCGTCAAGAAATCGGCGCATCCGGTCAAGGCCTCTGCCAAACACAGCACCACCATCGGTTCGCTGAATCCCCGTGAAAAACTGCTCAAGCAAACGGTGGTCGCGCGCGGCAAACGCCAGGTGACCTATCAGCGCGTTTCCCTCACCCCGTCGGCGCCGGTGGTGCCGCCAGTTATTTCGGCCGGCGAACTGGCAGGCCTGAATCTCACGCACGATCCGCTCGCATTGAAATCGAATGTTGCGCTGGTAATGGACCAGGCCAGCTCGCAAATACTGTTCGAAAAGAATGCCAATGTGGCGCTGCCGATCGCATCGGTCACCAAGCTGATGACGGCAATGGTGGTGCTCGAATCGCATCAGGACATGAAGGAAGTGCTGGAAGTGACCGACGACGATGTCGATCGCGAAAAATTCAGCACCTCGCGCCTGAAGGTCGGTTCCAAGCTGACCCGCGACGATATGCTGCATATTGCGTTGATGGCGTCCGAGAACCGCGCCGCATCGGCGCTGGGCCGCAATTATCCGGGCGGCCTGCCGGCTTTTGTCGCGGCCATGAACGCCAAGGCGAAATCGCTGGGCATGATCGATACCCACTATAACGATTCGACCGGCCTGTCCAAGACCAATGTCGCCAGCGCGCGCGATCTGGCGAAACTGGTGGTGGCGGCTTACCAGCATCCGCTCATTCGCGAGTACTCGACCGACACCAAATATTTTGTCGAGCCCAACAGCCATGCCACAATGCAGTACGGCAGCTCCAACCCGCGCCTGACCTTGAACAAGGACTGGGACCTGGGCTTGCAGAAAACCGGCTATATCAACGAAGCCGGCCATTGCCTGGTGCTGCAGACCCGCATCGACGGCCGTCCGGTGGTGATGGTATTCCTGGATTCGAAGGGGCGCTATTCCCATGTGGCCGATGCGGTGCGCATGCGTCACTGGGTCGCCAGCCATACCGCGTCGAACCTGACCCGCCTGGTGAGCAGCAAGCCGGATCAGAGCTGAGAGCAAATGCGATGATGCGCCTGTTTCGCGCATCGGCATCATGCACGGCAGGGATTCACGCTCCGGGCAAATACCCCAGGGCCAGCGAAATCTGATTGGCGGTCTGCATCAGGTCTTCGGTCCATTCTTCCTGCAGGCGGTCGGCCGGCGCCGAAATCGACAGTCCCGCAATCAGCTTGCCCGAGTCGTCCCGGATGCCTGCAGCCATGCAGCGCACGCCCAGTTCCAGTTCCTCGTTGTCCCGCGCGCAGCCTGAGGCGCGTACCG
This sequence comes from Herbaspirillum sp., assembly GCA_036499085.1. Taxonomy (GTDB): domain Bacteria; phylum Pseudomonadota; class Gammaproteobacteria; order Burkholderiales; family Burkholderiaceae_D; genus Herbaspirillum. The sequence goes on along the minus strand of DASYEK010000056.1, from coordinate 73,169 downwards.
AACTCAGTTCGCGTTCCAGCTTGATCAAATCCGTAATCGAATTCTTGTTGTGCCCCGCCAGCCCGGTGCGGGTGGCGTAGGCGCGCACGGCTTTCGGTTCGTCGATCGATAGAAACAGCTTGCCGGTCGAGGTCAGGTGCAGCGGCGCGCGGCCGCCGATGGCGCGCACAACCTGCATGCCGGAACGTTCCGAGAAGGCGCGGTCGATATAGACGATCTCGTCGCTCTGGCGCACGGACAGGTTGACGGTCTGATGCGTCTTGCGATGCAGCGCGCGCATGAAATCGATGGCGGCTTCCCGCACGCTGAGGCGACTTTTTACGATATTTCCTAGTTCCAGCAAACGCATGCCCAGGCGGTAAGCGCCCGGCTCGGAGCGCTCGACCAGGCGTTTGAGCACAAGATCGTTGAGAATGCGGTGTGCCGTGGACGGATGAAGGTTGGTGACCGCGGACAATTCCTTCAGGCTGACCGGGTCCGGATAGCTGGCAAGCGCGTCCAGCAGGGTCATCATGCGTTCGATGACCTGGATGGAGGTGCCGTTTTCGGGGCGCTCTGCTTTCATGGCATTCTGCAATAAGAAGAAATAAGATGATGTTTATACCACAATGTGAAAAATTCAAACAGTGCTGCACCGCACACAACGGGCGGCAACTGAAAATGTACTGAATTAATTGCTGGCCGGATAGTCTCTTCTTGACGCCGAACGATAGACTGGCGGCGGGATACAGCCGCATTAACGATGCAATTGATGCGAAAATCGGCATGCGCATGCACTGTGCGTATTGCGCAACGGAAATACTTTGCCTGGCAAAAAAAAACGACAGTATTGGGGGAAAAATGAATTTGCAAGAACGGATCCGCCCGCTTGACGCATTACGTTTTCTTGGGCATTGCATGGCCCGCCGCAACTTTTCCACACCGCGTTTATCGGTCTTGCCGCTCTTTTTATCGATATTATCGATATTTGCCACTGTCGTTCCCGCTGTTACTATATTTCTCGCGCCGAGCGCCCAGGCCGCCGGCATCGTCGCCTTTTCGCCGCAGGGCGAGGTGGCGCAGGTTGCCCAGGTTCGCGCCGTGTTCTCCGAGCCGGCGGTCCAGTTCGGCGATCCGCGCGCGCCGGCGCCGTTCGACGTTGCCTGCGGGGTACCGGGCAGCGGACGCTGGGCCGATGCCAAGAACTGGATTTTCGATTTCAACCAGGCCATGCCGCCCGGCATCAACTGTAAATTCACACTGAAATCCGGTTTCAAATTCCCGTCCGGCGCCACGCCGACCGGCAAAACCGTCTTCACTTTCAATACCGGCGGGCCGGCCGTGATCCGGCCAATGCCGAGCGGCGGGGAAATCGACGAGCAGCAAATGTTCGTGCTGACCCTCAATGGCGCGGCCACCGAGGCCTCTGTGCGCGATCATGTCTATTGCGAGGCGGAAGGCATCCACGAACGGATTCCGGCCCAGGCGGTCGATCCGGCTTCGCGCAAGCAGTTGCTGGCGGCGTTCGCCGAGGATATCGACCCGGCGCGGGTCGTGACGCTGCAATGCCAGCAACGCCTGCCCAACGACGCCGCCGTTACCCTGACTTGGGACAAAGGCATCGCGACGCCCTCGGGCATCGCCACGTCCCGGCCGCAGCTGTTCAAATACACGGTGCGCGCCGAATTCCGGGCCGACTTCAGTTGCCAGCGCGAAAATGCCAACGCCGCCTGTTCGCCGATCCTGCCGCTGGAACTGATATTTTCCGCGCCGGTGCCGCGCAAGCTGGCCGAAGGCATCGTCCTCGACGCCGGCGGCAATAAAGTCAAGCCTGTCATCGCCGCTTCGGGCGAAATGGTCACCAACGTTTCCTTCAAGGGCCCATTCCCGGAAAAATCCGATTTCACCATCACACTGCCGAGCGGCTTCAAGGACGACAGCGGCCGCACTCTGGTCAATGCCGACATGTTTCCGCTGAAGTCGCGTAGCGCCGATTATCCGCCGCTGGCCAAATTCGCCGCGGCGCCGTTCGGCGTCGTGGAACTGAACGCCGACGCCACGCTGCCGCTGACCGTGCGGCGCGTCGAGAAAGCCTTGCTGATGCGCCAGGCCGACGGCAAGGTCGCGCCGGGCACGCTGGCCAATCTGAAAGTCGACGACGACAAGGGCATCATTGCCTGGATGAATCGCCTGCAGCGCCCCGAGCAATGGGGCAGCGACGACAAGAAAGCGATCGATACGCGCAGCGTGAGCTGGCTGAAACAGGAGCGCGGCGCCAAGCTGGTCGATCTGCCGCAACTGCCGGATGCGAAGGCCGACGAGCGGCCGTTCGAAGTGATCGGCATCCCGTTTGCCGCGCCCGGCTTTTACGTGCTGGAACTGGCCTCGCAGAAACTCGGCGCCTCGCTGCTGGCCAGGCAGGGGCCGATGTACGTTCGTACCAGTGCGCTGGTGACCAATTTGTCGGTGCACGTCAAGCTGGGCCGCGAAAACGGCGCGGTCTGGGTCACCACGCTGGACAGCGCCGCCCCGGTGCCGAATGCGGACGTACGGATTTCGGATTGCCGTGGCGCAGAACTGTGGCGCGGCAAGACCGATGCCTCGGGCGTTGCCGCGGTGCCGGCGGCGCTGGAAAATCCTTGCGACGGCATGCCGTACAGCGCGCGCGAAGGCCGCATTGCCGGCCTGTTCGTCAGCGCGCGCAAGACCGACGCCAAGGGCCGCGCCGACCTTGCCTTTGCGCTGACATCGTGGAATGACGGCATCGAATCCTGGCGCTTCAATCTGCCGACCAACACCTCCCATAACGCCTCCGTGAGCGCGCACACCATCCTCGACCGGCCGCTGTTTCGGGCCGGCGAAACGGTGTCGATGAAGCATGTGATCCGGCTGGAAACCGCCAAAGGGCAGGGCCTGGCGCTGCTGCCGAAAGAGCGCTTGCCGAATCGCGTGCGCATCGTCCACCAGGGCAGCGGCCAGGAATTCCAGATGCCGCTGGCCTGGCGCGACGGCAAGCATGGCGAAACGGTCTTCACCTTGCCGCTGCAGGCCAAGCTCGGCTCTTACGATATCGTGCTGGACCAGGGAACGGCAAAGGGCGGCAATGAACCGGTGCCGATGGAAGACACCTACGGCGACAATGTTTACAGCACCGGCAGCTTCCGGGTCGAGGAATTCCGCCTGCCGGTCTTGCAGGGCCGCATCACGCCGCCCAAGGCCGCGTTGATCGCGCCGCGGCAGGTGCCGCTGGATGTGCAATTGAACTACCTCAACGGCGGCGGCGCCTCCGGCCATCCGGTGCAGGTCAGCAGCCTGTTGCGCGCCAAGGCGCTGAATTTCGACGGTTACGACGGCTACACATTCCAGCCGCCGCGCCAGGGCGACGATGGCGACGGCGACAGCGACGACCAGAAAATCGTCGCCGACAAGCTGCCGGTCACGCTCGACAAGAACGGTGCGGGCCACACCGAAATCAAGAACCTGCCGCCGATACAGCGTCCGCAGGAATTGCTGACCGAAATGACCTACGCCGATCCCAATGGCGAGATCCAGACCGTCTCCACGGTAACGCCGGTGTGGCCGTCGGCGGTGGTGGTCGGCATCAAGGGCGGCGACTGGGTTTCGGTCAAGAAAAAGATCAGGCTTACCGTCGTTGCATTGAACACCGCCGGCCAGGTGCAGGCCGGCGTACCGATCACGTTGCGCGGCGTGGCGCGCCGGACCGACTCGCACCGCAAGCGCATGGTGGGCGGTTTCTACACCTACGAAAACGCCAAGTCCTCGCATGACCTCGGCGAACTGTGCAGCGGCAAGAGCGACGGCAAAGGCCTGCTGAGTTGCGAAGTGGCGCTCAACGAGCCGGGCAATATCGATATCGTCGCCAGCGGCAAGGACAGCGACGGCCATGCCGCCAGCGCCGCCACTTCGCTCTGGGTCACGCGCCAGGGCGAACTGTGGTTCGACGGCGGCAACCAGGACCGCATCGATATCCTGCCCGAGAAAAAATCCTATCAGCCCGGCGAGACCGCCAGATTCCAGGTGCGCATGCCGTTCCGCCATGCGACCGCGCTGGTAGCGGTGGAGCGCGAAGGCGTGATGGAAACCCATGTGGTGCAACTCGATGGCGACGATCCTACCGTCAGCTTGCCGGTCAAGGCCGCCTACGGTCCGAACGTGTTCGTATCGGTGCTGGCGGTGCGCGGCCGCATGCGCGAGGTGCCGTGGTATTCGTTCTTCAAATGGGGCTGGAAAGAGCCGTTGAACTGGTGGCGCGAATTCCGCGAGTACGAAGCGCCGAGCACCTTGGTCGATCTGTCCAAGCCGGCTTGGAAATACGGGATTGCCGAGATCGCGGTCGGCAACGGCGCGCATGCGCTGAAAGTCGCGGTCAGCGCCGACAAGGCCAGTTATCCGATTCGCGGCACCGCCAAGGTGACGGTGCAAGTGAATCTCCCCGACGGCAAGCCGGCCGCGAACGCGGAGATTGCCTTGGCCGCGGTCGATGAAGCCCTGCTGGAATTGGCGCCGAACGACAGCTGGAACCTGCTGGCGGCCATGTTGCAGCGGCGCAGCTACGGTGTGGAAACCGCCACTGCGCAGATGCAGGTGATCGGCAAGCGCCATTACGGACGCAAGGCGGCGCCGGCCGGCGGTGGCGGCGGCAAGGCGCCTACGCGTGAATTGTTCGATACGCTGCTGTTGTGGAAACCGGTGGTGGCGCTGGATGCCAACGGCAGGGCCAGCATCGATGTGCCGCTCAACGATGCATTGACCTCGTTCCGCATCGTCGCCGTGGCCGAAAGCGGCGTCGACCTGTTCGGCACCGGCGCGCTCAGTGTGCGCTCGACGCAGGATGTGCAGATTATCAGCGGCCTGCCGCCGCTGGTGCGTGAGGGCGATCAATTCGATGCCGGCATCACGGTGCGCAATACCACCACCCATGACATGCGTGTGGCCGCCAATGCGCGTATCGCCGGCCAGCCGGCATTGCAGCAACGGATGCTGGCGATCCCGGCCGGCCAGGCGCGAGAGGCTGTATGGCAAGTCGCCGCGCCGCAGGATGTATCGCAACTGACCTGGGAAATCGGAGCGCAGGAACAGGGCGGCGCCGGCGCGGCCAAGGATGCCATCAAGATCACCCAGCGCGTGGTGCCGGCCGTGCCGGTCACCGTGCAGCAGGCCACGCTGTTCCAGTTGGACAAGGCGGCGTCGATGCCGGTGATGCAGCCGGCCGGCAGCCTGCCCGGGCGCGGCGGCCTGGCGCTCGGCCTGCAAGCCTCGCTGGCCGGCGACAACGACGGACTGCGCCGCTACTTCCTGGCCTATCCGTTCTCCTGCCTGGAACAGCAAGCCTCCAGGGCCATCGGCCTGCACGACGACGCCATGTGGCAGCGCATGAGCACCGTATTGCCGACCTATCTCGACGAAGACGGCCTGGCGTATTATTTCCCGCCGGCCGGCGGCGTCACGCGGAGCGGCAGCGATACCCTGACGGCTTATCTGCTGGCCATCAGCAACGAAGCCGGCCTGGAATTGCCGCCGCAGTCGCGCGACAAGATGCTAGACGGCCTGTCTGCCTTCGTCGAAGGCAAGCTGACGCGCAACTTCTGGACGCCGCAAAAGGATCTCGACGTGCGCAAGCTGGCCGCGCTGGAAGCCTTGTCGCGCTACGGCCGCGCGCGTCCTGAAATGCTGGGATCGATCCAGGTCAATCCGAACCTGTGGCCGACCTCGGCGGTGCTGGACTGGATCGCGCTGCTGCAACGCACGGCGGCCATGCCGAATCGCGACAAGCGCCTGGAGGAAGCCGACCAGATCCTGCGCGCCCGCCTGAATTATCAGGGCACGCGCCTGAATTTCTCGACCGAGTCCAGCGACAACTGGTGGTGGTTGATGGCCGGCGCCGACCTCAATGCGATCAGGCTGGTCCTGGTCGAACTGGACAACCCGGCCTGGCGCGACGACATGCCGAAGATACTCGCCGCGGCGATCGGACGCCAGGCGCGCGGGCATTGGGACACCACCACCGCCAATGCCTGGGGCACGCTGGCGCTGAAACGCTTCGCGCGGAAATTCGAAGGCGAGAAAGTCGCCGGTGTCACCCGCGCCACGCTGGAGCAGGGCGGCGCGCCCGCCGTGGCCATGACCCAGAGCTTCAACTGGAACAGCGCCGGCAATTCCGCCAACGCGGCCGGCGCGGCCAACTCCGTCAACGCCATCGGCAAACTGCAATTGCCATGGGGCAGCGGGCCGGCCGGCGGTACGGTCAAGCTGGCGCAGGACGGCAAGGGCAAGCCGTGGATCACCTTGCAAAGCCTGGCCGCGGTGCCGCTGAAGACGGCGTTCTCCAGCGGCTATCGCATTGGCAAGACGGTGACGGCGGTCGAGCAGAAGCAATCCGGCGTCTACACGCGCGGCGATGTCCTGCGCGTCGATCTGGAAGTCGATGCAATGGCCGATATGCGCTGGGTCGCGGTGACCGATCCGATACCGGGCGGCGCGAGCATGCTGGGCACCGGCCTCGGCCGCGATTCCGCCATCGCCACCGGCAGCGAGCGCGCCAATCGCGCCACGGATTACAGCGGCGCCATGCTGGCTTATGAAGAACGCAGCTCCGAAGCCTATCGCGCCTATTACGACTTCGTGCCGAAAGGAAAATGGAAGATGTCGTACACCGTGCGCCTGAATAATGCCGGCAAATTCAACCTGCCGCAGACCCGGGTCGAAGCGATGTATGCGCCGGAAATGTTCGGCGAGTCGCCGAACGCGACGATAACGGTGCTGCCGGAAAAATGATGGGGTCGCGCCTGCATCCGATGTCGTGTTCGATGTTGCGCCCGAGCTGGCGCGGATTATCGGCCTGCATGCTGGCGCTGTTGCTGGCGGCCATGGCGGCGACTGCATGGGCGCTGCCGACCTTCGCCGAGGTCAGGCGGCAAGCCGTATCGTCCGAAGCCAGCCTGTTCGACCGCAACGGCGTGCTGTTGCAGCAGGTGCGGCGCAATCCCAATGAACGGCGGCTGTCTTGGATCGGCCTGGAAGACGTCTCGCCGGCGTTGCGCAATGCACTGATCGCCTCCGAGGACAAGCATTTCTATCAGCACAGCGGCGTCGACTGGAACGCCGTGGCCGCTTCGGCCTGGGGCAATCTGTGGAATACCAGGACGCGCGGGGCCTCCACCATCACCATGCAACTGGCCGGCCTGATCTACGACGACCTGCGGCGCAAAAGCGGCGGCCGCACGCTGCTGCAAAAATTTTCACAGGTCTTCATTGCGCAATCGCTGGAACGCAACTGGCGCAAGGACCAGATACTGGAAGCGTACCTGAACCTGGTCAGCTTCCGCGGCGAACTGGTCGGGGTGCATGCCTTGTCGCGCGTACTGTTCGACAAGCACCCGAGCGGCCTGAACCAGCGCGAAGCGGCGATTGCCGTGGCGCTGATCCGTGCGCCGAATGCGCCGCCGGCGCGGGTCGCCGCGCGCGCCTGCATCGTGCTGAAAGACCTGGGCGAACCGGAGCAATGCAAGGGCCTGGAAGGCCGCACCGAACTGCTGCTGGCGCGCACGGCGGCGCATGCCGAAACGATCGGCAGCGCCGCCGCGCCGCAATTGGCGCCGCATCTGGCGCGCCGGCTGCTGACATTGCCCGGCCAGCAGGTGCGCTCCACCCTGGATGCCGAGACCCAGCGTTTCGTGCAGGATGCGGTGCGCCGCCAACTGGCCGCGCTGGTTGAACGCAATATCGAAGACGCCGCGGTCGTGGTGCTGGACAACGCCAGCGGCGACGTGCTGGCCTGGTCCGGCTCCAGCGGCGAATTTTCCGCCGCGCGCGAGGTCGACGGCGTGTCGGCCTTGCGCCAGGCAGGCTCGACGCTGAAACCGTTCCTGTACGAAATGGCGATCGAAAAGAGATGGCTGACCGCCGCATCGGTGCTGGAGGATGCGCCGGTCAATCTGGCCACCGCCGGCGGACTGTACATTCCGCAGGACTACGACAAGGACTTCAAGGGCATGGTCAGCCTGCGCACGGCGCTGGGGTCGTCGCTTAACATTCCGGCCGTGCGCACGCTGGTGATGGTGACGCCGGACCGCTTCTTCCGCCGCCTGCAGCAGCTCGGCTTCAGCCTGCGCGAATCCGGCCCGTATTACGGCTACAGCCTGGCGCTGGGCAGCGCCGACGTCAGCCTGCTGGCGCTGACCAATGCCTATCGCGCCCTGGCCAACGGCGGCCGCTACGGACCGGTGCGCACCGCGCTGACCGATCCCAAATCCACGCCGACGCCGATGATGGATGCCGGCGCGGCATACGTCATCAGCGACATCCTGTCCGACCGCAGCGCGCGCGCCCGCACCTTCGGGCTGGAGAATGCGCTGTCGACGCGAGTCTGGACGGCGGTCAAGACCGGCACCTCGAAGGACATGCGCGACAACTGGTGCATCGGTTATTCCAGCCGGTATACCGTCGGCGTCTGGGTCGGCAATGCGTCCGGCGCACCGATGTGGGACGTCTCGGGCGTCACCGGCGCCGCGCCGATCTGGCAGGAAATCATCCAGCATCTGCACACGCGCGACGGCAGCCGTTCCGCACCGTCCGCCATGCCGGGCAATGTGCAGCGGCTGGAAATCAGCTACAGTCCGGCGGTGGAAGCGCCGCGCACGGAAGTGTTTTTACGGGGCACCGGGCAAAACGTGATCACGCTGACCAGATCGGCGGACGGACCGCCGACGATTCGTTATCCCACGGCGGGCACGATCGTCGCCATCGATCCCGATATTCCGCCTGCGCGGCAAAGCATCCGGTTTTCCGCGCAGGGCTTGGCCAGGGGCAGTTGGTGGATGGACGGTAAGCCGTTGCCGGGCGTGGCGCGCGGACCCGACCTGGCCTTGCAGTGGATGCCCTGGCCGGGGCGGCATCTGCTGGAGCTGCGGGATGGAGCGGGGAAGACTGTCGACAGCTTGCGGTTCGAGGTCCGGGGCGCCGTGGTGAGGGCGGAAAAGGACGCGGCACGGAAGGGATAGCGAATAATAACGATATCAAAAAATATCGGAAATTCGCGGCCATGCTATTGCAGAAAATCGTCGCCACGATGAAGCCGGACGGGATGATCTGGGACGCCGCCGGCTTGAGGATGGCAGGCCGCTTTAATCCGAGGTCAATTTCTCCCTTGCCGTCAGGGAAGGAAACAGCTTCATCCAAAGCAAAACGATAAAGATCGTACTGGCGCCGCCGAGCAGCACGGAAGGGATTGCACCCAGCCAGCCGGCCGTGATGCCGGACTCGAACTCCCCGAGCTGATTCGATGCCCCGATGAAGATGGAATTGACGGCGCTGACCCGGCCTCGCATATGGTCGGGCGTCTCGAGCTGGACCAGGGACTGCCGTATGACCACGCTGACCATATCGAATGCCCCGGTCAGCGCCAGCGCGACAAGCGATAGCAGGAACGAACTGGATAGCGCGAACACCAGGGTGGCGAGGCCGTACATCGCGACCGAACCGAACATGATTTTCCCCACCCGGCGCCGGATCGGGTATTGCCCCAGGTAAAGCGAGACCAGCAAGGCGCCGACGGCGGGCGCCGAGCGCAGCAGGCCGAGTCCCCAAGACCCCGTATGCAGGATGTCCCTCGCAAAGATGGGAAGCAGCGCAGTCGCCCCGCCCAGGAATACGGCGAACAGATCGAGCGAAATCGCGCCCAGCACCTCCTTGCGGTTCCAGATAAATCCGATTCCGGCAAACAGGCTCTGCAGCGTCACTTGCTTGCGGTCGGACTGTGCCGGTTCGTAGCGCAGCAAGTACATCATTGCCATGGAAATCAGGCTCAGGGCGGCGCAGACGCCATAGACGGCAGCCGCCCCCGCGACGTACAGGAAACCGCCGATGGCCGGCCCGACGATGGTGGCAAATTGCGAGCCCGCGGTATTGATGGCCAAGGCCCGGGGAAATATGGACGCGGGAACCAGGGCCGGCAATAGCGCGGCCTGGGTGGTCTTCTGGAATGCATAGGCAGTCCCGAGGCAAACCGAAACGGTCAGGATCATTTCTTTCCCGAGCCAGCCGCCGAGACTGCCGGCGATCAGGACCAGCCCGACGGAAAATTGCGCGACGAGGCAGCCGATCATGATCCAGCGGCGATCGTAGCGATCCACCACCTGGCCGACCACCAGGCAAAGCGCCAGGGCGGGAATGAATTGCGCCAGGCCGACCATGCCCAGGTCATAGGCGCTGTGCGTGATGTCGTACATCTGCCATCCGATGATCACCATCAGCATCTGGTTCGACAAGGTAGTCGCGCAGCGGGTGAAAAAGAAATATCGGAAAGCGGGAAGCGCAAAAGCCGGATTTTTCATAAGCATCGACCAGCCGTTTTCCGTGCGGCATGTCCGGCGCCGGACGCATGTCGATTTGATTGGGGTGTCTCCAACGATCTCTCGCTTTCTTGTTTGAGTGGGCTTGCATCGGCATGGCACGGCACACTTGTTATTTTTCATTGATCGATGGAGAAAATCCATGGCCGCGCAATGCAACCATACCATCGTTTGCTCATCGGACCGGACAAAGCCGTCCCGGTTCCGGACAATAATATTGGGACTGCTTGCTTATCGCCCAGGCAGAAGAGAGCGAGCCGGCATGTTGCCGCGGATCAAGAAATTCCATCGAAAAAGCAGGGGAAACACGATCCGCCTTGAGCTAGGCAAGCGAGTCATAAAGGAATAGGAAGCCGAGAGATTTCTTGCGGACCGCCGCGTCAATAAAATTTGCCATGGATTTGAGTTTCGGGCAGATGCGGCATGAATAGAAAATTGAAGACTTGCGTCACGCTGTTGGCGATTCCGTTGTTGTCGATGTTGCCGTGGGAAGCCGCGCGCGGCGACGGCGACGCCGATCTGGATTTCTCGATGCGGGAAGAAATGCGCCAACAGGAACGCGAGCGGGAACGCGGGCGCGAACTGCGCAGGCACCAGGAAAAAACGCCCGATGTGCATTTGCGCGGCGAGAGTCAAGCAGATACGCAGCCGACGGAAAACAGCAAGGCCTTTCCCGACGAGTCACCCTGTTTCCAGATTTCCCATATCGTCTTGCAAGGGGTCGACGCCGGCTATTTCAATTATGCATTGCGCACGGTGACCGATGGGCCGGATGCGGCAGTGGGACGCTGTCTGGGCACGGCCGGCATCAACAAGGCATTGACGCGTGTGCAGAACGCCATTGTGGCCGATGGTTTCGTCACCACGCGCATCCTCGCGGGGCAGCAGAATTTGCGTTCCGGCGAACTGGTCATGACGGTGCTGCCGGGGCGTGTGCATGGACTGCGCCTTGCCGCCGCGGCGGACCCTCGCGGCAATCGATGGAACGCCATGCCCATCCATGACGGCGATCTGCTCAATCTGCGCGACATCGAGCAGGGACTTGAGAATTTCAAGCGAGTGCCGACGGCCGAAGCAGAGATACAAATCGAACCCGCGGCTTTCGACGCCGCCGATGCCGCCGGCCGTGAAGCCGGCAAGGCAGGGCAGAGCGACCTGGTGATTCAATATCGGCAAGCCATGCCGTTTCGGCTGAATTTGTCCCTGGACGACAGCGGTTCGACAGCCACCGGAAAATACCAGGCCGGCGCCACGATATCGTATGACAACTGGTGGACATTGAACGACCTGTTCTATTTCAGCCTGAATGGCGATTTGGGCGGCGGCAGTCCGGAGCGCTACGGTACGCGCAGCTACAACGCGCATTATTCGATCCCGTTCGGCTACTGGCTGCTGGGCATGAACGCAAGCGCCAATCGCTATTACCAGGCAGTGGCGGGCATCAATAAAAGCTATATATACAGCGGACGCAGCGAAACCAGGGAAATCAAGCTGTCGCGCGTGCTGTATCGGGACGCACGGCGAAGAACCAGCCTTTCGTTGCGCGGCTTGCTGCGTTCGTCCAATAACTTCATCGACGATACCGAAGTCCAGGTGCAGCGGCGCCGGACGGCGTCCTGGGAGCTCGGTCTGGCGCATCGGGAATTCATCGGCAACGCCAGCTTCGATGCCGGCCTGGCATATCGACGCGGCACCGGGGCATTCGACGCCATGCGCGCGCCGGAAGAACGATTCGGCGAAGGCACCTCGCGTTTCAGGCTGATCACTGCCAACCTCGGCGCGAGCCTGCCGATGCGGCTGGCGGCCCCATGGGGAATGCAGCCGCTGCGCTACACCCTGAGCGTGCGTGGGCAATGGAACGCGACCCCCCTGACTTCACAAGACCGCTTTTCGATCGGCGGACGCTATACCGTGCGGGGCTTCGACGGCGAAACGAGCTTGATGGCCGAGCGCGGCTGGCTGGTGCGCAATGAACTGGGCGCGGCGCTGGGCGCGAGCGGACAGGAGGCATATCTCGGCTTCGATTACGGCGAAGTCGGCGGTCGGTCAGCATCCCTGCTGCCGGGCAAGAGCCTGGCCGGCGCGGCAGCGGGACTGCGTGGCGGTTTCGCGCCCTTGAAAGGCTTCTATTACGACATCTTCGCCGCGATACCGCTATCAAAGCCCGAGAAATTTCAAACCGCGTCGCTCAATGCGGGCTTCAACCTGAACTGGTCTTACTGAACGGGCCTTTCAAATACTTCCCAAGCATGCCAAGCCGTCTATCCGGCTGCCGCTCCTCAATACCGAAGTCGCCGCCGCCTGGCTTCATTCACCCGAAAGAACCGAATGAATCGGAAATGTTATCGCATCATCTTCAACAAGAAACGCGGCCTCTTGATGGTAGTGGCCGCGACGAGCGCATCGATGATGGCGCTGCCCGCGGCGAACGGCCAGATCGTCGCCGATCCGAACGCGCCATCGAATCAGCGGCCGACCATCGTCGATACCGGCAACGGCCTGCCGCAGGTCAATATCCAGGCGCCGAGCGCCGCAGGTGTTTCACGCAATACCTACAGCCGATTCGATGTGCAGCAGGCCGGCGCGATATTGAACAACGCGCGCAATGACGTGCAGACACAGCTGGGCGGCTGGATCCAGGGCAATGCCAATCTGACCGGCGGCAGCGCGCGAATTATCCTGAACGAGGTCAACTCGGCCGATCCCAGCTATCTGCGGGGCCATCTGGAAGTCGCGGGAGATCGCGCCCAGGTCGTCATCGCCAACCCGTCGGGCGTCAGTTGCGACGGCTGCGGATTCATCAACGCCAGCCGCGCCACGCTGACCAGCGGCACGCCGATAATGAACGGCGGCAGCCTGGAGGGCTTTCGCGTCCAGCGCGGCACGGTTTCGGTGGAAGGAGCCGGCCTTGATGCGCGCGATACCGACTACGCCGACATCATCGGGCAGGCCGTCAAGGTCAATGCGGGCATCTGGGGCAAGACGCTCAAGGTGACGGCGGGCGCCAACCAGGTCGATGCGGCCAACACGCGCGCGGTTCCGATCGACGCCGATGCGGAGATCGGCGGCACGCCCGCCATCGGCATCGATGTCGCCCAACTGGGCGGCATGTACGCGAACAAGATCATCCTGATCGGCACCGGCGCCGGTGTCGGCGTACGCAATGCGGGGGAGATAGGCGCCGCTGCCGGCGACGTGATCGTGCAAGCGGATGGAACCCTGGCCAACAGCGGCCGCATCGATAGCACGCAAGGCATTTCGCTTGCGGCACAGACCCTGGATAACCGTCATGGCCAGATCCTGGCGGCCGGCGACGTCGAGCTGGATGTCGCAAGGAAATTCGACAATGGCGGCGGGCGGGTCTCCGCCGGGAAGCATCTTGCGATTGGCGATATCGAGCCTGTCAAGGCCTTGCGGATTGAAAATGACGGCGGCGAGCTGATCGCCGGATTACAGCTCGATATCGACGCCGCGGGCCTGGACGGCAACGGCAAGTTGTTGAGCGACAAGGACATGGCGCTCAAGCTGGACGACGAGTTCATCAATGCCGGCACGATCGAGGCCAATGGCAAGCTCGCCCTTGAAACCAGCCTGGCGCTTGTCAATCAGGGCAAGCTTCGTGCCGGCGACACCTTAAGCCTGAAGGCGGCGAAAATCGATAATCGGCGCGATGCCGAGATGACCGCGGCCCATCTTGGCCTGAAGACGGATAGCGTGCTGGAAAATCGTGGCCTGATCGATGCAAAAGAAACGTTTATCGATGCCGATGCCGTGAACAATGTGGGCAGCGGCAGGTTGTACGGCGATCATATTGCCATCCAGGCCGCCATCGTCGGCAATACGGCGGAACGCCTGGGCGATGCGATCGACGCGCCGATCATTGCCGCGCGCGACCGCCTGGATATCGCCGCGGAAACGATCGATAATAGAAGCCATGCCATGCTGCTGAGCGATGGCGACATGGCCATCGGCGGCGCCCTTGACGACAACCGGCACGCAATCGGACAGGCAGGCAGGGTGGACAACCATAGCGCCACGATAGAAGCGGCGGGCGCACTCGATCTGTCGGCGCGGGAAATCAATAATATCAACGATCATTTCAGCACCGAGCTGGTGGAGGTGTCGCGTCGGCAGATTCGCGAATACCAGCCTGCAGGATCGCCGAACCGCTATCGCGCGGATCAGGTCAGGATCGAGCCGCATTCGGCAGACTCCCTGGTCTCGCCGGAAGGAAATTCCTGGAAATTTAATCGTTACGACTACACCCGGGTCGTACAGGAAACGAAAATAAAGGAAACCGATCCCGCCAAGATACTTTCGGGCGGCGCCATGCAAATTACCGCCGATGCGCTATTGAACGACAAGAGCATGATCATGGCTGGCGGGGACCTGAAAGGCGATATCGGCAAGCTGCTCAATACCGATGCGGCTGGGCAGCGCATTATCAGCGACCAAGGCACGGCGACCTATTTTTACCGCATCAAAAGGTGGTGGTGGCGGGACAAGCAAGGCCGTACCGTATCGGGCTACAATCCGGCCGCCGCGGTTCAGAAAACCAGCCTGGCGCCGGCTGTTTATAAACAACATGCCAAAGGCCAGGGGAGCGGTATGCAAATCGCGACACGCGACATCTCCCGCATGGATGTGCCTGTCGTTCTGCCGGACAGCAGCCTGTTCATCATCGATGCCGACCCCGGCCTGAACTATGTGGTGCAAACGGATCCGCGCTTTACGGATCGCCGCAATTGGCTGTCGTCGGATTATTACCTGCAGAAAATGAAATCCGATCCTGCCGCAGCGCAGAAGCGGCTGGGCGATGGCTATTACGAGCAAAAACTGATACGCGAGCAGGTCGCCGAATTGACGGGGAGGCGCTTTCTCGACGGCTATGCCGACGATGAAGAGCAATACCGCGCGCTGCTCGACAGCGGCGCCGCGTATGCAAAGAAGCTCAATTTGCGTATCGGCGTGGCGCTGAGCGCCAGGCAGATGGCCGAGCTGACCAACGACGTCGTATTGCTGGTGGAAAAGGACGTGGCCCTTCCGGGCGGCAAGCGCGGCAAGGTGCTGGTGCCGCAGCTCTATACCAGGATCAAACGCGGCGGCGTCAATGGCGCGGGTGCGCTGATGTCCGGCGACGCGGTCGACCTTCAGATACATGACAATGCGCTCAATAGCGGTACCATTTTTGGCCGGGACAAGGTTTTGATCGAAGCCGATGCCGGCACGGTCGGGAATGTCGGCGGCAGGATCAGCGCGGCGGATGTAAGGATCGCGGCCGCCGGTGATATCGACAATATCGGCGGCACGATCGACGCCGCCGATCGCCTGGAGCTTGCTGCGGGACGCGACTTGAACATCGTGTCGAGTACGGAAGCCAGCCAGGGCGCGCAAGGCCGGCGCACCAATATAAGCAGTGTGGCGGCGTTGAGCGTGGCCAACGACAAGGCCGTCCTGATCGCATCGGCCGGCCGCGACGCCAACCTGAACGCGGCGCAGATCATCAATGGCGGCAAGCGGGGCGAAACGTCGATTGCCGCAGGCAACGATTTGAATTTGGGCACCGTGACCGAAAGCGCAACGCAGTCGTTGCGATGGGACGCCGACAATCATCGAAGCGAGTCGAATTCCTTGGATATCGGCAGCATGATCGCGACGGTCGGCGATTTGAATCTGCAGGCCGGTCATGACTTGAATGCACGCGCGGCAGAGGTGGTCAGCGATGCCGGCGCGATCGCCGCGACGGCGGGCAACGATATCAATCTGCGCGCAGGTTCGAGCAGGGCCGATATGGATGAAAGTCACAAGACCAAGGGAAGCAGTGGCTGGTTTGCCACGAAGACCGTTCGTGAACGAGACCGGATCTCCCGCACCGAGGCGCAGGGGAGTGCGTTTTCCGGCAATACCGTCGCGCTGCAATCCGGCAACGATATCAATGTGGCGGGAAGCGATGTGGTGTCGACCCTGGACGCGACGCTGGCCGCGGGCCGCGACGTCAACATCGAAGCTGCCGTCGATATTGTCGATGAAACGCATGTACGCAAGGAACAGACCAGCGGCCTGTTCAGCGGCGGGGGCATCGGTTTCACCATCGGCACCAAGGGTAAAGACAGCACCGGTCGCAGGATGGCAAGAAGCGCGAGCGGGTCCAGTATCGGCAGCACCGACGGAAATCTCGATATCCGGGCCGGCGCGCAATACCGGCAAAGCGGCAGCCAGTTGCTGACGCCGAAAGGCAATGTCGATATCGCTGCAAAAAGAGTCGACATCGTTGCCGCCGCCGATACCGAACGCAATTCGCAGGAGACGGTTGCCAGGCAGAGCGGCTTGTCGATTTCCATCACCAATCCGGTCATTGCCGCCGTCCAGACAGTGCATCAGATAAAAGCGGCGTCGAAGAAAACCAAGGACCAGCGCATGCAGGGCCTGGCAGCGGCGGCATCCGCCTTGACCATCGCCAACACGCAAGACATGGTGGCGGCGAGCGCCGCACCGGCCGGCGGCATCGACCTGGCGATCAGCATCGGCGGCAGCAAAAGCGTCAATCGCAGCGAGCAGAGCAGTGCACTCGCTCACGGCTCGCGCATCGCCGCCGGCGGCAGTATCACGATTGCAGCCATCGACGGCGGCGCGGATAGCGACCTGACCATCCAGGGCAGCGATATTGCCGCCGGCAAGAATATCGTCTTGCGGGCCGACGATGAAGTGAATCTGCTGGCGGCGGACAATGTCACCGAACAACACAGCAGCAACAAGGGCGGTTCGGCGTCCATCGGCGTGTCCATCGGAACCAGCGGTTTCATGGTCAATGCCGGACTTTCGGGCAACATCGGCCGTGGCGACGGCAGTGACCTGATCCGCACCAATACCCATATCGACGCCGGCAAGAACCTGACGATCGAATCGGGTACCGACACCAATATCGTCGGCGCCGTCGCCAGCGGCAAGAAAGTAGCGGTCGAAGTTGGAACCTCGGGAGCCGGCGACCTGAACATTGCCAGCTTGCAGGACAGCAGCAACTACAAAAGCAACCAGCAAAGCCTGGGCGGCAGCATCTCCGTCGGATGGGGCAAGATGAGCGGCAGCATCAGCGCCGCGCAGAGCAAGGTCGACGGCAAGTACCGCAGTGTCAGCGAGCAATCCGGCATAACGGCCGGCGACGGCGGGTTCGATGTGGTCGTGCATGGCAACACCCATATCGAAGGCGGCAAGATTGCCAGCACCGACAAGGCGGCAAAGAACGGAAAGAGCAACAAGAACAGCTTTACGACGGAGACGCTGACGCAAGGCGATATCGATAACCATAGCGATCACAAGGCCAGCAGTTGGAACATCAGCGCCGGTGGCGGCTATAGCGGGGCCGGCAGTGCGATGAACGGCACCGGAATAGGCCATGGCAACAGCAGCGGCAGCGACAGCACCGTCACCAGGGCCGGCATCAGCAATGCTTCCATGCATATCACCGACGACCGCGCGCAGCAGGCGAAAACGGGCCGTACCGCAAAGGAGGCTGCCGCCACCGTCAATACCGATGTCAGCACGGACAGGGACACCAGCGGAAAGCTGACCAAAGGCTGGAATGGCGAACAATTGCAGGAAGAAGTGACTGCGCAATCCGAAATCACGGCGGCGTTCGGCAAGGAAAGCAGCAAGGCCATCGGCACCTACGCGACAGATAAGGAAAATGATTTGCGGCGGCAGGCGCAAGCCGCCAGGAAAAGAGATCCCGCCCTGGCCAGGGAACTCGATGAAGAAGCGCAAAAGTGGAGCGAGTATGGCGCATATCGTACGGCGATGCATGCGGCCTCCGGCGGCTTGGCCGGCGGCATCGGCGGCGCGGCGGGCGCCATGGGTTCAGCGAAGATGATGCCGAAATTAAACGAAATGATCGATCAACTGGACGTGCCGAATGTCGTCAAGCAGGGCCTGTCGCAAGTGACTGCCGGCGCGTTGGGGGCGGTGATCGGCGGGATGGCGGACCTGGCCGGGTCCTTGAATGTCGAGGCGAATAACCGGCAATTGCATCACAGCGAAGCCGAGATGATCGAGAAAAATGCAGCCCGCTTCGCGAAAGTCATGTATGGGGCAGAGCATCCCGATGCGGAACAGATTGCGGGCGCGGCCGCCATCCTGTCCAATACCGCGCAGTATCTGCTCGATAACAATCTCGGATACACCGTGCCGCATTCGAAACAGGCAGAGGCATTTCTCCAGACCTTGCAATCGGAATATTCCGCGGTCAGTCCCAATCTGTCGATCGGCGACGGACAGTACTTGTTCTATGCGACACCGGATCAAAGAAGCGACGCCAGATTGAACGTCGGCGACATCGACAAGCCATTTTCGGATTTGATCGCCAAGACGCCGGTCAAGCAGATCGAAGACCTGCCCCGGCCGGATCATCGACGCGACGTCAGAACCGGCTTGCCATTGGACGAGCAAGGACGTTACAGCGAACAAGCCTATGTCAATGGGAATTTATATCAGCCAAAATATTTCCCATGCGCTTCGATTGAATGCCAAGATCACAACCTCGATATGTCCGATCCCGGCACGCAGGCTTATGTCAAGGCGATAGATCGGGACATACTTGAAAAAATCGGTACTGCAACAAATGTCGCAATTCTTGCAAATCCTGTCGGCGCAATTGGAGTCACAACTGCATTGGTCGGATCGGCAGCCGGGCTGGCTGGAGGGGTAATCGACGATTCTTTGCCAGAGGCCATAGCGACCGAAATGCTTGAGTACGGCGCCGAGATGTATATGCGAAAAGTTTATGGGCTTCCCAAGGCGGTCGCAGTGAGGGCGGTTACCTTGATCGATTCTGCCGGTGGCTGGGATGCTTTTGTTGAGCGCACCAGCAATTATTTATTCAGTGGTAGGGCCGAAAACGGATCTTGAACGGATGTTGTTGAATCGGCCGGTCCTATTTTTGAGGAAGATTTTTATTTTGAGCGCTGCATGCTGTTGAACGATATCCTTCTGCAAAATTTGAGTTCGTTGCGAACGGTATTGGTGGATTTTCTCGGACCGGATATCGTTGGCGGCATGCACAAAACGGTAAAGATGATTCCCAAACTCATGTCGATGAAAATTCACCGTCACGGACGGATTTTTCAGGTCTGGGAAATAGGGGTAGGCTGTTTGCTTGCGCGTTTGATCTGGCTTAGAGGCTGGCGAGCCGCGCAATTAATGCGGATGCGGATCAAGCGTACCAAAGCGCTGCAGCAATCAGCGCTGGATGCGAAGCAGGTATTGAAGGCGACTGTCGTAATGGCTGATGGAAGTCCGCAATTGCATGCCGTCATCGAACGGGAATTCAACAGCTACGCATTGACGATATCGAGGCAAGATTCGGAAAGCGGCGATGCCGAATCCCATCATCGATTTCAAACAATTGACGAGGTCGGCAGGTTCCTTGAAGAAAAAACCGTCTTCAGGCTTGGAGATTTCAAGTCGGAGTAGGGCGCATTGCAGCAAGGACTGCAACGAGGATTGCCGCAAGTATCCGTGTCATGGCGCTCGCCAGAATTGCAGAACAATCGAGGCAATGACCTCATATCCGTTTTCCGCATATCGACTCTCAAAACAATTCGTTCAATTCCGGGCAGACCATGTTTAACCTGTCTGCTCCAGAATAATGAATCCAAGGGAATCCAGATGTTGCTGAAGAAAATCATTCAGGCGGTGATCGCAATCGCGATGGTCGCGCCTACTGTCCACGCAGCGGATGTTTCACTGCTCAACGTATCCTATGACCCAACCCGCGAGCTGTATCAGGACTATAACAAGGCTTTCGCCAAATATTGGAAAGCGAAGACCGGCGACAATGTGACGATCAGGAATTCGCATGGCGGCTCCGGCGCGCAGGCGCGTACCGTGATCGATGGCCTGGACGCGGATGTGGTGACCCTGGCGCTGGCCTATGATATCGACGCCATCTCGTCCAAGGCCAAACTGCTGCCGTCCGATTGGCAAAAGCGCTTGCCGCATAACAGCACGCCCTATACCTCGACCTATGTGTTCCTGGTCCGCAAGGGCAATCCCAAGGGCATCAAGAACTGGGACGATCTGGTCAAGCCGGGCGTTTCCGTCATTACCGCCAATCCGAAGACTTCCGGCGGCGCGCGCTGGGGCTACCTGGCGGCTTGGGGCTATGAGTTGAAAAAGACCAATGGCGACCAGGCCAAGGCCAAGGCTTTTGTGCAGGAGTTGTTCAAGCATGTGCCCGTGCTGGATTCCGGCGCTCGCGGCGCCACGGTGACCTTCGCCGAGCGCGGCCTGGGCGATGTGCTGCTGGCCTGGGAAAACGAAGCTTACCTGTCGCTGAAGGAATTCGGCGCGGATAAATTCGATGTCGTTTATCCGCCGATCAGCATCCTGGCCGAACCGCCGGTTTCTGTCGTCGACAAGGTGGTCGACAAACGCGGCACGCGTGCCGTCGCCCAGGCTTACCTGGAATACCTTTACACGCCTGAAGGCCAGGATATTGCCGCCCGCAATTACTATCGTCCTACCGATCCGAAGGTCTTCGCGAAGTATGCGAAAAATTTCCCCGCAATCAAGCTGTTCACCATCGACGATACCTTCGGCGGCTGGACCAAGGCGCAGGCTACCCACTTTGCGGACGGCGGTTCTTTCGATCAAATTTACAACCCGGGTAAGAAATAATCGAAACCTGATAAGGAGTATCCCGATGAGCAGCATCCAAGCAATCAATGTACGCAATCAGTTCAGGGGCAAGATCAAGGCCATTATCGAAGGGTCGGTGGTCTCGGAAGTGGATGTGGAAACCCCCGCCGGCATCGTTACCTCGGTCATCACCACGCGTTCCGTCAAGGATCTGGGCCTGGTCATCGGCAGCGAAGTGGTGGCGCTGGTGAAAGCAACCGAGGTATCCATCGCCAAGATCTGACGAAAATCCCTCCCTATTGCAAAGTCTTTAGATGGATTAGTTGTATGGGAATGCCAAAAAATTACTTCGTTTTATAACTTTCCGATGCGATTATCCAGCCTCGATAGTTGTATTTGTAATAAGGCGGCCGTTATAGGCTGAGTTCAAAGGGCCCTGGCAAGCATGGACGTTGCACTTCAAAATATTAAAAAAAGAAATAATCTGCGCGTAATGCCCGGCTTCAACCTGTCGCTGGGCTTTACGCTGTTTTATCTTGGCTTGATCGTGCTGATCCCGTTGTCGGCGGTTTTCCTGAAGACCTTCACGATGACCTGGCCGGCTTTCTGGGCCGCGGTCACTTCCGATCGCGTGGTGGCTTCCTATCGGCTGACCTTCGGCGCGTCGTTGCTGGCGGCGCTGATCAATGTCTTCTTCGGCGGCGTCGTGGCATGGGTGTTGGTCCGCTACCGCTTTCCGGGCAAGAAAGTCATCGACGCGCTGGTCGATCTGCCGTTCGCATTGCCGACCGCGGTGGCCGGCATTGCCTTGACCGCGCTGTATGCGACCAACGGCTGGATCGGACGCTATCTCGACATGATCGGCATCAAGGTCGCCTTCACGCCGCTCGGCGTCCTGGTGGCGCTGACGTTCATCGGTTTGCCTTTCGTCGTGCGCACCGTGCAGCCGGTGCTGGAGGATGTCGAGCGCGAACTGGAAGAGGCGGCGGCCAGTCTCGGCGCGCACCCCTTGCAGACGTTTTCCCGTGTGATTTTTCCGACCATCGCACCGGCGCTGCTGACCGGCTTTGCGCTGTCGTTTGCGCGCGCCACCGGCGAATACGGTTCGGTCATTTTCATCGCCGGCAATATGCCGATGGTGTCGGAAATCACGCCATTGTTTATCGTCACCAAGCTGGAGCAATACGATTACGCCGGCGCCACGGCGATTGCGGTGGTGATGCTGCTGGTGTCGTTCACCTTGCTGCTGGCGATTAACGCATTGCAGGCCTGGTCGCGCAAACGCAACCAGGCCGGGAGAGATTGATGTCCAGCAGCAATAGCGCCGGCTTTGCCAATATCGCCGAGATCGCCGATCTGTCCGCGCAGCCCTTGCCCCGGCGCTGCGAACCGGAACCGACCCGGACCCTGGCCCCGGCGTCGACCCTGGAACCGTTCTGGATGCGCGCCGCGCTGATCGGTACCGCGCTGACGTTCCTGACGCTGTTTCTGTTCGTGCCGTTGGCGGCCGTATTCTACGAAGCCCTCAAAAAGGGCTGGGATGTTTATTTGACCGCCATCGGCGAGCCGGACGCCTGGTCGGCCATCAGGCTTACATTGATCACTGCCGCCATCGCGGTGCCGGCCAACCTGGTGTTCGGCGTGGCGGCGGCCTGGACCATCGCCAAATTCGAATTCCGCGGCAAGAACGTACTGCTGACGCTGATCGACTTGCCGTTTTCGGTTTCGCCGGTCATTTCCGGCTTGATCTATGTATTGATTTTCGGCGCGCAAGGCTGGTTCGGGCCGTGGCTGCGCGAGCATGACATCAAGATCCTGTTTGCGGTGCCCGGCATTGTGCTGGCGACAGTCTTCGTGACCTTTCCATTCGTCGCGCGCGAACTGATCCCGCTGATGCAGGCGCAGGGCAGCGAAGAGGAAGAGGCCGCATTGGTGCTGGGCGCGTCCGGCTGGCGCACCTTCTGGCATGTCACGCTGCCGAATATCAAATGGGGACTGCTGTACGGCGTCATTCTCTGCAACGCGCGCGCGATGGGCGAGTTCGGCGCGGTGTCGGTGGTGTCGGGGCATATCCGCGGCGAGACCAATACCATCCCGCTGCAAGTCGAGATACTGTACAACGAATATAACTTTGCCGCGGCGTTTGCCGTGGCGTCGCTGCTGGCGTTGTTGGCCCTGGTCACGCTGGCGTTGAAATCCTTTATCGAATGGCGTCTGCGGCATACCGAAGATGCGAACTTTTATCCGGAGCAGGCATGAGTATCGAAGTCCAGCACATCAACAAGCGTTTCGGCAATTTCGTTGCACTGAACGATATTTCGCTCAACTTCCCGGCCGGCGAACTGACCGCGCTGCTGGGGCCTTCGGGCTGCGGCAAGACCACGCTGCTGCGCATTATCGCCGGGCTGGAAACACCCGACAGCGGCAGCGTGATGCTCGACGGCCAGGACGCTTCGGCGCGTCATGTGCGCGAGCGCCAGGTCGGCTTCGTGTTCCAGCACTACGCCTTGTTCAAGCACATGACTGTCTTCGAGAACATCGCCTTCGGCCTGCGCGTGAAGCGTCGCAGCGAGCGGCCCTCGGAAGCGGTGATCCGCGACAAGGTGCATAAGTTGCTTGAACTGGTGCAGCTAGATTGGCTGGCAGATCGCTACCCGCCGCAACTGTCCGGCGGCCAGCGCCAGCGCATCGCGCTGGCGCGCGCATTGGCGGTCGAGCCGCGCGTGCTGCTGCTGGATGAACCCTTCGGCGCGCTGGATGCCAAGGTGCGCAAGGAATTGCGCCGCTGGCTGCGCCGCCTGCATGACGATCTGCATGTGACCAGCATTTTCGTCACGCACGACCAGGAAGAGGCATTGGAAGTGGCCGACCAGATCGTGCTGATGAACAAGGGCAATGTCGAGCAGATCGGCGCGCCGGCCGATGTCTACAATCATCCGGCGTCGCCCTTCGTCTACGGCTTTCTCGGCAACGTCAACCTGTTCCACGGCTGCGTGGACGAAGGCATCCTGACCTCCGGCAGCGCCAGTTTCGATGCGCCCGATCACCTCGATACACGGGATGCCAAGGGCATCGCTTATGTGCGGCCGCACGATCTGGAAGTCGAGCGCTACACCGCCGGCGCGCAAGGCATTGCGGCGCGGCTGCAACGCGCGCATGCAATCGGGCCGCTGGCGCAATTGGAATTGGAACGCGACGACAATCATGAATTGCTCGAGGCGCTTATCTCCAACGACCGCTTCAGCCAACTGGGCCTGAAGGAAGGCGAGATGCTGGTGGTGCGGCCGAAGCGTTCGCGCGTGTTTGTCCAGCCGCAGGCCGGCCGGGACGCAGCGACCGCGCAGGATATCCGATGAACTTTCAGCAATTGCGCTCGATCCGCGAAGCCGCGCGCTGCGGATTCAACCTGACCGAGGTGGCGAATGTGTTGTTTACCTCGCAGCCGGGCGTGAGCCGCCAGATCCGCGAACTGGAGGAAGAACTCGGGGTCGAGATTTTCGAGCGCAACGGCAAGCGGCTGACCGGCCTGACCGAGCCCGGCAAGGGCATTCTGCATATCGTCGAGCGCCTGTTGCTGGAAGCGGAAAACCTGCGCCAGGCCAGCAACGAATACGCGGGCGAGCAAAGCGGCACGCTGGCCGTCGCCACCACGCATACCCAGGCCCGCTACGTGTTGCCGCAAGTGGTGCAGACCTTCCGCAACGCGTTTCCGCAAGTGCGCATCGCCCTGCAGCAAAGCTCGCCGGAGCATATTGCCGATTGGGTCGTCTCGGGCAAGGCGGATGTCGGCATCGCGACCGAAGGCCTGAGCGAATTCAAGGAACTGGTATCGTTCCCTTGCTATAGCTGGAGCCATGTGGTGGTGGTGCCGGAAGACCATCCCCTGCTGGCGCTGCCGGGGCCGCTGGCATTGGCGGACCTGGCCGCGTATCCGCTGATCACATACGACATCGGCTTTACCGGCCGCAGCCATATCGACACCGCATTCCGCAGCGCCGGCCTGGACACCGATATTGTCCTGACTGCAATGGATTCCGATGTGATCCAGCAATACGTATCATTGGGACTCGGCGTCGGCATCGTGGCGTCGATGGCGCTGGAGCAGGGCCGTCATCATGGCCTGCATGCGATCGAAGCCAGGCATCTGTTCGCGCCCAACATCACGCGGCTGGCCGTGCGGCGCGGCGCCTATCTGCGCGCCTATACCTATGAATTCATCCTGCTTTTTGCGCCCGAACTGACGCGCGCGGAAATCGTCGCGGCGATCAACGAGCCGGTGCAATAAGGGTTTCGGTCCGCATCGGGCCGGTGCGATCGCGGCGGAAATCGAAGGCAGGAGTTGAAAGCAGCAGTCAGCCGGCCTTGAGCGCCGCCGCCGCTTCCGCGACCAGCGCCGGTCCGCGATAAATCAATCCGCTGTACAACTGCACCAGCGACGCGCCGGCATCGATTTTCTGTTTTGCGTTCGCGCCCGACAGGATGCCGCCGACGCCGATGATCGGCAGCGCATCGCCGAGCACGGCCTTCAATCCCGCGATCACATTGTTCGACAAGGCAAACACCGGCGCGCCCGAGAGGCCGCCGGTTTCCGCGCCGTGCGTCATGCCGGCGACGGCATCGCGCGTGATAGTGGTATTGGTGGCGATGACGCCGTCGACGCCATGGCGGATCAGTGCGTCGGCGATGGCCTTGATCTGTTCGGCGTCGATGTCCGGTGCGATTTTGAGGGCCAGCGGCACGTAGCGCTTATGCTCGTCGGCCAGCGCGCGCTGCGCCGATTTCAATTGCGCGAGCAAGTCGTCGAGTTCGCCGGCGCCTTGCAGCTGGCGCAGGTTCTTGGTGTTGGGCGATGAAATATTCACGGTCACATAGGACGCATACGGATATACCTTGCGCAGGCAATGCAGGTAATCCTCGGCGGCGCGTTCGATCGGGGTGTCGGCGTTCTTGCCGATGTTCAGCCCCAGTACGCCGCTGCGTTCCTGATAGAAGCGCGAGGCCTGCACGTTCCTGACGAAGGCGTCGACGCCGCCGTTGTTGAAGCCCAGCCGATTGATGATGCCTTCGGCCTGCGGCAGCCGGAACATGCGCGGTTTTGGATTGCCCGGCTGCCCGCGCGGGGTGACGGTGCCGATTTCGATGAAGCCGAAGCCGAGGGCGGCCAGGCCGTCGATATAGGCGCCGTCCTTGTCCAGGCCGGCGGCCAGTCCGACCGGATTGGGAAAGCGGATGCCCATGACAGTGCGCGGATCGGCTTCGGGACGACGCGCAATCAGGCCGCCCAGGCCGAGCCGTTCGGCGCGGCGCAGCGCGGGCAATGTCAGGTGATGGGCTTGTTCTGCGTCCAGCGCGAACAGGAGCGGGCGGATCAGGGGATAGAAATCGGGCACGGTCGGCAATCGGTGGATAGTGGATCGGTGAATCGGCGGGACAGCCGAAACCCGCTATTCTAGCGCGCCGGACCCGGATTGCTCAGATTGCCTGCCACTGACCGTCGCGCAAGGCCTGCAAGGGCCGGAAATTAGTCTTGTAGGCCATCTTCCGGCTTTGGGCGATCCAGTAGCCGAGATAGATATACGGCAGGTTCAGCCGCCTGGCCTGTTCGATTTGCCACAGTACGTTGAAGGTGCCGAACGAAGCGCCCGGCAGGTCCGGGTCGTAGAAGGTATAGACCGACGACAGGCCGTCGTCGAGAACATCGATGATGCTGATCATGCGCAGCACATGGTCGGCATCGCGAAATTCGACCAGGCGCGTGTTGACCTTGCTTTGCAGGAGAAACTGGGCGTACTGGTCGCGGCTGTCCTGGTCCATGCCGCCGCCGGCGTGGCGCGCAGTCTGGTAGCGCAGGTACAGGTCGTAATGGTCGTCGGCGTAGGCCAGCTTGGTGACCAGCGCCGTCAGCGCCTGCGGCGAGCCCTGGTAGCGGCTCCAGGCGCGGCGCTGGCTGCGGTTGGGCCGGAAGCCGTTGACGTCGATGCGCACCGGCGTGCAGGCATGGCAGCCGTCGCAATAGGGACGATAGGTAAAGACGCCGCTGCGCCGAAAACCGTTTTTGACCAGTTCCGAGTAGACGTCGGCGTTGATCAGATGGGTCGGCGTGGCCACCTGCGAACGCGCCTGTTGATGCTCCAGGTAACTGCATGGATAAGGCGCAGTCGCGTAAAACTGCAGGGTGGAAAAAGGCAGGTCTTTTAAGTGTGTCATTGGCGTAGCGATCCGACAGTGGCAGAGACAGCGATTTCAACAATTTTGCAGTGATATCAGTCTACATTAATTCGGAATAGTTCGATGGGTTGCCAATGAGAGATTTGTTCGGCGCGGATCGCTTGCCGCAGGTGCGCCAGGAAGTCGGCGCGGCTGACCGGCGCTGCGCCCAGCGACGCCAGGTGGGCCGTTTCCTGTTGGCAATCGATTAATTCGACGCCCTTGGCTTTCAGGAAATGCACCAGATAGGCCAGCGCGATTTTAGAGCTGTCCGGGCGGCGCGCGAACATCGATTCGCCGTAGAACATATGGCCGATGCATACGCCGTACAGGCCGCCGACCAGTACGCCGTCCAGCCAGACCTCCGAGGAGTGGGCGAAGCCGGCCTCGTGCAGGCCGCAATAGCCGTTGATAATATCCTGCGAGATCCAGGTGCCGGGGCCGTGGCGGCGGGGTTCTGCGCAGGCGCGCATGACGCCTTCGAAGTCGGCGTCGAAGCGGATTTCCCAGCGGCGGTCGCCTTGCGGCCCGCGCCAGCTTTGCTCAAAGCGGCGCAGCGTCTTGCGCAGGCTGTCGGAGATGCGCAATTCGGCGGTCTTGAGCACCATGCGCGGATCGGTGCTCCACCAGAGAATCGGCTGGCCTTCCGAATACCAGGGGAAAATGCCCTGGCGATAGGCGTCCAGCAGGCGCAGCGGCGACAGGTCGGCGCCGGCCGCAAGCAGCCCGGCGGGACCGTCCTCTTCGGTCATGGCCTTGGCCGGATCGGGAAACGGCGTTTCGCTGTCGAGCCAGGTAATCATCAGGCGTCCCGTGTGCCGGTTTTACCGCATCAGGCCGGTTGCGCCATGCGTTTGCGGATGTCTTCGGTATGGAAACCGAATCCCTGCTTGCGGTGCAGATCGGCAAAGAATTGGCGCAGCGTATATTCCACGGTGGGGAAGGCGATATCGGCCCAGGGGATCGACTCTTCGCTGAACAGGCCGACGTCCAGGCTTTCGATGCCGGCGGCGAAATCGAGGTCGAGCAGGGTGGCGCGGTAGAACAGATGCACCTGATGCACATGCGGCACGTTGATCAGCGAAAACAGCCCGTGCAGTTCGATATTGGCGCCGGCTTCTTCCGCGGTTTCGCGGCGGGCGGCGTCGGTGGTGGTCTCTTCGTTTTCCATGAAGCCGGCCGGCAGCGTCCAGTAGCCGTAGCGCGGCTCGATGGCGCGCTTGCACAGCAGCACCTGCAGTTTGCCGTCATGTTCCCAGACCGGAATCGAGCCGACCACCAGCTTCGGATTCTGGTAATGAATGGCGCCGCAACTCTCGCAGACAAAGCGCAGCCGGGTATCGTCGACCGGGATGGACTGGCTTACGGGGCTGGCGCATTCGGAACAAAATTTCATGGCGGCAATCGCTGGTTTCGGGGTTGGTCTCAATGCGGAAAGGCGCGCCTGCAAATGCTGCCGTTCCGATCAGAACGCAGTGTAACATCCGGCTCGATCACTGAATCGATTGCGAGCGAAGCGAATCTCGTATATAATCTTTTTCTTCAGACGCGGGGTGGAGCAGTCTGGCAGCTCGTCGGGCTCATAACCCGAAGGTCGTAGGTTCAAATCCTGCCCCCGCAACCAGTTACTTTAGAGTATTGCTTTAAATTCAAGCCCTTAGCGTTGGCGCGCCAAGGGCTTTATTTTTGCGCGACTTTTAAAAATTGCGCTGCGCGACTTTTGCGCGACTATATTCCGGCTACCCATTGACGATTCTCAGAATGGTCATTGGACGTTCGGACCGCCGCACCTTGTTCGCCTGTTCCACTAGGCGTTCCACGATGGCCGTTGCGTAGTGCTGCGGCATACTTTTGGTCGCATGACCCAGCAACAGCGCACGGTCTTCTTCAGATACGCCCGCATAACGCAACCGCATGCCGAAGGTGTGACGCAAGTCGTGCACCCTGACTTTTGGCAATCCCGCACGTTCTCGAGCTTGCTTCCAGCCGTTGTTTCCCATCTCCCAGACTCGGTCTCCCCGAAACGGGAACACATAGACCTCATGTTTTCCCCGCATCGACTGGATGACCGCCTGGGCCGCGTCGTTCAAGATGGCTATGTGTGGTCGGCGAGACTTGAATTCTGACGCCGGGATAACAAACACACTGCGGCCAATTTCTGGCAACCGCTGTTCCCAGGCCCACTGCAAATCGCATACATTTTCCGCGCGTACCCCCGTATTGACCGCAAATGAAGCCATCCGCTCAATGTGCGGAGGCAACTCCTGAAACAAGTAATCCTGCTCTTCCCAGGTGATCGGGTAAGGTTGGCGGCGATTCTTATTTTCCAGCAGTTCAATTAACGGCGCCGAAGCAAGCCAAGGCGTACCGTCGTCATTGCGCCAAACGCGAGCGGACCGTATTAATACAGTACGGACCACTTCCAGAGTCTTGTTCACCGTATCCGGCGACAAGATCTTCACCACGCCACCGGCTTTGATTTTCGGTGTCATGCGGTCACTGATGAACTTCTCCAGCGTACCGTTGTGAATCGATTGCAAGGGTCTGTTGCCGATATACGGCAGTATCTTGGCCAAGTGGCTGGCAGCGTAATCGTGAGTCCCTTCGCCGTCGGCTTCTTTCTCTTTCAGATACTTTTCCGCTGCATCGCAGAAATGATGCTGTACACCTTGTGCTGCTTTTCGGTCGATGCCGTTTTGCCGCTCTCGAAGCCAACTTTCGGCTTCGTCCTGGCTGACCGCGCCGAGGCGCGCGAAAATTCGTTCGCCTCGGTACTGCTTGTTGACAGTCCTGTCGCCGGAGTCGGCGAGCTGGATGCCTTTCGTTCTTGTCTGCATACATCGTCTTTCAGTTTGCGACTTGAACGCCCGTTGCGACTCTTATGTTCGTCTGCCCAAGCGTCTAAGTCAAGTCTATCGAATGCGATACCGCGTTCACCAATTGGAATTTCTATCAAAAAGGGACGGACCTCAAGGTCGAAACGGCTGCGGTCCATCGCGAGATAGCCGGGGGCATCTCGGTAGCGCAGATAACGAGGCTGTGCATTCAATCCGCCAACCTCGTTTTTTGTTGGCGATTCGCGAGTTGGAAGGGGCTTGAGGCGCTGCATCTGGATGATTGCTGTCTGGTATTGAAGCCGAAAAGGCGATTGCTCATATTGGTTTCGCTGGCAGATAAGTCACACATTGGTGATATATATATAGCTGCCGTTTTAGCCTTTATATGCGTCTGCTTGTTGCCCTTGATAAAAAGCCGGCAAATGCCGGCTAAGATGTCAATAAAGATCGGTTGCTGATTACTGCTACCTCCTGCGGGACCGCAAGACCTGCCATAAATTACGTAGTTCGATTTCGTGGGGAGTACGGGAATCAAAAGGCCCGCCCCCTCGCTCACCGCAATCTTGAAGGCTGGCTTCATATTCTGAAAAAAGCGTCAAGAATACGGAAAAGTCATTCATCGCTCTGTCATAGTCAGGGTGACTGCTATCAATATCGCCTTCGAAGTTTTTCAACCACCACCTTGGGTCTCGAATCTCACGCCAGACCGCACCGTGTCTTTGCATTAGTGTCATCACTTGTTTGACAGACTGCGCGCCGTGGCCATGTTCATATCGAATACTTTCCAATGCAGATATTAATTTCGTGGTTAGCTCTAAGTGCATTGCCTCGGGGTCACCTTCGGTATACGCGATAAGCAGCTCATTTTGGACATATGCCTGTGTGCTGCAATAGCCGGCGCTAGCGTTGAATTCATAGTTGCTGATAGCCTCTTCTTCAGAGCGAGCATTGACTTTATTGTTGCAGTTTTCGTCCATGAGATTCCTTTTAATATGCAGTTCCCATCGTGGGACGCTGTGCTGATTCAATGTAATCACCGGCATTTATATTTTTCTACTCGTTTTCTGCGAATCTTCTCCATGAACTTGAAAATGGCCAAGAATCTGAATGCGCATCCGGAGATGATGTCTCTGATCGGCGAACCTGTGACCTCGATGCAATGCCCTTCCTTTAGAATTTGCATAAGAAACAATGTCTCGACGATAGATATCAAATGCAAGCCGGCATATCGCCGGCCATAGGTTAATAAGTCGAAGCTGAAGAAGATGTCCTCAATGCCAAGGAATTCCTTGGGCGCCGGAAGCTAGAAACGCTTTATGCACTCTTTGTGTAGCAAGAATGAATGTATCGATGTGACCTAATTTTGGAATGAAAGGAATATCACTTGTTGCCTGCTGCTCCACGACTCCAGACGCAATAAGCGAACAAACGTTTTCCATAAACCGATTCGCATTTTTGCTCGGTGGCTGATTACAAATTCTTTCCAATTTCGGGGTGAGCATGTACTCGCCAGAAGCAATCAGAAACTTTTCATTGGCAATTAAGCCGGCGGCCATGTGCCGGTTTTTTTCCCACATCTGAACGAGTTGTTGTACTTCTGGGTCTAGTGGGTCTGCAAGCCAATACGCCTGATTTTCTCCAACCTGAAATCGAAATGACAGAATGGCCTCTGCATTTTCTCCAAAGCTGCCCCAGCCCAGGTGTAAATGCGTATTGTCTGTCGAAAGTTTCCATTTTTCGGGGGGGATATTGGAAACTATAACCGGAAGAATGTCCCGAATATCTTCCGGTAATCCGCTTGGCCCACCGCCAAGTTCGAAGCCATTTGTAATAAATCCGGTACGAAACAAAATTTCTCCTGATGCTTTTACAGACATGAGTTTCCTTTCTTAATCTCCAGCGCTGCACGGCGCAGGCTGATAGTGAGCAATATAAGTAGACGTTTTATATTATCGGCATGCTGGAGGGGGAAGAGCATCTACGATAAGTAAAAAGATTAATGTAGGGTGCTCTTATGGGGGACCGCTGGGTGTTGAGTTTGTACCCAGCTTTCCTTGGATCGGTCCTTCCGATCAACTACCACGGCCAGACAGACATCAGTAACCTCTATTCCTATGATGCGCGAATCGATTGCGTGCAGCTCCGATAAAGGCTGCAGCATGAAAACCATGTCGATTGCAAATTCATTGGCCGTAAGGTCTCTTCTCGCGTACTTGATGAGGTCAAGCAGTATCTCCGATTTCGGAAAGTCTTGGGTGACGTTCAAATCGATGAATCTATCGGTTTCATTCACCCGAAAAAGAAAACGGACTTTCTTTGACGCTATACACCAGCGAGCCCAGGCGATAGCCTTGTCGTCAACGAGTGGGACGGCAATACGTAGCTGGAAGTCGCCAACTTGAATTGTGGGAACGGCCCACATTGCGCCTGACGGCGTTGGATAGACTGGAAATCGAAACGCATTTTCTGTGTCTTTTGTTTCCAGGCGATGCGTTTCCTGTTCTGAAACATCGATGTGTAATAAATAGCCACTAGGAGAGGATGGCTGGAGAATGCTATGTGCTTCGTGCGTTGTTTTCGGTTCAAGTATCTGTGCTTCGCGAATGGACTGAATCATCTCTTTTTTCCTGGTTGTTCAAAGGGCTGTTACGAGAGGTATAGCGCGGCCGTTTAAACGGGTAGAGATCCTTTAGGATTTCGAGGATCAAAAAGACGGCCGCCGTTGCCGGCCGTCGAGGACGGTGCGGCCTAAGGGAATGTTCTCAGCACGTTCAATCGATCTAACTTCAGGGTCACCAGCATCAGCTAACCAATAGGCTTGGCAGGCGCCGATTTGGGCGCGGAATGTGAGAATGCTTCCTAGGAAAATTTCGGGTGGACGTTGCCCCATCCGATATGTTTCGGTCAATCACTCGAGAAATCTGGCCTCCGTTCACAAAGGCTGGTGCGGGCGCCCAAAATGGGCAAGCTGCGGCGTATGTGTTTAGGCAGGCCTTTCACGGTGTGGGGAGTTTTGTCACTGCGGGTGATAGCGCCCACTCGAAATACTTCATCGCCGATTGGTGTCAAACAATGTTCCGATATAAACAGGTCCTTTTCGTGAGCCTCGAACTGCGTAACGCTGTTCCGTATGCTCAGTCAAGGTAGAAGGTTTATATCGGACGCGTTTTTTTGATATTTTTCTGAGAAATTTTTGATCAGTGGTCAAAAAACTAGTTTTTCGGCGAGAGGAAAGGTGTGTGTCACGGTTATCTAGTCAAAGCAGATGGTTTCTTCAACAGTTCGGCCTTTCACAGTCAATTTTGTTGAGTGCGACCAAAGCAATAAATCGATTTTTCTATAAGAGATTCCCTACATATCTACCTTTAGAAAGAACGATGATCATGGTTGATGCGCCGTATGTTTATGACGACGAATTTTATTTCTGGTTAAAAAGCTATCCCGATGCCGTCAGAATCATTGGCGGCGAAGAAGAGGTGCGGGGATATCCATTCTCTGCCGAAGAAATTGAGATGAATGAGGACTATCAAAATGCACTGGATTGTGTGGATAAGCATCCCTATGCGATAAGGACGGAAGAGAGCAGAAGGGAAGAACAGCGAAGAGCAACTGCGACGTTGAATGGTCGCATGTATAAAAATATCCAATTTCGCAAAGGAGCGAGGCTGCATGCGATTACGGCTGATTCAATGTGTGAAATGCTGGGAGAAAATCCGGGGTTGCAACATATCTGCGCCGAGAATACTTTCTGTGAATACAGACTAACGGTGGGAACCTGTGCACTTTTGCCGAGCCTTATCGATGATGATTTTCATGGACACCCTTTGTGGGTAATACATCTTCCGGATATATCTCGTGATTTTATTGATGGATGTTGCTTCTTTTTTGGGATTTCTGAAAACAGTATGAATGCATATAGGCATGACAATGATGAGAGTCTGGCAGGAACATACTTGTATTGGGATTTTGGCAAGCGATACAAGATGCAAGCGCCGGCCAGTAAAATCATTGAAAGCTTGCAAGCGGCGGACGACAAGGCGGGAAGTATTGCCATCGCATATGTTTGCGAGGATGGCTGCAGAGTTCAATCCGCCTGGATTCCGGATGGGCTGGTCGATTGGATATTGAAACCAGAAATAGCCTCAGAAAAGCCGAGCTTGATAGAGGGTTATTCTCACCCGACAGCCGAGGGCGACCATTTGTTGTCAGTTCGATATGCCGACGAAAGCACATTGGCTTAGCTGAAGATTGGATTGCATATGGTGTAAATGAGTCCCCGGTGCGTGTGCGGCCGGGGATTTTCTTCAGAGCGAATGCCTCGCCTGATCTTTTCCGCATGGATGTCCGCCTCAGGCCTACTATTCAATCGCGACGCTAAACCAGCTAAGAACCTGTTTTCTTCAGGTGTCTATATGTTAAAGACCCGGCCGGGTCGTTAACGAAAAAAGGACATGTGATGCAGAGTAATCAATCAAAGGCGGTGCAGCGTTATCTTGAAAGCATGGGGTTGTCGATCGGTGTTGTGGTCGCTCCTGAAACGCAAGGACAACATGCAATATTTGGCAATGTGCCGTTAGCGATTCAACAGGCGTTTCAGGCAACAGAAAAAATTCTTTGGAATATCTCGGTTGTGGAGTCGAGGCAGGGATTGACGGTCATGCTCGCCGTGGCCCAGGTTGGCGAATATCAAGTCCGCGTGCTTCTCAATCTCGCTGATCCGACGGTAAAGGAAATGCTGTTGAACATCCAAGTCTCGGGCCGAATGATGTTGGTGTTGGCTGTTCGCGGAAGCAATCAACACGCGGTGTTGGTTAACAACCATATTGTGGACCTCCTTCCAGAGATAAATTCTTTGGCCGATTCCGCAAAAACGCTCAAAAATCTTGAAACTGTGCAGGATATGTGTGAGCTCGCCTCGCGCTACCACGTTCCGGGTGCGGTATCGGCTTCCGACGGCACATTCCCCAAGCAAGTGGCAGTCGTTTCCGTTTTTAATATGAACGAGGCTGAGACGGCGTTAACGTTATCGGCAGAAGCGATTCATTAATTCCCAAGTGGTCATAAGGCATAAAGATATTTATTCATTGCAATTTAAAGGCAGCTTCTTGAAAGGGGAGCTGCCTTTCTCCATCCTGACGTCGGATCGCATCCTGAGTCTGCTGCATGACGCCGCATGATGAAGCGGTTTTCCCATACAGAGTTCCCTGTGGCGCCGCTTTCGGCCTGTACCTTCTTCCCATTTATCCACTATGCTCATGCGTAATGACCACGTGCAATGCACATGCGTTTCATGGGTGAGTCAAGTGAGTCAAGTATCTGGTAGAACTAGCGCGGGGGAAGAATTAAAGGGAAGAGGTTTGGAAAATATCCCGGCACACCCAGCACACTGGGTACTTTCTCTTCACAAATGCAAGTAGCGAGGCTAGTTATAGCCGCACATTGCAGACGCGCTGTTGACCAGTTGCTGTGCGACGCCGTTCTTCCGCATAACCCAAATTCATATCGCGCAACCGTTTCCAGAATTGAACGGAGCCGAGCGTCTGGAGCGCATTGTCATCGCACCATTTCCTATAGTGCTGGAATACCTCGCCCTTGACCCTCCCGACAGCCCCGCCAATTTCCACGTCGCAGTCATCTATCCAGGCTGCAACAGAATTGGTTTCCGCTTTCGCATCGCGTACCGCGGCCCGCATCGAATGCGGAATGTCATCCGAAAAATTCCCGCGGCCGAGTAAGCGAATGAGTCCCTGCAGTGCCCAGTTCATCACGCCGGATAGCTCCGATTTGACGATACGGCTCACTAAGAGGGCGTCACGTTCCCGTTCGGGAATACTCTTGCCAAAGGGAACAATGTCCCAGCGCCGCCAGAACCCTACACTATGGTCCGCTACGACCGGAAGATGATTGCCGCATACTATCCATTTGCCGCGGAGACAAACGCTTAACGGGTCTCTATACTTTCTATCGATTTGAATACGTTCGCCGGCAATCATCGATTTCAGCAGTTGCTCGTTGATGCGGCCGCGCGGAACCTCGTCCGCATAAATCAAATTGGCGCCGACTAAAGTACTTAAGCGAAATCCTTCCAGAGCATCTAGATGTATCGCTGCGACATTGCCGTGAAGGCTTTGAACAATATTGGCCAGTACTCCTTTTCCATTGGCGCCATCGCCGAGCCATAGCTGTGCCCGCTGAAATCGGGCATCAGCGAGGAAAGTATATCCAATGTATTCCTGTACCCGCGCTTGAACCGTTACATCGGGAAGCGCGCGTTGCAGGAATGACATAAATATCGGTGCTTGGGCATCGGGAGCGTAAGTGCAATTTAATACGTGTCGGATGCCGAGAGATTTGTCCGGTTCGACCAGTTCAAGAGCGCCATCGTCCAACAATACGACATAGCCGTTTTGCACGGGAACGACCACCGCTTCGGTGATGGAGGGCAGTGGGGGTTGAAAGAGTATGGCTGATCGTACGGCCTGGTGGGCATTACTCGCGCTAGCGTGACCATCCGCATTTTTGGCGAGCCAGAGATACGCCTCCCGTTCCGCTTCCTCTTCACTTAGGGCCCGCCAATGCGTGCCCGTCCATTGATACAGGAGGCGGGATTCGCTGGCGATGTTGCCGGCAGTATGCAGTGCTTTTGCGTAAGTGTGAGGGTCAAATGCACGATTCATGGTGTCTTCGTGCGTTGTCGTTGCGTGGGGACGTGGGGATTTGCTTGAAGATGAGGCGATTCGGCGGTCAACGGACATAGGGCGAGGCTGTCGGCCCAGTGCAGGTGGAAGGGGAGATATAGCATGAGTTCAAGAGGCGCCTATGGGCATCTGGAACCCTCGGCTCCCCGTTATGCCAGCAACGCTGCGCAAATGCGTTGATGGCATGTCTAGCACGGGATTTTAGTCATCCAAAAATTTTTGCGAGGGGGGAGACTTTAAAAAAACGGCCCAGATGATCTGAGCCGTTAGGATAAAACTTCATGTGTCATTACTTGCACATAAGGCAACTGGCCTGGTCGTGGCTACCAGCTTATATCGCGTGTCTCGTTATCCCAGATGGTCGCAACCGTCGCATAAGAATCAAGTTCATCTCTACTATAAGAGGTCACGTGGACAAGAGCCTGGAGGTGACGGTCCTTGAGAGGGCCATCTTCTTTGCTATAACGCATGATGTTTACCAAGCTGTCCAGATCGTCTTTGCCGGCA
This sequence comes from Herbaspirillum sp., assembly GCA_036499085.1. GTDB lineage: Bacteria > Pseudomonadota > Gammaproteobacteria > Burkholderiales > Burkholderiaceae_D > Herbaspirillum. The sequence goes on along the minus strand of DASYEK010000056.1, from coordinate 35,939 downwards.
AACAGCTGCTGTAAATAAGTTTCATCGTCCAACTTCCCAGCCTCTGCCGAAGCGGCCAAGCTATCAAAGGCAAACGTAAATGACTCCCCTCTTGCTGCTACGATTCTACGAACCTGAATGGGCTTCAATTGTTTTTTTACAGCATTCCATCCCCCGAACTCAAGAAGGGAGCTTGTTAGAGATTCTCCTTCTTCAGTTTCAAACATCAAGGGAGCGGGTTGCGGTACGTAAGGTACGGTCTTTGCCATCAAATCCTCATGCTTTTGAATTTTCAATAGTCCTCCATCGACGAAATGTCGACTCGTGATTTACGGCAGTGTTATTTATTTCTTTAATGCAATTTCATTAAAGTTTTTTAATCTGGGACTTGGGCTTGCGGATAATATGAGAAGTATTCTCGGGCGAGTAATAAAGTGTAGCCCCGCACCGGGCGCAAAAGTGCTCTCTCGTGTAGGTATGATTCATTAATCCTCGCACGCGAACCGAAGAGCTTTTGCATGAATAGCAACGGGCTCCCTGATCAGTGAGTAATTCGGGATATTGTTGTTTATACCAGTCGTACGTTTGCTTGGCGAAGCGAGTAAATTTGCGATACCGCGAAACGCCAACAAAGAAAAAGATGGTGCCGAAAAGAAGCGCTAATATCGATGAATCCAATACAGGTATGAAGCTGGTGCCACGAATGAGTGGTACAGCTAACGAGATAACTCCTACCATTAGCGATAACGCTCCAACTGCGCAAAAAATCAACATGATGATTCGTTGAGCTAAGTAATTCATTTATTTCCCCTGTTTTGGTAATTTGAAATAGCTCGCATTGCTATCATGCTACGTATCACTTCGACGCGGTCGGTTGTGTTGCCGTAGACAGCGATGTTTGAGGTATGACCAATCCATCAATAAATTCCTCCAGCATCTTCTTTTGCTCCAGTGACAGCGTAATTAGAGGAGGGGCAATTTCTTGCGAAGCGAGACGGTTCAGCAGCGTCAATCCCGCGCGCGGATCGCCTCCCATGTCGTGAATGATTTGGGTGGAAAACAAGGCGGAATTGATGCTCATGTCGCCTCCGGCAATGGCGTTCCCAGAATGGACGGTCACTGAACTGATCACGGAGAGGGGGGCGCAATGGTGGCGAGCGCCCCGAACCCCATCAATAGGCCGGCACCGCGTCTTCTGTCATGGGCCTCGCTGCTGGCTGAGAGATAAACTGCCACGCCTGCATGATAACGGTACTCATCCGTTGTCCTGGCTGCATGGATAACGCTCGGCGGCAATACCACGGCGCCATGCAGTGCAGTTGGAACGTTGGAGGCATTGATATGTTTTGCATCGAAGGCCGGCATTGCAAATACTTGCGTTCGACAAGCAGGGCGGGTCTGTATAGTCAGCTTCTCGCCGTTTTCCAAGGTTACGATGAAGGGCTTTCCGTCGAGTGCTGCATCACGGGCCCTCGATGTTTGTGAGAAATATTTGACCAGGGGGTATTCCCCCAAACCACTCTTATTATTTTCGATTCCATTGTCGTTGATTTCCAGTACTCGGTCGCCAGGTTTCAGTGGGCTGCTATCGTCTGCCCATAAGACGCGCCATGTTTCATCAAATCCGGCAGCTTGATAATAAGCCGCTATGCGTTGCTTGCTCACGGTGCCGTCTAGATGACCAAGCGTCATCAACACAAAAGGTTCGCGACCGATCTTGACGTCACATCGATCGGCCGCGAAGGTAGAAACGTCATAAACCGCCTTTTGAAATTCCCGAACATGATTTATTTCCTTACGAATGGCGATGACATCTGCTTCTGACGGCTGGATGGATTTGTCGATTTTGTAGGTGGAACATCCTGCCAAGAGAGCGAATATAAATATGAAAACTACTAAGCGATACGGTTTCAAATAGTCACCTGTTTATTTTTTTGAAATTCTTCTCGGTTAAATGTCGGCGATTGCGCGAACGGCGTAACAAGACACCGAGGACTTAAAAATTAGTTTTTTGCCGGCTGCTTGAAGTCCAAGACGATTTATCCTCCGGCCCCGGCCCTGGGCTTGGAGATGCCGGCGTTTAGCGAAAAGAATCCAGCCAGATGGTGATTGACAAATAGAGGAGCAGTTTTTTGATTGTAGGCAACGTGATCGCAGTCGTTGATACTCAAAACGACGGTCGCCAGTTCTTCTATTGAGTTGTATCGAATCCGTGCGGCTTTACCGTCTGGAAGTGCTGTATGGTCAGCGGTTCCAATGTAGATATTCAACTCGGCATTCGCGGGTAAGGGCTGCGTTAGGTCTTTCATGTAATCGCTGTTCGGACCGATATCTGGTCCCATCGGGTAGCCAATCGCCTTACTGAGAAACCTGGACAATGGCAGTATCGAAGCCAGTTCGGCGAACGTATAGCCGCCCCACGGCGTTCCGAAGGTATCGATTCTGATGTGATGAAAACTCGCAGCTTTCCCCACGCGCGATAACTCATCGATTGCACCTTTGGCGACCAGGCCGCCCATGCTATGAGCGAGTATCGTCACGTCCACGATGCCTTTGTCGTTCAGTTCTTCGATTCTTTTTGCTAGCAGGCGGGAACTCCGCCTCATGGACATGCTGCGATGGTCATGATCCCAACCCAATATAATCGTGTCGGGAGCAATCAGTTCAGGCACCCAATTGTCAAAATAATGTGAGCTTTCGTAGATGCCGCCCACCAAGATGACGGCACGCCTGATAGCGCTTTGATTAATCTCGACAGGACGGTCGCCATCGGCGCAAAGTGCGATAGGCGAATGAATAAAAAGAAGGGCTGTAATAGCCCCCGAAAGCATGCGACTCAAATTTAGCTGAGCCATTTTTCGTAATCGCTTACCTGCTGCCCAGCTTTTCAACAGCAGGTAAGTCGTTCAATTCGGGTTGTCCTTCGAGATGGGTTGCTTGCGCTGATGTTGCTTTTTCAATGGACCTGATCGTATCCAAGATAGTTTTGTTGACCCATTCCTCGGGCGTACCGACTAAGGAATTTGCTACGGTTCGGCCGATTTGATAGAAGCCACCTTCCTGTTTGGTAAAGACCGCATACATATCCACGTTATAGCCGGTTTTGTATTTATATAGGCATGTGTAGAGGATGAGGTTACTTGAGCCGGAAATGGTACGGGTAGCCTTGGCGTTCCAAACGGCGTCTTCACAATTGGCCACTTTCAGATTGATTCCGCCTCCCTGCATCTGAGCCATCTGTATAAATGCGCCGCTTGTGCCCCCCATGGCGCTCGCAAAATCCTTCAATGTAAAGCGTCCGGGCTTTTCCGGCACTGATTTTCCGATTTGCAATGGTGACGTCGTTCTGACTTCATTCGTGTTTTCGCTTAGTCCTTCTGTGGCGGCTTTAGTCATCATGGCAGTGTCTGCGGACGTCTTGATGTCAAAGATGTGATAGATCTCAATGGTTTGGGTTTTTGCTGCGAGATAGTTGTTCATGCCGCCGCAACTGGTCAAGGCAACCGACGAAATAATGAGGAGAGTTGGCTTTAAGATATTCATTTTTATTTTTTTTCAAGGACTAAAAAGGACCGGAACTTCATCGCTCTCGCTGTGCCGTTTTTGGATTTTCACTGTCGGCAAATAGAAAATTCTGTTGTTCTCGCTATTTTTGACTTCAAAAATACTAAGGAAGTCTTAGTGTACAACAAAAAGAAGTCTAAGAATATCTTAGTCTTTGGGCTAGCGATATTCATGTCTATTTTTGCGAGAAGATTGAAAGAGGCGCGTAAGAATACAGATCTTTCACAGGAGCGCCTCGGCGTACTTGCCGGGATTGATGAGATGTCAGCGAGTGCCCGTATGAATCAATACGAGCGAGGCAAGCATGAGCCTGAGTTCACGATGGTTGAGCGGATCGCCAAGATTCTAAATGTGCCAGAAGCGTATTTTTATGCGAAAGATGACGAACTGGCTTGGCTGTTGGTGACATATCATCGCCTGTCATTAATGGGACGAAATGAGATTGTTGAGGCTGCCAAAAGGGTTGTTATTCAGCGAGGGGTTAGTAGCACAAACGGCTGATCGCAGATGAATATGGACTGCTTTCTGACTTGCTATTTTAAAATAGCGAAGAGAACGGAGCCTTTCGGCTCCGTTTGAACACAAATCACTTTTGAAATATTGCTCGCGGCAGGAGTGCTATCCTTTTCGCTCAACCTCTCCTTGTCGATCGTCAATGATAATGGCCGCCCGCTGTAGATAGTGCAGCATCTGGGGAAGCTGACCGTAGCCCACGAGGTCCATTCCTGATGACTCTGCGTACATCCCTAGAATCGCCTTTTGAGCGCCGAGAGGGAATTCTTCAAAACCTTCTGGTATCAGGAGCCGGGCATGATTGTCCTTCAATACCTGGCTCATAGCGCGACGTACCTGGTCCTCTTCAGAGATGTTTGGGAGCAAAAAATCACTCATCGTCAATTGTCCCGCGAGCAGTTTCACCACAATCCTCGGTACTCCGATATATTCAGCACATGCCCTAAAGAAGTTATCGCTAGCATTGGCAATGCTTCTTTTACCGGTTCGGAGCTGGTGAATATATGATGGCGAGACATCCAATTCCCTACACAGGGACATGATATTGGCGCCACGATTTCGCGCTTCGTCATATAGCCAAGCAAGTAGGGCGCCGTGGGGCGTTTTATATAACCTTACTGCGCGATCTTCTGCATTTTCATTTGAGATTTTTCCTTTTCCCTTCCGGGACGAATGAGAATTCTTGAACGACACTACTTGACCAGTTTGCATATGCGTTTCCTTTATGTTGATAACAGATTTCTTGAACCTGCTACACATATAGCAACGCCGAGAAAATTCCTATTGAATGTCGCGCATGCAGGTATCCGTAGTTGATGAATGCTGATAGCGGAATCATATGGGGATGTACTCCAGCGGCGCTATGGCGCGGCGGTGAACAACTGGTGCGGCATTGCCAAACGCATCTCGTCTTGAAGCTCGGGATAGCGGTCAATCAGCATAAATATTTCCCAAAATTTCTTTAGGAGCGGCTCCTGGTCGGCCCACAGAAGCGCCTTGATTTTTTTTCGCATGGACACGCCATCTAGACCGGCATCATTCAGCCGCGACACCAGATTTTCGAGTCTTTCTTGTCGGCCACGTCCTCTGGTATGGTTTTCAACATACGCTGCAGCGCCGTCCCAAAAGTGCCTATTTGCAGTGGCCGTGAAGAAAGCTATGTTATGTGCTTGCGCTTCTCGCTTTAGTGCCTTTACTGCTGCGCTGTAGCTTCGTTCGAAGAAAATTGCGTCGTAGAAAGTGTGATAAATTTCAATGCTTTCTCCGGCGCTCAGATCGACCTCTGGGGCAATTAACGCTATAAAAGGAGTCGCTTTTGTAATGTCTATTTGCGTTATCGACCATGCTGCGCGACAGGCTGCCAGGTGCAGTGTTAAACGACCGTGTAGAGCGATGTTGACTGCTCGTAGAATCGTAAAGAACTCAATCCAGCCAATGAGAATGTGGTTAACCTCTATGCCTTGTTCATTAGAATGGGCATCTATATGAAAGGTGACGTACCTGCCCTGATGATGTCGCGCATCGTGCATGACCTGCAGTAAGAACTCATTGAGCCCGAGCCTGCTGTCTATACGGATCTCATACAAGTCCACATTGGTCCGGGCCATTGCGCGAAGGCTTTCAATGTCTTCAATGTGGCGTTGTACGATGCCTCGTTCCTTCGCTGGCATGAGATTAATGAAATAAACAGCCGACAGCCTGACGCCTTTGTCCATTTTTATTCTCTTAACCTCTTCCGTAGACGTGCCGTAGATGGCAATTGTCGTGACCTGCACCGTATAATCTATAGTGCTGCGTACACTGCTTTCAAAGCTTCTTCCGCAGCTGAAACGGTCACCGGTGCAGTAGCCCTCATCTCTAAAGCAGCAAGAATATGCTGCCAGCATCGCTCAAGATTGGTGAGTTCAGCATCTGTGAAGGTTACAATCGTGAGGCCATATTTGTCGAAGTAGGCATTTCGCTTATTTGCTTCTTTTCCCCATTTGACGGCAAGCTCGGCATTAAGAGTTTGTTGTGTCTTCTCTGCTTTTCCCGCTATTGACATGTGTGACGAGGCCGGACTTATCTCGAATCCAGTCATTTGCATTGTGTAGGAATTTAGAACACAAAAATCAAGTCGATATAAATGCTTCGCTTCCTTACCCGCGTAGCGGAGCTCTGGAATTAATAGGAGAGCGTCGCGGGGAATACTTCTTGTGCGCACATATTCAATATATCGGTTAGAGATTTCCTTCTCGTAGACGGAGTTAGATACTCGTGCTAGAACTGTCTCGTAAAAAGACAAGAATGTGTCAATGTCTTTGAAGACAATAGGTTTCTCCGTGTCGGGTGCTACGAGACCTGTTTCCAATACATGCCCAATCGTCCAGTATCCATAGCTCTCGCGACGCATTTGGCTTTTGTCATTTGTCCATTCGCCAAAACGCCTTGCAGGAGAGATAAGTAGACCCCATACAAGATTTCCGGATCCAAACCACAATTGCCACAAAAGCTCATCGGGCTTGGCACGCATTCGTGCCTCAAAATTCCGATAAAAATTGCGCTCTAAAAAAAGATATACGTATTCGTGCAAAAAGGGATCTTGAAGCATTTCATAAAGCACCTCTTCAGTACGCTTCCTATCGCCAAACCTGCGTCGTCGCGCGATCTCATCACGTTTCTCAAAAATTACCTGGGTCAGCCCGTTTACCCATCGAGCATAAAAATCGCTGGGTGAGTAAAACTGCATGCGCACGCTATCGACAAAGATATTATTCTTCGCACCAATGCTGGCGTGCAACTCGTGAACTGAAGACGGTCTTTCTCTTATCGCCGCGAAGCGCGCGAGGGCTTTGGCCCGCATCGTTTCTAGTCGCTCGGAGAGTTCGGCTTCTTTCGCTTTTATTTCCTGGGTAAATGTCGCCATGTGACTACGGTCCCTTTTTTTGATTGCCGACTTCGGCGCATACTGCCCATATTAATGCCAAGTTTGCTTTGATGTTCTTTCTATATGCTATCAGTTGTTCTCAGATGACCGTCGTCGAAATGTAATTTTCTGCTTTGTATCTTTAATGAGATCAAACGGAGCCCAAGTCATGTCGGTGATTAGGTCATTCCGATCGGTAATAAGGTGTCTTATGTTTTCAAAGTGTGCAAACTGGCCCACGAAATGCCTGTTGAATGCACGTGCAACATCCTCGTTAATTTCGATGTTTGTAAAGTTATCGTCAAAGTCTGCCAGTATCAAACTAGCCATCGTAGTTCTGTTGAGCGGGAGAAGAAGTTGATAAGGAACCATGCCGGGGAGGGGTAAATAGAGCGATGGGTGCGCCGGCACGGACATCGATACGGCGGGTGTAGAAGATGAGCGTAGTGGAATGGGCGAACGAAGAATTGATATGCAGGCGCGCGAAAAGCTTTCTTCGGTCCATGCTAAAGAAGATGCCATCAAATTGAACGTCATCTTTCCCAGCTCAGGATTTGCATGAAGGAACGCATAATGTTTCCGCTCTTCTTCAGTAAATGGTATGTCCTTACTGGAGGATATGGCGAGTCTTGCGAGTTCTTTTGTTGTCGCACGGTAGTGTGGCGTTCTTGCTTCAAAATGTCGTATCAATGCATAGAGAATGGGCATGTCCGATTTGTCCAAATGGTCAGATCGACCGCTAGCAATTTTTGCCCATGTCTCGCTTTTAGATATAGGTGTTTCAACCCGCCTATTGATATCGATTTCAACCGAAATCGGCATTCCTTTATTCATGTTCACATATAGGTCACGCTCATATCCGAGCGATTCGATTGAACGAATATTCCAAACTGAAAATTCACCGTTCTTTGCGACGGTAGTTATCTTTTTCTTTTGATCGTCGACAGCAAAATTGCGCAGATAAAACTGTGGAACGTAATGGTGGTCGCGAGGTTCGTTCATGTATATCTTCCCCGTAGCAATATTTTGTTGTTGACTATGTTTCCGAATGGGAAATAAAACGACTTGTAATTTCACCGATCTTGCATTTTAGATGTAAATATGGTGTCATATAAAAGAAGGTCACCCTGGAACCTGTCAGTTGCGCACCGCGAAAGCGGCATGGCAAATCCGGCGCATAACCTCAGTCGCCTCGGCGACGACGGCTTAATTTTAATAACCCGTTTTTGTCCAGCTATAGACTGAACGGCAACGCGCGACGCCATTGGTGCAGTCTATTGGACTCTATTCGGAGTTATTAGTCATGGTCATTGCCAAGGTATCATCTCGTCTCGCCGTTCAGGCGGCTGCTCTATCTACTTTTCTCCTTGCTGCCAATCATCGTTTGTCCTCTGAACGTGTAGAGCAGATATGCATATCGCTAGCACTTTCCGAAGATTCTGATTTTAAAGGAAAGACCAAACAACTACGCTCGGAGCTTCTCAAACAAGGGATAGCGCTTGGGCACGCACACGCGCTGGAGGCGCTGGCACATATGGCAGGGCATACAAGTTATATGCGTGCCAGAGAAGCTATGAAAGAGCGCGCGGGAGAGTTTGCGCGTGAAGGCTTTCTTCTTCGTATTCGTGTCACTGGGAGTGAAGTGCCTCAATTTGCTCCTTATAGTTCGCTGCCGATCGCAGGGAATTTCATCATTGAGCAGATAATGGCGCTGCTGAACATTCCGAATGAGGTGATATTTTGTGAGTTACGTCGCACGCCGCACGCGGTCTTCATTGAAATTTGCAGAGCATCCGGAGTCTGGTTTTCGATTGAAATGCTGCCATATCTCGTCGAGGATAATTCGCTCGCTATCTCAGAATTTGATGCGGAGTCTCAACGGACATTCTTGTTGCGAATGTTGCGAGCGCTGGAAAGCGGAAGGCCTGGAACGCTTGCGCTTTATGGTGCTATTCCTCATACGCTGCCGCCATGGCACTATGCATCGTTCAATATCAAATTTATCGACACGAAGATCCGGAAATTTTTGCCTGACGAACGCGAATTATTCTTTGTGCTTGATAGCTTGGGATTTCAATCGGCAGAGATCGTCGAGAACGAAGCGTTGATATTAGGGGCGGAAGGTAAAGCGACGCTAACGATTGCTTGGAATCGGTATAGTGGTGACACACCACCAATAGAGGTGGATATGTCAGCATCGATATTGCAATCGTTGGTCGAACGCTACAAACAGTGGCGGAGAGGACTGAGGATGCCAGTTAATAACGCCGTCATGCTAGTGGCTACCGGAGCGACCAATGCGATTGGATTTCATTCAGTTGACACTCGGTTTCTTGAGGATCACCGAGAAAAATCTGGCCTATTACAGAAGGTTGTCGCAGATGCTGCAGGAATAACAGAACAACACTTACAACGAATTGAAAAGTATGGCTTTGCTTCCGAAAAAATTATCCCGTTGTTGGCTAAGGCATTAGGTGTCGACGCCAATCGACTTGTTCAGAAACCTGAAGGGCAACTTGGCGTCGAAATATCAGACGCACAACATCTGTTGACGGCTTTGAGCAATATCCATCATTATGGGACCAGTTTCCCGGATGATCTGGATAGTCAGGTGGAAGAATTTATCAGAAATGCTAGCGACAGTTTGCAAGAGCTAGGTGATTTGGTGCAAATTCAGGAGGGTGTATTTGCAGATGTCTTTCAAATGGGATCCGTGAAAGACGAGCATTTGGTGGAGCATGCACAACAGCTCCTTGATAGTATCCGCGAGAGGGGTCTCATTCTGATTGTTGCACGTGGTCTGGCTTTTGCCAATGAGGAAGGCGCGCTAGCTGAAATGGAAGGTATGCCATTACATACGATAACGTTTAGATTTCAGCCGAACGCTACTGCAAACGACATTGCGGCTTGGCCGCAAACATCAAGTAATTAATGGCCATTCATATTTGTTGATGCTTTGGTCTCAAAACATCACAAAACCATAATAGGACAGGAGGAACGAATCCTTTATTCGTCGCAATGGCGTCACTCAAGTCGCATCACAAAGTCGCTGGGCATTCGCATAGTCTCAGTGTGTCGCATTAACCGGTTGAATTCGCCGGTGAATGCGGACGTTTTTCCAAATAAGAACTGAATCTTAAAAGGCATAATTAGGCTGTTTTCTGCGCATGCACCTCCCGCGTTTAGCGGAATTGGACGCCAGCGCAGCCTCATGATGCCGGGATGATAGTGTCCTCTGCTGAGTCGTCGACAGCGGTTAGTTACCGTTGCACTGGCTCCATCAATATCGACCACAGATACTCCGCAGCTCCTGTGTCTGACAGTTTATCGGCTACGCCTCTCGCCATGTTCATCATTGGCTTGAGGTACAAGCTTTGGCTGTCCTCGGTGATAGTAAGTGCTTCATTGAAGCTGTTCGTGTGCGTGGAGATTTGGCTCGAATAGGTAATCTCGCGACTGCTGCCTCCTCCAAAAGAACCGCCATGTACGACGCTGCATTGCGAGACGCTTTTGCCGTCCTTATAGATACTCGCCGTGAAGCGACGAGTATCTATGCGCGAAAACCTTCCTTGGAATTGACTGTGTCGCGTCTCCAATTCTTGGAGCGAACCCTCAAAGAAGCGGGCAATGAAGTCGAACGTTTGCGAGACGAACGTATCCCTATCGAGATCCGAGAACTGTTGCTTGACGCGCAGGTTGCTAGACCGGGGCAAATGCACGCTTAACACTTGCTCAGTCGCCGCCGCCGGCCTTGCCGTCTGAGTACTCAGCACTGCATCGCGAGCCTGCGGCAAAAGTGACACCGCTTTCGCTGCAACCGCCGTGCGGATGGACTTTGCAATGTTGGCGAATGCCTCATCCTGGTTGGGCCAAGATGTCACTGGCTTCCCGTCAGTTGGGACGGCATTGAGTTTGCCGAACGGGGCGCTATGCCAATCGCAAGCGCGCAGGATGACCGGGATGACGCGCGCCTCGCCAGCTTTATGGCGCTCGACTGCGCGCTTCATTTCAGTCGCGAAGCAGTATTCAGATGCGATGAAGTTCGCGCTGACGAGCAGCAGGATGATGTCTGCTTTCTCGAGTTGCTCGTCAATACTGTCGTCCAGATTGTCACCCGCGACGATGCGCCGATCGTGCCATGCAGAAATCAGACCCTCACGCTTCAGCAGCGAAAGATGGACTTCTAGCTGGTCGCGTAGCGACTCGTCTACGTGTGTGTACGAGAAGAAAACTGATGCCATGCAGATGTCTCACGAAGAAATTTAGGTCGATGTGGATACAGCGTCCACGATAGCACGGCTACGTTCCTGGCGCGACCATATGGAGCCGAACGACATACGCCGCTAGGACCTCTGCCGTAGATGCCGACTAGGAGTACAGGTTGCCACGCTTGACTACGCTCGTGACGGCGCCGCATCCTGCCATACTTTATCTGACCAATTCTGCATACTGGAAGTCGGTGCCAGTATTGCGCTATCACAATGTCTTCCGCAGTTGGCGTGTGTTCACGCACATATCTTTGGGGAAAGGCTAACCGAGAAGAAGAGGGCGGCTTGCGCCGCCCCCTGAATCATTGACTCCTATTCGATTTCTTCAACTACCCATGTCGATGGACGCATGGCGCCACCCGTTACACGGAGCTTGAGGATTACGGACTCATCGTCCATCACCTTAGTCTTCGATGCTTCCGCGAGCGCCACCCCTGGGGCCAGTTCAATACTGAATGTGGTGCAAAAGCGAGACGGCTTGCTCTCATACACAATTCGCGGAAATAGGCGTCGTAGCGCGGCGCGAGCTTCCTGTGCTGGAACCTCCTTCGAAAATAGACCGGGAATAAGGCTCAGCGGGTTGACTTGCAATTGCTGTTCTATCGCCGCTTTGTCTACCTGCGACATCGCGGCTTCCAACTGAGTCAATTCTGCAATCAAACGCCGCTTTTCGGAAAGAACCGCACGATACTCCTCATCGACTGCTGGGTCCTCAGTTTCAGATGAGGACAGCAGGCGAAGAAGTTGTTTTACCGAGCGTTCCTTTTGCGAGATACGCGATTTGAGCATCGCGATCCTTTCTTCTTGGCCACCTTCCAGCCTTATCTTAAGCCGTTCGCGAAACGCTTCCTTTGCCTCTTCAGAAAACGTCTTTTCCAGTGCATAAATCAACATGGCCTGAACACCGTTGGACGAGACGTAATTTGCGCTACGCTCTGGAACTCCGGCTCTTTTGGCTTGCGCGCACTGCGCACAGTAGAGCGAGTGTGACGAACCACCAGTACTAACAGTCAACTTCCCTCCGCATACTGCGCATGAAATCAGTCCAGAAAAGACGTGTTTGTCACCACCACGGATTATGCATCCGCCGGACGACTGATTGCATGCAAACCATGTTTCGTCGTCGACGAGACGCAACTCTGGCCTGGGATAGTCAATGGGTTCTAACGTTGCTTCTCCTCGCTTCTCTTTTGCTTTGGAGAAAGGGCTCCCGTTCCAAACGAACAAACCGCGGTATATCGTGTTTCGCAATAATTGGCGCACAGTCCCTGGACGCCAATATCGGACGCCTCCTTTCTTTGACTTTCTCGGAGATGGAATCCCGCGCTCGTTGAGATGTTTCGCAATTGCAATTAACGATGCCCCTTTAAGTTTCTGTTGATATATTTCTCTAACATAGCTGGCTTTCGTTTCATCGATAATCCATTTCGTACCGTCCTCGTTTTCTCTTATCGCCAGATAGCCGAAAGGAGGGGCCGCAATGGCATATCCGCGTTCCAGTTGTCCAATCATTCCCCGAACTACACGATGCGCAGTCTCGCGGATAAAGTGCGAGGCCATGACACCATTGAAACCATACTGCAGTTGCCAACTTTGTTGTGCGGAATCTAGGCCGTCAGTTGCAATCAAGCGTACTTTGCTTTTTTCTATTCGCACCTGAATTTTCGCCAGTTCAATAGGGTCTCGGGCTAGTCTGGAAACCTCGTCAATAATCAGGGCTTCGAACTCTTTGTGGTCCCACGCTTTCAGCAAGCGCTCATAGCCGACCCGTTTAGCCAGTCCTTTCGCGGTACCAGTAATGGAAGCGTCACTGAAAATGAGTTCATCTGGAACCTGAAATCCTAGGCTTTCTGCTTTCTCGCGCGCCCGTCGAACTTGGTCCTCGACTGACGTAGCACGCTGCTCTTCTGTTGAATATCTTGCGTAAATTGCTGCTTTTTGCATTGTTTTACCTCGGCTGATTGAATGGATTTAGCAGCAGCGATGTCGACGAGCAGATTAAGCAGGCCGACGAAGGGATGTCCCTCTTTCATGATTTCCTCTCTGTTTATCAAACGATGTCCTTGCTACTGGTAAGACCTATAGCAACTGCTTGAAATTTGCCTGGGAGTCGACTATCCCAACGTGATTAGGGATAAAAAGGAAGTGGCTATACGTTGTTCGAGCATAGAAAAAGGATATGACATTGAACTCAATTGAAATGAGCCGAGCTGCGGCCTCCGTACATATAGCGAGGTTGTGGGAGTGGTCATCTATACAATCCGATGGAAGAGGGGTGGCGCAGCACGCTGACCGAGATGAATATTTGTTGGAACTCAAGGTCTCTGATGCTTATTTATTTCACTTCGAACAGCCTGGACCCACAAAGATAGGTGTTCGTTTTCATCTGTTCCCATTGCCATCAGGCGTGATGCTGGCCGTGCCCACGATTCAGATAGGAGGAATACAGACGCGCGTTGCAGTCCCACTTTTTGATAAGAAATCTATGGCGTGGGCACGTTGGTGTTTGGGCTCAAAGAAGGTAACTTGGCTTTTGGATTGTGGTGAAAAACATAAGGTGGTGTCGTTGAGCATTTCGCAGAATTTTTTAGAGGCCCATGAACTGCTTGAACTTATCGGGGAGTCATACCAGGACATCTCTGCTTATAGGATTGCACTGGATAGGCACCTTGCGCAACACCGTTCGCCGTTACATACGCTTCGGGAGAGTCGAGCCCACCTATGCAAACAGGTAATTGTCGGCTCTCTCGACAGTATGCGTTCAAGTTGTCTGCCTTGGCCTAAAGCAGAATCAACCAAATCTCGAAAACGAAAACGAAGCGTCAAGCAGATTCATCTGGACTTGGGTGCATCGGGATATGAAGGGTCTTACGATCGCATCGCGGCGTTCGCGAGGCAGTGGAAGAGAGGATTAATTAGAGAGGGGCAATGCTGCGAGAAAATCAAAATGTTGTCTATTTGCTTATGCGATTTTTAATTATTGATATGCTCTTTGCATAAGTAAATATGAACAGAATTGGTCAGAATTAAAACCGAGATGATTTTGCTTTTCAGCCGTAAAGTGACGTGCGCAATTCTGCGACCGTATCATAGAGGAATCATGGAAATCTTGTTTATTGCATTACGAAATTTCGGATGAAAATCTTCATTTCATATAAGAAATCAGAATAATAAATATTTTCGTATCCTAATAGAATCCGCTCAATTTAATAATTAATAAAGAAGCAGGGATAAATTTTTCCAGGAATTCAGTGGCCACTGATGTTGTAGTTGCATTTTTCGTTTGCACTTCGTCACGTAAAAGGGGACAAAAATAATTGCTAGTCATTAAATGAAATCCAATCGACGGTAAGTACTAATTGACTTGCAGTCTCGTGCATTTACGACAGACTTATTTCTTGGTTTTAACCAAAACAGGAATAAGGATTAACCTTAACCACTGAGGATATTATGTTTAAAATTTTATTGGCATCCGTTGGACTCGTCGCGTCGCTTGTTTCGATCGATAGCAACGCAACTACAGGCTCCTGGGCAAAGTCCATCCAGATGGGCGTTGCGATCCTACATGATGATCCCGTCGTAAAATGGATCTCTCCGCTCTTCGCCGATTTTCCGGGCGGCGCATCGGCAACCTATCACGTCACGGGGGTTGCATACCACTGGACGCCATATACAAATGGCAATACACATGAAAAAGTTGAAATTTGCTACACGCCCTGGTTTGACGCTTCTTCGTGGTTGAATTGCACCGACATTTCCGGCGCTCAAACTGGTACTACACCGGCTTTCAACAGCATCGAATATCGAAATGGGGTCGGTTTTCTCTTGCGTCACACTTTGACTGGGGGTACTTATCCAACTACTTTGCCTCCTGGGCAGGACACCATTACTGTCAACTTCACGTATTGAGTTATCCACCGAAATAGGCAGCATTTTCGGGTGATGGTTTAGCGATGTATGGCGTCCCGATAGCGAATTCAAGTAAATGGATTTATCTCCGTTATAAGTACTGCGGGAGTGAAGATGACGTGCTTGGACATTTCCGCTCAATATTTTTTATTGGATAACCATGGAAAACATAAAGCTATCGGGCGCCTCGATACAGCAGCCTGACCCTGTCGTGGGCGTATCAAGCGTCAAGATTTCCCCACAGTCGATTGCGCCTGCGCCAAATGACGAAGCAGTGGATACTGTAAAAATTTCTGCCGAAGGAAAACGGCTGTCTGCGGATGAAGCTACCGCTCCATCCTCTCGTGTATCCGGCGGTTACGCGACCATGCTGAAACGATTGTTCGGTATCGACGATCCGAATACTCGCGCGCCGATGGAGACGCATGTCAACAGCACAACAGGCATGATGAGTAATCTGGTTTTCCTGACAGACTCCGATCGAAACGTCCTCGCCAATGCATATCAATACGCGGCGGACAATAATATCGATCCGGTGCAAGTTGATAATCTTGCTTCCGATATGGGGGGATATCGCTTTATGACTCTCACCGGTGGGAATGTGGAAACGAAAGATGGCGGGCTTTGGAACACCGATGGCAGTCCTCTGTATTTCAAGATGACCGACCAGGATACTAAGCTGGCAAAACAGATGCTGACCAGCCAGGCAATTAATTCCACCACGATGGATCATGGTTTTCTGGCGTATGAATTGAATCCGAGAGGGGGCGGTTGGACGAATAGCAGCAATACCGGGCACGCAACCGACTTCGCATTCCTCCAGAAAATTATTTCGGTTACTTCTCCCAGCGCTCGCAATGTGTCGACCGACTCAGCAACACTCGATGCAAGTGCAACGTCTCTTTCGTTGGCGACGCCGTATGGCAATGCCTTGGATCGGATTAACAATCAGGACAAGCCCCTATCGCCTCCTGCGGATTGGGTTGCGACCGAAGCCAAAAATTCAACGCCCGAACAAACGGTTGATGCTGACGATTTGGAGAAGAAAATTAGCGCTTTATTTTCTAATGGATTCATTGATGCGGATCTGCTTAAGTCGGCCATGGCCCTACTTGATGCCCATATAAAAATATCACAGGACAATCAGCCAAAAAGTGTTACCTCGAGAAATTTATCTCCTGAAGTCATTAATTTGCTTAATTATTTGAATGCATCCCGAATAAATTTCAGTTCGCGGATGCTGAGTAATATTTTGAAATCTGATTCAAATTCCTCCAATTGAAATGGTTGTCATTCCATGTGTTGGAATTAATTACAGAGATTTTTTATTAAATACATTTGGCTATGTGTTGATTCATAAAAATGATATTTCTTGAAGCAATTCATAAGACTTATAAAAATGGCGACGAGGACATTTCTGTTCTGCGCGGTATATCGCTAAATATCAAAGCCGGGGAGTTTTGTGCAATTACCGGAACATCCGGTTCCGGAAAAACGACCCTATTGAATTTGATTGGGTCGTTGGACAGTCCGACGTCGGGAAGTTATTTATATCAAGGAGTCGATTTGGGATCGATTTCATCGGATCAACTTGCCGAAATCAGAAATCGTCAATTTGGATTTATTTTTCAATCCTTTCATCTTCTGCCTCGCTTGTCCGCTTTGGATAACGTTGCGCTTCCTCTGTTTTACCAGGCAGTCTCCAAGAAGCAAGGACAGTCGCTGGCTTTTGCTCAGCTAAAAAGAGTGGGACTGGAACATCGGGCTTATCACAGGCCTGACCAATTATCAGGTGGACAACGCCAAAGGGTTGCAATAGCCAGAGCATTGGTAACGCGGCCGTCCGTTATTCTTGCGGATGAGCCGACCGGAAATTTGGATAGTGTGACCGCCCAGGAAATCTTCGATCTTCTATGCGACTTGAATGAAGAACTAGGCATCACGGTTGTAATTGTTACGCATGATAAATCTATATCTGAACAATGTGCCAGGCAGATTTTGATACAGGATGGCCGCGTCAAAAAAGATGAAGTGGCAAGTAAAATTTAACTGTGAAGATGATATGCGGCAGCCTGAAATCTCGTTAGAAAGACGTCCCGCCCTGTCCTATTTTCGTTTCTTGGAAGATGCTTGCAGGAACATATCTTCAAATCCAGAACGATCGCTGCTGGCGTTGCTCGGTATTGTTATTGGAACCGCATGTGTAATAGCCGTAGTCAATGTTGGACAAAATGCCGCTGAAGAGTCGATCTCTCAGTTCAAAGCGATGGGCATCGATATCGTTGTAGCGCAAGGCGTCCGTACAAACGTAGGAAGCCTTCCGCCAATGCCGCTTGCCGATGCATTGGCTTTGCCTTCCTTATTGCGTTTCGTCAAGAGTAGCGCACCGCTAGTTATCACTTCCGGGGACGTGACGTTCAAGAGGAAAAAAACTTATGCCGGAATTGCAGGCGCGACTTCATCGTTATATGAGACCGCCAGATTATTGATGCGAGACGGCCGTTTCGTTTCCGATTTCGATCAACATCAAACCTTCGCAATTTTGGGCGCAGGAGTCACCAGGACATTCAATAAAGATGGAATACATATACAGTTGGGCGACAGCATACGCATAGACAATTATTTCTTTACGATTATTGGGTTTCTGGAAGATATGATACCAAATCCGCTCATCCCCCTAGAATTCAATAACACGATTATTATTCCGCTCGAAAGCATGCGGCGCATATCGCCAAGCACCAATATATCAAATGTCATCGTCCGGTTAAAAGAAAATGCGGAACCGATAGCGAGCGCTGAAAACATTCGGACTTATTTCACATCGAAATCAGCTGGTACTTCGATACAAGTACAGAGCGCACGACAGTTGATTGAAAGTATGCAATCTCAACATCGACTGTTGACCTATTTGTTGGCTGGCATGGGTGGCTTGTCTTTATTGGTCGGCGGTATCGGGGTAATGAACGTCATGTTGACCGGCGTTATGGAGCGACGCAGTGAGATCGGTCTGAGAATGGCGATAGGCGCGAGGAAGCGGGATATCTTGATGATATTTTTAATGGAGGCAAGTGTTTTGTCGGTAGCGGGCGGCATTATTGGAATATTTCTTGGCTTCACCGCAGCTTATTTGATTGCGCTGATGTCTGGATGGCAGTTTCAACTGGCGATTACAGCGCTTCCTGTGGGCATCGGTATGTCCATGGCGATTGGTCTTGTATCCGGGATATATCCGGCGATAACGGCAGCGCGATTGCATCCAATCGTGGCTCTTAGGGCTGAATAGGTCCCGACCTATTTATGCCGATGATATCAAGGTAGAGATTAGAAAATGAAATTTTTCTTCTACCTTATCGCTATCTTCTTTCTATTCATATCGAATGGAAAATCCCAGACCATCGATGAAAGTCCATCACGGATCAAGCCGATATTGGCGTCCACTTCCACTTCGAGGGAACCTCCCATATCGATGAGCCTAGAAGAGGCAATCTCCTTGGGGCTGCGCAACAACCGTACTATTCGGAGCTCACAATTACACAGAGTCAGTCAGAAATTTGATTTGAAGGTAGAAGAAAACAAATTTACACCGCAATTGGTGGTTAATAGTTCGTACATTTCCAATCGTGACTCTTTTAACGGTTCTTCAGCCACGAGAAGTTTCACCCCCACGGCGACGGTCAATACGCCCACTGGCGGACAGATTTCCGTGGGTTGGGAAAATACCAGTATTGCGGCGAAGGGACAAAATAGCGCTTCGGATTCAGCATTGACTTTGACGTTCCTTCAACCCCTTCTCCGTAACGCAGGAACAGATATCGCGTTTGCATCCGTGCATATGGCGCGCATAAATGAGAACATTAATTTACTTACTCTAAAGTCCACGGTTAACCAAGCTTTAACCAATATCGTGTTTTCTTATAGGGACCTTCTGCGCGCACAAGATCAGTTGGACATTGCCAAGAATGCTTTGAAGCGCTCAAAGGATCTGATGGAGGTCAACCGTGCGTTGATCGTCGCGGGCCGCATGGCCGAGATTGACTTGATTCAAACAGAGGCAGATGTTTCTACGCAAGAACTCGCCTCCGAGGAAGCAGAAAATGATGTAGATGCAGCACGTTTGGCATTGCTGAGTTTGATTGCCATCGATTCAAGGACGCCCGTACGCGCAACGGATAAATTGTCGATAAAACCGGTTTATGTGGACGTAAATGATGCGCTCTTGACGGCGTATGAAAATCAACCGGAATACCTGTCTGCCTTGCTATCTGTGGAATTGGCAAAAAGCAATTTGATGCTAGCCAAGAATCAAAGGTTATGGGATTTATCCTTGGTTGCAGCAACTTCATATAACAAGAATTCCTCGCCGTTTCCCAACAATGCCGGATTTGATAATCATAAAAGTAATTATGTTGGACTGCAGCTGACAATTCCCATCAATGATCTGACACCTGAGCAAGCGCAAATACATGCGGCTACAGATTTGGAAGATAAGAATTTGCAAATTGAAGGACTACGGCAATCGATTGAGCAGGTTGTCCGTGATGCGGTAAGAAATGTTCAGACACGCTGGAGGCAAGTGCAGATTGCTCAGCGCGGGCGCGACCTTTCCATAAAGAAGGTGGAGGCAGAGCGTGAAAAGCTTCGGGTCGGACGTTCATCGAATTTTCAGGTGCTTGCATATGAAGGCGATCTACGCAATGCAGAGAGCAGCCTTCTAAACACCACGATAGCTTATCTTAATGCGCTGACCACGCTTGAGCAGCAGCAGGGGAAAACTTTAGATCTATGGAAAATATCTTTAGACAACTGAGATCATTCTTTAAACGAAGGCCGCGATGGACTAATCGCGCATATCGCTTTGGTGTGGCGTTAAGCATCACCGTGTCGGCGATGATAATTCTCTTTGCATATCACCTCATCACCGGGAATTCAGAGAACGAGAGGGGGACGCGAATGATTGTTGTGCATAAGCAGCCGCTAATTGACAAGCTCATCGTTGTAGGCATGATTGAGCCTGGGAATGTCACAAACATATTTTCGCCCTTCGACGGAGAGGTCCAGCAAAAGTATTTTGTGTATGGAGACAAGATTGAGAATGGCAAGCCGTTGTTGGATATGGATACGACGGAAATTGAAACAAAAATTCGCGAGGCTCAGGTGGTCCTGATGAAAGCCTCGCACGCATTACATGATTTGGAAACATGGAATGCCGGGCCAGAGGCGTCGCATGCCAAACGCAACGTTGTTACCTCGCAACTGGGTTTTGATGACGCAAAGCAAAAATTAGAAGAAACGCAAAATCTATTGTTACGTGGAATTATTGCTCGTATGGAATACGACGCGGCGAATCAGCAGTTCAAGAATCAGGAGCTTCAGTTGGCGGCAGCCCGAGAAGACCTGAATGCCACGCTGAAGAAGGGCGGGGCGGAGAGTTTGAAAATCACCCAGCTTGAATTGCAAAATGCGCGGCAAAAGGTCGAGGACCTAACAAAAAGTGTTAGGAAAAAGACACTTTATGCCGGGATATCCGGCGTTGTATTGCCAGCGCAATCTGTTGGAGGGCAAGCCGAAACTTTGTCGATAGATGTAGGTAGTCGGCTAACCAAAGGCCAGAATATATTTAAAATTGTAGACCTTGATACTTCACTGGTGAAGGCAAGCGTCGATGAGATCGATGTCAATCAACTTCAAGAAGGGCAATTAGTTGAAGTAACCGGGGAGTCTTTTTCAAATGTTCCGATACGTGCAGAGATCAAGAGCATTGCGTTTCAGTCACAGTCTGCCGAGGGGGCATCCAAAGCTGCTTCGTTCGGAATCACTATCCAAATGTTGGGATTGACGCCAGAGCAGCGAAAAACTATTCGGGCAGGAATGTCTGCTAAGTTATCTATTATTCGCTACCAGAACCCTGATGCGATTGTAATTCCGGCCGCCGCTGTTCATCAAGAACAAGATCAGATGTTTGTTTTTGTTAAAAAATCGGACAAGAGAAAGTGGCAAAAAACGAAGGTTGTCTTGGGGATGACTACGGAATCAGGGATTGAAATATTACAAGGTATTAAGGAAGGGGAATTCGTTGCTGTTGATGGTTCGTTGTTGGCGCCGACCGAATACTAATAGCTGTTGTTTTGGAGTGAACCCCTCCGGCTAGGAGCGCCGCCATCCATCCTGTTGTGTAGGTAGTAACGACAGCTGCCCGGACATAGTAGTAGAGAGGGGCGGTCCACAGGAATCGAAGGGTGGCCGGCGCGTACTAGGTCGATACCACCTTGTTCTAGGATGTGCAGAAAGGCGGTACCGTCTGGCTTGTCGATATGCAGAACGTCGTCGACTTTGCCAGCATAAAATAGGCTACCTTTTAGGTGTATGCGTTCGAGGAAGGCTGAAAGGGGATCCATGGGGTTATTTTGACATGAAGGTCTGAACGCGCGAGTGTAGCGCCCGCATTTCTGTAGAATGAACAAAAACTACAATTAGGGGAAGTTCAATGGGCGATCTCGCGAATATAGCCAAAGAATATTGGCACATTGGCGTAGTGGCGGTTCTGCTTGTCGTTATTGGATTAGATTTCTGGCTGCGGTTTGTCCGGCAGTCTGGGAAGCTTGAAAAAGAATTGAGAAGTTCGCTCGACGCTCTGCGGGCCATTCGGGCCGACGCCAACGGAGGCGACGTCGTGGAACTCGGAGAGATTGAGTCCAAAGCGATGGCAGGCCCCACCCTGAACCACCTCTGGAAAGAATACTGCAAGACTCTGCATCCCCAGGAAAAAGAGGATGAACACGGTCAAATCCGCATTTATCGTTGGCGCTCGACGGCTCTCGCCGAGACGTTTTTTACCGAGCAAGCAATTGTTGACAGTCGATTAAAGACGGAATTTTATAAGCACATCCCGGGAGTGCTAACGGGATTGGGAATCATTGGAACGTTTTTAGGCCTCATCAAGGGGTTGATCAGCTTCGACGTTTCCCTCGACCCGACCAAGGCTCAGGAACAGCTTCGCAATTTGGTCAATTCGGTGGGGCACGCCTTTTTTGTATCCGCTACAGCCATTTTCCTAGCGATGGCGTTCACCTGGATAGAAAAATCCAGAGTGACTGCGCGTTGCCGGCAAGTTGAAGAGCTCCGTGAGTTGATCGACGGCTTGTTTGATGGCGGCGTGGGCGAGGAATATTTGGAGCGTCTCGCGAAATCGTCGGAGAATGCCGCCACGCAGTCAGCTCATATCAAAGATGCATTAGTTGCTGATTTGAAAGAAATGCTGACCACCTTGGCCACCCAGTACATGGAGGCACAGGCTCAAAATGTCGGTCAGATGTCGACGGATGTGGGCAAGGCAATTGCCGACAGCCTTAGCGGTCCGATGGAAGCGATCACTAAAGCGGTCCAGGGCGTGAGCTCCAACCAGGGCGACGCGGTCAACAAGTTGCTCACTGACGTATTGTCGAATTTCGCAGCGCAGATGCGAGAGATGTTCGGCGGACAAATGGCAGGAATGTCCGAACTGATGGTCAAGGCCAGTGAGTCGATGCAAGCCACGGCAATTCAATTCGGACAGCTCGCCGCAAACATGGACAAAGCTGGGACCAATACGGTTGATGCCATGGGCGAACGGCTGGGCAAGGCTTTGGAGGCCATGGATGTTCGTCAAGCTGCGATGAACACTCAGATGGGATCGTTCGTCGAGCAAATCAAAGCTTTGGTCTCGGAATCTCAGACCGAGTCTTCTCAAAAACTGAAAGACACCCTGTCGGCGGTAGGCGATCAAGTCGCTGGCGTCGTGGAGCAACTCAGAAAACAGGCCGAACAATCTGCCGAGTCGCAGGGAGAACGGAGTCAGCGATTCGAACAAACCACGGGTCAAGCCATCGGTTCGTTGTCGGGTCAGGTCGAGCAGTTGTTGGCCCAATCGATGGAAACCAACAAATCGCTGCAAAACACGGTTGCGAGTTTGGCCCAGGCCACGGACAAGGCGATCACCGGCATGAATTCGGGAGCCGAGACGCTGTATGTCGCCGCCACCGATTTCGCCAGGGCTGGCCAGGGCGTGTCCGAAACCATGAGCGCGTCGGCGACTGCCACGGAATCCATCAAGGTTGCCTCCACCCAGCTCAGCATGTCCACCGACGGCGCTCGGGCGATCTTCGCCGACTACGCCAAGACGCGGGACACTTTCGCCATCATGATCGAAGAATTAAAAGACACCTTCGAAAACGCGAAACGCGATGCGTCGATGACATCCGAGATCATTAGCAAGATCGAAGCGGCCACTCAACATCTCGCGGTCGCCCAGACCCAGGCGAACGAATATCTGCAAAGTGTTAGCGAGGTTCTGGTTAAGGCCCATGAGTCATTCGGGGAAAACGTCGAAAATACCCTTCGAGATGGGAATCGCGTTTTCCAAGAAGAATTGGCGACATCGGTCAATTTGCTCTCCGGAGCGATCAAGAACTTGGGTGATATCGTCGAAGACATTCCGGCCCGGGGGTAATGCATCATGCTAGGCATTAAGGTTCCCAAGCGGCGCGGGCGGCGAGAAGATGGCGAGAAGCCCTTTTGGATTTCATTCTCCGATTTGATGACGGCATTGATGGTGCTGTTTCTAGTGGCTATGGCCGTGGCGTTGATGGCCGTCACGCAGGGCTTGCAGCAGATCAAGAAGGAAACCCAAGAGCGGGACAAAACCATCGAAAGCTGCGTCGCCGACGTGGACGCTCTCACTAGACTAGCTGAATTCAAAGGCGTGACTGTGCATGACCACTCCATTGATTTCGGCACCTTGGTCCAGTTTCAAGATAGGGAACACAAGTTCGAGAAACCCGGCGACGAGCACTTCGTTCGCAAATTCATTCCTCGCGTGCTGGACGTGGCCCGTTCGGCTCAATGCGACAAATGGTTGAAGCGGGTCGTGGTCGAGGGCTTCGCGAGCAAGACAGGCGACTACCTGTTCAATCTCAATTTAAGTTACCAACGCTCGCAGCGAGTGCTTTGCGCCTTGCTCAGCACTCAGTCGCCGGACGCGTTGACG
This sequence comes from Herbaspirillum sp., assembly GCA_036499085.1. GTDB lineage: Bacteria > Pseudomonadota > Gammaproteobacteria > Burkholderiales > Burkholderiaceae_D > Herbaspirillum. The sequence goes on along the minus strand of DASYEK010000056.1, from coordinate 11,779 downwards.
GCGACGGACCGCGCTTTGATCCAAACGCTGTTCCTTGCTGGAGCTTCCTCTTTCAATACGGCTTCCAGCAGCGCGGCGCAGATGAGACGGGTGGAAATCAAGCTCGAATTTCGCGATCTGGGTTCGAACAAAGAACCGCCGCCCGACATACCGTTAGACCCTGGGCTGAGATGCCCCAACGACCGATGATCGATTCTCTCGCCGTTCTTCAGGTCGGTCTCGCGCGATCCTTCGCGAGGGGGCCGACTTCTCCCGAATCTTGGTCTGAACCAGAGAAGATGGCCATCGCTCGCCGCCGCGTTCATCACGATCACGGCGGAGCTGGCATTGCCGCCGATCCTCGGACGATTCTTGCCTCCGTCGCGGGTTTCAAGAAATCAGGCAAGATCGACGGATTTCGCGATCTTAAATATGTTTGTCTTGGCATGGGAGCGTTGGACGAGGAGGGATGGTCTGTCTTGGCCGATGAAACGTTGCGAGGAACCGTTGCCCGCATGGCCGAGCAGCAGACGCCGGCACGTCGACGGCTAAGATGCTTTCAAGCTCTGCTGTCGAGCTACTTTTCATTTCACGCAAATAGCGAAAGGGCAAGTCCCGAGTCGAAGGTAGGATGGCGTGGGTTGCGAGGATGGTTGAGAGCCGAGCGAGACCGTATTTTGGAACAGATCGAATTTAGGCCTCCCTGGCTCGAAACACTCCTGCGCCATCCGGCCCTGCTCACAAATCAGCCGTGCGATCAGTTCGGAAGCGATCTTTTGCGTGGCGAAGCATCCGGCTTTAACGACGCGCGCGACGGCCTGTCTATCCCTGAGAACTCATGGGTGATCGATGAGGCGGTGTTCGCGCAAATGAAAACCGCTTCGGACCTTGGCGACGCGCCATTCAAAGCTGCGTTGCAAGATTTGCTGAAAATCGCTATGGGAAACGCTGGCGTGTCCATCAGCGAGGGCCTGAAAATTCGATGCGTGGCTCATTTGGTGTCTCGCTACGCGCGTTGCGCAGACCTACCCGAACAGCCGGCTCTACGGGATGCCGCCACATCTGCAATCGGTAATCCATGGCTTCGGCGGACAAATTGGGATGCATGGGTTCGCGTTGAGGACAAAGCAGATGATCAGGCGCGAGAGATGGTGTTCTTTTGGCTAAAAGAGCGTTTGGTCTCGGATTTCTTCGAGCTCCTCAGCGAAGAGGGAATCAATGACAGCCGGCGCGTGGCCTACTGGCTGCGATTTGTTCCCTTTGTCGATGACATGTGGTTTGCCATGGGCTCGTCCGCATCGACGCGCAGGGGTGGCAAGTTTCGCGAATTTCGCGAGCGAGCGAAAGGCCGTCTTCTCAGGTTGGACGGCACTACGGCAGATAACAACGCCTTCATCATGCGCATTGGCGCGTATCTCGCGGTCGAATCTGGCGCTAGTGGGAATGCGTTTTACTTGTTCCGCTTTGATTCGTTGAGTCAGTCTCTTCTCGAATCCTTGAATTCCGGTCAAGCCAGCGCAGCAATTCATATTGCTGACATTAGAGGCGACGACCATGAGGTCAAGATTAGTCATCGGGATTCGCCGGTCGCATTGAAGAGTTGGGAACAGAAATTCGACGACAAGTTGACCAAGCTCATTGGAAAAACACCGGAGACGCGGCCGGTGTGCGTTCCCGATCTTGAAGTGTTGGTTGCAGATGGACGCGTCAAAGTAGTTGATCTGAGAGCGGCAGGGGGCGCCCTAGGCGTTCTCGAGACAGAGCGGTCGTCGTATCTCGCAAAAAAATTGAAATCCATGGGTTTTGCATTTAGAACTGGCCGTGGCTGGTTCAAGGAGTAGTTGATGGTCTGGTCACCGTTCCAATCAAAAGATAAAGCCGTTGCGGTCGCCGCCGCTCAACCGTCATCGTCAATTGTGGTTTCCTGGGACCGCCAAGGCATTCGCTTCCGCCCCGAGCCCGCGCTGGACAATTGGCTTTCGTCGCCAATGTCCTTTGCCGTAGGTTCCGAGCTGGTGCTTCTGCTTCGCCAACTCGAAGAAGAGGGTTTTGCTGAGTTGCATAGCGAAGGCGCCAGCCTTTCATGGCTGAATTACTACGCTCTAACGGAATCGCCAGAGCATGGGGGCTCCCTTGGCCTTTTGGGATTGCCAAAAGCAGAAGCATGGAAGCCGATTCTTACCAGCAATGGAACTCTATCGGACGCCACGTTCGCCGTCGCCATCCAAGGATGGCTGAATCCAAACGGGCAGCGTCCCAATGCCAATGTCAACATCGAGGGCGTCGTTTTGACTGCGGAAGGCAAGTCGGCGATCATGCCTGAAGCGGCCTGGCGCGCGATGCAGGCCATCGCGGAGCAACGAAGCCGAAAGGTTGAGGAGCGAACCCCTGACGTGAACAAGCGAGATTGGTCGACGATTCGAGGCCACGCTTCCAGGGCCGGGGCGGATTTGACTGATTACCTGCGCAAAACTGTGGTGCTGACGCCAGAGCGTTTGCTCATTGATCTCCGAAAGGGCGACGTGGTCGGAGACAGGCTGGTTGAGGTCATGCCGGGATTCGATGGAGCGCCGCCTCGCTGGCTTGAAATGTTTGATCGGCTCGACAAGGTACCAGAACGCTACGAAATCCCTGACGGAAATGGCCTTGTGCATGTGCTGCTGTCGGATGCGGCTCGAACGGTGCTGCGAGAAATCAAACGGATGCCTGGGCGGCGGATCGCTGGGGAGCGGGCAGAGGCATTTGTCCGCAATCCGTTCGCGGCGTTAGGGCCGGACGCGGCCAAGGTCATCGATCCCGAGCAATTCGAGCAAGCGCGCGAAGATGCCGGCATCGTGTTCGCTTGCTTCACCGCCAAGATATTGCGCGACGACAAGAACTATCCCTATGAGGTCGCCTTGATCGTGGAGGAAGCCATTCAAGGCGCGGTCAAGTCAGAGCTATTGAAATTCGAGAACGCGACGGTTTTGGAATCGTTCTTGAAAAAGCTCGAAGGCAAGATCGCTTCGGGAGCTCAATGCTGTCATTGGGAAGGATTCGATCTCGAAATTCTAGGAGACACGCCAAGCCAAGTTATTTTGCTGCGCGAAGCGCTAGTGGATTGGCGGGGGGCCGGCTGGATCAGGATGGCCGATATATTCGACCTGTCGAAATATTCGGAACGAGTTGAGGGCTTTGGAGCCGAGAAGCCTTATTACTCACCCTTCATCGCCAAGAAGACCGATGACGCGGGATGGTTTCCAGACAATGTGGACGTGGGCTTGTGGTTCACCTCGGAAGACGACGGCAATGCAGTGGCAGTCGCGTTGGATGACAAAAATATGGACGCCTTTCGGAAAGAGCTCGACAAGGCGCAGCAAGAGAATCGGAAAACATTCGATTTCCCTGGATGCCCGAATCCAGTTCCAACCGAATGGGCGGCCGATGTCTCGAAAACCTGGGGGCAAGTTCGCCAGGATGTGAAGGACGGAGCGTTCAATCCAAATAAGCCCGCCACCAGAGGGCGAACTTCTGAACGGAAGGGGCTTGTGGTCAAGCCTAACGTGGATGTCTTGGATTACGAGGAGCGCCGCGGAATTCTCGCTGCTTTCATTGCGTCAGCCGAGTTGCCGTCGGCGATGCTCAGTCACATCAAGTTGAAAGACCACCAACTTCATGGGGTCGCGTGGCTTCAACATTTGTGGAAACACTCGCCGGCGGCATGCCGAGGGGCGCTGCTCGCTGATGATATGGGGCTTGGCAAGACAATCCAATTGCTTGCCTTCATGGCCGCAGCCATCGAGCAGGACCCAAAGCTTGATCCGTTCCTCGTGGTGGCTCCGGTTTCTCTCCTCGAAAATTGGAAGGATGAAATCACCAAATTTTTCTCCCCTGGCGCCATGAGGGTGCTGACGCTATACGGCCCAGACCTAGCATCCAAGAGGGTTTCCAAAGCCTCCCTCGATGAGGATTTGATTGAAGCCGGGTCGCCGAAATTGCTTTCATCCGGCTGGCTCGGCTCGGCCCAGGTCGTCCTGACGACTTACGAGACGCTTCGAGATCTCGAGTTTTCTTTAGCCGCGCAACGCTGGTCGGCCATGATTTGCGATGAGGCGCAAAAGATCAAGAACCCTAACGCCTTGGTGACGCGCGCGGCCAAAAAGCAAAATGCTAGATTGAAAATTGCCTGCACCGGCACACCTGTGGAAAACACGCTGACCGACATTTGGTGCTTATTCGATTTTGTTCAGCCAGGATTACTTGGCGCGTTGAAGGACTTCGGCTCTAAATATCGCAAGCCAATCGAGTCCGAGACGGACGAGGAAAAAGTCCGCATCGAAGAGTTGCGGGAATTGATCGAGCCGCAGAAGCTTCGGCGCACCAAGGCGGAAGTCGCCAAAGACCTGCCAAAGAAGATCATTTTTCAAGAGTGTCGCGAGCTGCCTTTGTCACAGCGCCAGCGCTCCCTATATGCCGATGCCGTCGTTCTGTTCAGATCGAAGCCGGCTGGTCGCCAAGCGACAGGCTTGCAGTCGCCGTTGGGATTGTTGCAATACCTGCGTCGGCTTTGCTCTGATCCGAGGCCGCCCGGCCATCTTTCAACAGATTCGGAATCGTCGGCTGACATAGAACGAGACTCTCCGAAAATGGCGTGGATGCTCCGTCATCTTCGAGAGATCAAGAAGGCGGGAGAGGGAGGAGAGAAGGTCATTGTGTTCTGCGAATTCAGAGACTTGCAGCGGACATTGCAACGCGTCATATCGGATCGTTTCGGCTTCACCCCAGACGTGATCAATGGAGACGTTTCAGCGGATTCGGCTAATGCGAACAATCGCCAGAAGAGGATCGCCATGTTTCAGTCGCGACCTGGCTTCGGCATCATTATCCTTTCACCTCTGGCGGTGGGATTCGGCGTGAACATTCAGGCGGCCAACCACGTCATTCATTTCACGCGGACTTGGAATCCCGCAAAGGAAGATCAAGCCACGGACCGAGCCTACCGCATTGGCCAAGAGCGCGACGTTTATGTCTACTGTCCGGTCGTGGTTGCTCACGATTTTCTGACCTTTGACGCCAAGCTAGACAAGCTGCTCGACAAGAGGCGGGCTCTTGCTACAGACATGCTCAACGGCGCGGGAGACGTAAGTTCATCGGATTTTGGCGACTTGGAAACTCCTGGAGGTGGAAACGCGTTCAGCAACGAACCGATGACTGCAGATGACATGGGTTCGTTGGATGGTCATGCCTTTGAAGCTTTTTGCGCTGTGCTATGGGGGAAAATGGGTTATTCGACCGTTAAGACCAAGCGAGCTGGAGATGGGGGCGTTGACGTCGTGGCTATTAGGCGCAACGAAGGGGTATTGATTCAATGTAAAAGTTCAACTATTGAAGACAAACGTCATGGGTGGGAGGCCGTTAAAGATGTCTCCGCTGGCTCGGTTGCATATGGGGCTCGCTATCCGGGAATTGCTTTTTCTAAGGTAGCCGTTACCAACCGTCGGTTTAATCAGGCTGCGAGGAGTCAGGCTGATGTTCTCAATGTGGAGCTCATTGAACGCGATCAGCTTATTGAAATGCTTGCGCGTTATCCAATGAAGCACGGTGAACTTGAACGGTTCTTTCTCGGGAATTGGGATAAGGCATAAATTGTGTAATTCATAGACATAGTTTCAATTTTTGCAACGCTAATTCATCACAGCAATTTTTTCTTGGGAACGCTTTGTATTCGGATTGAACTTGGCCGCGACTTTCTCTCACAAGGCTTTATCGGCGATGGCGCGCACCTATTAGGATCCCTCACATGGAATAAATTATGGGTTTTTTTTCTAAGCTTTTCGGGAAGGCTGATAACAAAGCACTAGTTAGGCCAGTACGCCGGCAGCATCCGATAAGCCGGAACACTCGCGGCCGAAACGTGACACTACAAAGTTCATTGTTGGAAATCGCAGATCCTGGTCTTTTTGGCATTGCCTACCATTCGCCGAACAAACGGTGGATTGTGGGTTTATATCAGTCTCCCGGAGACGAACGAGCGCGCGGTCGGGTAGCTTTGGTCGACTACCCGCGAGACGAATTACTGCACAAACTGGATTTTGTCGTCAGACCGTTTAACTGCGCTGTTTCGGATGCCGCGATTTATGCTGTCTATGATGCTGGCGACAACGCTGGACTTCAGAGCGACGTCATCGTTATCGCTCCTGATGGAAGAGAGCTGTTTGAGCGGCACTACGAGGCGATTGTGTTTTCGTTGGGAATCTCAGACTGCGGACGTTATGTTGCAGTTCAGACAGCAAATGCGCCGGGTCCGGATGGCTGTATTCTTGAAGTTCTTGATATAAAGGAACAAAGCCGTTTATTTACGGTGCATCCAGCTACCCAGTGGGCATTAACGTATTCATTTGAAATTGCTAACGGAGAGTTGCAAAAGCTGTGGGTCGACCAGCGTGAATTAGGTGCTTTCAGTTATTCCGCATCCGGTATCTTCTTGGAGGACCAGAGATATCGTGAGGTGAAGCTCGACAAGGGTGATTACTCGATGAAAGTAATGACCGCGCAAGGCCTGTTAAAAAATGATAGTAGTCAAGAATCCGCGATAGTCGCATTGGCGGCTGCAGAGGTAGCACTTGTCCAGGGAGCGAAGGACCGCGACGATTGGGCCAGCTTGGCTCACCGGGTACGTGGTGAGGCGCTTGAACGGCTAGAACGGCTTCCCGAAGCGCTTGATGCATATGATAGTGCTTTGACACTTAATCCGAAGATTGGGGTTCTAAAGCGTGCGAAGGTCTTGCGAGGCAAGCTCGGTGCTGTCAAATGAGGGCTAGGACAGGGTATTTGCTCTGCCATGAATTTATACTGAAATCTCATTCGTAAGCTGCGCGACTTTTTATTTTCGATCCGCGCGACTTTTGCGCGAGCTCTAAAAGCACTCCCCAGCACTCTTCAACACATACAAAGCAACGGGCGTCGCTAAGTCGTTGATTTATAGAGAGCGAAAGTCAAAAATTCGGCCTCATAACCCGAAGGTCGTAGGTTCAAATCCTGCCCCCGCAACCAAACATCGAGAAACCGTTATCAGCTCAGGCTTTTAACGGTTTTTTGCGTTCGGGGTTGGTTTTCATGCATGGCGCTTGCGAAAAAAAGGCCGCAATCGATGCGGCCCGGAGGCAGAAACGGAATATCTTGCGCCGTCCCGCATCAATCGAATGCATCAAGGCTGCCGTCAGGATCGTCATATTCCTCGGCACGCGGATCTTTCGCCGGTTTTTCGCCTGCAAGCGTGCCGCCCGCTCCCGGCTTTTGCACGCCCGCTTCGGCCTGGCCGGGCGGTTTGCCGCGGCTGCCGGTTTCCTTGGGGTCGAGCGGCGCCGCATCGGCTTCGGTAGGCTGGGTCAGGTGCGAGGCGTCGTTCTGCGAATGATAGGTGTTATTCATATGTCCTCCCATGTGAATCGACAGAATGTGCGCATCGAGGCGAAAACGATATAGGCGATCTGGAAAATCGGTGTCAGAAAAGATGTAAGCCCGAAGCGGTAATATAAGCTTCCTTCCGCTTCAGTCGATACAATCATCGACACAATCAAATACCGGTTTCCGCCATGGCCAACACAGTTGCTCTCCTTGTCTTTCCCGGCGTCCAATCGCTCGACGTGAGCGGGCCTCTGGATGTGTTCGCCGAAGCCAATCGTTTCCTGCTGCCCGGAGACCATTACCGCATGGAAGTCATCGGCGTGGAGCAGGGGCTGATGGCCTGTTCCAACGGCCTGCTCGTGCAGGCGCACCGGCATTTCAGCGAGGCGCTCGAACCGTTCGACCTGCTGCTGGTGGCGGGCGGCCCGGTGCTGCTGCGCGAGAGTTTCGGGGACGAATTGCATGCGTGGTTGCGCGGCGCCGCGCGGCGCGCGCGCCGCTTCGGTTCGATCTGCAACGGCGCATTGCTGCTGGCGCGGGCAGGGCTGCTGGAAAACCGCATCGTCACGACCCATTGGAACGATGTCGCGGTACTCGGCGAATTATGTCCGTCCGCGCGGGTCGAGGCGGATCGCCTGTTTATCCAGGATGGCGCCTTGTATACGTCGGCCGGCGTCACCGCGGGCATCGATCTGTCGCTGTATCTGCTGGCGCAGGATCATGGCCCGGAAGTGGCGTTGAATGTGGCCAAGCGCCTGGTGGTATTTACCCAGCGCGCCGGGGGCCAGTCGCAATTCAGTCCCTTCCTTACGCCATATGTGGAAGCCACTTCGGCCGTGGCGCAGGTGCAGCAGTATGTATTGAGCCATTTGGCGGACGACCTGTCGATCAGCGTGCTGGCCAATGTGGCCAACATGAGCGCGCGCAATTTCTCGCGCACTTTCGCGCGCGACGCCAAAGCCACGCCGGCCGAATTCGTGGAAAGCGCGCGCGTGGATGCGGCGCGGGTGATGCTGGAAAACAGCGTCGTGCCGTTGAAGACCGTCGCTTACCAATGCGGACTGCGCGATGCGCATCAATTGCGCGATGTCTTCAAAAGACGGCTGGGCGTGTCGCCGCAGCAATACCGGCAGCATTTCAGCGCGCCCGGCGCGTCGAACGCATCCATCAAGGCGGATGCCGGACGCTGAGCCATCCCGGTATTTGTCCGCTTCGCCTCTCTGTAACTTTCTCGATATTTCCCGGTTTGCAGCCATCGCCAGCGCCATTGCGCCGCGCGTTTTCTCCAGCTTTTGCGCTGGATAACCGCGTTTGGCGCGAATCGCTCCCTTTCTGTCCGTATTGCTTCCCACGCCGGCATTGGCCGCGCCAGGCCCATTCGCGATAATGAAATCGACCGATTTACTTATCCAAAGGAGCTTCATCATGCCGACCATCACCAAGTTCAAATCCAAATCCATTCTGCAATCCAGCGATACCACGCTGTTTTCCAAAATGGTTTCCTTCGCCGTATTTGTCGCGGCGACCCTGCTGATGCTGGAAATGCGCGTGGCGCTCGATGCCGCGACCGCCGGCGACAAATCCGATGCCGCCTATGCCTACGGCATGTGACCCAGGCATATCCACAATCCGATCCGGAGAAAAAACATGAATACAGCAGTCGCATTAAATGCAGAGCGCGTAGGCCCGGCCTTTTCGGTGGACGGGATGTTGCTGGCGCGTCAGAAAACACGCCAGGCCATCCAGGACATCGCCGCGCAAGTGCGTCCGGGCATGATCGAAGAAGATGCCGTTGCGATGGCCAAGGGCGTATTGATCGGCGCCGGCCTGGAACTGAGCTGGCATCCGACCCGCGTGCGCTTCGGCATCAACACCATCAAGCCGATGAAGCAGGCTTCCGTGCCCGGTGTGGTGCTGCAGGAAAACGATATTTTCTTCCTGGACATCGCACCGCGCGTGCAGGCCTGGGAGGGCGATGGCGGCGCCGCCTTCACGGTCGGGCAGAACGCTGAATACGAGCGCTGCGCGCGCGATGCCGAGACGCTGTTCCATGAGTGCCGCCTCATCTGGGAGAAGAACAAGCTGACGGGGCAGGCTTTATATGCCTATGCCGACCGGACCGCGAAGTCCATGGGATGGGAACTGAACTTCGATTTGCCGGGTCATCGTGTTTCGGATTTTCCGCATGCGACCATTCATACCGGTTCGCTGGCGGATTTCGACGTCAGCCCGGCAGCCATGCGCTGGATCCTGGAGATTCATATCCGCGATCCGCAACAGCGCTTCGGCGCGTTCCATGAAGACATGTTGCTGGGTGATGAATATTACAAATAGGTGATGTAGTATTTCCGCACGCACTGATCTTTCTTTCGGGATTCCAATGAAATACAAGGACTACTACGAAACCCTGGGCGTGGCCCGCACGGCATCCACCGGCGATATCAAGAAGGCCTACCGGAAACTGGCGCACAAGTACCATCCCGACGTGTCCAAGGATCCCCGGGGCGAGGAGAAATTCAAGGAAATCGCCGAAGCCTACGCCACGCTGAAAGATACCGAAAAACGCGAGGAATACGATAACCTGGGCCGCCATTCCGCCGGCGAAAGCTTCACGCCGCCGCCCGAATGGCAGCAGCAGTACGGCGGCGCCGGCGCCTCGATGTTCGACGACGTGGACCTGTCCGATATCCTGAATGCCTTCCGGTCCGGAGCAGGGGCAGGAGGAAGGGCGGGGCCGGGCGGCGCGCGCACGCATGCCGCTTTCGCCATGCCGGGCGAGGATTATTCGGTCACGGTGCCGGTCTCGCTGGAAAAGATCCATCTCGGCGGCGAAACCGATGTCTCGCTGGAGTTGCCGGAATACGACGCCAACGGTTTGCCGCACCGTGTTGCCAGGACATTTCGCGTCACCATTCCGAAAGGCGCGGCGGAAGGCCAGCGTCTGCGCCTGGCAGGCAAGGGCGGGCCGGGCAGCGGCGGCGGCAAGGCCGGGGATCTGTATATCGTGCTGGCGATCGCGCCGCACCCGCTTTACCGCGTCAGCGGCAGCGATCTGTATATCGATCTGATGCTGTCGCCCTGGGAAGCGGTACTGGGCGCCTCGGTTGAAATCCCGACGCTGGACGGCAACGTCGAACTCAGCGTCAAGGCGGGTACGCCGGCCGGGCAAAGGTTGCGCCTGGCCAAGCGCGGCTTGCGCAAGGCCGACGGTTCGGCCGGCAATCTGTATGCGATCGTGCAGATCGTAGTGCCGACCGATGTGATGCCGCGCGAACGGGAACTGTATGAACAGCTCGCCGCCGCGTCGAACTTCAGGCCGCGCGCGCACCGTGCACAGCATAAGCAGGAGGCAAAATGAATATCGATACTTCCGATTGGGTCTGGCTCAACGACCGCGAGGTCTGCTCGGCGGCTTACCTGGCCGAGGCGTCCGGGCTATCGGGCGAGGAGATCGACGAACTGGTGGAAATGGGCGTGATCGTGCCGGCGGATACGGCCGCCGGGACGCCTGCGCAATCCCTGTCGTTCCACCTGCGTTGCGTGGTGACGGTCAAGGCGGCGCGCCGCCTGCGCGACGACTTCGAGCTGGATCGCAACGGCATGGTATTGGCGCTGACGCTGTTGCAGCGCATCGATGCGCTGCAGGACGAACTCGGCGAGCTGCGCGCCCGGATCGCGCCGCCGCATTGATTCGCCGTATTGCTCCGCGGTATTAATCCATCAAACGATGCGTCGCGCCGATTGAAGCGTCGTTGTCACAAAACGGCGGATTGCCGCGTCTAGGGTATTTCAGCGTTATAGAATGCCCCATGCCAGACCGAGACCGCTCCACCCACCAGGATACCTTCGCCGCGTTGCGGCCGCGGCTGTTTTCGATCGCCTACCGCATGCTCGGCACTCGCGCCGACGCCGAGGATGTGGTGCAGGACGCCTGGCTGCGCTGGCACGGCGCGACGCCGGCCGCGCTGGAATCGGCCGAAGCCTGGCTGGTGACGGTGACCACCCGCCTTGCCATCGACCGGCTGCGCACGCGCAAGAGCGAGCGCGAGGCCTATATCGGCTGGTGGCTGCCGGAACCCCTGGTGGAACTGGACGAACGCACCCCGGAAACGGCAGCCGAACTGGCCAGCGACGTTTCGGTGGCGTTCATGTGGGTGCTGGAACGATTGTCGCCGGAGGAACGCGCCGCCTTTCTGCTGCGGCAGGTATTCGACCAGGATTACGCCGATATTGCTTCCATGCTGGAAAAGAGCGAAGCGGCCTGCCGCCAGATGGTGCATCGGGCGCAGCAGCGCGTGCAGCAGGAACAGCCGCGTTTCGAGGTGCCCAGGGACACGCACCGCGAACTGCTGGCCAGGTTCATGCAGGCGGCCGGCGGCGGCGATCGCGAGGCCATGAAGGCGCTGATGTCGGA
>DASYEK010000055.1:0-11863 GCA_036499085.1 Herbaspirillum sp. | reverse complement strand
CAAAAATATATTTAAACACCCACTAAAAACCGGCGCTGTCCAGTTCAAGGACAGCGCCGGTTTCAGTATTTAATGAATAACGATTCTACCTGCGCTTCAATCGGTGACTTGACTGGTTGTTTCGCTAGTTTCGCTATTCTCTGGAAGGCAGCCTAGCCGCGAATACCGCCGCTGGTCCAGGAGCCGCTCGAACCCAATCGATTTCCTGTCTTAAGCTCGGTTTCGGAGCTATCGTCTCTTCCTTTTTGTTGGCTTTCGAGACGCGATGAATCGGATACGCCGTCCCACCAGAAGTATTCCCCGGAACCGGACGAATGGTCCAGCCAGGTAAACGCTTCGGCGCCGTGCGAAGCGTCATCCATTCGCGCCTTTGGATCTGGCCCGGTAGCCGAAGACGCATCCGCTGCAGTCGTCGCCTTTGTGCCGTCGCGCTGCGACGAAGGAGATGGATGGTTTAACCAGGTGAACCCATCGGCGTCGAATAAACCGTCGTCCTGCGACTGGTTGATTGATGCCGTGGCTGAAAGCGCAACTGCATCGGTCGATGTGTCACTGCTGCCGAATCCCGATGAATTATCGCTGCTGCCGAGTTCCGATGAATCATAGAAGTTGTCTACCTCGTCGCAACCAGATGTACTGGATGTACTTCCGGATTTCGATGCGCCCCCGAAGGACGCCGATAAATTGCAGGATTTCAATGAATCGCCATATTCCGGTTCGTCCAATTGAAGGAGCGGCCCGAGAAATAACGGCAATCCATGCCGGTCATCGATTTGCGGCTTGCTGCTTGAATCCAAAGCCAAGGGCGTATTCGCTCCAGGCAGTGTTGTCGTATCGCTGAATTTCGTCAGGCCATCGAATATCGGCCGATAGGCATCTTTCAACAACACCAATTTTTCCTCGACGGCATTTCGCAATTCCTTGGCGGCGGCAAACTCCTCGCCGCCCATAGGCTTCCCGCTATCCGATATTTTCGAACCTGGAAAGTAGAAATCGAGCAGGCTGGCGGCTGCGCTTCTATTGGCATGCATACGGGCCATCGCAGCCATATCCCGCCGCGATGAATTGTGCGGGCGGGCAGCCAAGGACTTGAACTCTGCAATATATTTATCGATGCAAAGCGTCTCAAATTTTTCCCATCCGGCTTGCGCCTCCTCTTTGCTTATTTTCTTTTGGGGAGACGCCAGCTCTTGAAACAAGGCCTGGAGCCGGTTCACCGCGCTTGGCCATTTTTTGGGAGATTCAGGCATTGCGCGAGATGGCCCCGAACGAAGCTGGCTGGCGTCGTTCAGACTTGCGGCTCGAGACCGGCCGGCCACCACCGGCATCGACCGCAGATGAGACCCGCTGCTAAAAAACCCCTGGATGCGTTGCCTGAACCGTGCAAAAAAACTCCCGGCCGTTTTACCGGATTCAATGCGCTGCAATCGAAAACCCGTATTGCGGTGAACCGCCGCGGCAGGAGCTGCAGCGGGTCGGCTATTCCAGAATTCTGAAGATTTGCCTGTAAATATCGTTGGATTCGTCCAGGGATTTGTCACTGCCGGCATTTCGTTTCCATTCAACAAAGTAAGAATCGTCTTATTAAATAGAACTTGCCCATGACTGAACAGATTTGAAGCACAACATTAATGTTCATTTAATTCGCATAATTGCCCAGCCATCCATTCAAGCGCGACAATAAAAAAAACGACGCGGTCCGGTCAGGGAGAGCGCCGGCCAGGGACTGGAACGTCTTATATCAAAGCATTGCGCATCTGTATGGAGCGTTCGGTCAGTCGCGGGCGGTAATGCGATCGAAGCGAACGGCAGAGCGTCGAGAACTCTATATTCAATGCAAGAATGTTGGACGCATCTATCGGACTTGCAGGAATGCTGTCGCCAGCATCCTTGGCTACCGGCCTGAACATATCGATCGCCTTCTTCCTGGCTGAATCGCCGGCCATGATATTTGCCTTGGCCCATGCGTCTTCCTGGGCAAAGCCTTCGACGAGCAGCACTTGATAAGTGTCTTCCAGTTCGCCATGAAAAACGCGTTCGAATGTCGTTTTGACTTCCTGCGCCAGTTGCCGGACCGATGTCGTTTCGGGGTTGACGAATTTTCGCAGAAGCCCCTGATATTGTTCGATGACCGGCAACCATGCCACCTCCGATACGGAAGCCGGTTCGCCGGCGACGCCGCCAGCCCCCTCTGCCTGTCCGGCATTTGCCGGATGCGCAAGGCCGGAACCCGTCGGCGTCATGCGCTTTGCAGGAGACGCCTGGAAGCCGGATGCCTTCTTGGAAAAAATGCTTTTCTCGATATGCAGCCCGGACCACCGCACTTTAGCCTGCCCTCCTGCCGCAGTAAGAGGCGTCGCTTCAGGCAGAGGACGACGGCAGAAATCGAGAGCGCGGTGACAGGAACGCTGAGAAACAAGAAGTCCGAACATTATTTACTCACAAAATTAAGAAGGGTCTTATTTCACCATTCTTCATTACCTGTCAGTAAGCCCGTTTCCAGGATTTCATTTGTGAATTTCTTTGATAAATCGGCCCACATTGCATCGCATCTCATCGCACAGCGCGATCGATGCCGCCGGATCAAGCTTGCTTGATCGAATCAATCGTCGAACGGCGGCCCGGCCACGATCGCTTAAATACTGAAATTACCCAAGGTGCTGGCGCGATAAGCCGCGACGAAGGTATCGAAATCGCCGGTCTGGGCGGCTTCGATCTGCCGCTGCTCGCCGACCGAGGCGGCTGCCAGCGCCTCGAACTCGGCCTGCTCGGCGGCGTCCGGCCGGCGCGACTTGAAGTAGGCGGCGTCGGCATTGCTGCGCGCCAGCGTGAAGTCGATGAAGGAGCCGCCGTTCTGGCGGATGGCGGCCAGCACGCGCGCCGAAGGCGTCAGGGCGACATCGTGCAGTTTGGCGCGCTGGCCGGCCAGCGCGGCGGCATGTTCGCCGCCGCCCATTTGCGCGTCCAGCAAGGCCGCGATCGGCTCCATTCGGTCCAGCAGTTCCAGACCCCATTGCCGCAGGCCGACAAGCTCGCCGCAGCGCTGCAATTGCAGGTCCGGCAGGCGGCCCTGCTTGACCACGGTGGCGAAGTTCTGTTTGTTCTCGGCGCCTTCCGCATCGGAGGTCAAGGGGCTTTCCTCGAACGCCAGCAGATGCAGGAACACGTCCAGGAAACGCGAAGTGGCCAGGCTGATGCCGAGCGGATCGAAGGGATCGATATCCATGCAGCGCACTTCCACATACTGCACCCCGCGCGCCGAGAGCGCCTGGATCGGCCGCTCGCCGCTGTTGATCACGCGCTTGGGGCGGATGGTCGAGTAGTATTCGTTTTCGATCTGCAGCACATTGGTGTTGATCTGGATCCATTCGCCGTCGCGCTGGGTGCCCATCGCCACATACGGCGGATAGGGCTGGCTGACCGCCTTGGCCAGGCTGTCGATATAGCTTTGCAGGTCGTTATAGTGCGGCGTCAGGCCGGCCTGGGCGCTGTTGCGGTAGCCGATATCGCTCATGCGCAGGCTGGTGGCATAGGGCAGATAGTAGGTGTCTTCGCTCAGCTTTTCCATGTGGCCGCCGCGGCCGCGCAGGAAATTGGCGGACAGCGCCGGCGAGGCGCCGAACAGATACATCAGCAGCCAGCTGTAGCGGCGGAAATTGCGCACCAGCGCGATATAGCTTTCGGACTGGTATCGGCGCTCGCTCAATTTGCTGTCGGCCGGCCCTTCGGCCTTGTGCAGCAGCTTCCAGACCGCTTCATCGAGCGAAAAGTTGTAGTGGATGCCGGCGATGCACTGCATGGTCTTGCCGTAGCGCAAGGCCAGGCCGCGCCGGTAGACATGCTTCAGCATGCCGATATGGGACTTGCCGAAATAGGCGATCGGAATGTCCTCTTCGGACGGCAGATGGCAAGGCATCGATTGATTCCACAGCAACTCGCCTTCCAGCCGGCTGTAGGCAAAGCGATGGATCTGGTCCAGCCTGGCCAGCGCGGTGGCGACGTCATGTTCGGCCGGGGTAATAAATTCCAATAAAGATTCGGAATAATCCGTAGTGATTTGCTGATGCGTCAATGCGGCGCCCAAGGCGGCCGGATGCGGCGTGGTGGCCAGGTCGCCGAACTCGTCGACGCGCAGGGTTTCGCGTTCGATGCCCCGCAGGCCCTGGCTCAGCAAGGCGCGATTATCGGGGTCGGCGAACAGCGCCAGGCGTCGGTTCAGAAGATCGGACATACGGCTTCCTTGCAATTCATTCTTAAAGTCCGGCGAGAATACCCGAATTTCAAAAAGCGCGTCGTCCTCCCCCGCCGCCCCATTGTTGCCGCATCGCCGGCTCCCGATACGCTTTCGCCGGCACAAGAAAAAGCCGCGCTGCCCTTATAATTCACTTATTCACGCATTTATTCATGTCCTTTCCGATTCACACTTTGCCATTCGCGTTTCGACGCCGTACCCCATGACCGCCAAAATCATCGATGGAAACCAATTATCCAAAACCTTGCGTGCCGACGTGGCGCAACGCGCCGCCGCGCTGACCGCCGCCGGCAAGCAGCCCGGCCTGGCCGTGATCCTGGTCGGCGAAGACCCGGCCAGCCAGGTGTATGTGCGCAACAAGATCAAAGCCTGCGGCGACGCCGGCGTGCATTCCGTCTTCGAAAAATACGACGCCGCCATCGGCGAAGCCGAATTGCTGCAGCGCATCGAGGCCCTGAACGACGATCCGGCCATCCACGGCATCCTGGTGCAGATGCCGCTGCCGAAACATATCAACCCGAACAAGGTGATCGAAGCGATCTCCACCCGCAAGGACGTGGACGGCTACTCCGTGCTCAGCGCCGGCGAACTGATGACCGGCCTGCCCGGCTTCCGTCCCTGCACGCCGTACGGCTGCATCAAGATGATCGAAAGCACCGGCGTCGACCTGCGCGGCAAGCACGCGGTGGTGATCGGCCGCAGCAATACGGTCGGCAAGCCGATGGCCCTGCTGCTATTGCAAGCCAATGCAACTGTCACCATATGCCATAGCGGCACTCCCGATCTGGCCTACCACACCCGCCAGGCCGATATCGTGATCGCCGCGGTGGGCCGCGCCAATACCGTTACCGCCGATATGGTCAAACCCGGCGCCATGGTGATTGACGTCGGCATCAACCGCGACGCCGCCGGCAAATTGTGCGGCGATGTCGATTTCGAAGCCGTGGCGCCGATCGCCGGCCATATTTCGCCGGTGCCGGGCGGCGTGGGGCCGATGACCATTACCATGCTGCTGGTCAACACGATCGAAGCGGCGGAAAGAACCTGAAGGAACCTGACATGACAACTATCTCCCAAGCAAACATCGATCCGGCCGGCAATCCGCTGCTGGACTTCTCCGGCCTGGCGCATTTCGACGCGATCCGTCCCGAACACGTCAAGCCGGCCATCGACACCCTGCTGGCCGGCACGCGCGCCGTGGTGGCCGCGCTGGAAGCGCCGTCCGATGAGGTGACCTGGGAGAACTTCGTCGAACCGCTGGAAGACGCGTCCGAGAAGCTCGGCCGCGCCTGGGGCATCGTCGGCCATCTGAACAGCGTGGTCGATACGCCGGCGCTGCGCGCCGCCTATAACGAAGCGGAACCGCTGCTGGTCGAGTTCTGGACCGCGGTCTCGCAGAACCTGGCGCTGTTCGGCAAATACCAGGCGCTCAAGGCCGGCCCGCACTACGCGGCGCTCTCCGCCGAGCGCAAGAAGGTGATCGAAAACGCCCTGCGCGACTTCCGCCTGGGCGGCGCGGAATTGCCTGAACAGCAAAAGCAGCGCTTCGCCGAGATCCAGGAAGAACACGCGGCGCTGACCACGCGCTTCTCCGAAAACGTGCTCGACGCCACCAACGACTTCGCGCTGCTGGTGGCAGATGAAAGCGAACTGGCCGGCCTGCCGGACGACGCCAAGCAGGCTGCGCGCGCGGCCGCCGAGGCCGACGGCAAGAGCGGCTTCAAGTTCACGCTGCATTTCCCGTCGTTCTTCCCGATCCTGCAATATGCGGACAACCGCGCCCTGCGCGCCCGCGTCTATCGCGCCAATGTGACCAAGGCCTCGCTGCTGGGCGAGGACTTCAGCAAGCGCGTGGAATGGGACAACACCGCCAATATCGACAACATCCTGCGCCTGCGCCGCGAGGAAGCGCAATTGCTGGGCTTCGACAACTATGCGCAGCTGTCGCTGGTGCCGAAGATGGCGCAAAGCCCGCGGCAGGTGATCGCCTTCCTGGAAGACCTGGGCCATCGCGCCCGCCCTTTCGCCGAAAACGACCTGGCCGAATTGCGCGCCTTCGCCGCCGAGCACCTGGGCCTGGCGCAACTGGAAGCGTGGGACCTGGCCTACGCCTCGGAAAAGCTGCGCGAGCAGCGCTATGCGTTCTCCGAGCAGGAAGTCAAACAGTATTTCCCGGAACCGAAGGTGGTCGGCGGCCTGTTCCACCTGGTGCAGCAACTTTTCGACGTGCGCATCACGGCCGATGCCGCCCCGGCCTGGCATCCCGACGTGCGCTTCTACAAGATCGAAAAAGCGGCGCCGGACGCGCCCGGCGGCTATCAACTGGTCGGCCAGTTCTATCTCGACCTGTATGCCCGCGCCGGCAAGCAGGGCGGCGCCTGGATGGATTCGGCGCGCTCGCGGCGGCTGGTGCCGGGCGGCGTGCAAACCCCGATCGCTTACCTGACCTGCAATTTCACGGCCCCCGCCACCGTCGGCGGCGTGCTGCAGCCGGCCTTGCTCACGCATGACGAAGTGATCACGCTGTTCCACGAATTCGGCCACGGCCTGCATCACATGCTGACCCGCGTCGGCGAAATCGGCGTGTCCGGCATTTCCGGCGTGGAATGGGATGCGGTGGAATTGCCGTCGCAATTCATGGAAAATTTCTGCTGGGAATGGGATGTGCTGGAACATATGACGGCGCATGCCGAAACCGGCGCCGCGCTGCCGCGTTCGCTGTACGACAAGATGATCGCCGCCAAGAATTTCCAGTCCGGCATGCAGATGCTGCGCCAGGTCGAAATGTCGCTGTTCGACATGCGCCTGCACGACAGTGCCGGCGAGTCCGGCAACGGCCAGAACAGCGTGCAGCAGGTGCTGGACGAGGTGCGCGCCGAATTCTCGGTGATGCCGGCACCGCCGTTCAATCGCTACCAGAATGCCTTCAGCCATATTTTCGCGGGCGGCTATGCGGCCGGCTATTACAGCTATAAATGGGCCGAGGTGTTGTCGGCCGACGCCTACAGCGCCTTCGAGGAAGCCGGCGCGGCATCGGCCAAGGCCGAAGGCGGCGCGGGCAATGTGGTCTCGATCGAAGCGGGACGCAAATTCCGCGACGAGATCCTGGCCGTCGGCGGCTCGCGTTCGGCGCTGGAATCGTTCAAGGCCTTCCGCGGCCGCGAACCGAGCATCGACGCCCTGCTGCGCCACAGCGGCATGGCGGCTTGAGCGCGGAACCGGTCATGACCCGCATCGATTTCCACAGCAACGTGGCCGACCGCCTGACCTACACTTGCCGCCTGGTGCGCAAGGCGCGCGTGGCGCAGTGCCGGATCGTGCTGCTGGCGCGCGACGCCGAACAGCAAGCGGCGCTGGATGAGGCGCTGTGGACCTTTTCGGCCACCGATTTCCTGCCGCACGCGACGCCGGCGCATCCGCATGCCGACGCCACGCCGGTGATCCTGGTGGCCGACGATGCCGCCGAACTGCCGCATCACCATGTGCTGATCAACCTGTCCGGCCGCACGCCGGCGCATTTCGCCCGCTTCGAGCGCATGTTCGAAATCATTTCGGCCGACGAGGCCGACAAGGTCGCCGGCCGCGACCGCTATCGCTATTACAAGGATCGCGGCTATCCATTGACCCACTTCGTTGCGCAGGCCGTATGAGCAAGCCACAACCGCCATCCGATCGCGGCATTCCGCTGCTGACCGAAGTCCTGACGCCGCAGCCGGAAGCGCCCGCGCCTGAATCCATGACCGCCGCCGATGCCGACGCTGCCGACAATACCGGTTGGCCCGATCCGCGCCGCCCGCCCGCCACGGCAACGGAGCAATGGCCGGCCGCCGCCTCGCCGGCGCCGGAATACGACGATGAGGCGTATTGGCGCCAGTTGTCGCAGGACATCCATGAACAGGTGCTGCAGCAGTTGCTGGGCCAGGTCAACAGCCTGCTCAAGCAGCAGGTCGCCGAACAGATGGCGATCGCCTTCGAACACATCACCCAGCAGCTTACCGCGCAAATCCAGGTCAATCTGGAGCAGGCGCTGCAGCAGAGCGTGCAGCTCGCGGTCGAACAGGAAATCGAAAAGACCCGAATGATCAAAAACAAAGGTTTTTAGGATTTTTATTTTGTTTTTCAAAACAAATATTCAGCACTTTGTCGAAATAGCAAAAATATCGTTTCGATATTGCACGGCAAAATAATCGATTGTTTTCTACAATGTGAGCATTGAACCGCGCGTTCGCAACATTGGCAACGGAGATTTGGGCATGAAAGTAATCGTATTGGGCGCCGGCATCATCGGCACAAGCTCGGCCTGGTTCCTGAGCAAGCAAGGCCATGATGTGACCGTGCTGGAACGCCAGCCGGGCGCCGCCCAGGAAACCAGTTTCGCCAACGGCGGCCAGATTTCCGTCTCGCATGCCGAACCCTGGTCCAATCCGGCCGCGCCGCTCAAGATCCTGAAATGGCTGGGCAAGGAAGACGCCCCGCTGCTGTATCGCTTCCGCCCGGAACTGCTGCAATGGAAATGGGCGATGAGCTTCCTGCGCGAATGCACCGCCGCCCGCACCGACCAGAATATCCGCCAGATCGTCGCCATCGCCGAATACAGCCGCCAGACCCTGCAGCAGGTGCGCGCCGAAACCGACATCCCTTACGACTGCCTGACCAAGGGCATCCTGCACTTCTATACCGACGAGAAGGAATTCCAGGCCTCGCTGCCGGCGGCGCGCCTGATGACCGAACTGGGCTGCGAGCGCAAGTCGATCGGCGTCGACGAAGTGGTAAGGATCGAACCGGCGCTGGCGAGCATCCGCCACAAGATCGTCGGCGGCGACTTTACCCAGACCGACGAATCCGGCGATGTCTACAAGCTGACCACCGGGCTGGCCGCGCGCGCCGCCGCTGCCGGCGTGGATTTCCGCTTCAACACCACCATCACCCGTTTGATCACCGAAGGCGCCGGCGCGTCGGCGCGTGTGACCGCTGTGGAAGTCATCGACGCCGAGGGCCGCCATCAGGTGCTGCGCGCCGATGCGTTCGTAGTCGCCATGGGCAGTTTTTCGGTGCAATTGCTGCAGCCGCTGGGCGTGAGCCTGATGATTTATCCGGGCAAGGGCTATTCGGGCACCTATAAAGTGCTCGATCCGCTGCGCGCGCCGACCGTTTCGCTGACCGACGACGGCTACAAGCTGGTGGTCTCGCGCCTGGGCGACCGCCTGCGCGTGGCCGGTACCTGCGAACTGAACGGCTACAGCCGCGAACTGAATATGACGCGCTGCGAAGCCATTACCCGCCGCACCCGCGAACTGTTCCCGGATGCTTGCGATTATGACAATCCGGTCTACTGGGCCGGCCTGCGCCCGCTGACGCCGTCCAACGTGCCCTATATCGGCAAGACCAAATTCGACAACCTGTTCCTCAATACCGGCCACGGCACGCTGGGCTGGACCATGGGCGCCGGTTCCGGCCGCGCCATCGCCGAGATCGTCTCTGGACGCCGGCCGGAAGTCGATTTCAATTTCACCGGCATGCCGCAGCGCGATCCGTCGGGCAGCCTGGTGCGGCAGGCGGCCTGAATCAAGCCGGCGGCTCAGGCCAATCCGATCGACAAATCGCCCCAATCCCCCCTCCCGCCATTCCTACAGACCCGTTGCGCGCTTGGTGTAAAATCAGCGCACTCGGGGCTTGCCCTGTCTGCATCGTAAGGACACACGCATGAAGTGGTTGATCGTCGGCATTTATCTGTTTTCCATCCTGTTTATTCATTTCCGCGGGCGCGTGCGGCTGCCCTTCCTGCGCCAGTTTTTCGATCATTCGTCGATCATGGCGCCGATCAACCTGTTCATGTATGCCATGTCGAAGGTGCCGGTGTCCGTACCCTACGTCAAATCGCGCCATTTCGAAGGCCTGCACTTGCTCGACGACAACTGGCAGACCATTCGCGACGAAGGCCTGCATCTGCAAGCGATCTCCAAGATCAAGGCCGCCGAGAACAACGACGACGCCGGTTTCAATTCCTTTTTCAAGAACGGCTGGAAGCGCTTCTATCTGAAATGGTATGACGCCAATCATCCGTCGGCGCTCGAATTCTGCCCGCAGACGGTGGCGCTGCTGGCGCGCATTCCTTGCGTCAAGGCGGCCATGTTCGCGGAATTGCCTCCCGAAGGCATCCTGAATCCGCATCGCGATCCGTTCGCCGGTTCGTTGCGCTATCACCTGGGGCTGGTCACGCCGAACGACGACCGCTGCTTTATCGACGTCGACGGCGAGCGCTATAGCTGGCGCGACGGCCAGAGCGTGATTTTCGACGAGACCTTCATTCACTGGGCCAAGAACGGTGCCGACAGCAATCGCATCATCCTGTTCTGCGATATCGAACGGCCGCTGCGCTACAAGTGGGCGCAAAGCATCAACAAGTGGCTGGGCAAAACCATGATGACCGCCGCCAGTTCGCCCAACGAAACCGGCGACCAGACCGGCCGCATCAACAAGCTGTTCCATTTCGTCTGGCAGGCCGGGCAATACCGCCGCCGCTTCAAGCGCTGGAACCGCAATGTGTACAAGGCCACCAAATTCGGCCTGATCATTGCGGTGGCGCTGCTGATCATTTACCTCTGACGCCGCGAATGGGCGCCGGCATGGACGGCGCAAGTTTGAGCGCCCGCGTCATTACCCCGTCATAAAACCCGGTTACTGTAGCAACCTGCAACACATGCAATCGATATGCATGGTTGCAGACCGGCGCGCCGCGGCATTGGCTGCGGCGCGCCATCTTAGTCAGTCTTGGGCTTGGCCGGCGCGGGTGCGACTTTTTTCCACAACGGTTTCAACGCTTCCGCGCAATTGTGCTTCGCAGCAAACCTCTCCGTCAATTCGAGTTTTATATCGTCGAGCCACGGATTCATAATGTCCGATTTCAACTTGGTCCGAATATCCGACTTCTCTATCTGAGTCTGTAATACGATTTTTTGATGGAGTCTCCGTCGCACGCCAGGCTCGTCCGCCACGCCCCTTTTCCTGATTTCCGCGTCGACCAGTTGCGGTATATCAGGCGCGCTCCAAAGTCCATCTTTCCTGATTTTTTCGTCGATTTCCCGTTCGTAGTCGAAGTCCTCGCTTATGCTGTACGCCGCGGCAGTGGCCTCCTCGCACAATTCCGGCTCCACCCGCTCCATGGCCGCCTGCCACGGCTCCCATGCCGTCAGCCATTGGTGGAATGTTTCATTCTCTTGACGCATGACCCGCTGTTCCGCCGCCTTCAGATCCCGGCTGCTCAGTTCGGCGCAATGCGCATACTGCATATGTTTGACCGTCGAATTCAATTCCAGCTTCGGGAGCATGACGCTATAGGCCAGGCGGATTTCGATGTCATCGATCGTTGCGCGTACCCATCGGGCCAGGTCGTCCTTGTTCATCCTGGCCAGGGCTACCCGCGTCAGGCCATGCTGTACCAGCACGAGGTTGTTCAGCGGCGCAGCCATCTTTTCGGCGACCAGCGCGTTGATTTTTTGGACGGCAATCTCGTCCAGGCATTCGTTCCGGAATACCTTTCTTGCCGCCTCGATCAATTCCGGTATCCGGCCATCGTATCGTCCTTCGCGCACGTCATCGCCGAGACAGGCC
>DASYEK010000054.1:0-32738 GCA_036499085.1 Herbaspirillum sp. | reverse complement strand
AATAGAGATGGAATTGAGATGGCACAGAGATGGAATTTAGCGCAGCACGGCAATATTCAAATTCGAGGTAATTGACATGCGAGACTTACGAGACTGGTTGCAAAGCGTACGGGACATTGACGAGCTGTACGATGTGGACGGCGCTTCATGCGACCTGGAGATCGGCACACTGACTGCGGAAAACAGCAAGCGCTATGGACCGGCGCTGCTGTTCGACAACATTCCCGGCTATCAAAAGGGGTTCCGGATATTGACCAGCACCGTGCTGACCCGAAAGCGGATCGCATTGACCTGCAATATGCCGTACGCCGAGTCCAACAGCGAGCTGATCACGATGTTCGAGGACCAGCCGGAAAAGTGGGAAAAAGACGCCGCCAATTTCCCGCCGAAAATGGTGCAGTCGGGGCCGGTCCTGGAATTCCAGGAAAGCGGCGACCAGGTCAATCTGCTGAAAATCCCGGCGCCGCAATGGCATGAAAAAGATGGCGGCCGCTACATCGGCACCGGTTGCCTGGTGATCATGCGCGATCCCGACACGCAGAAGATCAACGTCGGCACCTATCGCGTCATGCTGGTCGACGAAAAGACCTGCACCCTGTACGTGTCGCCCGGCAAGCACGGCTACCTGATCATGCGCAAATATCACGAGCGCGGCTTGCCTTGCCCGGTCGCGGTGTCCATCGGCCATCATCCTGTCATGCTGATCATTTCGGGCCTGCCGATCGACGGCCAGATCGGCGAATACGAATACATGGGCGCAATGCTGGGCGAAAGCGTCGAATGCGTGCCCGGCCCGATTACAGGTCTGCCGGTGCCGGCCGCCAGCGAAATGGTGATCGAAGGCGAATGCGTGGCCGGCGACCTGCTGCCGGAAGGCCCCTTCGGCGAATGGACCGGCTATTACGCCGGCGGCCGCGAAGACACGCAGGTCTTTCGCGTCAAAGGCATCACGCACCGCAAGGATCCGATCATGGTCGGCTGTTCGCCGGCAGGCCGCGGCGACGAATACGAGATCATGTATTACCGCGCGTTCCTGCGCTCCGCGATGATCAAGAAATCGCTGCAGGCGGCCGGCGTACCCGGCATTCAATCGGTATGGACGCCGGAGATCGGCGGCACGCGGCTGATGGTGGTCATCTCGATCAAGCAGCAGTACGCCGGCCACGTCAAGCAGGCCGCCTACGTAGCCTCGCAAAGTCGCGACGGCGCCTATCTGGGGCGCTACGTGGTGGTGGTCGACGAGGATATCGACCCGAGCGACATGAACGAAGTAATGTGGGCGCTGTACACTCGTGTCGATCCGGCCCGCGATACCGAAATCATCCGGCGCGCCTGGAGCAGCCGGCTCGACCCCTGCCTGTCGCCGGACTCCGATCCCGACAACAATACCTATTACAACTCACGCATGATCTTCGATGCCTGCAAGCCTTACGAACAGCGCCATACCTTCCCCGACCGGATTACCTCCAGCCCGGAAATCGTGCGCCAGGTGCATGAGAAATGGAAGGATCTGTTCACGAAGTGATCGCGCAAACAGCGCCTGCGGCCGCGGACGAAAATACAGGCGGCCAATACAGACCGCAAATACAGGCGGTAAAACGCAAACAAGGAATCGGCATGAAAATCGGAACAGCGGAATTGGACAGCACTTTTTTTACTCAGGGCGTCGCGCTCGCCGACGTGCTTGAAAAAGCCGGCGCGGGCAAATCCATCGAAGTGCTGAAGTCGCTATCGGCCAGCATCGAAAATGCGCGCAAGATCGGCAGCGGGGATCTGGATTACGGCTTCATGGCGGCCAACTGGATCGGCAAAGCCAGGCAGGGCGCGGCGCCTTTCAACGCGCCGATCGATCTGTGCATGGTGGCGCCGATGAACCTGGGGCCGATGTTCTTTATCGTCCGGCGCGAATCGTCCATCGGGACGGTGGCCGACTTGCGCGGCAAGCGTGTCGCCGTGGGTCCGGAAACCAGTGGCGTCTGCCAGCATGCGCATTCGATCTTCGGCGCGCTCGGCATTGCGTTCACGGATTTCACGCCGGTCTATGTCGATTTCGCCGGCGGTGCCGAAGCCCTGGCCAAGGGCGAGATCGATGCGCAATTGCAATGCCCGATTCCGAACAAGGTCATGAGCGCGCTCGATCAATCGGTGGCGCTGCGCGTATTGCCTTATGCGCCCGGCGACCTGGAAACGGTGCTGGCGAAAAATTCGGTCTATCGCCGCGCGACCATGCGCCGCGGCACGCTGCGCGCGCTCGACGCCGATGTATTGCAGCCGGGCGTGGTCAACGTGCTGGTGACCGGCGCGCGGCAGCCGGCCGCCGAGGTGGCGGCGGTGGTGCGCGCGATTGTCTCCGGCGCCGACGAGCTTGGCCGCCTGAATCCACTTTTCACCGGCATTGCCGAACTGTGGCAGCCGTTGAAACAGGAGGGCGGCGCGGCGCTCACCTTCGAGGGCGTCGGCCTGCACCAGGGCGCTGCCGACGGCTATCGCGCCGCCGGCTTGTTGGGCTGAATTGAATGATGTATTGAAACGACTGCGCGTACTCAAACAAAAACAGAGGAGACCATCATGGAGATGAATCAGGAGAAATCGATTGCAAGTGCGCCAGGCATTGCGCCGGGAGCGCCGGATGCACCCAACCGCCGGAAATTCGTGCAGGGTGCGATGGCCTTGGCCGGCGCGGCATCGCTGTCGCCCTTCGGCCTGACGCCGGCCGACGCCGCGCCGATCGGCTGGCGCGGCGTGGTCGGCGCTATCCTGCCGGCCTACCGGTCGGGCAATTTGCAGGACCTGATCCGTATCCTGCCCGATGGCGTCGAGGTCATCCCGCTTTACCTCGGCGTCATGAAAGGCACCAAGGAAGAGCTGACCGACGGCATCAAGGCTTACGACAAGCTGGTCGACATCCTGGGCCAGCAGAAATGCGACATCATCCATCCCGAGGGTGCACCCCCATTCATGATCCTTGGGCGCGAAAAGGAAGCGCAATTCACCGAAGCCTGGGCCAGGAAATACCAGGCGCAGGTCTTTACTTCGTCGCAAAATGCGGTGCATGCAATCAAGGCCATGCATGGCACGCGCGTATTCGGCGCCACCTATTTCCCCGATCACCTGAACCAGATATTCCAGACCTACCTGGCCAGCGCCGGCATCAATGTCAGCGAAATACAAGGCTTGCCAGACGTGCCGTTCGACAAGGTCATGGAAGTGCCGGGCGAACTGGTTTATTCATTCATCAAGAAGAACTTCCTTAAAAGCCGCGGCAAGCCGGATTGCATCTACATGCTAGGTTCGGCCTGGAGCACGCTGGACGTCATCGATGCACTGGAGGCGGACCTGCATGTGCCAGTGATCCATCCCGAACCGGCGCGCGCGTGGGAATTCCAGAAACGGCTCAATATCAATGCGCCCAAGAAAGGGTTTGGGCAATTGCTGGTGACCCTGCCGCCATTGCCGGCCTGATCCGGGGGACACGCCGGGCGAGAAGATCGAAAGCGCAAAAATTGCCGGAGTAACAAGGAATCAACATTTCTGTGGAAACCATCTACAATTAGCGCTCCACTAATTGGAGGGACACAAAAAATGAAAAGATTCGTAAAGAAATCCGGTCTGGCCTTATTGTTGCTGAGTGTGAGCCTGGTCGCCGCGGCGCCCGTATTCGCGCAGGCCAAATCGAGCGTCGCCGAAGTCGCGGCGCTGCAGGGGCCGAATCGGCAGCAAGCGCTGATCGACGGCGCCAAGAAGGAAGGCGAACTCACGATTTACATTGTGCATCCGGCGGTCGGGAAGATCGCCGCGCTGTTCACCAAGAAATACGGCATCAAGGTCAATATCTGGCGCGCCAGCTCGGAAAACGTGCTGCAACGCCTGGTGACCGAGGCGCGCGCCGGCCGCGCGGAACTGGATTTCGTGCAGAACAATGCGCCGGAAATGGAAGCCACCCATCGCGAAAAACTGCTGCAGCCGGTCAACTCGCCTTATCTGGCAGACCTCATTCCGCAAGCCATCCCGGCGCACAAGGAATGGGTCGGCTATTCGGTCGACGAATACACGCAGGCCTACAACGTCAACAAGGTCAAGAAGGAAGACCTGCCCAAGACCTACCAGGATCTGCTGGATCCGAAGTGGAAGGGCAAGCTGGGCATCGAGCAGGGCGATTACGGCTGGTTCGCCGCCGTCCTGCAGCAGCTCGGCCAGGAAAAGGGCATCAAGCTGTTCAAGGACATTATCGCCACCAACGATATTTCCGTGCGCAAGGGCCATACCCTGATGGGCCAGATGGTGGCTTCCGGCGAAGTGCCGATGGCGTTGACGCTGTACAGCTACAACCCGGACCAGATGAAAGACAAGGGCGCGCCGGTCGAGCGTTTCAATATCGGCCAGCCGATTGCGCAGTTCCAGACCATGGCCGTGATGAAGAAGGCGCCGCATCCGAACGCCGCGGTGCTGTTCTTCGATTTCATGCTGACCGATGCGCAGCAGGTGCTGCTCGACGAGCATGACGTGGTCACCGGCAAGAAATACGACGCGACGCTGAAGACATCGTCGATGAAATATATCGATCCCGCCGCTGCGCTGGACAACGATGCAAAATGGTCGCAGGTCTTTGACGAAGTCTTCATGAAGCGCGCCAAATAGTGCGCCAATAGCGCCAATTAAAAAGCAATCATGATCGGGCAGCGGTCCTGAGACATATGGAATCCCGGCTGGCATTTCCAGGCCGGGATTTTTTTCGCTGCATGATCGCTGCGTCACTTATCTTGAAATCAATCCACGGAGCGAGACACATGACGACATCGAGACGATCGATATTGAAAGGCGCCGGCGCGACGGTATTGGGCCTGGCGACCGCAAATGCAAATGCAAATGCCGCGCCGACGCCGGCGGGCAAGACCTTTGTTCTGGTGCATGGCGCGTGGCACGGCGGCTGGTGCTGGGTGCGCGTGGCCGACAAGCTGCGCGCCAAGGGGCATAAGGTCTTCACGCCGACTCTGACCGGCCTGGCCGACCGTTCTCATTTGATGAGTGCGCAGATCACGCTCGACACGCATATTGACGACATCGTCAATTTCTTCAAATGGAACGATCTGAGCGAAGTCGTGCTGGTCGCGCATTCCTATGGCGGATGGCCGGTCTCCGGCGCCATCGAAAAAGTCCTGTCGCGGGTATCGTCGATTATTTATCTGGATGCGTTCATGCCGGAAAACGGCCAGAAAGGCATCGACCTGAATTCGCCGCTGAGCAGCAAAGGCTTGCTGGATGCGGTTACCAAGGGCCAGGTGTCGCGACCCGCGCCGCCGGCCGCCGCGTTTCACATTCACGATCCCAAGGATGCGGCCTGGGTCGAAGGCAAGCTGACCGAGCAGCCGATCGGGGTCGGCTTGCATCCGATCACGATGACCGGCGCGCGCGAAAAGGTCGCCAAAAAGACCTATATCCGTGCCAGGGAATATCCGAGTCCGAACTTCGATACCTGGCTGGCGGCCGCCAAGGCCAAGCCGGACTGGAAAACCTATGAACTCGATTCAGGGCATCTGGTGATGCTGGACATGCCCGACCGGCTGGTGGAGATCCTGCTGGAACGCGCCTAGCGGGCGTTGCAGTGCCTGATTGTTCGTCGAGCAGGCAAGCGAAGATCGTGTGGATGCCTTGCAATAGGTGCGGGTGCATGCATATTGTCGCCGTTTCGGCCTGGTGAAGTGTTGGTGCATCTGACTGTATTGCACAGGCGCATGCGGCCCGACGCATGAAATTCGCGGCGCCGGCCGGCGCCGGCTCAGCTACAGCGCCTAATCCTGATGCGCGTCCTCGAATTGCGCCAGCCATGCCGATATGATCGCATGGGCGGCCTGCGGCGTAATCGCATGCTCGGCTCGCAATAATGATTTAGGCGCGATGCCGGCGGCGGCCAGTTCGGCCGCGTGGCCGCCGATCCAGGAGCCGATTGCTTCCGGCTGCATTTCCAGGTGAAATTGCAGCGCCAGCACGTGCTTGCCGAGGGAGAAGGCCTGGTTGGCGTAATCGGCGGTGGAGGCCAGCCGGATCGCGCCGGCCGGCAGCTCGAAGGTATCGCCGTGCCAGTGCAGCACCGACGGCGCCGTGCCTTCGACCGCACCCACGCCCAGCGCCGCCAGCGGGCTGCGTTGTCCTTCGGGCGTAACCTGCACCGGCGCCCAGCCGATTTCCTTGGCCGTGCCGGGAAAGACGCGGGCGCCCAATGCTGCTGCGATCAATTGCGCGCCGAGGCAGATGCCGAGCGTCGGCCGGCGTTTTTCGATACGCGTCTTGATGATGCGCATTTCTTCGTTCAGATACGGATAGGCCGCCGTTTCATAAACGCCCATCGGGCCGCCCAGCACCACCAGCAGGTCGGGAGCGGCCGGGTCGATGGCGCGCAAGGCGGCGGTCTTGGCGGTGGGTGCATCCAGGTACCGGATCGCGTATCCCGCTTTCGAAAAACAGGTTTCGAAAGTCCCCAGGTCTTCGAAATCGATATGGCGCAGGGCCAGCAGTTTTTTCATGTTCGGTTTTCCGATGCAGACGCCGTTATGCGGAGGCTTTTCGGGCATTGTACTTGGAAGTTTGCGAAGCCGGCGATGACACTTCGATACGCTTCGCTACTCAGTGCGAACGGGGTATTTTTAGGCGCGATCAAAACCTCTTTTCCTAGATACGAACCGTGTTTTTTTGAGCGCGATTAAAAGACCGTTCGTCCTGAGTAGGCGAAGCCGTATCGAAGAATCCCCGGCCGTAACGCGTCTTTCGAGCGCCAATAAAAAAAGGCCGCTCCATGAGCGGCCTCCTGCATTCGCAGAAAACTCGTGAAACGATTAACGCCGGGCCGTCACTTGCTCCGCTTGACGAAGATATCCTGATACACCTTGTAGCGCTGTTCGTTTAGGTCCATGGCGGTCACGGGATCGATGTAGCGCAGAGGCACTTTCTTTTCGGCCATATCGTACTTGTTGCTGGTGGCGATGGCGTGCGCCTTCGACATGATTTCCTGGCCGTCGGTCAGCATGAAGTCGAAGAACAATACCGCGGCATTCGGATGCGGCGATTTTTTCATCAGACCCAGGCCCTGGAATTGCACGATAGGTTCGCTGACGTTGAAGCGTTCGATGGGCGCGCCCTTCGCCTTCAACTGATCGGCGGTCCAGCTGTACAGGTCCAGGCCGAGCGCGACTTCTCCCGAAGAAACCAACTGGCCCAGCAAGGAATGGCCCTTGCGCACCGACGGGTTGTTGTTGGCGACGATTTCCTTGAACAGTTTGGTGCCCTTTTCCTGGCCCAGGCTCTGCAGGACGTAGGCGAACCAGCCCTGGTCTTCGGCCTCGACGGCCAGCAGGCCTTTCCATTTTGGATCGGCCAGGTCGGCCCAGCTCTTGGGCAGGTCTTCCTTTTTCACCTTCTGGGTGTTGTAGGCCAGCGTGAACATGTCGATCGATATGCCCACCCATTCCTTGTGCGGCGGCACGGCCTGCGGCATCAGGCCGGCAGTGTATGGCGACTTGGCATCCTGCAATAATTTCTCGCGATGCAGCGCCTCCATCTCCGGCGCATTGTTTTCCACCACATCGACTTCGTTGCGCCCGCCGTGCGCTTCGGTCACGACGCGTTGCAGGATGGCTTCGGAGCCGGCGCGCCAGACGTTGACCTTGATGCCGTATTTCTTGGTGAAGGCGGCGGTGACTTGCGGTACGCTCGGATGCGCCAGGTAGATGGTCAGTTCGCCTTCTTTCTTGGCGGCGTCGATCAGTTCCTGCGAGCGGGCGTCGCCTTGCAGCGCGGCGATGTCGGCTGTGTTCCTGGCTTGCGCCAGGGCCGATGCGGCAGGCGCCAGGCCGAGGCCGGCCAGCAGCAGCGTCAGGCAAAATTTCGGTGCTATATTTTTCATTTTTGTCTCCTCGGAATCAATCGCGATCGGGTGATAATTTTTATCGCGGCTATTTGTAATCGTTTTAGTGCATCACCGCGCCGCCGTCCACCACCAGCACCTGGCCGGTGACAAAATCGCTTTCCGGAGAGCAGAGGTAGATCAGGGTGCCGCACATGTCTTCGGGCGTCAGTTCGCGCTTGATGGCGCGCGAATTGACGGTATCCTGGACCTTGTCGGCCGACCAGTTGGCTTTCACGCTTTCGCTCATCACGAGGCCCGGCGCCAGGGTATTGACGCGGATGCCGTCGCCGCCCAGTTCGCGCGCCAGGCTGCGCGACATGGCCACGATGGCGCCTTTCGAGGTGACGTAATGCAGCAGCATGGTCTGTCCCTTGAATACGGTGCCGGAGGCGATGTTGACGATCTTGCCGTATTTCTGGCTGCGCATGGCGGGCGATACGGCCTTGGCGCATTCGAAGGCGCCGCGCACGTTGACGGCCATCATGCGGTCCCATTCGGCCGATTCGATATCTTCGAAGCGCTTGCGTTTGACGGTGCCGAACAGGGCGGCATTATTGACCAGGATGTCGATGCGGCCGAAACGCTCCAGCGCGACGGCAACCATGGATTTTACGGAAGCGGCGTCGGTCACGTCGCAATGGATTGCAAGCGCCTTGCCGCCGTTTTGGACGATCGCCGCGGCGACCGGATTGGCATCCGATACATCCGCCACGATGACCGCCGCACCCTCGGCCGCCAGCGCCCGCGCATATTCGGCGCCGATGCCCTGCGCCGCGCCGGTGATGATGGCGACCTTGCCTTGTAACCTGCCTGTGCTGCTCATCTTGATGTTCTCCAATTGATGGTTTTTATTTGCTTGTTCTTTGGTGTTCGGTGTTTTTTGTTCGGTGTTCGGTCAAGGATTTGCCAGGCGCGGCATGGTGGGATGTCGTGTTCCGTTCATGTCCTCCGCCGGCCTGCGGCCGTCTCCCCCTTTACTTCACTGCACACAACATCCCACCATGCCGCACCTGGCAAATCCTTGACCGAACCACGATGGATCAGCCGGCATTTCCCTTGACTTCATGACTTCATGGCGGGCGCTTCGGGATTGCACTCAGCCGGCCTGCATCGATGGTTGCGACGGTTGTTTCTGTCCTTGAGCGGCTTTTTCCTGTGCCTGTTTCTGCATTTCTTCCTGTTCCTGGCGAATCCGTTCGTTCAGGACGCGGATCATCTGGACGCGGGCGACGTCGGTGTTGATGTCCAGCAGGTTTTTTGCATCGAAGTTGTCCAGGCGCAGTTGCTGCTGTTCCAGCATGTGGGCGTCTTCCTTGAAGACGTCGGTCAGCGGTTTCCAACTGCGCTCGCGGTTCGGGTCCTCGAACTTGGTGTAGCCGTCGGCCTTGTTGAAGAAGTAGAAGCAGGACTTTTCGGTTTCCGGCGTGACGGTATGCAGCGTGCGGCCCAGGTGGCTGCCGCTGCGCACGCCGGCGTCGTAGTCGCCCGCATTTACGCCGCCGCTGTATTGCATGATGGAGTTCGGCGCGACATATTCGAAGTCGGACCAGCGATCGACCTTCTTGCCGGTCGGGTAGCGCTTGAGCCAGTTTTGCGGCGCATCGGCGTTGCGCATGACGCGCAGGAACTTCATGCCGCGCGGGGTGCGCTTGACGTCCATGGTGGCGTTGGCGCTGTCGTTTTCCGAACTGCCGATGCTGGTGCGGTGGAGATAGGAAAGGTGCGACAGGTCCATCAGGTTTTCCAGCACCATCACATAGCTGGCCTTCAGGTGCAGCATGTCGTTTGAGCGTGGCCAGTTTTCAGGATCGTCGGGAGGATAGTCCAGTACGTCCGCCGGTTCGGCCTTCTCGGCGTCGCCCATCCAGATCCAGATATAGTCGCCCTTGGCGACGATCGGGTAGGACTTCACCTTGGCGCGCGCAGGAATCGTGGTCTGGCCGGGGATGTCCACGCATTTGCCGCTGCGGTCGAACATCATGCCGTGATAGCCGCAGCGCACGCCGCAGGAGGTGATGTCGCCCAGGGAGAGCGGCGCGCCGCGGTGGCAGCAGCGGTCTTCCAGCGCGCAGATTTCGCCGTCGCCGTTTTTGAACAGGACCACCGGCTCGTTCAGAATGGTGCGCGCGAGCATCTTGTCGGCGATTTCGTTCTGGGTCGCGGCGACGTACCAGGCATTGCGGACGAACATGTCATGACTCCTTGCTGATTACTGATTGGTTACTGATGTTTTGTCTCGGATTTTGAGAATTTCTATATGGCTTATGGTATATAGAACCTATTGTTGAATCCAGAAGCATTTCCTTTGCGCAGACCAACGGTTTTTGTTTGGTCGGCCTTCGGGAATCATGCTGCGTCGCGGCAAAGGCCGCGCGGGATCACGTAAAAGCCGGGCAAGGATCGGCAATAACGAGACAGGAGAGAGACATTCCATCGCTCAAGCAATTCCAGTATTTTGCGCGCATCGTCGAACTCGGCAGCATGACGCGCGCCGCCGAACAATTGCATATTGCGCAGCAGGCGCTGGGCGCGCAGGTGCGCCAGTTGGAAGACGAATTGGGCACGCCGCTGCTGCATCGGCATTCGCGCGGCGTGGTGGTCACCGCCGCCGGGCAGGTCTTGTACGAACGCGCGCAGCAGATCCTGGAACTGGTGGCGCGAACGACGCGCGAGATGGCGGCGTTCCAGACCGGTCAGACCGAAACCATCCGGCTCGGCCTGTCGCCGAGCGTGGTGAACCTGGCCGCGTCCGACATGATGGTGCGCGCGCACTCGGTCATGCCGAACGTGACGCTGCGCATCGTGGAAGAAGCCAGCCAGGTCTTGTTCGAAGCGCTCAAGCGCGGCGAACTGGATATGCTGCTGGCGCACGATATCCCCGAAATGCAAGGACTGTCGCGCACGCCGTGGCTGCGCGAAGAACTGCTGTTCGTGACCGCGCCCGAGCCGGGCGCGACTCGTCTTGTGCGCTCTTCCTGGGATATCGTCGACAAGATTACCCTGTCGAAAGCCCTGGAAACCGACCTGAGCGCGCCGATCCGGCTGGACGGCGTGCGCAAAATCATCGAGACCGCCGCCGCGCCGCGCAAGCTGGTGCCGCGCATCACCTTCCAGGTGCAATCGATGCAGGCGCTGAAGATATTGATCGCCGACCATTCGGTGGCGAGCATCCTGCCTTACGGCCTGGCCTATCCGGAATTGCGCAGCGGCGGCCTGGTGGCGCGCCGCGTTGTCGATCCGCCGCTGACGCGCACGCTGTACATGGCGCGCACCGACCGGCTGCTGTCGGACGCCAACGAAGAGGCGCTGGCCGAATTGCTGGCGTCGATCCGCCTGCGCGTGTCCGATCTGCTGGGGCCGCTGGCCACGCCGATCGCCGGGAGCGAACCTAGTCTTCCATGACGTCCGCGACCGGCGCGCTTGCGTTCCGGTTCGGATTCGGCTTCATCGAGGCGAACACGCCGGCCGCGGCCACCGTGATCAGGCCCAGCAGCAGGAAGGTCACGCGGAATGCCAGCATCGGATCCGACCAGACCGATGTCAGCAGCTTGACCATCGCGCCGCCGATCGTCACCCCCAGGCCCACGGCCAGCATCTGCGCCATCGAATAGAGGCTGTTGCCGCTGCTGGCGTCGCGCAGGCTCAGGTCCTTCAGCGTGACGCTGTTCATCGCGCCGTTCTGCATCGAATTGAACGCGCCGAACAGAGCCAGTTGCACCACGATCACCCAGATCGGCAGGCCGGTGCTGATGGTGGCGAACACGACCGTGCTGGCGGCCACCAGCAAGGTATTGACGGTCAGGAATTTCCGATAGCCGTAGGCCTTCACCAGCGGCACGATGAAACGCTTGATGCCGACGGCGGCGAGCGCGGTCGGCAGCATCATCATGCCGGCCTGCAGCGCGCTCATGCCGAGTTCGAGCTGGAACAGCAGCGGCATCAGGAACATCACCGCGTTGCCGCCGATGCGGGCGATCAGGTTGCCGGCCAGGCCCAGCGCGAAGGTTCTTTGCTTGAACAGCGTCAGCGCGAACAGCGGATTCTCTTTCAACTTGGCCCACTGAATATAAACGGCCACCAGCAGCGCGCTGGCGCCGAGCATGCCGGCGCCCCACAGCCAGGACTTGTTGCCGCCGACGCCGTCCAGGCCGAGCGAGAACGTGACCATGCAGGTCGAGAGCAGCGCGAAGCCGGGCAGGTCGAAGCGGGGAATGGCGTGCGGCAGGCGGTCCTCGCGCGGCAGGAAGACCAGCACGGCGGCGCAGCCGATCAGGCTGATCGGCAGGTTGATCAGGAAAATCCAGTGCCAGGAAATCGCCTCCACCAGCCAGCCGCCCAGCACCGGCCCGATCAGCGGCCCGGTCTGTCCGGCGATGGAAGCCGAAGTGATCGCGGCGATATACAGCACGGCGGGATAGGAGCGCAGCAGCGCCAGGCGTCCGATCGGCAACAGCATCGAGCCGCCGATGCCTTGCAGCACGCGCGCCGCGATCAATTGATGCAGCGTTTGCGACATTGCGCAGAACAGCGAGCCGACGGCGAAGATGAAAATGGCCGAGAAATACAGGCGTCGCGTGCCGAAGCGATCCGCCAGCCAGCCGGAGGCCGGCGTCAGCATGGCCATGGTCAGGGAATAGGCGACGATGACCGGTTGCAGGTCGAGCGCGTTTTCGTTGAGGCTGGCGGCGATGGACGGCAGCGCCGTGTTGATGATGGTGGTGTCCAGCGTCTGCATGAAAAAGCCGGCGGAGACAATCCAGAGCAGGGCTTTCAGCGATGTTTCTTTTTTCATGCGGGAATGACGGATGGGCCAAAGATTCGGATTTTACTCCCTGGCGCAAATATCCATGAAGAACGGCGTTGCCGATGAATCCCTTTCAATGGCCGGCGATTCCCGCGTTGTTAGCAGGTGTGCTGCGACGGGGGAGCAGCGAAGTAAAAAAGGTCAATGGAGAATGTAATAAGAGCACAGAATCAAAAAACACCCGCCACCGTAGTCAAGGCGCCGTCAGGCGCGCCGCAATGGGGGTTGTGCGCAGTGAGGTAAAGGGGAATGCGGCCGCAGGCCGCAGGAGGACACGAACGGAGTACAACCCCCATTGCGGCGCGCCTGACGGCGCCTTGACGGAACGAATCGTTTGATGGAATCAAGAACTCCCGACGCGCTCAAGCAATCGATCGAAGGCGTCCAGAATGTCCTGGACATAGCGATTCTTGAATTTCAGCGCATCGTGATAGGTCTCCGGATGCACCAGCATGGTGGCATTGGTTTCGAAGACCAGCAGCCGCCCGTCGGGCAGCACCGAAAAGTCGATGCCGGCGTAGTCGAGATCCAGCCGTCGCGCGATGGCTTCCAGCGCGTCCCACGCGGCTGGCCCCAATACGCCGGCCGGATCGTCCAGGAAGCCGGCTTCTTCCTGGACTTTCCAGGTCGGATTCAGCATATCCGCGGTGTCGTAATGCACCAGCCAGTTGTTGCTGATGGCGAGGTGATAGGGATACGGCTTGCGGTCGACAAAGATGACGCGATATTTCCGATAGCAGCCGTCGGCCGATCGATATTCCTGATAGGCGGTGAGATAGGCGCCGTCGGCATAGGGAATTGCGGTCGCGTCCCGCGGCGATTGCAGCAGGACCACGCCATCGCCGCCGTGGCCGCCGATGGGGCGCACGATGACGGGATAGGGCAGCGCCGCCGCCGCGATGCACGCATGCACATCTTGCGCCGCATCGCCCTGCAGGCGGTCCCAGCGCACAACTTGCGGCACATGGATGCCGTCGATGCCGGCCAGCAGGGCGCCGATCCGATCGCGCGCGGTCAGCGCGACGCGCTGCGGCGGATTCAGGAGCGGGCGGTTGGCGCCTGCCAGGAAATTGTCGACAACCGCACGGCTGCAAGTCGCGACGTCGGCATCGCCGATGGCGTTGAAGACGATGTCGTAGTCCGGCAATGCCTGTTCGGGCGAATATTCGATGACCCATTTGATGCGCGTGTTCCGGGTTTGCGGCAGCAGATGCTCGAACGGCACATTGCCGGGACGCGCCGAGCACAGGATCAGGAGACTGCGGACCGGCTCTTCGGCCTGGTCGATGAACAGCGACTGGATGCGATAGGCGCGTTCGTAGTATTTATCGGCTTCGGTCCAATGGCCGTCCATGTACAGGATCGCCGCCAGGTTCTGGTTGGCCGCGACCAGTTCGGGATCGATCGCCAGGGCGCGGCGATACCATTTGGCTGCCGGCTGCCAATGGCGATTCGTGAAATAGGCAGTGCCGATATTGAACACGGCCATGGCCGAGCGTTCTTCCAGCGCGGCGACGGCCATGCCGGCGGCCAGGGCTTCGGCGTCCTGGCCGCTCGCGTTCAGTGCGCGGGCCTGCAGGCGGTACACTTGCGGATCCAGCGGCAGCAAGGCTTCGGCCTGCTGCAATGCGTTCAAGGCGTCCGGGATTCTTTCGGATGCCAGGTGTTCCTCGGCCAGCGCCAGCCAATATCTTCCGTCGAATTTTGCGTCGATTCCGGGTGTTTGCGGCTTGGCGCTGGAGAATACTTTGATGGGCATCGCTTGACCTGGGTTCGACCGGATGACGGCGGGGAATGGATGGGGATGAGGCCGTGGTGTTGCCGGGCTTGATGATAATTGTTTCCGGCGCCGGCAGGGAAGTTGGATTGCCTTATTTACGAAAATTGTCTCGTTTGACAACTTCGCGTTAGACTTATGCGAGTTGGAAAAATTACATGACAGCACTTCAGAAGGGAGACATTGATGCAGCAGGACACCAAAAATACGACCAACGGCAACAAGGCCAAGGACTGGATGACCGTCATTCCGGAATCCGATCGCAAGGCCTATCAAAAAGCCGATAAATCCCCGATGCCGGGGCCGAAATCGGCCCTCATCGTGATCGATGTCACGGTGGCTTTCACCGGCTCGAAACCGCAGCCGATCGAAGAAGCCATTGTCGAATTTCCGACCGCTTGCGGCGATGCCGCATGGGAAGCGCTGCCGCGCATCAAGGAACTGATCGACCTGTTCCGCGCCGCCGGCCGCCCGGTGGTATTTACCCGCAGCGATGTGCGCGGCCAGCAGTTTACCGGCACGGCGACCAAGACCAGGCGTCCGGTCAATCCCGATCCGAAATTCGGACGCTTTCCGGACATGATCGTGCCGCGCGACGACGAATGGATACTCGAAAAGACCAAGGCCAGCGTCTTTTTCGGCACCGCGATGAACTTCTATCTGCGCAAGGAAGAAATCGATACGGTCGTGATTTGCGGCGTGTCGACCTCGGGTTGCGTGCGGGCTTCGACCGTGGACGCCTTTTCCCACGGCTATACCACTTTCGTGATCGACGACTGCTGTTTCGACCGCTCCCATTTTGCGCATTGCGCGAATCTGTTCGACATGAACGCCAAATATGCGACCGTGCTTTCGCTGGACGAGATTGCCGGAAGCTTGAAATCATCGAAAACGTAAGCCGCAAAGCCAAGCGGCAAAACAAGCTACAAAAACAAGCAGCAAAAAAATAATCGACAAAACGGAGGCATTGACATGAAGATATTTTCCCTGAAAACAACCGCCCAGGCCATGAACGGCCTGGCATCCATGATTGCCGCGGGCGCCTTTTTCGCCGCGCTGCCCGTAACGGGCATGGCCGCCGATGCGCCGGCGGTGAGCAACACCGAAAAGGTCGCCCTCTATCAAGGCGCCGACCGTCAGCAACGCCTGATCGAAGCCGCCAAGAAAGAAGGCACCTTCAATTTATATACCTCGGTTCCGCTGAGCGACATGGAACAGCTGACCAACGCCTTCAAGGCCAAGTACGGCATTCCGGTCAAGATCTGGCGTTCCGGCTCCGAGCAGGTGACCAACCGGGTCATTGCCGAATCCGGCGGCCGTAAATTCACCGTGGACGTGGTGGCGGGCGCCAGCGCGCAGCTGGAAGCCCTGTCGCGCGAAAAGCTGCTGCAGAAAGTGAATTCCCCCTATATCAAGAAATTGATGGAAGAAGCGGTGCCGTCGCATCACGAATGGGCGCCGGTTTATCTGAATATCTTCGTGCAGGCCTACAACACCAACCTGATCAAGAAAGACCAGCTTCCGCAAACCTACGAGCAATTGCTCGATCCGAAGTGGAAGGGAAAAATCGCAATCGAATCGACCGATGACGACTGGTTTTCCGCTGTCGTGAACCAGATGGGAGAAAAGAAGGGCCTGCAGTATTTCAAGGACCTGGGCGCCAACGGCCTGTCGGTTCGCACCGGGCATACCCTGCTGACGCAACTGGTGGCGGCCGGCGAAGTGCCTTACGGCCTGACCGTATTCAGCTACAAGGCCCGGCAGTTGAAGCATGACGGCGCGCCGCTGGACTGGTATGTCATCAAGCCGGCCATCGCCCGTTCGAACGCGATCGCCGTGGCCAAGAATGCGCCGCATCCCAATACGGCGGTGCTGTTTTACGATTTCGTGCTGAGCGACGGGCAGAAGATCCTGGTCGATATGTTCTACGATCCGACCAACAAGGACTACCAATCGGCCGCCAATAATTTCCCGGTCAAATTCATCAACGACCAGGAAATCCTCGACCAGTATGCGAAATGGTCGAAGCTGTATAACGATATTGTTCTCAAGCGATCGGGGCAGTAAACGTCTCTGAAAGACAAGTTCGGCGGGAGGCCTTTTGATTTTCCGTATCAATCGGAAAGTTTACGACGGCCTCCCGTTTTTCTTTTTTTAAATCGAAAGTTATTTGGTGTTGCCGGTTGCCGAGCTTGATCCCGGGATAGGATGCGAGCATGGCGGAGATGGCCGGTCGCGTTTATCGACAGTATTAAAATAAAAAAGACGCTTTGCATCGAACTGAATAAAGACTAAATCCGTCCTTATGCAAGTCTAGCAGAGGCCTCGCCATGAAATTCTCCACGCAAGTCAAGCCCATCAGCTATCTCAAGAGTCATGCCGCCGAAATCGTCAGAGACATTTCTGAAAGCCGTGAGCCCATGCTGATTTCACAGAACGGCGAAGCCAAGTTGATTGTCATGGACGTGAAGAGCTGGGAAGAGCAGGAAGAAACGCTTGCGTTCCTGAAGGTTCTGGCACTCGGCAATCGAGGAATCGAGCAAGGGCAGTTTCGTGATGCCGAGGATGTATTTGCCGATCTCGACAAGTCGGATCGCTGATGCATTACAAGGTAGTGCTACTGGCGTCAGCCGAACAAGACTTGATGGAAATCAAAGCTTATGCACTAAAGGACTTTTCCATGAAAACCTGGAAAAGCACTTTCAGTAAAAAAGGCATTCATTCGCAATCCGCAGTACTTTCCACTGGCCGCAGACCTCGTTAATTCCCCCCGCCAAGCAAGCCCATCCCGATTTTAGCCATGGCCTTATATCGGCCGCGGCTTCCCATTCCTGACCGCTGCGATTTTTATTCCGGGCATTCAATGTCTTGTTGACAAGCGCTTTTGACCCGAATACTATTTCGTTTATCGGATTTAAATTTCGGTGAATGAAATTATTGAGCGATTCCTCTTGAATCTCATCAATAAATTAAAACGAACCGGTTGCCCTACAACCGAGAGACCAATTGAGGAGACCCTTTATGTTCAGCACATTCAGTGCCAATCGTCGCAATCGTCCCAATCGCGGCGTCAGTATATTCTCAGCCATCGCAGTCGTCGCCGCTTGTTTCGCCGCGCCCGGCGCGATGGCCGATTCGGCGTATCCAAGCAGGCCGCTCACGCTGATCGTGCCGACTGCCGCCGGCGGACCGGTCGACATCGCGGCGCGCATCGTCGCGGCGCAGGCCACCAAGATTCTCGGCCAGCAACTGATCGTCGAAAACCGCCCCGGCGCCAACCAGAAAATCGGCATGCTGAATATGCTGCGCGCGCCGAAGGACGGCTACACGCTGGCGGCAGTGTCGCCGGCCTCGCTGACGATCGGGCCGGTGATCGACAAGGACCTGGGCTACGACCCGCAAAAGGACCTGACCCTGCTGACCTGCGCCATCGACATCCCGACGGTGCTGGTGGTGCCGCCCGCGTTTCCGGCGCATAACATGAAGGAATTCGTCGCCTATGCCCGCGCAAATCCGACCAAGATCTCCTATGGCAGCGGCGGCTCCGGCACCAGCCTGAATTTCTCGACCGAAGGCTTGCTGGTGAAGCTCGGCATCAAGGCGCTGCAAGTGCCTTACAACTCCAGCGGACCGGCATTCGCAGGGCTGCTCGGCGGCCAGATTTCGCTCCTGATGCCGGATGTCGCCGCGGCCAAGGGACAGATCGATGCCGGCAAACTGACCGCGCTGGCTGTCACCGGCACCAAGCGCGCCGA
The DNA here is from genome assembly GCA_036499085.1 of Herbaspirillum sp. GTDB lineage: Bacteria > Pseudomonadota > Gammaproteobacteria > Burkholderiales > Burkholderiaceae_D > Herbaspirillum. The sequence continues at coordinate 14,502 of DASYEK010000054.1, read as the reverse complement.
CTTCCTGCCGAATGTGCCGACGTTGCAGGAATCGGGCGTACCGGAACTGAAGGACTTCAGCTACAAGACCTGGGTCGGTTTCGTGATGTCGGGCGCGGTGCCGAAAGATGTCTCGGACAAGCTGCGCACGGCGCTGATCGCGGCGCTGCATACGCCTGAAGTCGGCGAGGCATTCAAGCGCATCGGCTTCGTGGTGGTGGCGTCGTCGCCGAAAGAATTCGGTGCGCAACTGCGCGCGGAAGTGGATATCAATCGCAAGCTGGTCGCCAGCGGCGTCGTCAAGGTCGAGTAGTCATCGGCGGCAGTCATGCCTGACGTCGGTCAGGCGGTAATTTTTTCTTAAAAATCAGGGAAAAGACATGGTTCAATCAACCGCGGAAAACAAGCCGGCCGCCAGCGCCGCCGCAACAGGATGCGCTACCGACCTGCATGAGCATCTGCAACGGCTGGACAAGGCAGGATTGCTTATCACCATCGACGAGCCGATCAATAAAGACACCGAAATGCATCCGCTGGTGCGCTGGCAATTCCGTGGCGGCATTCCGGAAAACCAGCGCAAGGCATTCCTGTTTACCAATATCGTCGACAGCAAGGGCCGGCGCTACGATATCCCGGTCGTGATCGGCGCGTTGTCGGCGAATGCGGAAATCTACCGCATCGGCATGGGCGTCGAACGCGTGGAAGATATCGCCGCCTGCTGGGTGCGCGCCGTCGCCAATCCGATTCCGCCGCAGGTCGTCGCCAACGCGCCTTGCCAGGAAGTGGTGGTTACCGGCATCGATCTGAAGGGACCGGGCAAGGGCATGGACGCCTTGCCGATTCCGATTTCGACGCCGGGCTTCGACGTCGCGCCGTATCTCACATCGTCGTGCGTCATCACCAAGGATCCCGAAACCGGCGTCCAGAACATGGGCACCTATCGCGGCGGCCTGAAGGCATCGGACCGGCTCGGCGTCATGATGTCGGTCGCGGTGAAGGCCGGCGGCGAAGTGCATTGGCAAAAATATAAGGCGCGCGGCGAGAAGATGCCGGTGGCGATTGTGCTGGGTTGCGCGCCCGTGGTGAATTTCTGCGGCCCGCAGAAGCTGCGCGCCAACCTGGACGAGCTGGCCGTGGCCGGCGGCCTGCAGGGCAAGCCGATCAATGTGGTGCAGGCAAAGACGGTCGATCTGATAGTGCCGGCGGATGCGGAAATCGTGATCGAGGGTTTGATCGATACCGACTTCCTGGAACCGGAAGGCCCGTTCGGCGAATCGCACGGCCATATCGCGCTGGAAGATTTCAACATGAATATGCAGATCACGGCGATCACCCGCAAACGCCTGCCGATCATTACCTCGATCATCTCGCAAGTCACGCCGAGCGAATCCAGCGTGATCAAACGGGTCGCCTACGAACCGATGTTCCTGTCGCACCTGCGCGATACGCTCGGCATCCAGGGCGTCATCAAGGTTTCGCTGCATGAAGCGCTGACCAATCTGCGCCGCGTCACGATCATCCAGATGAAGCGCGGCGCGCCGACCACCGAAGTGTGGCGCGCGCTGCAAGGCGCCACCGCGTTCCAGGCGTCCTGCAGCAAATTCGTGATCGCCGTGAACGATGACATCGATCCGAACAATGCCGACGCCATCCTGTGGGCGATGTCGTATCGCTCCAATCCCGAACTCGATACGCGCGTGGTCGGCCATCGCGACCACGGCCATGGCCCGCGCACCGATCGCCGCAGCCCATTCGATTCGTCGATGCTGATCGACGCCACCATGAAGGGCGACATGCCGCCGCTGGCATTGCCGAAGCGGGAATACATGGAAAAAGCCAAGGCGATCTGGGAACGTCTCGGATTGCCCGCGCTGAAACCCGAAACGCCATGGTTCGGGTATTCGCTGGGCGACTGGACCCAGGACTGGGACGACGCGGCGGCGCGCGCGGCCGAAGGCAATTATGTGGAAAACGGCCTGCGCAGCGCCGAAAAGCGGCGCTCGAATATCGAGCCGAATACCCACGTGCGCGACGGCAGCGGCGGCAAGGACCACTAGGCGGACAGGCGGCATCCGTTGCCGGGAGAACGAGCGGATGAGCGCATGGCCGGGCAATGAAAATCTTCGTTGACAAGCAATTCAGCGAATCTTAGAATTCCGATTAATAAAATTAAATTTCATTAATCGAAATAAATTAACCGGGGACGCCATGGCGCGGCCCGGCGTACAGAATAAAAGGAGATTTACGTGACAGCAAGCGCAGTTTATCCAACCCTCAAGGACCGGGTCGTCATCGTGACGGGCGGCGGGATCGGGCTTGGCCGCTCTTTTGTGGAACACCTGGCCGCGCAGGGCGCGGTTCCGATCATTGCACAGCGCAGCTTCGACGGCGCGGTCGAACTGCAAAAGGAAATCGAAGCCAAGGGCCAGCGCGCCCTGGCGATTCGCACCGATATCGCCGATCAGGCATCGGTCGAAGCAATGGTCGCCAAGACCATGGAAACCTACGGCCGCATCGATATCCTGGTCAATAACGCCGCGATGCTGAAGAACCTGGTCATCGGGCCGTTCTGGGAATTGCCGCTGGACGAATGGCGCAGCGCGATCAATGTGAATATCACCGGCTCGTTCCTGTGCGCGCGCGCGGTCGTGCCGGCGATGCAGGCGCGCAAGTGGGGCCGCATCATCAATCTGTCCTCGACCACGGTGGTATCCGGCCGCGGCGGCTATCTGCATTACACCGCTTCCAAGGCGGCGCTGATCGGCATGACCCGCGCCATGGCGCGCGAACTGGGCGAATGGAACATTACCGTCAACGCGCTGCTGCCCGGCACCACCAAGACCGAAAGCGAACGCACTTCGGCGCAAGACGAATACTTTCAGATGGCGGCGCGGCAGCAGTCGATCCACCGTGTCGCCGATGTCGACGATCACGCGCGCGCCTTGCTGTTCCTGTGTTCGGACGACTCGGGATTCATCACGGGCCAAAGCATGATGTCCGATGGCGGTCGCGCTTTTCTCTGATACCGATTTACCGCAACCGTTGAATGGCGATGGCCTGCCATGCCGGCGCGGCACAAGACAAGGGTTTGAAATGAGCAATTTTTCTGTAACGCTGGCCGGTTCCATTGCCCGGGTCACGCTGACCCGCGGCGAGCACGGCAACCGCCTGGATATCCCCACCATCAAGGCGCTGACGGAAGCCTTTGCCGCGCTGGGCAACAATCCGGAAATCAGGGTGATCCAACTGCGCGGCGAAGGCGACGACTTCTGTCTGGGCCGTCAAATGCCGCCTTCGCAGCCGGGCGTGCAAGCGCCGGCCAAAAGCGCGATGGCAATACGCGGCGATGTGATCGATCCGATCCTGGCCTTGTACGGCGCCATCCGCAATCTGGCCATTCCGACGGTGGCCATGGTACGCGGCGCGGCGTTCGGACTGGGTTGCGTGCTGGCGGTGCAATGCGATGTCACCATTGCCGCCGACAATGCGCGTTTCGCATTGCCCGAGCTGCGCAACGATATTCCGCCGACGCTTGCCATGTCCGGCCTGTTGCACGCCGTTACGCCAAAAGCGCTGGCGCACCTGGTCTATTCCACCGGCGAGATTTCGGCGCCGGAAGCATTGCAATTGGGCCTGCTCAGCATGACGGCGCCGGCAGCGGAGCTGGAAGCGGTAGCCGAGCGTTATCTTGAAAGCATGGCGGGGCGCGCGCGTCAGGCGCTTTCCGCAATCAAGGAATATCTGAACGCCGCGCCGGGACAGGATCCGCAAATCGCTTCACGCTACGGCGCCAATCTGCTGTCGGCGGTGTTGGCTTCCCAATAAACAATAAAGCGACGCCATGCCGATCTTTCACCACAATCGCGAAGACCTCCATTACGAGATCGAAGGCCAGGGGCCCGCGCTGGTATTGATTCACAGCCTCGGCACCAGCAGCGAACTCTGGCGCGATGCGATCGAGCGCTGGAAAGGCCGTCATACCGTGCTCGCGATGGACTGCCGCGGCCACGGAAGATCGACCAGCAACGGCGGCGTCGCACTTGAAGCGATTGCCGGCGATCTGTGCGCGCTGATGCAATCGCTGGGAATGAAATCGGCCGACATGGTCGGCATTTCGATGGGCGGCCCGATCGCCGCATGGGTCTACGCGCAGGCGCCGGCGCTGGTCGGCAGGATGGTGTTGGCGGATACGTTTACGCATATCCCGGAAGCGGCGACGCGCCTGGCCGGGCTGGAAAAGAAGCTGGACGCGATGTCGATGGCCGATTTCGGCGCCGAGTATGCGGCGCAGACGCTGCTGCCGGCCACCGCGCCGGAATTGCACAAGGCGCTGGGCGGCTGGATCGCGGGCATGTCGACGCAGGTTTATCGCGAGACGGTCAGGTCGATCTTCGCGCAGGACATCGGCGATGCGTTGGCCGATATCAAGGTGCCGGCATTGGTGCTGGTCGGCGACCAGGACCAGCGCGCGCCGGTGGCGATGGCCGAGCGGGTCGCGATGCTGATACCCGGCGCGCGGATGCATATCGTCCCCGACGCCGGCCATCTGGCGAATATGGACAACCCGGCGGCGTTTTACGGCGCCATCGACGATTTTCTCGCATAAAAGATTGCGACGCACCGTGCAAGGCCGACCTGAAGCACGGCCCGAAGCGTGAACCGGATTTATAAAAACGCGGCAAGCGCCGTTGCAGCGCATGGCCGTTCATAGGCGACAAGGATTAAGCATGGCAATGATTATCAAGTCTCACTTCAACATCCCCGTTACGCGCGATGTTGCATTCAAGGTGCTCACCGACATCGAGCTTTCCGCGCCGTGTTTTCCCGGCGCGGAACTGGGCGACAAGCAGCCGGACGGCAGCTACAAGGGCGCATTCCACGTCAAGCTGGGGCCATTGTCGTTCCGCTTCGCGGGCAAGTTCGGCTTCATGGAAATGCACCCTGAAGCCGGTACCGCGAAGGTCTCGGCCAGCGGCACCGACACCAAGGGCCGCGGCGGCGCGCAGGCGGTGGTCGACGTGGCGATGGTGGAAACGGACGGCAGCACCGAAGTGACGATCCTGTCCGATGTGACGCTGTCCGGCTCGGTTGCCCAGTATGGGCGCGGCACCGGCATGATTCAGGCGCTGTCGCAACAGCTGATCAACGATTTCGCCAAAAATCTTTCGAAGGTCATGGTGACGGAAAGCAATGCGGCCGCGGCCTCCGCACCGGCTGCCGCAGCCGCTGCGGACAACGTATCCGAGCAAGGGGCCGACGGCGCTGCCGCTGCCGATATTGCGGCAGCGGCAGCGGTCGCAACGGAAACTCCCGCAGCCATCGCCAAGCCCGCGCCGCGTGCGGCTGCCGCACCTGCTTCGCTGTCCGGCGGCAGCCTGATCTGGCGCGTATTCGTCAATTGGCTGCGCAGCAAATTCAACTGATATTTCTGGAGAAGAGAATATGAACGCCCCGCAAAAACCCCCGATGGAAAAGTACCGGCCGCATGAAGGCCGCCTGCTCGACGGCGCCGATGTCGGCACGGCCGACGGCGCATTGCACCTGGTCGGTTCGCATTGCAAGCATTGCGATGCACGCACCTTTCCGGGCAATGCCATCTGCCCTTTCTGCCTTTCCGAAGATATCGAAACGGTGCCGTTGTCGAAGCAGGGAAGCCTGTATAGCTTTACGTTCGTGCATATCGCGCCGGCGGCGTGGGAAGTGCCTTACGGCATCGGCTATGTCGATTTGCCGGAAGGCGTTCGCCTGTTCGGCAAGCTGGCCGACGCCGACAGCGCCCGCTGGAAGATCGACCAGCAAGTGCGCGTGGAAGTCATGACGGTGCCCGGCATGGATGGCCAGGCGCCGCAGTATCAATATTTTTTCAATGCGGCATAGGGAGACATTCATGAGCCACAATGCATTCAGAAGCGTCTCTGTGTACGGCAGCGGCATTATTCCTTTCGGCAAATTTCCCAAGATTCCGCTGTCCACGCTGGCGCGGCCGGCGGTGCTCGATGCGCTCAAGGATTCGGGCATCGAACATACCAGGATCCAGGCTTTCTACTGCGGTTCCGCGATGTCCGGCATGATGTCCGGCCAGCGCATTGCGCGCGAAACCGGATTGAGCGGCATTCCGATCGTCAATTCGGAAAACGCCTGTTCGTCCAGCGCCACCGCATTCCGCGAAGCATGGATCGCGGTTGCCAGCGGCATGATCGATTTCGCGCTGGTGGCGGGCATCGAGAAGCTGTCCAGCCTCGGCGGCGGCACGCTGCCGCTGGACCGGGAAGATATCGAAGTCAACAACGGCATGATCATGCCGGGCCTGTATGCGATGCGCGCGCAACGCTACCTGAATGACTACGGCTACGACGTGGCAGACCTGGCCAGGGTGACCGTCAAGTCGCGCAAGCATGGCGCGTTGAATCCGGGGGCGCAATTCCGCGCCACCACCAGCGTCGAAGAAGTGCTGGCCTCGCGCAAGGTGGCCGATCCGCTGACCTTGCTGCAATGCTGCCCGACCGGCGACGGCGCGGCGGCGGTGGTGATCGGGCCGTCCGATATCGCGGCGCGCTATTCGAAGAAGCCGGTGAAGGTATTGGGTTCGCACCTGGCTTCCGGCAAGTATGTCAGCGGCTTCCGCGAACTGAAAATCCCGGAAATCACCGTGCGTTGCGCCGGCGAGCTGTACGAGGAAATCGGGCTGGGGCCGGAAGACCTCGATGTGCTGGAGTGCCACGACGCGTTTTCGATTGCCGAATTGCTGTATTACGAAGCGCTGGGCCTGTGCGGCCGCGGCGAAGCGGTCAAGCTGCTCGACGACGGCGCGACGTCGCTGGGCGGCAGAATCGTGGTCAACCCGAGCGGCGGCATGCTGTCCAAGGGCCATCCTGTCGGCGCCAGCGGCATGGCGCAGATCGTCGAAATCGTCCGCCAATTGCAGGGACGCGGCGAACAGCGCCAGGTGGACGGCGCCAAAATCGGCCTGACGCACGTGACCGGGGGCGGCACCGCCGGCTTCGACCATGGCGCCTGCTGCATTCACGTTTTCGGCGTGTAATCGAGCTTTACGCATCCCGCACCATGCACTGTTAGGAATCACTACCATGAAACCCGCTCCATTCACCTATCACTCGCCGACGACGATGGCGGAGGCGCTGGACCTCGTCGCGAGCCTGGAGAACGCGAAGGTATTGGCCGGCGGCCAGTCGCTGATGCCGATGATCAATTTCCGCTTCGTCATGCCGGATCACCTGATCGACCTGAACCGGATCGATGCGATGTCGGCAATCGAACGACGCGGCGATTCGATCTTCGTCGGCGCCATGACGCGCCAGCACCTGCTGCATGTTTCGCCGCTGATCAGGCAGCTTGCGCCGCTGATTCCGGAAGCCTACGACAACGTCAGCCACCGCCAGATCCGCAATCGCGGCACCTATGGCGGCAGCCTTTGCCATCTCGATCCTTCGTCCGAGCAGCCGTGTTTCACGGCGGCGCTGGACGGCGTGATCGAGGTCGCCAGCCGCAACGGCGTGCGCGAGATCCCGATGGCGGAATGGACCATGATGTACATGACGTCGGCGCTGCAGGAAGACGAATTGATGACCGGCGCCCGCCTGTCAATCTGGCCGCAGGGCCACGGCTGGGCGTTCGTCGAGTACGCGCGGCGCCACGGCGACTATGCGATTGTCGGCGTGGCAGCCCTGGTCACGGTCGATTCGGCCAATCGCATCACGCGGCTGGCGATTGCCATATGCGGCATCGCGGCCGCGCCGGTACGGCTGGCCGAAGCGGAGTCCGCGCTGCTCGGCATGGCGGCCGACGAAGCGGCGATCGAACATGCCTGCGACCTGGCCGAAGCAATCGAAGACATCATGGAAGACGCGCACAACAGCGCGGATTATCGGCGTCACTTGACCAGGGTGCAGACGGAGCGGGCCTTGCGTCTTGCCTTCCAACGCACCAGTTCGGGAAATCAATAATGGATACACGCGTAATCAAACTGACGGTCAACAAGCAAGCCTACGAACGCGAGGTGGAAACCCGCGTCACGCTGGGCGATTTCCTGCGCCAGGACCTGGGCCTGACCGGCACCCATTACGGTTGCGAACACGGCGTCTGCGGCGCCTGCACCATCCTGCTGGACGGCAATTCCGCGCGTTCCTGCCTGATGCTGGCGGTGCAGGCCGACGGCAGGGAAGTCACCACCATCGAAGGCCTGGCGCAGCCGAATGGCGCTTTTTCCGAATTGCAGCAGGCGTTTACCGAATGCCATAGCCTGCAATGCGGATTCTGCACGCCGGGCATGCTGACCACGCTGACCGAACTGTTGCGCGAAAATCCGGATCCGACCGAAGACCAGGTACGCGAAACCATTACCGGCAATCTCTGCCGCTGCACCGGCTACCAGCCGATCATCGACGCCGCCCTGCTGGCCGCGCGCAGGATGCGCGACAAGAGCCGCGCCGGCGCAGCGGCGCAAGACGCCACTACTATTTGAGGGCCGCCATGGACATGCCACCACCGGAACAGCTTCAGAAGGCCGCCTTTATCGGCGCCCGCACCTTGCGCTCGGAAGACCAGGCGCTGTTGCGCGGACTGGGCCAGTTCGTCGACGACCTGAAGCTTGAAAACGTGCTTTATTCCGCCGTCCTGCGCAGCCCGCACGGGCACGCGCGGATCGTCTCGATCGATGTCGCCGCCGCGCGCGAGCTGCCGGGCGTGCATGCGGTATACCTGCATGCGGACCTGCCGCCGTCGGCGCGCCGGCGCCTGCCGATGCCGGTGCCGAACGCGGCCATCCGCAATGTCATGACGCAGGAATTGCTGGCCTCGACCGAAGTCTGCTATGTCGGCGAGCCGGTCGCCTTTGTGGTGGCCGACAGCCGCTACATCGCGGAAGATGCCTGTTCGCTGATCGAGATCGAATACGATATCCTGCAAGCCGCCGGCGATTGCCTGGAGGCGCTGAAAGAAGGCGCGCCGCTGGCCCATTCGACCGCGGCCGACAACCTGATCGCCAAGCTGCCCTTGAGTTTCGGCGACATCGACAGCGCCTTCGCCAACGCGGCGCATATCGTGCATGACGTATTCTGGCAAAACCGCGGTTCCGCGCAGCCGATGGAAACGCGCGGCTATGCGGCCGAATACCACGCGGTCACGGGGCAATTGACGGTGTGGTCGGCCGGCCAGGCGCCGCACCTGGAAAAGAAGACCCTGATCGACATGCTGGACTGGGACCCGGAGCGCTTGCGCATCATCATGAACGATGTCGGCGGCGGCTTCGGCCCGAAAGCGATTTTCTATCCCGAGGAAGGGCTGGTCGCGATCGCGGCCTGGCAACTCGGCAAGCCGGTCAAGTGGATCGAGGACCGGCGCGAACATTTCGTCTCCAGCTCGCAGGAGCGCGATCAGTATTGGGATATCTCGCTGGCGTTGTCCGCCGAGGCCAAGATCCTCGGCATCAAACTCGCCATGACGCACGATAACGGCGCCTATCTGCAATGGGGCGTGATCCTGCCCTACATCGGCGTGACCACCACGCCCGGCCCCTATGTGGTGCCGGCCATGGATATCGACCTGAAAATGGTGTTCACCAATAAAGGCCCGACGTCGCCGGTGCGCGGCGCGGGCCGGCCGCAGGCGGTATTCGCGATGGAACGGATGATGGACAAGGCCGCGGGCGTCCTGGGCCTGGATCGCGCCGAGATCCGCCGCCGCAATTTCGTGCAGCCGGAGCAGATGCCGTACAGCGTCGGCTTTATCTACCGCGACGGCAAGCCGATGGTCTACGACAGCGGCGATTATCCGCAATGCCAGGCGATGGCCTTGCAGAAAATCGATTATGCGGGCTTCCCGGAACGCAAGGCCGCCGCGCGCCGCGAAGGCCGTTATATCGGCATCGGCATCTCCAATTTCGTCGAAGGAACCGGCCTGGGGCCGTTCGAGGGCGCGACCGTCCGCATCCAGCAGAACGGCCGGGTCAGCATCCTGACCGCGGTGTCGTCGCAAGGCCAGGGCCACAAGACGACCTTCATGCAGATCTGTGCGGACCAGCTCGGCGTGCCGCTGGACCTGATCGACGTGGTGACGGCGGATACCAATGCCATGTCGATGGGCATCGGCACCTTTGCTTGCCGCATTACCGTCACGGCGGGCAATTCGGTGTATCTCGCGGCGAAAAGCGTGCGCAATAAAATCGAGCGCCTGGCCGCCTTCCTGCTGCAGGCGGAAGCGGACCAGATCGAACTGGAAAACGGCGTGGCGTACGTGCGCGGCCAGGCCGAGCGCTGCAAGACCTTCGCCGAACTGGCGCGCGTGTCGCAGGGCATTCCGGGCTTCTCGTTTCCGGAAGGCGTCACCAACGGGCTCGAAGATACGCAGTACTTCTCGCCGACCCAGGCCGCCTATTGCAACGGCACCGCGGCCGTGGAACTGGAAGTCGACCGGGATACCGGGCAGATTCATTTCCTGCACTACGTGATGGCGCACGACGCCGGCAAGCTGATCAATCCGCTCATCGTCGATGGCCAGATCCAGGGCGCGACCGCGCACGGCATCGGCAATGCGACGCTGGAATGGATGCGCTACGACGACCAGGGCCAGCCGGTCACCACCAATTTCGGCGAGTACCTGCTGCCGGGATCGACCGATGTGCCGCGCGTCGACATGGTGCACCTGGAAACGCCGTCGCCGCTGAATCCGCTGGGCGTCAAGGGCGCGGGGGAGGGTGGTACCATCCCCGCCGCCGCAGCTATTATCTCGGCTATGGAAGACGCGCTGGACGAACCGGGCGTATTCCTGAATGAAGCCCCGATGCCGCCGCCGCGCTTGTTTGAAATCTTGCGCGATGCCGGTGTCTATGAAAGGGCGCGACAGGCGCGGCTGACGGCGCGAGAGGGTCGACAGCCATCATAAATTGCATGCAAAGTAAAAGGACATTCCGATCATGAGTAAATCATCCCGCCCATCTGAAGAGACGAACCGGTCGACCGAGTCGATTACCGGCACCGGCACCGTGGTCCGCGTGGTCCGCCTGCTTGGCGCGCTGGCCGATGTCAACGGCGAAGTCAGCCTGGGCGAGCTCGCCGAGCGCATCGGTCTTCCGGCAAGCACGGTGCATCGCTTGCTGGACCTGCTGGCCGGCGAGGGGATGGTCGAACGGGATGATACCTTGCGCCTGTACCGGCCGGGCCTGGAGTTTTTCAGGATGGCGGCCTCGATCTATAACCGCAAGCCGATCCATGGACTGGCGCTGCCGTTCCTGCGCGATGCAGTGGCGGAAAACGACGAAAACGCCTATCTCGGCATGCTCGATGCGCAGGCCGGAAAGATGCTCTTCGCCGCCGTCGCCGAATCGAGCAACCTGCTCTCGTACCGCGTGGAACTGAACGAAACGCTATCGCTGGTGCGCGGCTCCTCCGGCCTGGCGATGCTGGCCTGGATGAAGGACGAGGACCGCGACCGGGTATTGGCGATGGAAAGCCAGGCCGGCTTACTGAATGCGAAAGAGCGCAATGCGCTGCTGGCCAGCCTGGCCTCCATCCGCGAGCAAGGCTATGCATTGACCTTCGGCCAGCGGATTCGCGGCGCGGTCGGCATTTTCGCGCCTGTTTTCAATGCCCAGTCGCGAGTGGTCGGCTCGCTGGGCTATACGGTGCCGGAAATACGCTATCACGCCGAGGACCTGCCGAAGCTGTCCGAAGCGGTCATGCGCTACGCGAGCGCCTTGTCGAGCGCACTGGGATACCGGAATAACGATCTTCAACCTAAAAATTCTTCTCGCAGCGATAAAGGTAACAATGGACGACATCAAAAAAAGCTCTCTCCCAAGTAAGCCGGCCGGACCTCTTGCCGGGCTGAGAGTACTGGACCTGACCCAATTCCTGTCGGGTCCCTTCGGCACCATGATTCTGGGGGACCTCGGCGCCGAAGTGATCAAGGTCGAACCGAAGACAGGCGAGCTGTCGCGCACCATACCGCCGCATTTCGTCGGCGAGGACAGCGTGTACTACCTCAGCGTCAATCGCAATAAAAAGAATATCGTGGTCGACCTGAAAACGCCGGAAGGCGTGCAGGTGGTGCGCGAATTGGCGCTGGCGTGCGATATCGTGGTCGAGAATTTCAGGCCGGGCGTGCTGAAGCGCCTGGGCATCAGCCATGACGAAATCTCCGCGCTCAAGCCTGCGATCGTATGGTGCAGCATCAGCGGATTCGGCCAGGACGGCCCATGGCGCGACTGGCCGGCCTACGACATGATGATCCAGGCCCTGTCCGGCGGCATGAGCCTGACCGGCGAACCCAACGGGCCATCCGTGCGGGCCGGCATTCCGCTCGGCGATCTCGCGGCCGGCATGTTCGGCGTGATCGGCATCCTGGCCGCGCTGCAGGAATGCAACCGCACCGGGAAAGGACGCGTGGTCGACGTGGCCATGCTGGACTGCCAGGTGGCGATGCTGTCGTACCAGGCCGCCTATTACCTGCATTCCGGGCAAGTCCCCGGCCGCCAGGGCAGCGGACACGACTCGATCCCGACCTATGGATCGTTTGACGCCGGCGACGGACGCAGCCTCGTGGTGACGGCGAATACCGAAAAGATGTGGCAGCAGATGGCGACTATCTTGAATTTGGCCAAGCTGATCGACGATCCGCGTTTCCTGACGAATCGGGAACGCCTGGCCAATCGCCAGGAATTGGAGCCGCTGCTGAAACAGGCATTCCGGGCCAGGGCAGCGCAGGAATGGATGGCGGATTTCCTGGCCGCCGGCATTCCCGCCGCCGTGGTCAATACGCTGGACCTGGCCTTGAGCAGCCCCCAGGTAGCGCACCGCGACATGCTGATCGATCTCGAGAATACTGCCGGCAAGCCGCCGGTCCGCGTGGTAGGCAATCCCATCAAGTTCGACGGCAAGGAAGTCACGCCAACGGCATATCCGCCGAGTTTGGGGCAGGACACCGACCTGGTTCTGGAAAGCATCCTGGGCCTGTCGCGTGCGAAGATCGATGCCTTGCATGTATCGGGCGCCGTGGTCCAGGGAATCCGCCAGCAGGCCGAGGAAGCGGCGGCCGCAATCAAGTAGTCCTGACCAGGCAACTGTCTTTCTTGTTCGAGGCCATCGGCCTGCTCAGGGGCGAAAGCCCCGGGCAGGCCGAATTTGTTTTCAGGGGGAGTGTGGCAAGGAAGATTGTTTGCTGCGCAGCCTGTTGCGCATCTTGGCGTACAACGGGAAGGCAATCTGTACCAGCACCAGCAAGGCACTTAGTCCGATGAAAGTCGCGCTGATGGGGCGATCCAGGAATACATACAGATCGCCGCGGGAAATCAGCACGGCGCGACGGAAATTTTCCTCGACCATCGGTCCGAGAACGTAACCCAGCAGGATAGGCGCCACCGGAAATTTCAGGGCCACGAAAATCGCGCCCATGATGCCGAACACCAGCACCTCGCCGATCTCGAACAGACTGTTGTTGGTACTGTAGACGCCAACCGCGATAAAAAACAAGGCCGACGGAAACAGATAGCGATACGGCACGCGCAGCAGCTTGACCCAGAGACCGATCAGCGGAATATTCAGGACGATCAACAACACATTGCCGATCCAGAAGCTGGCGATCAGGCCCCAGAACAGGTCGGCATGCTCGGTGATCAGTTGCGGGCCGGGCTGGATGCCCTGGATCAGCAGCGCGCCCAGGATCAGCGCCATGACGGCGTCGCCCGGAATGCCGAGGCTCATGGTCGGAATGAAATCGACCTGGGTCTTCGAATGCGATGCCGCCTCGGGGCTTGCGACACCCTCGATCATGCCTTGGCCGAATTTTTCCGGCGTTTTCGATATCTTGCGTTCGAAAGCGTAGGCAATGAAGGTGGTAATGGTCGGACCGGTGCCGGGCATGGCGCCGAACAAGGTGCCGACCAGGGTGCCGCGCAGAATCGGGAAGAACGAGCGTTTCAATTCAGCCTTGCTCGGCCGCATATCGCGCAGCGACACCTTGACGCCGCTGCCGACCGCATCCATCCGGTTCACGCTGCGCAGGAATTCCGTTACCCCGAATACACCCAGCGCCAATGCCACCAGTTCCACCTTGTCGGACAGTTCCACCAGCCCGAACGTGAAGCGCTGTGTGCCGCTGTTGACGTCGGTGCCGACAATGCCGATCAGCAGGCCGATCACCGTCATCGCCACGCCTTTCAGCGGCGAGCCCTTGGACATCGTGCCGCCGCACAGCAGGCCGAGCAGCATGATCGAGAAGATTTCGGTCGGCCCGAATTCGAACGCAATGCTGACCAGCAGCGGCGATGCGAAAATCATCACGATAATGCCGAACGATGCGGCGACGAACGAGGCGATCATCGTGATGCCCAGCGCCGTGCCGCCCTTGCCCTGCTTGGTCAGTGGATAACCGTCCAGGCAGGTCACCGCATGCGGCGGATGGCACGGCAGGTTGAGCAGGATGGCGCCGATGGCGCCGCCGTATTGGGAACCGTAGAAAATGCCGGCCAGCATCATGATCGCGGGAATCGCGTGCATGGTATAGGTCAAC
>DASYEK010000053.1:0-25427 GCA_036499085.1 Herbaspirillum sp. | reverse complement strand
CCGAGCGCGCACAGCACCAGCGGAATGCTCTTGAGCAGCAATTCGCTGATGGCGCGCTTGCCGCTGAACGGATCGACCAGGAATACGCGCAGGCCGGTCAACGGGTCCTTGCCGAGCGCGATGAACAGCAGCGCGCCGAGCGCCATGGTGAGCGCGATCGCCAGCAGCGGCGAGGCATAGACCATGGCGCGGGATGGCGCGCCGCGCAGTTCGAGCTGGAGCGGCAGTGCGAAGCGCGATGCGGCCGCCTTATGCATGGGCCGCCTCCGCCTGCGCCGGGGACGGCGCATCGCCGCCGTCTTCCCGCGTCCACAGGCCGCTCATCCAGAGTCCGATCTGTTCGCGCGTGGCCTCGGCGATATCCACCGACGGCGACAGCCGGCCGTTGGCGATCACATGCAGCCGGTCGCAGAGATCGAACAGTTCATCCAGTTCTTCCGAGATCACCAGCACGGCGCAAGCTTGCTCGCGCAGCGCCCGGATTTCGTCGTGGATCTGGGCGGCGGCGCCGACGTCGACGCCCCAGGTCGGCTGGGCGACGATGAAGACTTTCGGCCGGCGCGCGATCTCGCGTCCGACGATGAATTTCTGCAGATTGCCGCCCGACAGGCTTTTGGCCAGCGCTAGCGCGCCGCGGGCCTTGACCTTGAAGCGGGCGATGATGTCGGCGGCGGCGTTGCGGGTGTATTTGAAATCGATGATGCCGTGTTCGACATAAGGCCTGGTCTGGTGCGACAGCAGCATATTGTCGGCCAGGCTGATGCCGGGCACCGCGCCGCGGCCGAGCCGTTCTTCCGGCACCAGGCCCAGCCCCAGGCGGCGGCGCGCATTCGGGCCGAGGTCGGCCACCGGTTGCTGCATCAGGCGCACCATGCCGGGCGCGGCGCGGCGGTCTTCGCCGGACAGCGCCGCCAGCAATTCCTGCTGCCCGTTGCCGGACACGCCGGCGATGCCGACGATTTCGCCGGCGTGCACGCTGCATCGAATATCCTGCAGTTCGGTGGCGAAGATATGCGCCTTGGGCAGCGACAGGCGGTCGATGCACAGCCGCGGCAGGGTTTCGGCCACGAGGCGCATGGACGGGGCGGCTGCGGCCGTGGCTGCCGCTTCCGCGCCGCGCTGCTGCCGCGCCGGTTCGGCGCCGATCATCATGCGCGATAGGCTGGCGCTGGTTTCCCGGCGCGGGTCGCAATGGCCGGTGACCTTGCCGCCGCGCATCACGGTCGCGCCATGGCAAAGGGCGCGGATTTCGTCGAGCTTGTGGCTGATATACAGGATGCTGCAGCCTTCGGCGGCCAGGATGCGCAGGGTGACGAACAGCTTTTCCACCGCCTGCGGCGTGAGCACCGAGGTCGGTTCGTCGAGGATCAGCAATTGCGGATTGGTCAACAGCGCGCGCACGATTTCGACCCGTTGACGCTGGCCGACCGACAAGGTATGCACATGGCGATGCGGTTCCAGTTCCAGGCCGTATTTTTCGCCGGTCAGCAGGATCTGGCGGACCAGGTCGGCGCGGTCGATGCCGGCCGGCAATCCGAGCGCGATGTTTTCGGCGACGGTCAGGGTATCGAACAGGGAGAAATGCTGGAACACCATCGCGATGCCGAGCTTGCGCGCGGCCTGCGGGTTGGCGATGGAAACCGGTTCGCCGTTCCAGCGCAAGGTGCCGCCATCCGGTTTCACGGCGCCGAAAATGATTTTCATCAGGGTCGACTTGCCGGCGCCGTTCTCGCCCAGCACGGCGTGGATTTCTCCCGCGCCCACGCGCAGGCTGACATCGTCGTTGGCAATTACGCCGGGATAACTTTTGCGGATATTCGCAATTTCTAATCGATCTGGAGTCGCCACTGTCAAAGGTTTTCTTTCTGCGAGTTATTTCACAAAAACTTAAGAGCGCGAACTATACGTGAACGGCATGCGATTCTGTCGCGTAGCGGCCATGTATTGTTGTCAGGTTCAAATAGACTCAATATTAGCCGCGATAAGAGTGGTTTGTGATACGTTTTTCGAAGAATCTGGCGCATTTGAGGCATTTACCATGCCGGAATTTTGGATTGGAATGAGAATGCGCGATGCGAAAAATTCGTCTGGCGCGACATGAATTGTTATTATCCGGGCGGTTTCGTTGCTTGACGGGGACCGCGGAATCGATTTTTACAATACTTCAAGGGGGGAAATGTATGCAGAAAAGCACCATCGCGACGTGGATATTGACATTGGGCGCCGCGGCCGCGTGCCTGCCGCAGGCCAAGGCGTTCGACTGGAGCGACACATCGGTCGGTTATCGCTACGGCACCAGGTTCCGGGAGCCGTACAACACGGAAGACATCGCCAAGAACATCGTCAATGTGACCCATGCCGATGGCTATATGTGGGGCAGCAACTACCTGAACCTAGACATCCTGAATTCGGACAAGACCGACAGCCACGCGACGGAAGCCTATCTGCTATATCGCAATACCCTGGACCTGGGCAAGATATCGGGCAAGGACCTGGGTTTCGGCCCGGTCGGCGGCGTCGGCGTGACGTTGGGTTTCGACTGGAATACCAAGAACGATCCGGGCTATGGCTCGAAGAAGCGCATGCTGGTGGCGGGGCCGACGCTGATGTTCAAGGTGCCGGGCTTCCTGAACGTGAGCCTGCTGGCGCTGCGCGAAAGCAATCAGCCGGTCGGCGTTTCCAGCCGCTACACCTACAAGACGCATGCGATGCTGAACGCAGCCTGGGGCATTCCGATCGCCGACAGCGGCTGGGCGTTCGAAGGCTATCTGGATTTCATCGCCGCCAAGGGCAAGGACGAGTTCGGCGGCGACACCGCGGCGGAAACCAATATCGACGCCATGCTGATGTACGACCTGGGCAGCAAGGCCGGCTGGGGCAAGAACAAG
Source organism: Herbaspirillum sp. (assembly GCA_036499085.1). Classification (GTDB taxonomy): domain Bacteria; phylum Pseudomonadota; class Gammaproteobacteria; order Burkholderiales; family Burkholderiaceae_D; genus Herbaspirillum. The sequence continues at coordinate 22,539 of DASYEK010000053.1, read as the reverse complement.
GTGCGCGTCGGCGTGGAATACCAGTACTGGCGCAACAAGTTCGGCAATGTGCCGCAAGTGCCGGGATCGCTGGCGAAGACGCCGATGGTCCGCGCCGAATATCACTTCTAGGCCGCTTTCAGGTTACCGCTTTCAGGCCGCCACGGTGGCCGGTTGCAGGGACGCCTCCATGATCGCTTCCGGAGCAAACGCTATCTTTCCCGGATGATGTCTTCCAGGCGGAAGGCGGCGATGCGGTAGATCTGGTGCAACGCCTGCCGTATTTCCGTTTCGTTTGCGTTCTGCAACCGCTGCGCCATCAGGGCCAGGATGCTGTCCCTGGTGTGCCCGCGCACCGCCACGATAAACGGGAAACCGAATTTCCCGTTGTAGGCGTCGTTCAAGGCGTGCAGGCGTTCGAATTCTTCCTTGCTGCACGCATCCAGCCCGGCGCCTTGCTGTTCCCGGGTCGATTCGGCCGTCAGTTCGCCGCGCAGGGCAGCCTTGCCCGCCAGTTCGGGATGGGCGCGGATCAATTCGAGCTGGGCATCCAGGCCGGCCCCTTCGACCGCATGCAGCATGGCCGCATGCAGGTCCGCGATGGCCGCGAACGGCCTTTCGCGGAAGGCTTGCGCGGCCACCCATGGGGAATGTTCGAAAATGCCGCCGAGCAGGGCGGTGAAGGCTTGCGCGTCGAGGCGATTCAGTTCGTCGAGGGTGATGCCGGTCATGGCTTGCTGCTTTATGCGGGATTCCTGGTGTATCCGGCTACGCCGTTGTCCCGGCCGGATGCGTGTGAATCCAGTGATTGGCGATATCGATGCGGCGTGCGATCCATACCTTGTCGTGGGACTGGACGTAGTCGAGAAAACGTTGCAGTGCGCGCAGTCGTCCCGGCCGGCCCAGCAGTCGGCAATGCATGCCGACCGACAGCATTTTAGGCGAGGTCGCGCCTTCGGCATAGAGCACGTCGAAGCTGTCCTTCAAATACTGGTAGAAATGCTCGGACGTATTGAATCCTTGCGGCGATGCAAAGCGCATATCGTTGCTGTCGAGCGCATACGGCACGATCAGGTGCGGCTGCCGGCTGCCGTCGGCGCGCGCGACTTCGGTCCAGAACGGCAGGTCGTCGCCGTAATAATCGGAATCGTAGATAAAACCGCCGTGTTCGATCAGCAATTGCCGCGTGTTCGGCGAATCGCGCCCGGTATACCAGCCGAGCGGGGCGCTGCCGGTCAGTTCGCGCATGGCGGCCGCGGCGATGCGCATGTGTTCGCGTTCGGTCTCGATCGGCACGTCCTGATAATGCAGCCAGCGCCATCCATGGCAGGCGATTTCATGGCCCAGCGCGAGAAACGCTTGCGTGACATCGGGATTGCGCTGCAGCGCCATGGCCACGCCGAATACGGTCAGCGGCAGGCCGCGCTGTTCGAATTCGCGCAATATGCGCCAGACGCCGGCGCGCGAGCCGTACTCGTACATCGAGTCCATCGACATGTGCCGTGCCGGATAGCGCGCCGCGCCGACGATTTCCGACAGGAATTGTTCGGAGCCGGCATCGCCGTGCAGCACATTGCTCTCCGCGCCTTCCTCGTAATTCAGGACGAACTGCAGCGCGATGCGCGCCTGGCCCGGCCATTGCGCATGCGGCGGGTGCCGGCCGTAGCCGATCATGTCACGCGGGTAATTCGATATGGCAGGAGAAATCTGATTTTGCATGCTTATTTTGTCCGGGAGGAGGGGCGACAGGCGCCCGGCATCGAACGTGAATCGAAATTTCTCGCGTCCTCGGGCCGGGTCTCTTTTTCGCGGCCGAGCGGCGGCGAGGCGCGCGAGGCCGGGCGGCGCGTAATATCGGCCTGCAGCATATTGCCGGTCAGTTGCGCCGATTCCATGCGCATTGTTGAATATAATGCAGCGCAGTCATCGGCGACGCGCTGACAGGATGTTTTTGGAGATGGATCATCGATATGGGTAAATTAACGACGCATGTTCTCGATAACAGCCGGGGCCTGCCCGGCTCTGGAATCGTTATACAGTTATTTGAAGTTGCCGACAATCGGCGGCGGCTGATTTTATCGACGAAAACCAATGCCGACGGCCGCTGCGATGCGCCGCTGCTCGCCGGCGACAATTTCAAGACCGGCGTGTATGAACTGGATTTCCACGCCGGCGACTACTTCGCGGCACAGGGCGTGGCGGTGCCGCAACCGGCGTTTGTCGACGTGGTGACGCTGCGCTTCGGCATTGCCGACGCCGCCGCGCATTATCATGTGCCGCTGCTGGTGACGCCATGGGCCTATTCGACCTACCGGGGCAGTTGATGGAAGGGTATGTCTTCGAGTGGCTCAATATCCTGCTGCGCTGGCTGCATGTGATTACAGGCATCGCCTGGATCGGGGCTTCTTTCTATTTCGTCTGGCTCGACAACAGCCTGGTGCGCCCCACCGATCCCGCGCTGCTGGAAAAGGGCGTGGACGGCGAGCTGTGGGCGGTGCATGGCGGCGGTTTCTACAATCCGCAAAAATACCTGCTGGCGCCCTCGACCTTGCCGAAGCATCTGCACTGGTTCTATTGGGAGTCGTACAGCAGCTGGCTGTCCGGTTTTGCGCTGTTTTCGGTACTGTACCTGTTCAACGCCAATACCTTCCTGATCGACCGCAATGTGATGGCGATGCCGGTCGGCGTCGCGATTGCCGCCGCGCTCGCGTTCCTGGCGCTGGGATGGGCGTTTTACGATTTGATCTGCCGTTGCTTCGGCGACCGCGAAAACGGCGACCGCATCGTCGGCCCGCTGGTCGCGCTGTATGTGGCGGCCGCGGTCTGGCTGGCCTGCCATGTGTTTTCGGGACGGGCGGCATTTTTGTTGTCGGGCGCGATGCTGGCCACCATCATGAGCGCCAATGTGCTGTTCTGGATCATTCCGGGCCAGCGCAAGGTGGTCGCGGCAATGCGCGCCGGCCAGCCGCCGGACCCGATCCACGGACGGCGCGGCAAGCAGCGCAGCGTGCACAATACCTATTTCACGTTGCCGGTCATCTTCGCCATGCTGTCGAATCATTACGGCATGCTGTACGGCGCCGAGCATGGCTGGGTGGTGCTGCTGCTGATGATGCTGGCCGGCGTATTGATCCGCCAGTTTTTCGTCTTGCGGCACAAGGCGGTGCTCGACTGGCGCTATCCGGCCGCGGCGATCGCCATCCTGATCGGGGTTGGCGTGTGGCTGGCGCCTGAACCGGCGTCAGGAACCGGGACGGGGGCAGCCACGACAACGGCGGCATCCGCGCCAGGCACGGCATCGTTCGATCAGGTGCAAAAAATCATCGGCGAGCGCTGCCTGCAATGCCATGCCGTGCATCCGACCCTGATGCCGGCGCCGGGCAAGAATATCGTGCTCGACAGCAAGGCGTCGATACTGCAACATGCCCAGCAGATCTATCAACAGGCCGTCATCCAGAAAACCATGCCATTGGCGAACATGACCCATATTACCGACCAGGAACGCGCGCTGATCGGCGCCTGGTTTACCGCCGGCGCGAGCGCGCAGTGAACACGGCCGCCGCCTGCTGGGACGACATCGGCCGCCGCATCATGCGCGACGCCGACACGCTGGCACAGTACACCGAAACCGCGCCGCTGATCACGCGCACCTACCTGACGCCGCAGCACCGGGCGGCGGCGATGCAGCTGGCGCAGTGGATGCTGGAAGCCGGCATGACCGTGCGCGGCGATGCGGTCGGCAATGTCATCGGCCGCTACGAGGGATCGACGCCGGGCGCGCCGGCGCTGGCCACCGGCTCGCATTACGATTCGGTACGCAATGCCGGCAAATACGACGGCAATCTCGGCATCCTGCTGCCGATCGCCTGCGTCGATGCCTGGAACCGCGGCGGCCGCCGCTTCGCGCATGCGATCGAAGTCATCGGTTTCGCCGAGGAAGAAGGCGTGCGCTTCAAGGCCACGCTGCTGGGCAGCCGGGCGGCGGCCGGCACTTTCGATATGCGCGCGCTGGACAATCTCGACCAGGATGGCATTTCGATGCGCGACGCGATCGATGCGGCCGCGCTCGGCTTCGCCAGCGTCGATGTGGCGCGTGCGGCGTATGCCAGGGACGCCTTGCTGGCCTTCGTCGAAGTGCATATCGAACAAGGGCCGGTGCTGCTCAATGAAAACCTGCCGCTGGGCATAGTCACGGCGATTTCCGGCGCCACCCGCTTTGCGGTGGAAATGGAAGGCCTGGCCGGACATGCCGGCACGGTCCCGATGGGATCGCGGCGCGATGCGGCCGCGGCGGCGGCGGAAATCACCTTGTTTGTCGAACAACGCTGTTCCGGCGCATCCGGCCTGGTCGGCACGGTCGGGCAGTTCAACGTGCCGGACGGCGCCGTCAATGTGGTGCCGGGACGCGCCGTGTTTTCCATCGACATCCGCGCCGGCGACGATTTGCAGCGGCTTGGGGCGGTCGATGACGTGCTGAAGGCGATCGATGCGATCGCAGCGCGCCGCGGCGTATCGGCGCATGTGCGCAAGACGCACGAAGCGGGCAGCGTGCCGTGCGCGCCATGGCTGCGGCGACAATTGCAGCAGGCGGTGCAGGATGCCGGATTGCCATTGCGCGACCTGCCGTCCGGCGCCGGCCACGACGCGATGGCAATGGCGGCGGTGGCCGATGTGGCCATGCTGTTCGTGCGTTGCGGCAACGGCGGCATTTCCCACCATCCGGCCGAAATCATGAGCACCGGAGACGCGGCGCATGCGGCCCGTGTCTTCAGTATGTTTGTCGAAAATTTCCAGGAATCCCATGTCCCCTAATTCCGATAGCACCAATAGCGCCGAGAATGCAGAGAATACCGATGCGTTCCGGGCGCGGCAGGCCGCCATCTGCGCTTTCGTCGATGCGCAGCAGGACGCCCAGCGCGCCTTTTTGCGGGAAATGGTCAGGATGCCATCGGATAATCCGCCCGGCGACTGCGCGCCGCACGGTGCGCGAACCCAGGAATTGCTGCAGCGATTGGGATTGCGCGTGGAGGCATGCCCGGTGCCGCCGGCGCTGGCTACCGCCAAGGGCATGCTGTCGGTGACCAACCTGGTTGTGCGGCAGCGTTTCGGCAGCGGCGGGCCGACCATCGCGCTGAACGCGCACGGCGACGTGGTGCCGCCCGGTTCGGGTTGGAGCAAGGATCCGTACGGCGCTGAAATTGTCGACGATCCCGTGCATGGCCCGGTCATGTACGGCCGCGGCGTGGCGGTGTCGAAATCCGATTTCGCGACCTATGCCTGGGCTTTGCTGGCCTTGCTCGAAGCGCAGCGGCAAGGCGCGGTCTTCAATGGCGCGATTGAATTGCAGTTTACCTACGATGAAGAGAGCGGCGGCGAAATCGGTCCCAAGTGGCTGCTGGAGCAGGGTTTGTCGCAGCCGGATTATGCGGTATCGGCCGGCTTCGCCTACGGCATCACGTCCGCGCATAACGGCTGCCTGCACCTGGAAGTGCGCGTCAAGGGCCGGCAGGCCCACGCCGCCATGCCCGAAACCGGCATCGATGCAATCGAGGCGGCCACCGGCATCCTGCAAGCCCTGTACGCTTATCGCGGCGAATTGGCGCGGCAGGCATCGGCCGTGCCCGGCATTGCGCATCCGACGCTGAACGTCGGCCTGATCCAGGGCGGCATCAATACCAATGTGGTGCCGGACCTGGCTGTATTCCGCCTGGACCGGCGCATGATTCCGGAAGAGGCCGGCAGCGATGCGGAAGGGGTATTGCGCGGCATCATCGAACGCGCAGCCTCGTCCTATCCCGGCATCGAAATCGAGATGCGGCGGATTTTGCTGGCCGAACCGCTGATGGAATTGCCCGGCGTCGAAAAGCTCATCGCCGCTTTCAGGGACAGTGCGCAGCAAGTCCTGGGCGAAGCGATACCGGTGCAGGGCGTGCCGCTGTACACCGACGCCCGGCATTATTCGAAGCGCGGCATTCCGACCATCCTGTATGGCGCCGGGCCGCGTACCTTGATGGAAGCGCGCGGCCATAATTCGGACGAAAACCTGCGGCTGGAAGATTTGCGTCGCGCCACCAAGGTCGTGGCGCTGGCGCTGGCCGGTTTATTGCAGAAAACGTAACAGCGTGTTTTGACGCGTTCCCGGCGCGTCCTTGACCTGTCTGCCTATCGGCTGTGGACGCACTTGCCGGCCGAATAGGTGGCGGCGACGGCGCGGTCGTCGCCCATGATTGCCAGCGCGAACAGGCGCTCTTCAAGCGTCGAGCAAGCTTCGCTGCGGCGCGCGAGCAAGGGCGTGGACCGCGGATCGAGCACGATGAAATCGGCTTCGCAGCCGGCCATGAAGCTGCCGATCCTGTCTTCCATCCCCAGCGCGCGCGCACCGCCCAGCGTAGCCATGTAGAACATGCGGGCGCCGCTCAGATGCAGGCCGTTCATGCATGCCGTCTTATAGGCTTCGTTCATCGTCTGCAGCATCGAAAAACTGGTGCCGCCGCCGACGTCGGTGGCCAGCGCCATCGGCATGCGCACCGCGTCGGCGGCGCGGAAATCGAACATGCCGCTGCCCAGGAACAGATTCGAGGTGGGGCAGATCGTGGCAGCGGCGCCGGCCTGCGCCATGCGTGCGCGGTCGGCGTCGTCCAGCCAGATGCAGTGCGCATACAGCGCCCGCTTGCGCAGCAGGCCGTAGCGATCGTAGACATCCAGGTAGCTGCGACTGTCCGGGTACAGCGATTTCACCCATTCCACCTCGGCCCGGTTTTCCGCCAGATGGGTCTGGATAAAGGCGTCCGGATAACGCGCCGCGAGTTCGCCTGCCAGTTGCATTTGCAGCGGCGTCGAAGTCGGTGCAAAGCGCACGGTGATGGCATAGCTCTGGCGGCCGTTGCCGTGCCATCGCTGCAGCAATTGCTCGCTGTCGGCAATGCCCTGCTCGGCGCTGTCCATCAGGTACGGCGGCGCGTTGCGGTCCATCAGGCATTTGCCGGCGATCATGCGCAGGTTGCGCGCGGCGCTCTGCGTAAAGAAGGCGTCCACCGATTCCGGGTGCACGGTGCAATACACGGCTGCGGTGGTGGTGCCGTTGCGCAGCAATTCCTTGAGGAAGAAATCGGCGACCTCGGCGCTGTAGGCCAAATCGCCGAAATGCCGTTCGGCCGGGAAGGTGTAGTTGTTGAGCCAGGGCAGCAGGCCCTCGGCCGGCGAACCGATGATGTCGGTCTGCGGATAATGCACATGCGTGTCGATAAAGCCCGGCATGATGATCTTGCCGCGCATATCCTGGATCGCCAGCCCGTCCGGCAAGCTGCCGAAGAGCTGCTCGAAATCGCCGGCAGCGCGCACCAGGCCGTTTTCCACCAGCAGCAAGCCGTCTTCGTGCCAGCGCACGGCGTCGGCGTCATGCGTCGGATCGCCGCCAAAATACAGGATGGCCGCACGGTAGGCTTGCAGATCGGGGACAGGAAAAAAATTCAAAACAGGAGGCTTTCTTCAAGAGGGGTTGGAATGGGCGGAAATAAAATCGTCCAGCCGTTGCAGCAGCGCGGTTTTCGACGCCGGGGGCAGGAAGCTCGCATTAAATGCGTTGCGCGACAACTGTGCCAATTGACGGCGGTCCAGCGCCAGCGCCTCGGCCACGGCAATGAAGTTGGCGTTCATGTAGCCGCCGAAATAGGCCGGATCGTCCGAATTGACCGTTACCGCCAATCCCGCCTGCAATAGCCGCGCCAGGTTGTGCCGGCGCATATCGTCTACCACGCACAGCTTCAGGTTCGATAAAGGACAGACTGTCAGCGGCACCTGTTCCAGCGCCAGGCGGCGCATCAGGGCCGGGTCTTCCTCGCTGCGCACGCCGTGGTCGATCCGTTCGACGTGCAGCAGGTCGAGCGCGTCGCGCACATACGCGGCCGGGCCTTCCTCGCCGGCATGGGCCACCAGGCGCAAGCCGAGTTCGCGGCAGCGCGCGAAGACCCGGGCGAATTTTTCCGGCGGGTTGCCGCGTTCGGCCGAGTCGAGCCCGACGCCGAACCACAGGTCCGCATATTGCGCGCGCAAGGGCAACGCCGCCTCCAGCGTGGCGAAGGCCTCTTCTTCGGACAGGTGGCGCAGGAAGGACAGGATCATGGAACCGCTGAAGCCGGCGGCATTGGCTTCGCGCAAGGCGCGGGCGATGCCGGCGAATACCACCGCGATATCCACGCCGCGCTCGGTATGGGTTTGCGGATCGAAGAAGATTTCGGCATGCAGCACATTGTCGGCGCGCGCGCGGGCGAGATAGGCCGCGGTCATGTCGTAGAAGTCGCGTTCCGTCAGCAGCACCGCGGCGCCGGCGTAGTACAGATCCAGGAAGGACTGCAAATCGGAAAAGTCGTAGGCAGCGCGCAATGCCTCCACCGAGGGATAGGGCAAGGCGACATGATTGCGCTGCGCCATGGCAAACAGCAATTCGGGTTCCAGCGTGCCTTCGATATGCAAGTGCAGTTCGGCTTTCGGCATGGCTTCGATGAAAGCGCGCAGTGAGGAATCGATAGGCGCGGCTGGCGCGAGGCTGGCTTGGGTACTCATGGGGGTCCTGAAGTGAATGAAATGAGGAATAGGCTGTTGCAAAATCAACCTGGCGTTGTTGCTTCTCCTTGCCGTGCAATCGCATTGTCTGCGTCGGCGCGCCTAGCCATCTTGATTCTGCAACAACCTCTCGGAGGCTGTTTTCGATAAAACGAAGAATTCGCCTGGGCCGCGAATTCTTCATTTTTGGATCGGGCAATCTTGGATCGGCAATCGATGCCAGGAAGGGGGCCGAGAGGTGGCGCAACGCCTAAAGCCGATCCTTGAGATGCGTGATGGCGTAGCCTTTTTCATCGATCTGCTGCAAGGCATCGTCCGGTTTCAAGGAGGACTGCGGGGTTCTTCCGGGTTCCAGATCGACGTTGCGGCGATCGATTTCCCAATCGGTGTTAGTGGCTTCCTCCGGGATGGCGCGTCCGGTCGGGACCGCCATGTAGGAATGCAGATTGCCGCCGTCCAGGCGTTTGTACACGTCCACTTTCATAGTCTCTCCTTGCGGTTCGTCAGATGGGGTGGTGCACGTGCAAGAATACGCTATTTGCCGCTTGGCGGCAGCACTCGCATGCGATGAAATATATTGATGCCTAGTCGGACTCGCGCAGGAAGCGCATCTTGAAACTCTTGCCCTTGATATTGCTGCCGCTCAATTTCCGGGCCGCGTCGCGCGCGATGCGTCGATCCAGCGCGACATAGGTCACGAATTCGGAAACGTTGATCTTGCCGACCTGGTCCTTGCGCAGGCCGACGTCGGCGGTCAACGCGCCCAGCAGGTCGCCGGGGCGCAGCTTGTCTTTCTTGCCGCCCATGATGCATAGCGTGGTCATCGGCGCCTGCAGGCTGTCGCCGGCGTTGTCGACATTATTGCCATCATTACTACTGCCGTGGCTATCGCGCCCCGGCTTTGCATGATCGGACCCATCCAATGCCACTGCCGGTTCCCGCTCCAGCGCTTCCAGATCGTGCCAGGCCACCGGGCCGTTCTGGTATTGCTCGATCAGCTTGACCCATTTCTTCTCGTTCGGCGCGCACAGGTTCAGCGCCAGTCCGGCCGCGCTGCCGCGTCCGGTGCGGCCGATGCGGTGGATATGCACTTCGGTGTCCTTGGAGACATCGACATTGATCACCGTTCCCAGCGTCTGGATATCCAGCCCGCGCGCGGCCACGTCGGTCGCTACCAGCACCGAACAGCTCTGGTTGACGAACTGGATCAGGATTTCATCGCGTTCGCGCTGTTCCAGCTCGCCGTACAAGGCCAGGGCGCTGAAGCCCTGGGTACGCAATTCGGCGGCCAGTTCGCGGCAATGGATCTTGGTATTGCAGAACGCCAGCGTCGACACCGGACGGAAATGGCGCAGCAGGCGCGCCACGGCCTGGTTGCGCTGTTCCGGCGCGACCGCGTAGAAACGCTGTTCGATGCGGCCCGCGTCGTGTTGCGCCTCGACCTTGACTTCGACCGGATCGCGCAGGAAGGCGCCGCCGACCTTGCGGATATCGTCGGGATAGGTCGCCGAAAACAGCAAGGTCTGGCGCCGCTCGGGGCAGGCCCTGGCGATGCTGGCCATCTCTTCCTGGAATCCCATGTCGGTCATGCGATCGGCCTCGTCCAGCACCAGCGTCTGCACGGTGGACAGCTTGATGCTGCCGCGCCCGATGTGATCCAGGATGCGGCCCGGCGTGCCGACCACGATATGCGCGCCATGTTCGAGCGAGCCGATCTGCGGCCCCATCGGGGAACCGCCGGTCAGGGTCAGTATTTTGATGTTGTCGGTGAAGCGGGCCAGCCGGCGCAATTCCTGCGCCACCTGGTCGGCCAGTTCGCGCGTCGGGCACAGCACCAGTCCCTGGATGGCGAACCAGGACGGATTCAGCTTGTGCAGGATGCCGATGCCGAACGCGGCGGTCTTGCCGCTGCCGGTCTTGGCCTGGGCAATCACATCGCGCCGCTCCAGGATGGCGGGCAGGCTTTGCGCCTGGATCGGCGTCATCGCGCGATAACCCAGTTGATCGAGATTGGCCAGCATGGCCGGGGACAGCGGGAGAGCGGAAAAAGCAGTATCGGTGGCTTGCATGGCGGGCTGGAGAAAGCGAAAAGGGCGGGGTCGCAGTGTAGCAGACCGCCGCCGCGGCCGATCTCCGGTCCGTGCGACTCAGCTGTTGACGACCTCGCCGCCGTTCGGATGCAGCACCTGTCCGCTCATATAGGAAGCGCCTTCGCTGGCCAGGAACACATAGGCCGGCGCGACCTCGTTGGGCTGGCCGGGCCGCTGCATCGGCACATTGGAACCGAAATGCGCAATCTGATCTTCGGTGAAGGTCGCCGGAATCAGCGGCGTCCAGATCGGCCCGGGCGCCACGGCGTTGACATGGATTTCATTCTTGACCAGTTGCTGCGCCAGGGAACGCGTGAAGGCCACGATGGCGCCCTTGGTCGCGGAATAGTCGAGCAGTTGCGGACTGCCCTTGTAGGCGGTGACGGAGGCGGTATTGATGATCCTGGCGCCGGCCACCAGGTACGGCAGGGCCGCCTTGACCATGAAAAACATCGAAAAGATATTGGTGCGAAAGGTCTTCTCCAGTTGTTCTTCGGTTAACTTTTCGATGCTCGGGCAGGGCTGCTGCCAGCCCGCGTTATTGACCAGGATATCCAGTTTGCCGAACGCCGCGATGCTCGAGGCGACCGCCTGCCTGCAAAACGCCTCCGAACCGACGTCGCCGGCGATCAGATGCGATTCGCCGCCGGCTTCCGCCAGCAGGCGCGCGGTTTCGCGCGCATCCTCGTGTTCGTCCAGGTACACGATGACCACCTTGGCGCCTTCGGCAGCATAGGCCTGGGCCACCGCGCGGCCGATGCCGCTGTCGCCGCCGGTGATCAGGGCGACCTTGTTTTCGAGCTTGCGCCGGCCGTATGCGGAAGCAGGGCGCGGCTCGGTGATCGGCTTGGGTTGCATCGCCGCCTCGCTGCCGGGCTGGTGCGCTTGATGCTGTTTGGGCAAAGTTATTGTATCGGACATGGCCGCCTCCTCGCGCAATTGGATGCCTGCCATGGTAAAACCCGGTCGCGGCCGAGGATGCCGGACAATGGCGGAAAGCCCTGTGGGTTAATTCTGTCGGCGTCGGCATGGCGCAAAACCGAGGCAAAGCGAAGGAAAAGCAAAGTTGGAATCGAAGGCGAATCGAAGATAAACCGCGCGCCGCTGACAGCTTCCCGGCGCCTATGTTAGGATGCAAACCTCTCGGCAGAGGTGCCGCAACCACCCATTCAGGAGTGATCAATGAGCGACCGCAGAATCTTCTTAAAAAACCTGACAAACATGGCCATCGTTTCGGCCGCCGCGGTAACTGCGGGCATGCCGATCCTGGCGCGCGCGGACGTGCCGCTGGTTTCCGATACCGATCCGCAAGCCAAGGCTCTGGGTTACGTCGGCGACACCGCCAAGGCCGACCAGAAGAAATTCCCGAAACATACTGTTGCGCAGAAATGCGAGAACTGCCAGTTGTTCCAAGGCAAGGCCGGCGATGCGCAAGGACCATGTCCGTTGTTCGCCGGCAAGGCCGTACACGCTCAGGGCTGGTGCAGCGCCTATATGAAAAAAGCGTAATCCTACCGGAAGTATCGATCCGAACGCCGTCCGTTCGCCGCAAGGCAACGGGCGGCGTTTTGCATTTGCCGGCATTTGCAGGCGCGGCCAGCAGGAATTTTTAAATTGGCATATATTTTAGCCACCGCAGCAGCGTTGCCTTCACGGACCTCGCCAATATCGAGATCCATCGAGATCCGCCCGCCATGATTTTTTGACATGGCGACGGCACTAACCGTCGGCGTCGCTGTCCGAAGCTTCGATGCCGGAGCGATTGCGGTAAAGAGTGCGCCATTGTCGGCTATTCCGATATCGCATTTGAATTGCCCGGGCGCTTGATGATCAAGTTAAAGGAGACAATTTTGCTTAACCAAGCTATTGACGCGGGACTTCGTCGTTGGGTCGAAAACATCAAGCAGCAAGCCGATTTGCCGGTACGGCTGGTCCTGTGGAATGGCAGTCAGATCGACCTCGGCGCTTTCACCAAGCCCGACGTAACGCTGGAAGTGAAAAGTCCCTCGGCATTGCCGCTGCTGGTCTCGCCCAGCCTGGAAAGCCTGGGTGAAGCCTACATTCAGGAAAAAATCGATATCGTCGGCAAACTGGCCGACATCATCAACACCAGCTACCGGATGGCGGAATTATCGGCCCGCAAGAACGGCCCCGGCGCCTTGCGCAAACTGTCCGACATGACCAAGCGCTTCAAGCACACCAAGGCGGAAGACAAGGAAGCGATCCAATACCATTACGACGTCTCGAACGATTTCTACAAGCTCTGGCTGGACCCGAACATGGTCTACTCCTGCGCCTATTTCGAAAATGGCGACGAAGACCTGGAGACCGCGCAAAACAAGAAGATCGACCATATCCTGACCAAGATCCGCCTGCAACCCGGCCAGACCCTGCTCGACATCGGCTGCGGCTGGGGCGCGCTGGTGATCCGCGCCGCCGGCAAGTTCGGCGCCCGCTGCGTGGGCATTACCCTGTCCCAGAACCAGTACGACCTGGCGGTCGAACGCGTGCGCGCGGCCGGCCTGGAAGGGCAGATCGAAATTCGCCTGCAGGATTATCGCGACATCAAGGGCACGTTCGACCGCATCACCAGCGTCGGCATGTTCGAGCATGTCGGCCGCAATAACCTGGTCGCCTATTTTTCCCGCGTCAACGAATTGCTGGCCGAGGACGGCGTGGCCATGAACCACGGCATCACCTCGACCGATCCCGACAGCGGCGACTCGCCGATGGGCGGCGGCGATTTCATCGACCGCTATGTATTTCCGCAAGGCGAATTGCCGCATATTTCGCTGGCCTTGAGCAGCCTGCAGCAAGGCGGGCTGGAAGCGCTGGACGTGGAAAACCTGCGCCGGCACTACGCCCGCACGCTGGAAATCTGGGCCGCCAGCTACGAAAAATACAGCGAGGAAATCCGCCAGATGGTCGGCGAGAAGCGCTATCGCATCTGGCGCGTCTACCTGGCCGGCTGCGCGCATGCGTTCGAAGTCGACGATGTGGCGATCTACCAGATCGTCTGCCAGAAGGCCGGCCGCGACGCCAAGGCGATTCCATGGTCGCGCCGCTATATCTACGAAGCCAAAAGTTAGCAAAGTATCGTTTGCCATATCGGGCCTCGTCCTCGAAATGATGCAAGGCGCGCACGAAGTCCGGCTTCGTGCGCGCCTTGCGCATTGGCGGCGGCAATAACAGAACATTAAAACAAAACATTAAAAATCGACAAGGAGACAACATGTCCGAAATGAATCCCAAACGGCGCAAGCTGGTGCGTACGGCTGCCGCGGCAGGCGGCATATCGACCATGGCCGGGCTTGGCCTTGGGCTTGGCTTCGGTTCGGCGGCGCGTGCGCAAACCGCGGGCCTGACCCCGTTCAAGGTCGGCCTGTCGGCGCTGGCCAATACCTGCCTGGCGATCTGGATGGCCGACGAGGCCGGCTTCTATAAGGCCCAGGGCCTGGACCTGAGCCTGCAGAAAATGGCCGGCGGCGCGCAGTCGGGGCCGCAACTCAAGTCCGGCGCTATCCAGGCCATGCACATCGGATCGTCTTCGGTGGTGCGCGCCAATGCCGGCGGCTACGATCTGCGCACCGTGGCCTCGCTCAGGAATACGCTCAGCTTCACCCTGTTTGCGAAGGCCGGCGTGAAGACCCCGTCCGACCTCAAGGGCGGCACCATCGGCGTGAGCAGCTTCGGTTCGGAAAGCGACGCCACGCTGGGCATGGTGCTGGCCAGGATCGGCCTGACCCGGCAGGACGTCACCGTCAAGGAACTCGGCATCGATCCCAAGCGATTGGCGGCGCTGGAAGCCGGCGCCATCAGCGCCACCATGCTCAACGAGCCTTCGCGCAGCCATGCCCTGGCCATGGGCATGAACCCGATCGTCGATCCGCTGGCCGACCATACGCCCTGGGTTTTCACCGGATTGGTGGTGGACGAAGCCTATCTGAAAAGCCGGCGCCCCTTGCTGATCGCTTTCCTGAAGGCCACGCTGGAAGGCAATTACCTGTCGCTCACCGACGCCGCGCGCGGCAAGGCGGTGCTGGCCAAGCAATTGAACCTGAGCGATCCGAAAATCATCGACCTGGCCTACGACGATTTCAGGAAGCTGTCGCCGGTCGATATCGAAGTCAGCCGCGCCGGCACCGAAAACATCATCGCCCAGGTCGCCAAGGGCGGCGCCAGCCGCAATCCGGACGACTACATCGACCTCAGCCTGATGCAGGCCATCCGCGACGAAGGCTATATGGACGCCTTGCGCAAGAAATACAAATTGGCCTGATCAGGCCGGCAGCGGGATGAATTCGTCGTGATCGAGGTCCGGCAGCTTCATCCTGCCGGCGCGCCAGTCGGCCTTGGCTTGTTCGATCCGGTCTTTCGACGAGGAGACGAAATTCCATTCGATAAAGCGCTCGCCGACCGGATCGCCGCCCAGCAGCATGACCACCGCCGGCGTCAGCGCCTTGACCGCGGCCGGCTGTTTGGCGGCAAACACCAGCATGCGGCCGGCCTCGAAGGTCTGGTGCTCGGCTTCGACCGACCCGCTGACGACATAGGCGGCGCGTTCCGCATAATTGGCCGGCAACCGGACCACGGCGCCCGGCTGCAGCACGCAATGCGTATAGAACAGCGGCGAATGCACGGTGACCGCCGGTTTTACGCCGAACGCTTCGCCGGCGATGACCCGGCTCCAGACGCCGTCTTCCTCGACCACCGGCAACTCGTCCAGTCCGTAGTTGACGAAGGAGGGCGCGATTTCTTCCTGGCCGTCGGGCAGCGCGACCCAGCTTT
Organism: Herbaspirillum sp.; assembly: GCA_036499085.1. Taxonomy (GTDB): domain Bacteria; phylum Pseudomonadota; class Gammaproteobacteria; order Burkholderiales; family Burkholderiaceae_D; genus Herbaspirillum. The sequence goes on along the minus strand of DASYEK010000053.1, from coordinate 7,120 downwards.
GCAGGCCGTGCATGCGCGCGCCGTCGAGGCGCGCTTGCTCGAAGCGCTCCGAATGGCTGATGCCGCTGCCGGCCGTCATCCAGTTCATCTCGCCGGGCCGGATCGCCTGTTCCGAGCCGACGCTGTCGCGGTGCATGATCTCGCCTTCCAGCAGATAGGTCACGGTGGACAGGCCGATATGCGGATGGGGCCGCACGTCGGCGCCGCGCGCGGCTTCCCGGCTCAGGGTCAGCGGCCCCATGTGATCGAAGAAAATGAAGGGGCCGACCATGCGCCGCTTGGCGTATGGCAGCACGCGGCCGACTTCCATGGCGCCGCCGAGGCTGCGCCTGCGTTGTTCGATGATATCTTCCAGCATGGCATGGCTCCTGTGCCGATCGGGTTGGATGGGGTGGCTTTGTGCGTATCCTACAACATGTCGGCGCGATCGCCGGGCAGCCGCATTTTTTCGGATTTGCCGCAAGTTCCGGCCACGCAATGTAGTATTCGGTTCTGGGCAAGAATTAAATTCGATCGAGTTGATGACATGAAGAAAATCGCTGCGCTTGCGCGCATGACCGTATTGCTGCTGTCGGGATTGTCGGCGGTGTCGGCAGGATTGCTGCCGGCCGCGGCCCGCGCCGACGAAATCTCCGTCACGCAATGGGGCAACAGCCTGTACGGGCTGCCGTATGCGGTGGCCATGCAACAGGGACTGTTCAAGAAGGCCGGAGTCGATATCACGGGCATCCTGAGTTCGGGCGGTGGCGGCACCACGGTGCGCAATATCCTGGCCAGTCCCACTCCTTACGGCGAAGTCGCGATCGCCGCCGCCCTGGCGGCGCAACGGGAAGGGCTGGACGTGGTCATCGTCAACACCGGCACCCGCAGCGTGGCCGAATCGTCGCTGGTCACCATGCCCGGATCGCCCATCAAGAGCGTGGCCGACCTGGCCGGCAGCAAGGTCGCCATCACCTCGCCCAAGAGCGTGTCCGAAATGCTGTTCCTGCTGGTGTTGAAGGACAAGGGCATCGACGCCGCCAAAATCACGCGCGTGGCCTCGGGCGGCTATCCCAATAGCCTGACCATGCTGGAGCGGGGCGCGGTGGCGGCGGCCGCCCTGATCGAGCCGCTGTCCATCATCCGCAAGGACAAATACCGCACCGTCTACAAGACCGGCGACATCCTCAAGCCGATGACCACCTCGGTCGGCATCACCACCCGCAAGTTCGCGCGGGAAGCGCCGCAAAAACTGCGCGCCATCATCGCCGGCCGCCGGGCCGGGGTCGATGCCCTGTATGCCGATCCGGCGGCCGGCGCCAGCATCCTCGAACGCGATTTCAAATTGACGCCGGCAGTCGCCAGGGAAGCGGTCGACAACATGATTGCGGCGCGCATGTGGAGCCGCGGCGAATTCAACCAGCCCGAGCTGGACCGCATGATCGACGGCCTGCGCCTGATCGGCGAAGTCAAGGGCAATGTCGATTGGCATGCGCTGGTCGACGCCGGGTATCTGCCCGCGGACCTGAAAGGCAAATAGTGGCTGTCGTGCATGCCCGCCTGGAACAGGCAACCCGTTATTTCAATCAGCCCGGCCGTAAAGAACCCTTGCATGCGCTTGGTCCGGTGGACCTGACGCTGAACCAGGGAGAGTTTTTTTCCATCGTCGGCCCTTCCGGCTGCGGTAAATCGACCCTGCTGGACCTGCTGGCGGGGCTTTCCGAGCCGACCTCGGGCAGCGTCGAATTCGAAGGCCAGCCGGTGCATGGCGTGCCGGACGGCATCGGCGTGGTGTTTCAGGAAGACGCCACATTTCCCTGGCTGACCGTGCGCGACAATATCGCGTTCGGCCTGCGCTGGAGCGGCGTCGACGGCCCCGAAGTCGAGCGCCGCGTCGACTATGCGGTCGGCTTCATGGGCCTGCGCGATTTCGCCAAGGCCTATCCCTCGCAATTGTCGGGCGGCATGCGGCAGCGGGTTTGCATCGCGCGCACGCTGGTGACGCGCCCGCGCCTGATCCTGCTGGACGAGCCGTTCGGCGCGCTGGACCAGCAGACGCGCCTGCTGATGGGCGACGAGTTGCTGCGCCTGTGGCGCGAAACCTCGGCCACGGTCTTGCTGATCACGCACGCGCTGGTGGAGGCCGCGATGCTGTCGGACCGGGTCGGCGTGATGTCGGCGCGGCCCGGCATGTTCATCGACTTCGTCGATACCGGCTGGGATCGCGAACGCGATAGCCGCATCGTGTCGACCCCGCATTTCGGCGAAATCAATGCCCGGCTGTGGGACAAGTTGCGCATCGAATCGATGAAGGCCATGCCCGTGGCCGGCGCCGCCGACCGGGCCGGCAGAGGCGGCCGCTGATGCGGTCTTATCTTGCCGGGCAGTTGCCGAACCTGCTGCGGTATGCGGTAGTGGCGCTGCTGGTGCTGGCGCTGGAAGCGGCTTGCCGCGCCGGCGTGGTGCCGGCCGCCGTCATGATTGCGCCGTCGCGGATGTTCGTGCATCTTTGCGAAATCCTGGCGTCCGGCAAATTCGATACGGATATCCGGGGCAGCCTCGGCAATATCGCCGTGGCCTCGGTGACGGCGGTGCTGCTGGGATTCCTGTTCGGACTGCTGATCCATGCGCTGCCGGCGCTGCGGCGGGCGATCGAGCCGCTGCTGACCAGTTACTACGCCATTCCGATTTTCATTTTTTATCCGGTCTTCATCGTCATGCTGGGCGTCGGGCCGCTGCCGATCATCGCCATCGGCGTCCTGCAGGCGATCGTCGCCATGGTGACCTCGACCCTGAACGGGCTGGACCGGATTCCCAACGTCATGCGCAAGAGCGCGCGCATGATGCGCATGCCGCGCTGGCGCACCGCCCTGTACATCCACCTGCCGGCCGCGTCGCCGTATCTGTTTACCGGCGTCAAGCTGGCCGTGGCCTATGCGTTCATCGGCGTGATCGCGTCGGAATTCATCCTGTCGGGCGCGGGGATCGGCTATGCCATCGCCTACGCCTACAACAATTTCGAGAATCGCGACATGTATGCGCTGATGCTGTTCGTGCTGCTGCTGGCGATTGCCGCCAATATGGTCCTGAGCGCATTCGACAAGCACTTCCAGGCAAGGCGGCAGCGCTGATGGCGGCCGGCATGCCCAGTCCGGCGACCGCGGCCGCGCGCCTGCGCAAGATCGGCGCCGGCACGATCATGGTGCTGGTCCTGGCCGGAATCTGGCAGGCGGTGCACGCGCTGGTCGGCGCCGACGCCCTGAGTTCGCCCTGGGCCACGCTGCAGAAGCTGGCGCACATGCTGGCCAGCGGCGAACTGAATACCCATATTGCGGCTACCGCCACGGCGCTGGCCTATGCGCTGGCGCTGTCGGTCGTCGGCGGCGTCGCGCTCGGCATCCTGCTGGGCGTGCATCGGCTCACCGGCGAGGTGGCCGAACCGATCCTGCTGAACCTGTATTCGATTCCGAAGGTCACCTTGTATCCCCTGGTCCTGCTGGTGTTCGGCCTGGGCCTTTCGGCCAAGGTGGCGTTCGGCGTCATGCACGGCCTGGCGCCGATTGCGATCTTCACCATGAATGCCATCCGGCAACTGCGTCCGGTCTACCTGCGCACCGCGAAAACCCTGAACCTCAGCGTGCCGCAGACGCTGCGCCATGTGCTGCTGCCGGCGATCCTGCCGGAACTGGCCTCCGGCCTGCAACTGGGATTCGCCTTGACCCTGCTGGGCGTGCTGATCGGCGAGATGTTCGCCTCCCAGCGCGGGCTGGGCTATGTGATCGTCAATGCGATGAACCTGGGCGATACCGCCACCGTGATGGCGGTGGCGCTGCTGCTGACGCTGTGCGCGGTGTCCTGCAACGCCTTGTTTATCGTTTGGGGCCGGCGTTTGCGGCAAGGCTGATATATTTACGAATTATTTACAGTTTTGGACGCAATTTCCAAAGAATCAGAAAGGCAGAAAAATGTACGACGTATTCCAGACCGATCGCCTGATCGACCAGTGGCTCAGTGAAGATATCGGCTATTGCGACCTGACCGCGCAACTGATGATCGAAGCCGACGATACCGGCGCCTTCATCATGAACGCGCGCGAACCGATGATCGTGGCCGGGGTTGAAGTCGCGGCGCGCGTATTCAAGCGCTACGATCCGACCCTGACGGTCAAGGTGCTGGTCAAGGACGGCGACAAGGTCGAACCCGGCGCAGTCCTGCTGGAAGTCAGCGGCACGGCGCGCAGCGTGCTGACCGCGGAACGCACCGCGCTCAATATCGTGCAGCGCCTGTGCGGTATCGCCAACGAAACCGCCAAGTATGTCGCCGCGATCGCCGCCACCGGTTCCGCCACGCGCCTGATCGACACCCGCAAGACCACTCCCGGCCTGCGCATGCTGGAAAAACATGCGGTGGCCTGCGGCGGCGGCCTGAACCACCGGCTCGGCCTGGACAACGGCGTGCTGATCAAGGACAACCATATCGCGGTCTGCGGCGGCATCGCCAAGGCCGTCGAACGCGCGCGACGCCAGTTGCCGGTGCTGACCAAGCTGGAAGTCGAATGCGAAACCCTGGATCAGGTCGGCGAGGCGCTGGCCGCCGGCGTCGACCTGATCATGCTCGACAACATGCCGCTGCCGGAGATGGCGCAGGCCGTCAAGCTGGTGGGCGGACGCACCCGCATCGAGGCCTCGGGCGGCGTCAAGCTGGCGACCATCGCCGCCATCGCCCAGACCGGCGTCGACTACATTTCCACCAGCCGCATCAACCAGGCCTCCACCAACGTCGATATCGGCCTGGACGAAGCGCCGTAATGGAGAGTGCCAATCCACTGCTGATGGCGCTGGTCTACCTCAGCGCCGGCGTGCTGTCGGTGCCGATCGCGCAGCGGCTGGGATTGGGCTCGGTGCTGGGTTATCTGATCGCCGGCACGCTGATCGGACCGTCCGTGCTGGCGCTGGTCGGCGACCAGACCAGCGTGATGCACTTCGCCGAATTCGGCGTGGTGATCATGCTGTTCCTGATCGGGCTGGAAGTGCAGCCTTCCTTGCTGTGGAGCATGCGCACCGCGTTTTTCGGCCTGGGCGGCGCCCAGGTCCTGCTGACCGGCGCGGTACTGGCCGGCATCGGCGTGGCGGCCGGCATCGACTGGCATGCCTCGCTGGCGCTGGGATTCATCCTGTCGCTGTCATCGACCGCGGTGGTGCTGCAGACGCTGGAGGAAAAGGGCTTGCGCAAGACGCCGACCGGCGCCGCGGCGCAGGGCATCCTGCTGTTCCAGGACGTGGCCATCATTCCGATGATCGCGCTGCTGCCGTTGCTGGCCATGCATGAAGACGGCGCCGCGCCCATGGCCGACGCCGGGCTGATGACCGGTTTTCCGGCCTGGGCGCGCACCTGCGCGGTGGCGCTGGCGGTGTTGATCGTGATTGCGGTCGGACGTTATCTGATGCGCCCGGCGTTCCGCTACATCGCCCAGACCCGTTCGCGCGAAATATTCACCGCGCTGGCCTTGCTGCTGGTGGTGGCGGTGTCGCTGCTGATGGAAGCGGTGGGACTGTCGGCCGCGCTGGGCGCGTTCCTGGCCGGCGTGGTGCTGGCCGACAGCGAATTCCGGCGCGAGATCGAAGGCGATATCGAACCGTTCCGCGGTTTGCTGCTGGGCCTGTTTTTTATGTCGGTCGGCGCCAGCCTGGACTTGAAGCTGGCGCTCGCGCACGCCGGCTTGCTGGCGGTGGCGGTGCTGGGGCTGATGCTGGTCAAGGCGCTGATCGTGTATGCGGTGGCGCGCCTGTTCGGGATTCCGGCGCGCACCGCCGCGCAAACCGGCGCGGCGCTGGGGCAGGGCGGCGAATTCGCGTTTGTGCTGCTGGGCCTGGCGGCGGGCGCCGATGTGATCGGGGCCGAGCCGGCTGCGCTGGCCACCGCGGCGGTGGCGATTTCGATGGCGCTCACGCCGTTCGCACTGATCGGCTTCGACCGTTTCGCGGCGCGCGGCTTCTCCAGTGCGCCGGAACCGGAAAAGGGCGTGCTGGAAGAAAGCCCGGATGTGATCGTGGCCGGCTTCGGCCGCTTCGGCCAGATCGCGGCGCGGCTGCTGATCGTCAATCACTTCCGGATTTCGACGCTGGACGTCAGCGCCGAGCAAGTCGCGCTGGTGCGCCGTTTCGGACGCCGCGTGTATTACGGCGACGCCACCCGTCTCGACCTGCTGCGCGCCGCCGGCGCGGCCGACGCCAAGCTGCTGATCGTGGCCATCGACGACCGCGACCAGGCCGAAGTGCTGGTCGAGCTGGCCACCCGCAATTTCCCCAACCTGACTATCCTGGCGCGTGCCTACGACCGCCGCCATGCCTACCGGCTATTGCAGAAGGGCGCGCATATCATCGAGCGCGAAACCTTCGAAGGCGGCCTGGCGATGGGACAGAAGGCGCTCAAGTCGCTCGGCATGCCGCATGCGCAGGCGGTGCAGGCCAGCGCGAGTTTCCGCAAGCATGACGAAGAAATGATTACGCTGCTGGCGCAATCCTGGGGCGACGAGGAACGTTTCGCGGTAGCGTTCCGCGAATCCAACGCGCGCATGGATCAATTGCTGGCGGCGGACGTGGAAGACGCCGCCCAGGCGGCGGCCGCCGCACCGGCCAAGGCGGAAGGCTGACGAAAAATCGGAGCGGGATAGAGCGGGATAGAGCGGAATATAGCGTGGGACAGGGGCGGGAAGGCGATCCGAAAGGCCGCTTTCCCGCCCGTTTTTATGGCCGCATCAAAAATTCGGCGCGGCAATCCGGAAAGCTAGAATTGTTCCCAATCGTCGCCCTTGTCGCCCTTGTCGCCTTTGTCGCCCTTGTCGACCGGCGGCAGGCCGTCGCGCCTGGCCGCCGCGGATGCGGGCTCGATCCGGGCGCGCGGCGCCGCGACAGGCTTGGAAGGCGCCGGGCTGCGCGCCGGCGGAATGCGCGCGTGCGCCGTGGCCGGCGCCGCAATGGCGCTCGATGCGCCCGAATGGTCGAGCTTGAAAACGCTGACCAGTTGCGCCAGGTTGGCGGCCTGGTCCTGCAGCGAGGCGGCAGCGGCGGCAGCTTCTTCCACCAGCGCGGCGTTCTGTTGCGTGACCTCGTCCATCTGCGTGATCGCCAGGTTGACCTGG
>DASYEK010000052.1:0-16337 GCA_036499085.1 Herbaspirillum sp. | reverse complement strand
CTGTGGACGCTGTGTTTCGGATTCGGCGCCGGCGCCGCGCTCATTCTGGGACTGGCGTTCGTCAGCCTGCGGGCGCGCGATCCGCATCAGGCGGCGGCCTTGTCGGGCATGGCGCAATGCGTGGGCTATCTGCTCGCCGCCGGCGGACCGGCCATGGCCGGCGTCATCCATGACGTCGCGGGAAACTGGCATGCGGTGCTCGCCGTCTGCGCCGCGCTGTGCCTTATCGGCGCCGTGCTGGGCTTGTATGCCGGCCGCGCGATGCAGATCGATTCGCATGGCGCCTCCCCGCGCGATATGTGAGCATGAAGCGAGCGCAAGGCGCAATGTGCAATGCCCGATGAAAGGCAGGCCGGCGCGCCTGCCGTCAGGCTGCCGCCCGGCTCACGATTTCCATGCGGCGGCGGTGCGCACGCAGCTCGGCCGCCTCGAACACTTCCTGCAAGTCTTCGGTGTCGATATCCAGCAATTCGCTGCGCTCTTCCAGCACGGCGTCCAGGTCCTCGCGTGTAAACGCGGCCTGCCAGGGCGGCCGTATTCCCTGCGTTGCCGCAGCAGGCGCCTCCGGCGCGGCATGCACCGCGTGATGCGGATAACGATGCCGCGTCAGGTAGTGATAGGTCAGCGCCGTGACCAGCAACGCGACGGAATTGACGCCGACCGGCGCCAGCGCGAACCAGTACCCCATCGAATGCACCGCCGGGCCGCCCAGCACCGCGGTCAGGGCCACGGCGCCGGAAGGCGGATGGATGCAGCGCAAATAAAACATGGCGCCGATGGCAAGGGGGACCGCCAGTGCTGCAGCACCGATCGGATTGCCGATCCAATAGGCGCAAGTGACGCCTACCAACGCCGAAACCAGATTGCCGCCGATCAGGGACCATGGCTGCGCCAACGGACTGGCGGGAACGGCAAACAGCAGCACCGCCGAGGCGCCCATCGGCGCCACCAGCAAAGGCAAGGTGCTGTTCGAACCCAGCGCCAGCCGGGTCAGCCCGGCGGTCAGCGCGATGCCGAGCAGCGCACCGATGCAGCTGCGCAGGCGTTCCTTGTTGCTGACATGAATCGCGGCGGGCAGAAAGCTGCGCAGCCAGAGAATGAATGATGGCGACAAAATGCAAATCCTTTAGCTGGCACCGGCCGGGATCGGGCCGGCAGACCGCCGGTCGATGGATTGATGATTGGAAGGCCGTGGCGAACGGAAAAAAAACGCTGCGGCAAGCCGGGCGGGGAACGCCGAGGCAAGCCGCTACGCGCCGATGTCAGGTACAACGGGCATAGACGCCCTGCACACCCTCTTTCGACAATACCCATTGCCACAGCTGGATGTCGCGCGCCCTGAAAGCGCCGGCGCAGGACAGCAGGTAATAACGCCACATGCGGTAAAAACGCGGGCCGAGCTGCGCTTCGAATCGCGGCCAGGCGGCTTCGAAATTGCGGTGCCACGCCATCAGCGTCTTGTCATAGTCCGCGCCGAAATTGTGCAGGTCCTCGGCCACGAACAGGCCGTCCATCGCATCGCCGATCTGGCCCAGCGACGGCAAGTCGCCGTTCGGAAAAATGTATTTATCGATCCAGGGATCCGGCGCCGACTTGCGCTCGTTCTTGCCGATGGTATGCAGCAGGAACAGGCCGTCGTCGCTGAGGCAGCGATGCGCCACCTCCATATAGGTGCGGTAATTCTTGCGGCCGACATGTTCGAACATGCCGATGCTGACGATGCGGTCGAAGCGCTCGTTCAATTGCCGGTAATCCTGCAGGCGGAATTCCAGCGGCAAGCCGGCGCTGTTCGCTTGCGCCCATTGCGCCTGCTCTTTCGAAATGGTCACGCCAACACATTCGACCTGGTAGCGCTCGGCAGCGTAGCGCATGAAGCTGCCCCAGCCGCAGCCGATGTCCAGCACGCGCATGCCGGGCTGCAATTGCAGCTTCTGGCAGATCAGTTCCAGCTTGGCTTCCTGCGCCTCGGCCAGCGTGTTTGCGCTCTTCCAGTAGCCGCAGGTATAGGTCATGCGCGGATCGAGCATGGCGGCATAGAAGTCGTTGCCGAGATCGTAATGCGCCTCGCCGACCTGCCACGCGCGCCGCGCGTTCTGCAGATTCAGCAGCCTGGCCACCAGGGCATGCAATACCAGCCGCGCCGGGCGCACTTCGTCGTCGATCTTGGCGCTCAGCAGCCGGTGAAAAAACGCGTCCAGGTGCGTTGCGTCCCACGCGCCGTCCATATACGCTTCGCCGAGTCCCAGGTTGCCTTGCGCGAAGACCCGCTGAAACGTCTCCTCGCCATGCAGCTGGATGTCCCACGGCGCCTGGCCGTTGATCTTGATGCCGGCCTTGCCGAGCAATTCGGCGGCCATGCGATACATGCTCGATTCTTGGTGAATAGGGGGATCGGATTTGGCGGATTCAGCGGATTCGCCCATCGATCCCATCGCTTCTGAAGAAGTCCGGTTCATATATTTTTTTACATGCTCGTTGGAACGCCACGGAGTATGTCATTTACATATGTAAATGAATAATGAAAGATTCCGCTGTTTTATAACAATAAAATTGCTTTAAAGATGGGACGATGCAGTTTTGATCAGGTGAAAGCTGCCGCGCTCAGGATCTGGCGGGTTCGTCGCTTGGAACCGGCCGTGCGTCGATCGTGATATTCAGCCCTGGCCGATCGCGGCCGGCGGCGACGGCGCGCAAGCCGGCGCGCACCCGGTCCATGGTGGCGTTGTCGCGCTCGGTGGCATAGACGGCATAGGCCGAATGCGCAAACTCGGGCGCATCCTTGACCCGCCATAAACGCCCTGCCGTGATGAACGGCTGCGCGGTGCCTATGCGAAAATAGCCCGATCCGCCGACGCTGAGCAGATAGGTCAGCGCGAGCGGCCCGAGCGAAATCGAGAGCGGCGGATTATTCAGGCCGGGATGCGCCGCCTGGTGATTGATCGCGAAGGTCGGCCCCCAACCTACATAGACATAGCTGTCGGGATCCACCGCGCCGTCCGGATCGGTGGTGACCATGATGAGTTTTTCTTCAAGCAGCAATTCGGATACCAGGCCCGGACGCTGCGGCGGGTTGTAGATTACCGCCATGTCGAGCGAGCCGTCCTGCACCCGGTCCAGCAGCTTGGTCGGATTATCGACTTCCGCCCTCAGCGCGATTTCGGGACTCATGCGATGCATCCAGAGCAGCCAGTCGGCCAGCATCGGATGCCAGAGACTGAGCTCGCCGCCGACGCTGACGCCATCCTCCCGCCCGGCCGGCAACGCCACCTGCTGGCGCGCGCGCTCCCAGATCTGCACCAGCGCGGTGGCATGGCGCACGAAACGCTCGCCGGCCGCGGTCAGGCGCGCGCCCGCCTTGTTGCGCACGAACAGCCGCCGGCCGAGCTGCTCCTCCAGCGTGTGAATGCGGGCGCTGACGGCGGTCTGCGTCAGATGCATGCGTTCGGCAGCCAGGATGAAACTGCCGCTGGAGGCGACCTCGAGAAACGTGCGAGCCAGATTGATATCCATCCGGCGATATTAATATATTTGCCGGACCGGCGCGTCAAAAGCTGTGGCTGATCCCCATGGCCACCGTGCTGACGTCCTGGCCGGCGCTGATCTTGCCGTTGATCCAGTTGTTCTGCACGCCGGAGGCATCGTTGCCCATGTACGAATACACGGCGAACAGCATGGTGCGTTTCGACAGGCTGTACGACGCGCCCAAATTGAACATCCTGGCCGCCAGTCCCGATGTGTCGCACGTCGCGCCGCCCACCAGCGAGCAACTGCCGGCAGCGCTCTGGCCGTAGGCCGCCACCACGGTGAAGGCGCCGATCGGCTTTTCGAGGCCCAGGTTCCAGGTGTTGTGCTTGTAGTCGCTGAAATGGCCGATCGCCCCGCCGGATTCGTTATACCTGGCCTGCGCCACGTCGGCTTCCACTTTCCAGTCGCCGGGGAAGGTGTATTGCAAGGTGGCGCGCAGCGAGTCGTCTTTCGAGGTCTGGCCGTCGGCGGCGCTGTTGGCGATCGCGGTCGGGATATTCAGCGAGGCGCCGAACATGTCCTTGTGCACTTCATACGCCAGTGCCGCATACAGCGGCCCGTTCTGGTACTTGACGCCGGTCGAGATCACGCCCGACGCGGCGTTGCCGGCGGCTTCGCTGGGAGACCAGTCGAACAGGCCCGTGAATCCGCCGAAGGTCGGCGAGGTATAGTAAAAGCTGTTGCCACGGCGCAGATGGAAGCTCGACGCCTGGTTGCTGCCGAAGGCCGGCTTGGCCAGGACATTGCTGGTGGCCATGAAATTTCCGCTGTTGATGCCGAGGAAGGTCATCTGGTCGCCGATGTCCTTGAACACGGTATCCATGTTGCCGAGGCGGATCGTGCCGAACTTGCCGGACAGGCCGAGGAAAGTATTGCGGCTGAACAGGGCCGAGTTGCTGCTGGCCGCGCCGGTATCGGAATTGAAGCCCATCTCCATCTGGAAGATTGCCGACAGGCCGCCGCCCAGATCCTCCGTGCCGCGGAAACCGAGCCGCGAGTTGGGCGAATCCATCGAGGTGGCGCTGATGTTGCCGGCGCCGGTAGCAGGCGCGGCCAGGGTGCTGACGGCGGCGCCGGCAGCGGTCGCACCGCTCACGTTGACGTGCGCGATATCGGGATAAAGCTTGCCGTAGACCGTCACGCTGGTCTGCGCCTGCGCCGCGACGGGCAGCGCGAATGCCGCCGCCAGCGCGACGCTCATTTTTACCGCCGATTTCAATGCCGGGCTTAATCCCGGTTTCAATGCCGATTTCTTGTTGTTCATTCAGGTCTCCGTAGTTATTTATATCGATCGGGCGATCGTTTTTTCGATATCAAAGTGCGAGTTGATCCCCGGAACGAAAATGCCTTTTCGTTCCGTCTTCATGCGTACTGCATTAGTTGAAAGCGATCGCCTCCGCGAAGGAAATTCGGCAAGCGATCATTGCCGCTGCGTCAGCTCTCCGTGCCGCGCAGATAGGCGTCCGCGATTTCGCCGCCGGTGGCGAACCAGACCCCCGGCTTGCTTCTCATGTATTCCAAGGCCAGGTCGAGATACTTGGCCCGGAACGGCTGGCCCATCACGAAGGGATGCATCGGAATGGTCATCATCGTGCCGCGCTCCAGGCTTTCCTCGTACAGCACGTCGAACTGGTCCTTGATCAGTTGCAGGTATTTCGGCGCGTCGTAGCCGGCGCGCAGAAAGCAATGCAGGTCGTTGAGGTCGCAGGAATACGGCACCGACAGCAGCTTTCCTTGAGGCGTGGCCATGCGATACGGTTCGTCGTCGTTGAGCCAGTCGCAGACATAGCGCACGCCGGCCTCTTCCAGCAAGGTGGTGGTCTGCCACGATTCGCCCAGGGCCGGACCGAGCCATCCGCGCGGCCGGTTGCCGGCGGCCTGGTCGATGATGTCCAGGGTGCGCCGGATCACTTCGCGTTCCTGTTCGATCGGCAGGTCGGTCAGCATCTGCGAATTGGTCAGGCCGTGTCCCATGAAGTCCCAGCCGCGCTTGACGATTTCCTCGATGATGCGCGGATAGTGCTCGCAGACCAGCGCATTCAGCGCCACGGTCGACTTGACGCCGTGCTTGTCTAGCACGCGCATCATGCGCCAGATGCCGATGCGCGGACCGTAGTCGCGCCAGGAATGGTTATAGACATCCGGCTTGATGCCGGCGAACTTCGGATTGGCAGAAGTGGCCGGCACCCCCGGCTCGAAGTATTCGACATTGATCACCAGGTGCACGGCGATCCTGGCGCCGTTGGGCCAGGCGAAAGGCTTGCGGTCGATGATCGGATCGTAGCGGACGGGAAATTGCATCGCGATGTTCTTTCAAAAATAGTTGATGAAGGAATATGGGAATACGGAAATATCCGTTACCAATGCACAATCTTCTTTTCGATGCGGATAAAGACGAAATTCAACAGATAGCCGACCACGCCCAGCGTAAAAATCCCCGCATACATGTCGGATACTTCAAAGGTGCGCTGCGCCTGCAGGATGAAATAGCCGATGCCGCTGTTGGCCGCCACCATCTCGGAAATGACCACCATGATCAGGCTGATCCCGAGGCTGATGCGCAGGCCGGTAAAAATCTGCGGAACGGCCGCCGGCAGCACGATGCGGCGCAGGATTTCGAACGAGCCCAGGCCGAAGGTGCGGCCGGTGTCGATCTGCACCGGATCCACATGCTTGACGCCGCTGTAGGTATTCAGCAGCAGCGGGAAAAAGGCCGCGGCGGTGATCAGGAACACCTTCATTTCCGTGCCCAGCCCGAGCACCAGGATCGCGATGGGAATGTAAGCCGGCGTCGGCACCGGCCGCAGCAGCTCGACCAGCGGCTCCAGCAGATGGTCGATCCAGCGGAAATAACCCATCAGCAGCCCGACCAGGATGCCGAAGAACGAGGCGATGAAAAATCCCAGGAACATGCGATACAGGCTGGCGCCCAGCTGTTCGAAAATGACGCCGGTGGCGAACAGCTTCCCCCACGACAGAAAGATATCCGACACGGCGGGAAAGGTCAGCGCGTTGACCCAGCCCAGGCGCACGACGATTTCCCAGCAGCCCAGCAAGGCAAGGATCAGCAACACGCCCGAGAGCCGGTTGCGCAGGATCTTCGGGCGCATCAGTGCACTCCTTCCACATGATAGATTTCTTCGTAAAGGCGATGGCGGTATTCCAGGAAGGCCGGCAGTTCCGGCGTCGACAGATGTTCGCGCGGATAAGGCAGGTCGATCGCGATGTCCAGCGCCATGTTCTTCGGCGCGCGGTGCAGCATCAGCACGCGGTCGGAGAGATACACCGCTTCTTCGATATCGTGCGTGATGAACAGAATGGTCAGTCCCAGGTCGGCCCACAGCTTGAGCACCAGGTCCTGCAGCGACGCGCGAGTCATGGCGTCGACCGCGCTGAACGGCTCGTCCATCAGCAGCACATCCGGTTCGCAGGCCAGCGCGCGCGCAATCGCCACCCGCTGCTGCATGCCGCCCGAGAGCTGCCCCGGGAAATACTGGCCGTAGCCTTCCAGCCCGACCAGGCAGATCATGCGTTCGCAGCGTTCGGCGATTTCACGCTTGGACCATTTGCGGCGGCTGGTCATGCCGAAGGCGATATTGTCGGCCACGGTCAGCCAGGGGAAAATCGATTTGGTGTATTGCTGGAACAGATAGAGCATCTCGAACGGCGGCTTTTCGATCACCTTGTCGCCGAGCGCGACGGTGCCGCTGCCGGCGCTTTGCAGCCCCGCGATAATCTGCAGCAGCGTGGACTTGCCGCAGCCCGACGCGCCCAGGATCGACAGGAAACTGCCCTTGGCGACCGTGAAACTGATGTTATTGAGAATATTCCGCTTCGATTGCCCGGCGCCGAAATCCTTGCTCAGGTTGCTGATCCGGATGAATTCCGGGTCGGATTTCTGTTGCGGGCTTTGCCGTGAAATTTGTTGCGTCTCCTCTGATTGCATTTTTCTGCTTCCTCAATTCAGGGCGGTGGGATACAGGATGTCGTCCACCGGGATCGCCTTCTTGGTCAATCCGTAGTCATGCATTAGGTCGAGCAGGCTTTGCCATGTCTTCTTGTCGACCTGGGAGTCCCACAGCACCGGATGCATGGCCTCGATGGTTTCCAGTTTGATGCCGGTGTATTCCGCGACGATCTTGCGGGTTTCTTCCGGATGCGCGCGCAGGTAGGCGTTCGCCTTGTTCATCGCATTGACGAATTTGCGGGCGCCCTTGCCGTCGGTGGCGTCCAGCCATTTCTTCGAGGCCCAGAACGCGCCCAGCGGCTGGCCCGGCAGGGTTTCGGTGGACGGATAGGAAATCTGCCTGAAGGCGGGATTGGCCAGCATCTTGGAAGTGAAGGGCTCGACATTGAAGACCGCGTCGAGCTGCTTGTTGCGCAGCGAATCTTCCATGCTCGAATACGGCAGTTCGATGTAATTCACCGATTTATCGTCGACGCCGTTCTTTTTCAGGACCTCGGACAGCATCAGCCACATCTGGTTCTTGATGGTGCTGGTGCCGATGGTTTTGCCGGCCAGGTCTTTCACGCTGCGGATGCCGCTGTCGGCATTGACGAAGACGGCCTGCGTGTCCCGCCCTTCCTTGGCCGCGATCTCGTTCTGCATGATCATGCGGAAATCGAAACCCTTGTCGATGGCCTGGATCGGCGGCGACGGCGTGGCCAGCGCGATATCGATCTTGCCGGCGCTGATCGACGTCAGCAATTGCGAACCGCCGTCCATGTGCGTGAAATTGACCTTCAGCCCCTCTTCCTTGAAGTAGCCGAGCTTTTCGGCCGCGTACAGATTGGAGAGCGAGGCGATCTTGATGGTGCCGATATTGACCGGCATCTCCTGCGCGCCGGTTTCCGCACCGCCTGCCGCCTGCGCATCGCCCTTGGCCTGTTCCTTGCCACAGCCTGCGATCCCTAGGGCGAAGCAGGCGCATAACGCCATGCGGCGGGCTGTATCCATCGTGAACATTGTCGTATTTGTCATTTTTAACCGTCAGTAAGAAAGAACAAATTCATGAAATTCCTGCCCCGCCTTCGATGCCGCGCACCGCCGCATGCGGGAGTGCCTATTTCTTGGCAAGCAAGTTTTTGTCCATCCAGTCCAGTACTTCGTCCAGTTTCAGGACATCGCCATATTTCATATTGATATCCATCAGCGCGACCTTGTGCGAGATCTGGCTGCGGTCGCCCACGCATTCCTCGGGAACGATAACGCGGTAGTTATAGGAAAATGCATCGACCACCGTGCCGCGCACGCAGCCGCTGGTGGTCAGGCCGACGACAATGCAGGTGTCCACGCCATGAAAAACCAGCATGTCGACCAGATTGGTGCCGAAGAACGCGCTCGGCCGGCGCTTCTGGATCACGATCTCGTTCTTGGCGGGCGCGATCTGCGCCACGATCGTGTTTTCTTCTTCCGTCTTTCCTTCGCCGCCTTTCCACAGGCCGGTGCCGGATTCAAACGCCTCCGTGTACCCTTTCGTGAAAATGACCGGGATGCCCTTTTCGCGCGACTTTTCCAGCAAGCGGGATGTGGCTTCCACCGCCGGGTAGCCGGTTTCGGAATAGCCGAGGCGGAACTTGCTGTCGGCGAAACCGTAGGTCATGTCCACCACGATCAGCGCCGGCTTCGCGCCGAAGCGTCCCTTGCCGCCCATCTTCGCCTTCGCGAACATCTTTTTGTCCTGTTCGTCGAGTATGTCGTCCCACACTGCCATAGCTATTGCCTTTCCTGTTTTTGATACAGGCAGCTTATACTCGGCAAATATAAATGACACACCTTTGCGCAACAAACGGTATCCCTTTTTTTGATTGATTCCGATTTTCAGGCGATTGATATAAATTGATTTATACAATATCCGCGGCGCGCCGCCGTATCGAAGGCATCGGCTGACCATGCCGGCCGAATATATCGGTCGAACAGGCCGGCCGAATGTGCCGATCAGGCACTCACCGCAGACAAGGACCAGAACGCCATGCCGCCACTTCCCGACGCCGATATCGCCGCCGACGACGACAAACCCAACCTCGGCCATCTTTGGGTATTCGTCCACGTAGCCGAGACCGGCAGCATTTCCCAGACTGCGGAAATCCTGTTCCGCGCGCAGTCGGTGATCACCCGCAGCATCCAGAAACTGGAGAGCGCGATCGGCAATGCGCTGTTCGAGCGCCGTCCTTCCGGCATGCTGTTGACGCCGGTGGGCAATTGCGTGCTGGCCAGGACCAGGCGCGTATTCTTCGAACTGGAAACGCTGGCGCGCTGGTGCGCCACGCAGGGCGCCCGCGCGCTTCCCAAGGGCAGCGTGCCGACCTATCTGCTCAATACCAGGCGCCTCGATCTGCTGGCCGCGCTGGCAAAGACGCATCACATGCCGGCCGCCGCAAAATCGATCGGCGTGACGCAATCGGCGGTCAGCGCGGCGATCAAGGTGCTTGAAGTCGGCTCCGGCATTCGGCTGTTCCAGCGCAACGGCCGCGGCATCGTGCCGACGCCGCAGGGGCAGGTGATGGTGCTGCATGTGCGGCGCGCCCTGAACGAACTGCGGCTGATTCCCGACGACATCTCGGCGCTGCGGGGCAATCTGCGGGGCGAAGTCATCGTCGGCATCATGCCCTTGGCGCGCACCGTGATCTTGCCGCGCGCGATCGCGCGCGTTGCCGCGAAGTTCCCCGGCATCCGCATATGCACCAATGAAAGCCCGTATGAAATGCTCAATGCCGAATTGCGCGCCGGCGACGTCGATTTCATCGTCACCGCCATGCCCGGCGGCCAGGAATTGCCGGGCTTGATCAGCGAACTGCTGATGTACGACAGGATGCTGATCGTGGCGCGCAAGGGCCATCCATTAGCCAGGCGGCGCAACCTGACGCTGGCCGAACTGCATTCGGCGCAATGGATTTTCCCTCGCATCTATGCGCCGGTGCGCGCCATCGTCGACGACCTTTTCGTTCGCGAAAATCTGGCGCCGCCGATACCGGTGGTGGAATCCTCCGACTCGGCGGTCTTGCGCGGCACGCTCAACAATACCGACATGATCGCGGCCATATCGGGACAGCAATTGCACCTGGATGTGGTATCCGGCGAACTGGCCGTGATCGACGTCCGGATGTCCGATACCATGCGCGCCATCGGGCTGCGGCGCCGCGCCGGGCATCCGTCGCCGGCCGCGCAGGTAATGATGGACATCCTGCGCGACATCGCGTCGGAAAGCGTTTCTCCCGCTGGTAAGACACGATGAACAGGCGCGATCCGAGCAGCCGGCCAGCGATAAATTTTATTATCGATCCGTAATTATTATTTGACGTCGATCACGCTTTAATTAATACTGATCAACACAAAACGAATAACAGATTCGCGTAAAAAGCGTACGTATATTCGACACATAAAAAAAATTATGGAGACACGACCTTGAAACGAAACATGACGGTTTCCGCGTCCGCGCGCGCCTGCCCTGCCTGCCGTATTTCCACCCGTTGCATTACCGCCCGCTGCATTTCCGTTCATATTTTCGCAGGCATTCCCGTCTCCTCTGCCCCGTTCGCTTTTAATACTTGATCCAAACTGCATCCATCGCCGCGCGTCGATCGGCGTGCGGCATCGTCATATCATCACGGAGAAGAACATGCGAGAAAACAAGTCGAGCCGCCGCCGCTTTTTAGAGAGTGCCCTGGCCGCGGGCGCAGTCACCGGCGCTGCAAGCCTGGGCATTAGCGGCTCTGCGTTCGCGCAGAGCCAATCGGGGCGCAGCGTGGCCGAAGTCGCCTCGCTGGAAGGCAGCGACCGCCAGCAGATCCTGATCGACGGCGCGAAAAAAGAAGGCGAGCTGACGGTCTATTTTTCCAATCCCGGCATGATGCCGGTGGCGGAGGCGTTCGGCAAAAAATACGGCATCAAGGTGAAGACCTGGCGTTCCGAGTCCTCCGGCATCCTGCAGCGCGTCACCTCCGAAGCCGCCGGCGGCCGCAACGAAGTCGACGCCCTGCTCAACAACGCGCCGGAAATGGAAGCGCTGCATCGGGAAAAACTGCTGCAGATCGTGAAGTCGCCATATCACAAGGAGCTCATGCCCGAGGCCATCCAGAAACACCGGGAATGGGTCGGCACCACAGTCGAAATGTTCGTCCAGGCCTACAACACGAAAAAGATCAGGAAGGAAGACCTGCCGAAAAGCTACCAGGACCTGCTCGACCCGAAATGGAAAGGCATGCTCGGCATCGAGACCAGCGACTACGACTGGTTTGCCTACGTGCTGCAGGAACTCGGCCAGGAAAAGGGTATCAAGCTGTTCAACGACATCGTCGCCACCAACGGCATGTCGCTGCGCAAGGGCCATTCGCTGCTGGGCCAGATGGTCAGCTCCGGCGACGTACCGCTGGCCATGAACCTGTACAGCTGGGGGCCGGACGAGCTCAAGAAAAAAGGCGCGCCGATCGAGCGCTTCAACATCGCGCAGCCGATCGCCATGTTCACCGGCATGGGCGTGGTCAAGAAGGCGCCGCATCCGCATGCCGCAGTGCTGTTCTACGACTTCATGCTGACCGACGGCCAGGAGCTGCAATCGGCCCAGTTCAAGATTGCGTCCAACAATAAATACGACAAGGAAGTCAAAAAAATCCCGATGAAATTCATCGACCCGGGACTGTTCCTGGACAACTACGACAAATGGCGCCAGAACTTCGACAGCATCTTCAGGGCGAAGTAAAGCGAGGGCAGCCGAAAGATCTCAAAACAGAATCGAAACGTCGATCCAATCCGTTTTTAAATGAAAGTGACTCATGAATTCAGTTGATTCCTCTATCGCCAAATCCAGGGCGGCCGATTTGCCGGACGATGCGCGCCTGCGCGACATCCTCAAGGACGCCCATCTGCCGAGCCTGTTGGGCACCCTCGCCTACGCTACCCGCGACCTGGGCCTGCTCAAGGAAGAATTTCGCCCGAACTATATCGAAACCGCCGCCGGCTTCCAGCCGCAAGGCGGTCTTTCCGCCGGCGCGCAGGAGCAGGCGCGCGCGATGGCGCTTGATGTGATCAAGCAATTGCGGCAAGGCGCCTACGACGGCAAGCCGGCGCTGTCCACTGCCGACGTTCGCCGCATCATGGAATATATGGTGGGGCCGTTTTCGGATGACTACTTCACCTTGCTGCTGCATGAACTGGGATTGCCCGAAGGCGCCGAAGCCCCGAACTGGAACAAGGCCCAGCTCGCGCCGACCGCCGACTTCACAGTGGCGATCATCGGCGCCGGCCTGGCGGGCGTGGGCGCGGCCTATCGGCTGAAGCAGGCCGGCATCCCGTTCGTGATCCTGGAAAGGCATCATGAAGTCGGCGGCGTGTGGTCCGAGAACAATTATCCCGGCTGCCATCTGGACACCAGCAATTTCGGCTACAGCTATTCGTTCAACCAGAATCCGCTGTGGAAAGAGGAATATTCCAGCCGCGCGGCCGTGCTGGAATACCTGCAGGGCAGCGCCGAGAAATTCGGCCTGCGCGAGCACATCCGCTACAGCACCGAAGTCATGGCCGGCGAGTACGACGAGCAGGACCGCAGCTGGAACCTGACGCTGAAGAAAGCCGACGGCAGCACCGATAAACTGCGCGTGCAAGCCCTGATCAGCGCGGTCGGCCAGCTCAACAGCCCTAACTATCCTGTTATCGAAAACATCGATAAATTTACCGGACCTTCCTGGCACACCGCGCGCTGGAATCACGATGTGGACCTGACCGGTAAGCGCGTCGCCGTGATCGGCACCGGCGCCAGCGCATTCCAGGCGATCCAGAAAATCGCCAAGGTCGCCGGCGAGTTGACGGTTTTCCAGCGCACGCCGCCATGGATCAGCCATACCCCCGGCTATAACAGCCTGCTGAAAGAAGGCAGCCGCTGGTTGTTCGAGCATGTGGAGAACTACCACCGCTGGTGCCGCGTCTACCGCATCTGGACCGGCATGTGCCGGCGCGCCTATACGGTGGTGGACCCGGACTGGAAACATTCGGCTTCCGTTTCGGAGAAGAACGACGGCCTGCGCCAGGTGATGATGGCCAACCTGGAAAAGCAGCTGGCCGACCGGCCCGACCTGCTGGAGAAGATGACGCCGAACTACCCGCCCTACGCCAAGCGCGTGCTGCGCGACGACGGCAATTGGTTCGCCACCATCAAGCAGCCGCACGTGAAGCTGGTGAACGAGAAGATCGTCAAGGCCAACAGCAACGGCATCGAGACCGCCGATGGCAAGCTGCATGAATTCGATGCGATCGTCTATGGCACCGGCTTCAAGGCGGCCGATTTCCTGTCGACGCTGCCGCTGACCGGCCGCGGCGGCGTGAAGCTGCAGGACCAATGGCATGGCGACGATGCGCGCGCCTATTACGGCATCGCGGTGCCGAATTTCCCGAACCTGTTCTGCCTGTATGGGCCGAACACCAACGTCAACGGCAATTCCAGCGTGGTGCTGCTTTCCGAGTCGGGATCGATGTATATCGTGGAATGCATCCGCCTGCTGTTGGCATCCAACAAGCGCGCCATGGAAGTGCGCCAGGAGGTGGTGGATCGCTACAACGAACGCATCGACGCCGCCAGCGGCTCGGTGGTGTATGGCGCCTCGACCGTGAACAGCTGGTACAAGAACGCCAAGGGCCGGCTGACGCAGAACTGGCCGCTGCGCACGGTCGATTATTGGCGCGAGACGCGCAAGGTGAACAAGGACGATTACCAGTTCCTGTAATCCTCGCATCTGCGAACGGATCGGCGAACGAATCCGCAAACATCGGCAAACATCGGCAATATTGGCGACATCGAAAAAAGGAGAGCCTGTGGCTTTGGCATCGCTGGCGGTAGTGGAAGAAAAGTGGATCGACGCGGGGCCGTTTCGCACGCGTTATCTCGAGGCGGGAAATCCGGACGCGCCGCCGGTGCTGTTGCTGCACGACGGC
This sequence comes from Herbaspirillum sp., assembly GCA_036499085.1. GTDB lineage: Bacteria > Pseudomonadota > Gammaproteobacteria > Burkholderiales > Burkholderiaceae_D > Herbaspirillum. Next base: position 1,888 of record DASYEK010000052.1, on the reverse strand, counting down.
GCCTGGGGCGGCGCCAGTTCGGTGACCTGGAGCAGCATCATCCCGCAGCTTGCGGCGCATTACCACGTGCTGGCGCCGGACATGCTGGGCTTCGGCGGCAGCGACAAAGTAGTGTATGTCGACCGCGCACAATATCAGCCGCGCATGCGGCAGATGAAATGGCTGCTGGCGGCTTTGCAGATCACCGCGCCGGTGCATCTGGTAGGCAATTCTTTCGGCGGATCGCTGGCGCTGAAGACGCTGGCGGACGGGAAAGCATTCGGCATACGCTCGGTGACCTCCATCTGCGGCACGGGCGGGGCCTGGAAGGGAGATGCTTCGCCCGCGGAATTGCCGCATTGGGACGGCACCGAGCAGGACTTGCGGCGGATCGTGGAATTGCTGATCGACGCGGATAGTCCGTTGCTGGAAGCGCAGTTGGCGGAACGCTTTCGCTGGGCGTCGGATCCTGGGCATTATCGGGCGGTGAAGGCAGTCTCGACGCCGCTGCCGCCGTCATTGGTTCGCGCGCGCCGCGTCGATGAATGGCCCAAGGAACTTGAAGGCATCACGACGCCGGTCATGCTGATCGCGGGCAAGCGGGATGTGCTTTTGCAGCCGTATTGGCCGGAGCGCCTGCGCACTGCCCTGCCGCATGCACGCGTGGAGGTGCTGGACAGCCGGCATTCGCCGAATATCGATCAGGGGGAATTGGTGGGGGGGATGTTGCTGGATTTCTTGGGAGGGTGTTGATTTTTCTGACAATTGCCGCGCAGCTATTAACTCCGTCATTTGAATGGGGCTGGCGAATGCTGCAAGGCATTTGAAATAGAGTTCATATCCTGATGCGTGCAGGTCTAAAATACGTTTCCATTATTTAGTTCGCCGCCCCCTCATAGAATGATGAATGAAGTCATCCAAATTGCCGGCAAAGGTGACGCTGCCGCAATAGCATCATTAGTCAATAAGGCATATCGCCCTGGTCCAGATACTTTTGGTTGGACGCACGAATCCGAATTGGTGGCAGGAGACCGGATCTCGGCAGCACAAGTTGAGCAACTTTTCAGGCAAGATTCACTTGTCTTGGCCTTGAAGTGCGATGGTGAATTGACTGCATGTGTTCATGTCGAGCGTTCGGGCCGGGACTGCTGGATTGGCATGCTCGCAACCGACCCGGCGCGGCAAGCATCGGGCATGGGAAAGAAAATGCTCGCGGCGGCGGAAGGGATTGCCATCGAAAATTTTTCGCCCCGTCGCTTTATGATGTCCGTGCTGAATTCCCGGCCCGAATTGCTGAGTTTTTATCAGCGCCGAGGCTATGCCTTGACGGGGAAAATCAATGAATATCCAAGAGACGCGGGAGTCGGCATTCCGCTCTCGGATGCGTTGAAGGTATTGGAGATGCAAAAAATGGTGGTGTAGGGCAATTGTTTTCTTTTATTCCCCTTTGTGCTCCGATCCACACTACCCAAGCCAAAAGAAAAAACGCCTAACCCTTTAAACTCAAAGAATCAGGCGCCACGCTTCCTTCCCCCTTCAGAAAAATCAATGCCCCAAATTACGCCGCTCCGTCGGCGTCAATTTCTCCAGTGCTTGCGGGCTCAAATCCATCTGTCCCAATACCTGCACCGCGCCATGTGTGTCATATCCCACTGTCCGCGGCTTTGACGCCGGGGTGTCATCGCTGCCGGCCGGCGCTTCAGAACCGAAGCCCAGCACGCGCACCGTGAAGATCGACGGCAAGGCCTGGCGAGCGGCGGCTTGCTGCTGATGCACCACGTCCTGCGCGGCGATGGCCGCCTGCGTCGCCGCCGCGCCGGCATTGGCCAGCGCGCCGACGTTGACGGAAGCGAGCAACGGCAGGCCGGTGGACTTGCCCTTGACCTCGATATTGGCGGCGTTGGCCACC
>DASYEK010000051.1:0-11680 GCA_036499085.1 Herbaspirillum sp. | reverse complement strand
GTTGACCTATACCATGCACGCGATTCCCGCGATCATGATGCTGGCCGGCATTTTCTACGGTTCCCAATACGGCGGCGCCATCGGCGCCATCCTGCTCAACCTGCCGTGCCATCCGCCGCATGCGGTGACCTGCCTGGACGGCTATCCGCTGACCAAGCAGGGCAAGGGCGGCACGGCGCTGGGCATCACGATGATCGCGTCGTTCTTCGCCGCATCGTTCGGCATTATCGTGATGATTTTCGCATCGCCGCTGCTGGTCAGCGTGGCGTTCGAATTCGGACCGACCGAAATTTTCTCGATCATGCTGCTCGGCCTGCTGTGCGGCGGCACGATGTCCAAGGGCTCGCCGCTGAAAGGCGTGGCGATGACGGTGATCGGCCTGCTGATCGGCATTGTCGGCACCGACGTCAACAGCGGCACGCAGCGCTTCACGTTCGGGTTGATTGAACTGTCCGACAAGGTAGAGCTGGTGGCGCTGGCGCTTGGCCTGTTCGGCCTCACGGAATTCCTGCGGAGCGTGAACCGGATGGATGCGGTCGGCAGCGGCGTGAAAATCAGCTTGCGCGATATGCGGCCCAGCAAGGCGGAATTGAAACGCTCGTTCTTCCCGATGCTGCGCGGCACCTTGATCGGCACCTTGTTCGGCGCCATGCCCGGCACCGGTCCGACCATTACCACGTTCATTGCCTATGCCTTCGAACGCAAGCTGTCGAAGACGCCGGAGAAATTCGGCTCCGGCATGATCGAAGGCGTGGCCTCGCCGGAAGCGGCGTCGCATTCGAAAACCCAGGTCGATTTCATTCCGACCATGAGCCTGGGCATCCCGGGCGACGCGATCATGGCGCTGATTCTGGGCGCGCTGCTGATCCAGGGCATCCAGCCGGGTCCGCAACTGATTACCGAGCATGCCGACCTGTTCTGGGGCCTGATCGCCAGTTTCTGGATCGGCAATGTGCTGTTGATCGTCCTGAACATTCCGCTGATCGGCATCTGGGTCAAATTGCTGCGCGTGCCGTATCGCTACCTGTTTCCGTCGGCCTTGTTCTTTATCGCGGTGGGTGTTTACAGTACCAATAACAGTCTGTTCGAGATCGGCGAAGTACTGGTGTTCGGCGTCATGGGCGCGATCTTCGTGGCCCTGAAATTTCCGGTGGCGCCTATCCTGCTGGGTTACGTTCTCGGGCCGATGGTGGAAGAGAATTTCCGGCGCGCGGTATTGCTGTCGCGCGGCGACCTGCTGGTATTCGTGCAGCGTCCGATCAGCGCCGGCTTCATTGCCGTTTCGGCCTTGCTGGTGGCGTTCCAGATTTTCTTCGCCATGCGCGCCGCCCTTCACAAGCGGCGCAACGCGGCATTGCGACCGAAGTTCTCCGCCGGCATGCCGACCACGCAAGAGGATTGATGGCGCGGTTGCGATGATGTCCGGGAAAGGCCGTGTTGACGCACGGCCTTTTTATTGGATCAAAAGCGCTGCAGGATTTGGGAATAGTGACAGCCACAAAACTCAACAGCTCCTTTTTTCATTCCGCAGGCGCTACCATCGGTTTCCCATCAACTGGAGAATCAATATGATTGCACCGATTTCGAATCAAGTTCCCCGTGGCGATAATTTGATGCAGGCGATTAACGAATATCAGCGCTGTATCGAATCGCAGGACAGCCGAGCGCAAATTCAGCGTGGTTTCGAAGCTTCGGACGCGGCGGATGTCACGCGCATATCGCATGCCGATTTCATGGCCGCATTGAAATCGGAAATCATGGCAAGGATCAATGCGCGGTAAGTATCGTATTGAATGGCTCGCGCCGGCGGTACATGATTACGAAAAATTGTTTTATATCTGCTGGAACGAGCGCCGATGGTCGCATTGGGCGTTCAGGAAGAATTGGAACGGCAATTAAGTGCCTTGCAGGATTTTCCTCATCTTGGCCGGAAGAATGGCCTCATTTCCGAGCTGCTGGATTTCAAGCTCAAAGGCTTGCCTTATATCGTGGTATACAAAATTTCATCCGAAAAGCAGCTTGTCGAAATATTGACAGTGCTGCATGAGCGCGCGGACCGATCCGATTTTGGAAACTACCGTCTTTGAACAATAGACGATGCCGCGGCGCATTTATCAGCGGCAAAACCGTTTGCTCCTGCTAACATGCAATCCTTACTTTTTCCAGGGAGTTCCCTATGTCGTCAACCACACCGCGCGTAGCCGATCATTCGATAGATGCACAGTTCCTGAACCGCTGGTCGCCGCGCGCGTTCACCGGCGAAGAAATCAGCGAGGCGACGGTGCATCGTTTCCTGGAAGCGGCGCGCTGGGCGCCGTCCGCTTCGAACTCGCAGCCATGGCGTTTCATCTATGCGCGCCGCGGCACGGCGCATTGGGATCGCCTGCTCGGTTTACTGAATCCGTCCAACCAGGCCTGGGCGAAGAATGCGTCGGTATTGATGATCTTGATTTCGAAGGATACCTTCGTCGGCGCGAACGGCCAGGAATCGCCGGCGCCTTGTCATTCCTTCGATAGCGGCACGGCCTGGGGCTATCTGGCGATGCAGGCCACGCTGTCGGGTTGGCATGCGCATGGCATGGCGGGTTTCGACAAGGCAAGGGCCGTTCCCGAGCTTGGCATTCCGCCGGGCTACACGGTGGAAGCCGCGATCGCCATCGGCAAGCTGGCGGACAAGAGCACGCTGCCTGAAGCGTTGCAAGCGCGTGAAATTCCGAGCCAGCGCAATCCGGTTTCTTCGTTTGCGTTCGAGGGGCAGTTCAAGGCTTGATTGCCGGCAGGAACGGGCAGTGGAAAGCGGCGTTTGCGTTTTTCTTTGCGACGCAATAAAAATACTGGAGTTTCGCGACAAGCTTGTATAGAATAGCGAACCTTGAGTAGTAGCAAGCAATGCAGTGCGCTGTTTCAGCAAGCCGGAAAGCGAGTTATTACCACTGTTTTAGGAGTGGTAGTTCAGTTGGTTAGAATACCGGCCTGTCACGCCGGGGGTCGCGGGTTCGAGTCCCGTCCGCTCCGCCAAAATACAAATGCCCGCGCAAGCGGGCGTTTTTATTTGTATCGTTACTTTATATCCGCAACGCGGATATACGCCTTGCGGAGCGGAGGAAGCCGCCTGTGCGGCTTCCGGCGGGAGTCGAAGGGAATCGCTTGCAAGCGATTCGGCGGCCTGCAAGATGTAGGCGAGTCCCGTCCGCTCCGCCAAAATACAAATGCCCGCGCAAGCGGGCGTTTTTATTTGTATCGTTACTTTATATCCGCAACGCGGATATACGCCTTGCGGAGCGGAGGAAGCCGCCTGCGCGGCTTCCAATGAGATTCGACGAGATAAAGAAAGAGCCGCTTAAGCGGCTCTTTCAATACAGTCTGCGCCTAAAAAATCAAAGCACCCGCATCCTCACATCCACAACAGCCGACCGTCCACCCCGCACCGTCTCCATCGCCAACTTCAATGCCGCCGCCAACTCGTCTGCCTTGTCGATCGTCAACGCCAACGCGCCGCCGGTCGCTTCCGCAACCTTCGCAAAATCCGCCGAGGGTCCGAGGTTGACGAACTTGGCCAGGTTCTCCGATCCGCCCTGCGGATGCAGCAGCTTGTAATTCTCCTGCGTCGCATTCCAACCCTGGTTGTTCATGATGATCGTCAGGAACGGAATATCGTAGCGCCGCGACATCCAATACACCGCCGATGGATTGCCCAGGAAATACGCGCCGTCGCCGGTGAAACAGACTACGTCGCGATCCGGCGCCGCCAGTTTCGAGCCCAGCGCCGCGCCGCCGCCCCAGCCCAGCGAACTGCCGCCGCTGCCGAACAATGTCCCCGGCTTATTGCGCGGCAGATTGTGGAAAATCGCCGTGGCGCTGGTCACGGCTTCGTTGATGAGGATGGTGTCGTCGCTCACCAGCGGACGCAGGCAGGCGGTGATCCATTCCGGCGTGATCACATTGTCGGCCGGCAATTGCGCCTTCTTTTCCCAGCGCGCCTGCAATTCCTCGCGCGTCTTCGCGCAATGCGCCAGGCGCTTCGCCGCCTTGGCCTTGTCCAGCGCTGGTGCGGTGTCCAGGTATCGATTCAACTGCGCCATCGCCGCCGCGCCGTCGGCGCGGAAGAAGCGTTCGGCCGGCATGTACCAGAGCGGAATCGTGTCCTTCAGCGGATCCATGTCGATGTAGAACACCTTGCAATCCGGATCCGGCACATCCTTGCTGGAGGGAATCCACGGCACGTCGCAATCGAGCACGATAATGACGTCGGCGGCCTTGATGTTCGGCGCGGCCAGATAACCGATGTGCTGCGGATGCGCGGCCGGGAAACAGACGTTGATCGGGCGCTCCTCGATCACCGGAATGGCCAGGCGCTCGCAGAAGCGCACCAGCTCGGCGACGCCGGCCGGATTGCGGCCGTAATACGAGGTCACCAGCAACGGGTTCTCCGCGTGCATCAGCGCCTCGACGATTTCCGCCACGCCTTCGATCGGCAACGCGGTCGGCGCAACAGGCCGCCATTTATGCTGCGGCAGCGGCGTGGCGACGGCTGCTTCGGCCAGCACTTCGCGCGCCGCCGTCACGTAGACCGGACCCGGCGGATCGCTTTCGGCGATCTGCACCGCGCGCTGCACGATCTGCTTGACGTTCTTGCCGGTGGCGATGCGGTAATCCCATTTGACGTATTGCCGCACGATGCCGGCCTGGTCCGGCACGTCCTGCCAGAAGGTCGCGGTGCGATTGCGGCTGCCCGGCAACTCGCCTTCGATGGTGCAAGGCGTCAGCCCTGCAAAAATGAACACCGGCATGCGGCCGTGCAGCGCATTGCTGATGCCGCCGCCCATGTTCTGCGTGCCGACGTCGACGTGGACGAACACGGCCTGGGCCTTGCCGCTGACTTGCGCATAGCCGTGCGCGGCGGCGATCGCCACGCCTTCATGCGGGCACAGCACGACTTTGGGCATCTCGACGCCGTTATCCGCGGCGGTGGTCAGCGACTCGATCAGGTCGCCGTGATCGCTGCCCAGGTTGCCGAAAATATATTTGACCTTGATTTCCTGGAGCGCGCCCAGGATGGCGTCGGCGGCGGTGTAGTTCGGTGCGGTCTTGTCCATGTCAGTTGTTTCCTTTGGCATTCTTGATGATGGTCTTGTTCAGGCTGATGGCGTGGTATTCGATGTATTCGGCCATGCCGATGGTGGTGCGCACGCGGCCGATGCCGCTTTGCTTGACGCCGCCGAACGGCAGGTGGCGATCGCCGAGCGTGGTGCGCGCATGGCTGTTGACGAAGGTCAGGCCGGCCTCGATATTTTTGGAGAATTGCATGCCGCGCTCGAAGTCGCTGGTCCAGACCGAGGAGGCCAGGCCGTGCTCGGTGCCGTTGGCCATCAGGATCGCTTCTTCCTCGTTGCGATACGGCAGGATCGGGATCACCGGACCGAACTGTTCGCAGGCCACGAGTTCGGCGGTCGGTGCGATATTGCGCACCACCGCCGGCAGCAGATAGTAGCCGTCGTTCCAGGTTTCCGGAGACAACTTGCTGCCGAGTTCGCGCACGTCGGCGCCGCCGGCGCGGGTGCGTTCCAGCAGGCCCTGGATGAAATTGAACTGGTTCCTGTTGTTGACCGGCGCCAGCGTGGCGCGCGGATCGAGGCCGTAGCCGACCTTGAGCTGATTGACGCCTTCGCACAGCGCGTCGTAGAACTTGCCGTGCAATGCCGCCGGCGCGTAGATGCGCTTGACGGCATAGCAGACCTGGCCCGAGCGCGGAAAAATGCGCTTGATCAATTCCGGGATCACGTCGTCCGGCTTGGCGTCGTCGAGGATGATGGCGGGATCGTTGCCGCCGAGTTCCAAGCCGACGTTCTTGATCGATTCCGCGGCGGCCGACATCACCGCGCGGCCGACGGCGACGCTGCCGGTAAACGACACCTTGCGCACCAGCGGATGGCGCGTCAGCGCCGGGCCGCATTCGCCGTCGCCGTTGACGATGTTGATCACGCCTGGCGGGAAGAAGCCGGCGATCAGTTGCAGCGCTTGCGAGAGCGCGATCGGCGCGAACGGCGAAGGCTTGAGTACCAGCGTGTTGCCGCAGGCGATGGCCGGCCCGACCTTGGTCATGCACAGGCCGATCGGCGCATTCCACGGGATGATCGCGGCGACCACGCCGATCGGCGCCTTTTCCAGCCGGATGCGCGTTTCGCCGTCTTCGAATTCTTCCTCCTCCAGAAACGCTTCCGCGATCGACGCCGTTTCGCGCAGCGTCTGCACGCCATTGGCAACGTCGCGCACGGTTTCGACTTTCAGGATGCCTTGCTCCCGCACCAGCGTGACGGTCAACTGTTCGGCGATGCCTTCCATCGCGGCGGCCGCTTCCACCAAGCGTGCCAGTCGCTCGCGTATCGGCGTCTTGCGCCAGGACAGTCCGGCCTGGTACGCTGCCTGCACCGCCTCGTCCACATGGCTGGCGTCGGCGGCGGCAACGAGACCGACCACTTCGGCGAAATTGCCGGGATCGCGGACTTCGAAATAGTGATTGCTGGAAACGGATTTCCGATTGACGAACAAGTCGATTTTGATGGGGTCGCCGGTTTGCATTTTGTCTCTCTGATAATAGTTTTATATGCGTTCTTGTATCGCCATGAACGGCAGGACGCTACGGCATTGTAGGCCCGGGCCGCGGGCGGGGGTAATCGGAATCGATTATGTACCCTTCGAATTTGTTTATTTGGGATAGTCAGGCGAGGCAAAAGCGCCGAGAATCGACGGCGCATGCTTCTCGCGGATGCGGCGGCGATTCTCGCAGGCGGCAACGATGCAGCAGACGACCCGGCACAGGATCGCAAAGACAGGCCGTGCCGGGGCCGGTAACGATGTTCCTATAAAAATACGGAGACTATCTTGAATTCTTTACGCCTATGCCTGAAGTCCATTCTGGCCCTGCTTCACGTTTCGATCGCGGCCATCGCCATGCCGCTATCGGCGACGGCCGCCGATACACCTTCGAGCGCGTCCTCGATCGTTCCGGCGCTGGCCGCCTACAAGGGCGCCGACCGGCAGCAAAAGCTGATCGCCGCGGCGAAAAAGGAAGGCACGCTCACGCTGTACACCTCGATTGCCGCCGATATGCTGCAGAAGATTTCCGGCGATTTCGAAAACAGGTATGGCATCAAGGTCAAGATCTGGCGCTCCGGCGACCGCACCGTGCTGCAACGGATTCTTTCCGAGCGCGCCGCGGATAAACCGGCATTCGACGTCGTCCATATCGCCTCGGCCGAAATGGAAATGGCGCATCGCGAGAAGACGCTGGTGCCGTTCAAGTCGCCGGTCACGGCCAACCTGATTGCGGGCGCGGTCGGCACCAACAACGAATATGCGGCGACTTTCGTCAATGTGCTGGTGCAGGCTTACAACACCAACAGCGTCAAGAAGGCCGACCTGCCGAAGACCTATCAGGATCTGCTCGATCCGAAATGGAAGAATCGGCTGGGCATCGAAGCCACCGACGAGGAATGGTTTTATGAACTGGTCATGCACATGGGCGAAAAAAAGGGCCTGCAATATTTTCGCGACCTGATGGCCAACAACAAGCCGTCGCTGCGCATGGGGCATACGCTGCTGGGCAACCTGGTGACCAGCGCCGAAGTGCCGCTGGGCCTGAACGTGTTCGCGCATACCGTGATTTCATCGAAGAAGCTGGGCGCGCCGGTCGACTACACCCTGCTGCAGCCGGTCATCGCTTCCTCGTACAGCATGGGCATCTCGAACCAGGCCCCGCATCCGAACGCCGCGCTGCTGTTCTTTGAATACCTGCTGACCGACGGCCAGAAAATCTTTGCAGACAACGATTACGCGCCGACCAACAAGGGTATCGAATCGGAATTCAGGAATGTGCCGTATATCCTGACCGCGCAGACCGATTTCATGAATCAGTACGATAAATGGGATCAGCTGTGGAACAGCATTGTGGTGAAGCAGAAGGATCAGAAAGCCGAGAAGTAGCAGTTCATCCGCACGCATGAAAACGCCCGCGTATGCGGGCGTCTTGTTTTGTATCTCTCGTTTCTATCGTATCGGCGGTATCGATTGTTTCCGCTATTTCTGGTTGGCTTCGCCGCCCCAGAACGCCTGGATTCCCGCCAGTCCATAAGCGCCGCGCTGCTGCGCCTGCGTCAACATTTCTTCATGCATTCCGCCCAGCGCGTATAGCGGCAGAACGGTCTGCTTCGCCAGCGCCGCGAATCCATCCCAGCCCAGCGTTGGCGCACCTGGATGACTCCCCGTCGGAAACACCGGCGACAAGGTGACGAAATCCGCCGCGATCGCTTCGGCCTGCCGCAATTGTTCCGGCGAATGGCAAGCCGCGCTGACCAGTTTGCTTCCGTCGGAAACCGGCGGTTTTGCATTGCAGGCCGCCAGCCGGGCGCCGTCGAGATGCACGCCGTCGGCATCGATCGCATCGAGCAATCGCGGATCCGCATTCAGCAGCAGCAACGCATCGTATTGCCGGCAGCAGGCCAGCACCTCGGCCGCCAGGGTGCGGTAGGCATCGGGGGAAATCGTCTTCGCCCTGAACTGCACCAGGCGAATGCCGCGCCGCAAGGAGGCTTCCAGCTGCGCCAGGAAATCCGCCCGCGATCTATCGTATGCGGGCTCTGGCGTGATCAGGTACAACTGCGGCAGCGTTGTCTTCGATGTCATTGTGCTTGGCCCCTGCGTGATGAATCAAACGCTTGCATGCGGTGAATAAAACCGCACGCAAACCGAAACTATGCCGCTGCTTTCGCCATGCCGTCGTTTTCCACCAATTGTCCGCCCAGCGCTTCAACCAGTGCGCTCAGCATCAGATGCAATTCGCCGGTCATCAGCATCATGTCCGAATCGAAACGCTCGTCGTTGTTTTTGGTGGTGCTGTCCGAATCTTCCTTCAGCACATCCAGCGGCGTGACGCGCTTGACGGTCAGGCCTTCGGTCAGCACGAAGGAAATCTTGTCGTTCCAGGTCATGGCCAGCCGCGTGCACTGCTTGCCGGCTTCGATATGGCGGCGTACGTCGTCGGCTTCCAGCGCGTGGCGCACATAGCGCACGGTGGCCTTGCCTTCGCCGGTCGAGCGCAGCTCGGTATCCTGGTCGACCGTGAAGCCGGACGGCGCTTCGTCGCTGGCCAGCCACGCCGTCATCGCGGTGGCGGGCGACATGACCGTGCGCAGGGTTTCCAGCGGAAACTTGTCGATGGCCTTGATCAGCAGCTTCAGCGCCTCTTCGGCCTTGCCCGGGCTGCCGGCGTCGATCACCAGCCAGCCGTTGACCGGGTCGATCCAGACCCAGGTGCTGCTCTGGATGCTGAAGGCGCGCGGCAGCAATTCGTCGGTGACGTCTTCCTTGAGTTCGCGCATTTGCTTGCGGCCAGGGGCGAAACCTTGCTGTTCTTCAATCTCGGCCGCGCGCGCCTTGGTGACCTGGTTGACGACGCTGGCGGGAAGCAGTTTCTTCTCGGTGCCGAGCAGGATCATCATCTGGCGGTTGACGGTATGCACATACATCCCGTTGTTGCGCGGCGAAACCCAGCCCTGGCTCAGCAATTCCAGGCTGGAACAGGGGGTGAAGGCTTGCGTGGCGATGGCGGCCGCGAGTTGATCCGGAGTAATCTTCCAGGGAGCGGGAAGACGGTAAATCTGAAGGTTCTTAAACCACATGGCGTTCCGAGCAAAATATCGCATTCTACACGCTGATGGACACAATCAAGCCCCGTCGAAGCCAGGGGATTGGAAGCCATTACTGCGCCGCTGCCGGGTATAAACTCCCAGCCGATGAGAATGATGCGTAAAAAAACGTAATGTCGTTAAATATATTCTGTTATGAGGGACATGGTTCCGATATACGGAATTTATGTATTTACACTTGCATAATCGCAAACCTATAATCGTCGATGCACTATCCCGGGCGCGCCGGATTCCAGGCAACCCGTGATGCACCATGATCGCGCCGCCGCGAATATCGGCGGCAAGAATAAATAAAAACAACAAGGCGGCATGCGATGCATGATCGCTGTGAAGCCGGTGCGTTCGTCAGCAGGGGAAGGTAACAGATCCACGCAAGGCTATCTAAATAAGAACTTAAGGCTTCGGACTTAGGCGAACCACAGGAGACGAAAAGATGTTGAAAATCACTGGCTTGTTCGAAGGATGCAGCGACAGGACCGCGCGGGTGCCGGCACGGCGCGTGGCGCGCAAACTGGCGATTGCGGCCTGCGGCCTGTTTTGCGTGTCCGGCCTGGTGTTGGCGCAGGCGCCGACGCCGCAAGCCAAGGCGGCCATCGCCAACCTGATGATGTACAAGGGCGCCGATCGCGATCAACGTCTGCTTGAAGGCGCCAGGAAAGAAGGCACGATTTCGATGTACACGTCGCTGAATCCTAAGGATTCCGGCCCGTTGACCGAAGCCTTCCAGAAGAAATACGGCGTCAAGGTATCGGTCTGGCGCGCCAGCGGCGAGAAGATGACCGAGCGCGCCATCACGGAAGCCCGCGCCGGCCGTTTCACTCCCGATGTGATGGAGAGCGACGGCGTCGAAATGGAGATCCTGGCGCGCGAACATCTGCTGCAGGAATTCTACAGCCCCAGTTTCAAGGACCTGCCGGCGGCAGCCTTCACCAAGCAGCGCCTGTATGTGGCGGATCGCTTCAATTTCTTTACCATTGCCTACAACACCAACCTGGTGAAGCCGGAAGACGTGCCGAATTCGTACCAGGACCTGGTGCTGCCGAAATGGAAGGGCAAGATCGGCCTGGAAGCCGACGACAGCGATTGGTTCGCCGCGCTGGTCAAGGTCATGGGCGAGGACAAGGGCCTGGCGTTTTTCAAGAAGCTGCAAGAGAACAAGCCGCAGATGCGCAAGGGCCATACATTGATGGCAGAGCTGGTGGCCGCCGGTGAAATCCCGATTGCCGCGGCTTTGTACAACCATGGCGTGGAGCGCCTGGCCCTGTCCGGCGCGCCGATCAAATGGAAGGCATTGGCGCCGACCCTGGGCCGGCCCGGCGCGATCGCCGTCTCGAGCAATCCGCCGCATCCGTACGGCGCCTTGCTGTTTGCCGATTTCGTCCTGTCGCGCGAAGGCCAGGAACTGATCAAGTCGCGCCATCGCGTGCCGGCCAGCACCGCGGTCGACACCACGTTGAATAAATTCCCCTTCTTGATGATCGATCCCGCGATTACGCTCGACGAATCTGTAAAGTGGGAAAAACTCTGGAACGATATGTTTATCGGACAGGCAAAATTGTAAGGTTGAAGGGTAACGAAGGGCCGCGAACAGGCCCTTGCGGGGACGCGATGTAATTGCTTGCAATCGAGGCATCCTGCAGGACGGATCGATACGCAATCGAATAATGTTCATCTGATATAAAGGAAACACAATGGGTAAGGAATCACATTACGACAACCCCAAGCCGCGCATCTTCCTGCGCGGCATTACCGGCGCCTACAACCTGGGCGAAGAGCTGAAGCGTCTGCGCAGCCTGCCGCGCGTGATCAAGGGCAGCGAGCTGGACTTCTCGACGGGTCCGCAATCGTTCAGCAAGCACTTCGTGGAGCCGGTCGACGGCATGACGCAGACCCTGCACGTGCATCTGGAAGAATACGCGCCGGGCGGACGGACCCAGAAGCACGGCCACGTCAACGAAGCGGCGTTCTACATCCTG
>DASYEK010000050.1:0-10385 GCA_036499085.1 Herbaspirillum sp. | reverse complement strand
GGCCGCACTCCCCCTTGACTTCACTTCACCCAACACCCCCGCATGCGCGCCGATGGCACCTGAACTATGCCGGGTCATTCCGGGCCTTGTCTGCTGCGCTGCAAAAATTGACTCTGGATAAGTCTTCGCCAAAAACCGGTTGTCAGCGCGCTTGAACGGTGTAGAATCCGTCCACCATGTCATGCAAATGAATTATCCGTTTCAACGCAGACGTCGTAACCAAGCTAGGGGTCCTGACTGCTTGTAGTCCAGTCGGGTGAGAAATACCCTTTAAACCTGATCTGGGTAATGCCAGCGAAGGGAAGCCGCCGAGATTGGCAGATTGTGGTCACCCATGGTCTTCGCGCAATCCCCCCGACACTCCTTTGCCGGCCCCAAGCCAAGCAGTATCAAGCAAAGGAGCCACAATGAACGCCAATCCAAAATTCCTGTCCGCTACCGCCACGGTCGACCAGGCCGCCATTACGCCGCTGCCGAATTCGCGCAAGATCTATGTCACCGGCTCGCGTCCCGACATCCGCGTGCCGATGCGCGAAATCAGCCAGGCCGATACCCCGGCGTCGTTCGGCTTCGAGACGAATCCGCCGATCTACGTCTACGATACATCCGGCCCTTACAGCGACCCGGCCGCCAAGATCGATATCCGTTCGGGCCTGCCGTCCGTGCGCGGCAACTGGATCGCCGAACGCGACGACACCGAGGAATTGGCCGGCCCCAGCTCTGCCTACGGCATCGAGCGCCTGAACGATCCCGCGCTGGCCGAACTGCGCTTCAACCTGCATCGCAAGCCGCGCCGCGCCAAGGCGGGCAAGAACGTCTCGCAAATGCACTATGCGCGCCAGGGCATCGTCACGCCTGAAATGGAATTCGTCGCGATTCGCGAAAACATGCGCCGCAAGGAATATCTCGAGGAATTGAAGAAGTCCGGCCCGATGGGCGATCGCCTGGCCGAACTGATGAACCGCCAGCATCCGGGCCAGTCCTACGGCGCCAGCATTCCCGCCGAAATCACGCCGGAATTCGTGCGCTCGGAAGTCGCGCGCGGCCGCGCCATCATCCCCGCCAACATCAACCATCCTGAAATCGAGCCGATGATCATCGGCCGCAATTTCCTGGTCAAGATCAACGCCAATATCGGCAACTCGGCCGTGACGTCGTCGATCGGCGAGGAAGTCGAAAAGATGACCTGGGCCATTCGCTGGGGCGGCGACAATGTGATGGATCTGTCGACGGGCAAGCATATCCACGAAACGCGCGAGTGGATCATCCGCAATTCCCCGGTGCCGATCGGCACTGTGCCGATTTACCAGGCGCTGGAAAAGGTCAACGGCAAGGCCGAGGACCTGACCTGGGAAATCTTCCGCGATACGCTGATCGAACAGGCCGAGCAAGGCGTCGATTACTTCACCATCCACGCCGGCGTGCGCCTGCAATACGTGCCGATGACCGCCAAGCGCCTCACCGGCATCGTCTCGCGCGGTGGGTCGATCATGGCCAAATGGTGCCTGGCGCACCATCGCGAATCGTTCCTGTACGAGCATTTCGAAGATATCTGCGAAATCATGAAAGCCTACGACGTCTCGTTCAGCCTCGGCGACGGCCTGCGTCCCGGCTCGATCTACGACGCCAACGACGAAGCGCAACTGGGCGAACTGAAGACCCTGGGCGAACTGACCCAGATCGCCTGGAAGCACGATGTGCAGGTCATGATCGAAGGCCCCGGCCATGTGCCGCTGCACCTGATCAAGGAAAACATGGACCTGCAATTGGACCAGTGCAGCGAAGCGCCGTTCTATACACTGGGGCCGTTGACCACCGACATCGCGCCGGGCTACGACCACATCACTTCCGGCATCGGCGCCGCCACCATCGGCTGGTACGGCACGGCGATGCTGTGCTACGTCACGCCGAAGGAGCACCTGGGCCTGCCGAACAAGGTCGACGTCAAGGACGGCATCATCACCTACAAGATCGCCGCCCATGTGGCCGATCTGGCCAAGGGCCATCCGGGCGCGCAGATTCGCGACAATGCCCTGTCGAAGGCGCGTTTCGAATTCCGTTGGGAAGACCAGTTCAACATCGGCCTGGACCCGGACAAGGCGCGCGAATTCCATGACGAAACCCTGCCGAAGGACTCGGCCAAGGTGGCGCATTTCTGCTCCATGTGCGGCCCGCATTTCTGCTCGATGAAGATCACGCAGGAAGTGCGCGAGTACGCGGCGCAGCAAGGCATTTCGGAAATCGCCGCACTCAAGAAGGGCATGGAAGTCAAGGCCGTCGAGTTCGTCAAGGGCGGTTCAGAGATCTACAGCAAACTGTAAAGCCATGCTGCAGATCGAACTCAACGGCGCGCCGCACAGCGTCGCCGATCCCCACAGCCTGCAGGACCTGATCGCTGCGCTGTCGATGTCGAACCAGGCATTGGCGGTGGCAGTCAACCGGCAGGTGGTGCCGCGCCAGAACTGGGCGCAGCATCGCTTGCAGGCTGGGGATCGGGTGGATGTCGTGCGCGCAATCGGCGGCGGTTGATTCTTTAGGAATTTATCGTCTGAGGTGATCCTTCGATACGCTGCGCTACTCAGGACGAACGGAAATTTCTATCAATTGAAAGAAAACCGTTCGTCCTGAGTAGGCCGGAGGCCGTATCGAAGGATCGCTGGCCTCAAAACGAACTAGTCGCAAAAAGACAAATTGGCAAATCGCCGAAGGAGTATTCAATGAATCTCAACGATCAACCCAATCTGAACGCCGCAGCCGATCCCTTCGTGATCGCCGGCAAGACCTATTCCTCGCGCCTGCTGGTCGGCAGCGGCAAGTACCGCGACCTGGACCAGACCCGCGAGGCGACCGAAGCCAGCGGCGCGGCCATCATCACGGTGGCGATCCGGCGCATCAATATCGGCCAGGATCCGAACGCACCGAATCTGCTCGACGCCGTACCGCCGTCGCGCTTCACGATCCTGCCGAATACCGCCGGCTGTTATACGGCAGCCGATGCGGTCTACACGCTGCAACTGGCGCGCGAATTGTTGAACGGCCACAAGCTGGTCAAGCTGGAAGTATTGGGCGACGAAAAGAACCTGTTCCCGAATATGCCGGAAACTTTGAAAGCGGCCGAGGCGCTGGTCAAGGACGGCTTCGACGTCATGGTGTATTGCAGCGACGATCCGATCCAGGCCCGCATGCTGGAAGAGATCGGCTGCGTGGCGATCATGCCGCTGGCTTCGCTGATCGGCTCCGGCATGGGCATTGTGAATCCATGGAACCTGTCGCTGATCATCGAACAGGCCAAGGTGCCGGTGCTGGTCGATGCGGGCGTGGGCACGGCGTCCGATGCCGCCATCGCGATGGAGTTGGGTTGCGACGGCGTGCTGATGAACACCGCGATTGCCGGCGCGCGCGATCCGATCCGCATGGCGCATGCCATGAAGCTGGCGGTGCAGGCCGGCCGCGAAGCGTATCTGGCAGGGCGCGTGCCGAAGCGTTATGCGGCATCGCCTTCGTCGCCGATGGCCGGCCGGGTGGCGTAAATGCGGCGCTTGCTCGGCGCCGCGCGATGCGGCGGAAATCGTGCATTCGAACCGGCCGGCAATGCGGGCAGGCGCGCATGAACATGGCATTTCGCGCGCCGCCGAACGTCCTGGTGTTCTCCGGCTCCGACCCCAGCGGCGGCGCCGGCATGCAGGCCGATCTCGCGGCCATCAACGCGCTCGGCGCGCATGCCCTGACCGTGCCGACCGCATTGACGGTGCAGGACAACGTCAGCGTCTTCGCGGTGCATCCGGTCGATGCCGAACTGGTGCGGCACCAGGCCCAGGTATTGGTGGATCGTTTCCAGGTCGACGCGGTCAAGCTCGGCATCGCGGGCAATCGCGCCAATGCCGAAGTCATCGCGGCCATCATTGCGGCCTTGCGGCAGCGCAATCCATCTTTGCCGGTGGTGTTCGATCCGGTGCTGGCCAATGGCAAGGGCGATGCCTTGTCGGCCGATAACGCCATCGCCGCGCTCGAGCCGCTGTATGCGCAAGCCAGCGTGATCACGCCGAACCTGAACGAAGCCGACCGCCTGTGCGGCGCGCAGCATGATCCGGCGCGGCAAGCCGCACTGCTGCAGGCGCGCGGCTGCCCGCATGTGCTGCTCAAGGGCGGTCACGGGCCGCAACAGCAGGATGTCGTCAATCGCTGGTACGGTCCCGATGGCGCTTTCGATAGTTGGCAATGGCCGCGGCTGCCCGGTGAATTCCATGGCAGCGGCTGCACGCTGGCCGCTGCGCTGGCGGCGCGGCTGGCGCACGGCGACGGCATGCGCGACGCCATCGCCGCCGCGCAGACCTATTGCCAGCGCACGCTGGAAACCGCTTACTCGATCGCGGCCGGACAATTGATTCCGAATCGCGTCATTCCTTTCCTGGCAGGACATTCATGATGCAGATCAAGGAACGCGTACCGATGGCGCTGCGACGCGGCCTGTATCTGGTCACGCCGGATTGGGACGACACCGAACGCCTGCTGCGCGTCAGCGAAGAAGCCCTGCGCGGCGGCGCGGTGATGCTGCAGTATCGACACAAGACCGCCAATGCAGCGCTGGCGTCCGAACAGGCCGATGCGCTGCTGGCCTTGTGCCGTCGCCACGAAGTGCCGATGATCGTCAACGACGACGTCGATCTTTGCCTGCGCATCGATGCCGACGGCATCCATGTCGGCGGCACCGACAGCAAGGTGGGCGATGTGCGTGCCGCGGTCGGCCAGGGCAAGATCGTCGGCGCTTCCTGTTACGGCGCGCTGGCATTGGCGCATGAAGCGGCGCAGGCCGGCGCGTCGTATATCGCGTTCGGCGGATTCTATCCGTCGCAGGTCAAGCAATATGCGATGGGCACCCCGCCCGAACTGATCGCGCAGGCCAAGGCCGCCATCGCGCTGCCGGTAGTGGTGATCGGCGGCATGTCGGTCGAGAACGCCGCGCCGCTGGTGGCGCAGGGAGCGGATATGGTGGCGGCGATCAGCAGCGTGTTTGCCGCGCCCGAGCCGCGCGGCGCGGCGCAGTCATTCGAGCGGCTATTTGTCGCGTCTGCCTAAACGTAAAATAAATGTTTCATCCGCCGCGCATGGCCCGCATCCACGAGCGCAGCACGATCGCCAGCGCCAGCAATGCGCACAGCGCCGCAAACAGATATACCGACGGATAGCCGAACTGGCCGATCAGCAGGCCGGCAACCGGCCCGGTAATACCCAGCGAAACATCGAAGAACAGCGAATAGGCGCTGATCGCCGCGCCGCGGTTGCGGGTCGGCACCAGCGCCATCGCCTCGACCGCCAGCGCCGGGAAGATCATCGACAAGCCCGCGCCCGCCAGGGCAGAGCCGAACAGCGCCCATTCCGGCGACGGCGCCAGCCAGACGATGGCCAATCCCGCGAATTCGACCGGGTACGAAACCAGCGCCACCCGGAAGCCGCCGAAGCGATGGATGGTGTGCGCCAGCAACAGGCGCACGCTGACGAAGGTGCAGCCGAACGCGGTCAGGCAATACGCCGCGCCGAGCCAGTTGTAGCTGGCGTAATACAGCGTGATGAAGGTGGCGATGGAACCGAAGCCGATCGTGCCCAGGCACAGGCCGAGGCCCATCGGCAGCACGCGCCAGAGCACCTGCCGGAAGCCCATGGTCTCGCCGTGCGCGACCACGGCGACCGCGCTTTTGGCGCGCGCGACCAGGCAGCCGATGGCCGGCGGTGCAATAGCGAACAGGCCCAGCGAGATCAGGCCCCAATGCTGTTCCATCACCACGCCGACCGGCGCGCCGATCGCGATGGCCGAATAGGTCGCCACGCCGTTCCATGCAATCACCCGCGGCGTATGGCGCACGCCGGCCTGGCCGATGCCCCAGGCAATGGCGCCGGTGCCGATCATGCTTTCCGCGAAACCGAGCGTCATGCGGCTGATTGCCAGCATCGCCAGGCTGAGCGGCGGCGCGGTTTGCAACAGCGCGGCAAACAGCAGGAAGACGCCGCTGCCCATGCAGGCCAGCAGGCCGATCTGCACGGCGCGTTTCGGTCCCAGGCTGTCGACGCTGCGGCCGGCGAAGGCACGGCTGAGGAAGGTGGCGACGTACTGGATGCTCACGCCCAGGCCGGCGATGAAGGAGCTGTAGCCGAGGTTGCTGTGGATATAGCCGGGCAGCACGGCCATCGGAATGCCGATCGACAGATAGCAGATGAAAGTCAGCAGGACGGCGGAAAATATCCGCAGATTGACGGCGGTGGCGGAAGGTTCTGCCGGGAATAGGGCGGCGGTGTTGCTGCTGTCGTGCATGAATGAAGAATGATCCGTGGGGAGGGGGCAAGAGGCAAAAGGCGTGCCGCGAATTTTACCGCGTTGCCGCACGAACTGCTTGATGCCCCTGGCGCGCGGCGGACAGGCGCTTGTCCTACAGATGAATCAGGCGTCCGCACGTTTGCCGGCAGGCCTGCATATCTGATAATTCCTATCTCACAAAAGTCGATAATCGGGAATTCCATGAACGCGCCAGACGATGCCATTCCGCCGGCCGAATCCTCGGGGCGGGTTCCACCGGCCTCCCCGGCGATTGCGGAAGTGCCGCCGCATTCCCAGCCCCATTCCCCTTCCCATTCGCTGCCCGTACCGCCCGCCTGGCCGACCCGCACCCAGGTCGACGTGCGCGGCATCCTGTTGCTGATTCTTACCATCCTCGCGGTTCTGTTTGCCCTGCGTTCCGCCATGGAATTCATCATTCCGCTGGTGGTTTCCATCATCCTGGCCTATGCGCTCGATCCCGCCGTGAGCTATCTGCAAAAACACAAGGTGCGGCGCCTCGCGGGCGCGACGCTGGTGATGCTGGCGCTGGTCGCGGCGCTGGCGTCCGGCGCGATGGCCTTGCGCGGGCAGGCGGTATCGATCGTCAATCAGTTGCCGGAAATCGCGACCAAAATCAGCAAGACCGTCGGCAGCATCCATGACGACGATTCGATGATCGACAAGCTGCAGCGGGTTGCCACCGTGATCGAGAAGTCGTCGCAAGAGCCGAATGTCCGCCGCATCGTAGTCGAGCGGCCCGGCAACCGCGTTGGCGATATGCTGCTGGCCGGATCGGTCGGCGTGATGACATTCCTGGGGCAGACCGTGATGGTGCTGTTCCTGACGTTTTTCCTGCTGCTGTCGGGCGATACCTTCCGCCGCAAATTCATCAAGCTGGCCGGCCATACGCTGAGCGAAAAGAAAATCAGCGTGCATATGCTGGATGAAATCAACAAATCGATCCAGCGCTACATGGCAATGCTGCTGGTGACCAATGCCGGGTTGGCGATCGCCACCTGGATCGCGTTCCGGCTGATCGGCCTGGAAAACGCCGGCACCTGGGCGGTGGCGGCGGGCGCGCTGCATCTGATACCGTATTTCGGGCCGCTGATCGTGGCCGTGTGCACCGGCGTCGCGGCATTCCTGCAATTCGGCACGCTGGGGCCGGCCCTGCTGACCGCGGCGGCCTCGCTGGGGGTGGCGACGCTGATCGGCACCCTGGTGACCACCTGGATGACCGGCCGCATCGCCCGCATGAACGTGGTGGCGGTGTTTATTTCGCTGCTGCTGTTCACCTGGATCTGGGGCGTCTGGGGCACGCTGCTGTCGATTCCCATCACCGTGATCACCAAGGTGGTCGCCGACCATGTGGAGGCGCTGGAGCCGCTGGCCGAATTCCTGGGCGAATGAGACCGGAAAATCAAGGCAGAATCACCAAGGCCGGCGGCCGGCAAGCGGCTTATAATCGTGTGATGCAAAATCTTCTCCATAATTTGAATCCCGAACAACTGGCCGCGGTCACGCTGCCGGCCCAGCCCGCGCTCATCCTGGCGGGCGCCGGGTCCGGCAAGACGCGCGTGCTGACCACCCGCATCGCCTGGTTGATCCAGACCGGCCAGGTGTCGCCTTCGGGCATCCTGGCGGTCACTTTCACCAACAAGGCTTCCAAGGAAATGATGGCGCGGTTGTCGGCGATGATGCCGATCAGCACGCGCGGCATGTGGATCGGCACCTTCCACGGCCTGTGCAACCGCCTGCTGCGCGCGCACTACAAGGATGCGGCCCTGCCGCAGACTTTCCAGATACTGGATTCGGGCGATCAGTTGTCGATGATCAAGCGGCTGCTGAAGTCGCTCAATATCGACGACGAGAAATACCCGCCGCGCAATCTCATGTATTTCATCAACAGCGC
The DNA here is from genome assembly GCA_036499085.1 of Herbaspirillum sp. Lineage (GTDB taxonomy): Bacteria > Pseudomonadota > Gammaproteobacteria > Burkholderiales > Burkholderiaceae_D > Herbaspirillum. The sequence goes on along the minus strand of DASYEK010000050.1, from coordinate 2,163 downwards.
CAAGGACCAGGGCCTGCGCGCCAAGGATGTCGAGACTTACGACGATTACAACCGCAAGATGGTCGAGCTGTACGACATCTACGACCAGCAATGCCAGCGCGAAGGCGTGGTGGATTTCGCCGAACTGCTGTTGCGCACCTATGAACTGCTGACGCGCAACCAGCCGCTGCGCGAGCATTACCAGGGCCGCTTCAAGCACATCCTGGTCGACGAATTCCAGGACACCAACGACCTGCAATACAAATGGCTCAAGCTGATGGCCGGCGCGCATGGCGCGGTGTTCGCGGTGGGCGACGACGACCAGAGCATCTATGCCTTCCGCGGCGCGAATGTCGGCAACATGGCCGCCTTCGAACGCGAATTCAATGTGCGGAACCTGATCAAGCTGGAGCAGAACTATCGCTCGCACGGTCATATCCTGGATACCGCCAATACGCTGATCGCCAACAATACCAAGCGGCTCGGCAAGAACCTGCGCACCGACGAGGGGCATGGCGAGCAGGTGCGCATTTTCGAATCGACCAGCGACTTGCAGGAAGCGCAGTGGGTGATCGAGGAAGTCAAGAGCCTGATCGACGAAGGCGCGGCGCGCAGCGAGATCGCCTTGCTGTATCGTTCCAACGCCCAGTCGCGGGTACTGGAGCATGCGCTGTTTTCCGCCGGCATCGCCTATCGCGTCTATGGCGGGCAGCGCTATTTCGAACGCGCCGAGGTCAAGCACGCCATCGCCTACCTGCAGCTGATCGACAATCCGCATAACGATTCGGCCTTCCTGCGCGTGGTGAATTTCCCGACGCGCGGCATCGGCGCGCGCTCGATCGAGCAATTGCAGGATGCGGCCAACCGGCATGGCGTTTCGCTGTACGCGGCGGTGCCGCACGTGCCGGGCAAGGCGGGCTCGCTGCTGGCGGGGTTTGTGAAACTGATCGAAAGCACGCGATTCGAGTCGCCGCATGTGCCGCTGCCGGAGCTGGTGCAGATCGTGATCGACGGCAGCGGCTTGATCGCGCATTACCAGAACGAAAAGGAAGGCGCGGACCGGATCGAGAATCTGGAGCAACTGGTCAGCGCGGCGACGCTGTTCGTCTCGGAAGAAGGTTTCGGCGTGAACGCGCCGGCATTGCTGGGGCCGGCGGCGAATGCCGCGGCGGGACCCGCGGTGACGGTGGCCGACGGCGTCGAGGTGCTGGACGCCGATGCGCCGCTGCCGGCGGTGATGTCGCCTTTGTCGGCCTTCCTGTCGCATGCATCGCTGGAAGCCGGCGACAACCAGGCCCAGGCCGGCCAGGACGCCTTGCAACTGATGACTGTGCATTCGGCCAAGGGGCTGGAGTTCGACATGGTGTTCATCACCGGCCTGGAAGAAGGCCTGTTCCCGCATGAGAACAGCGCCAAGGAAGAGGGCGGCGTGGAAGAAGAGCGGCGCCTGATGTATGTGGCGATCACGCGGGCGCGCAAGCGGCTGTACATGAGTTTCTCGCAGACCCGCATGTTGCACGGACAGACGCGCTACAACATGCGCTCGCGCTTTTTCGACGAGTTGCCAGAGGACGCGGTGAAATGGCTATCGCCGAAGGCGCAGCAGCCGCATCACTGGTTCGCGCATCCCAAGGCCGCGTGGCTGGACGAGACGCCGGCGGCCAACCGTATCGCGGCCAGCCTGGCCAAGAAGGACATCGGCTGGCGTATCGGCGAAAGCGTCGCGCACGCCAAGTTCGGCGAAGGCGTGATCGTCAATATCGAAGGTGAAAGCGGCAGCGCGCGAGCGCATATCAACTTCGGCCGGCACGGGATGAAACTGCTGGATTTGAGTATTGCCAAACTGGACAAAATGGCGTGATCTTGGCGGCAGATCCTTCGATACGGCCTGCGGCCTACTCAGGCCCTTCGATGCGGCCTTCGGCCTACTCAGGGTGCTCGGATTCTTTATCTTATGTTTTACAAAAACCATAAAAATAATCCGTTCGTCCTGAGTAGGCCGCAGGCCGTATCGAAGGATCACCGCAGGCGATAAATCGTAATGAACGCTATGCCTGCACATCCACCAGCGCCGGCTTGCCGAAAATCTCGACATACGTCGCATAGAACGAGCAGTACATCACGACCGTCAGGATGATCGACAGCGGCAGCAGGATGAATATCGTGACGCTGACGCTGCCGACC
>DASYEK010000049.1:0-15843 GCA_036499085.1 Herbaspirillum sp. | reverse complement strand
GAAGGCGCTGTCGCCGAGTTCCAGGCGCACCACGCGATGGATCGTCGCGCCGAAGTTCAGCTTGCTGACCTTGCCTCGGGTGAGGCGGATGTCGCGCGGGTTCTCGGTGGTGATGCGGTAGCCGCTAGGCAGCGTGCGCGGGTCCAGCTTCATGACGAAGTTGCTGCCGCGATCCTCGTTCGGGATTTCCGGGCAAGGCACATGGAAGCGGCCTTCGGCGTCGGTCATCACCAGCAGGCCGCGCGCGGTCGCGATACGCACCGCCGGAATGCCCGGTTCGCCCTGATCCTGGTAGCCGTTGGCGTTCTGGTCGTCGAACACCTTGCCGATCACGTCCGGACAATCGAAGGTCGGGTCCGGCACCACGTTGACGGTGGCCGTGGCCAGGTTCGACAGCATGAATCCGGTCGGGAAACTGATCGCGAAACCCTGGTTCACATACTTGCCGTCGCCGACGCCGGAACCGACTTGCAGGATCAGGCGATAGGTTTTCTTTTCCTTGGCGGCGAAACCCTGCGCAGGCCAGGTCAGGACGCGGCCGTTGACGGTCGGCTCCTGGTTGACGCCGTTGAGGGACGCGCTGCCGAGACGGTACTTGAAGCCCGGCGGAAGCTGGTCGCGTATGGCGACGCTGTTCAGAGGCCGGTTCACCGTATTGGTAGCGGTAATCGTGTATGGCACCAGATCGCCGCGCGACACGTTGACCAGAGGCGTGGTCTTGGTGACCAGGATCTCCGACGAATTCGCAGGATCGAGCGGAATGTGGTTGTTCAGGATGTTGGCCGATGTATGGTCGATCACGAAGCTGAAGTAATACTGCGTCGAGATCGAACCGCCGGACACCAGTCCCTGACAGGCCGCAAGGTTAGCCGGCTGCGGCGCAGACGCGCTCGGCGCCGTGTTGCTGGCCTGCACCAACGCGGGATCCAGGATGCCGCTAACCACCAGTGGTGCATTGGAGCAAGGCGGCAACACGGTCGACGGTGCAGGCGCATAGCCGCCCGGCGACGTGACCGACAACGTGTAGATGCCTTGCGGGAAACCGTTCTCCAACAGGAATTGATAGAAGCCGTCGCTGCCGACCGTCTGTGTCTGCGCCGCGAGGCCGCCGACCAATTGCGTCGCGGCATCGAAGCCTGCCGGACCGGTGATGCTGATGACCGCGCCGGCCACCGGTGTGCGCGAAGACGAGTCGTAGATCACGCCCGACGGATCCAGCGGCAAGTCCTGTTCGATGACTTGGTCCGCGCTCGTCAGTGTGATGTTGTCGATCACACCGCCGCCGTTGGGCACATTGCCGCGGGTGCCGCCCGAAGTCGGCACTGCGGGCAGGCTGTTGCCGTCCTTGGTGAAGGTGATCTTGAAACCGGGACCGGTCGGCAAGCCGCCTTCATAGCCTGGGCAATGCAGGTTGTCGAACTGGTAAAAGCCGGCGGCATCGGTTGTCGTGGTACAGATCTGCGTGCCGTTTTCCGTCAGATTCACGGTCCAGTTAGGCTGGCCGATCGACGTGCCGTCGTTATCGCGGGTGCGATCGTGATCCTTGTCCAGATACACATAGCCGTTGACGATCGGCGGAATTAGGCCTGGGCCGATCAGCGGGAGTTCGCCGAAGTTGTAATTCGGCAGCACGTCCCCGGCAAGCACGACCACACCGCGGATGATGTCGATGTTATTGCTCAACACCGGTTTGGACGATGCAGGCGTGCCAGGATTGCCCGGCGCCACGGTGGTCTTGCCGTCCTTGTACAGCGCAGGCTGGAGTTCGGTGATGGTGTAGCCGGCCGCATTGCTCGGCGGCACGTTGGGGAAGCTGTAGCTGCCGTCGGCCAGCGTATGCACGGTCGCGGTGAACGGCGTCGTGTTGTCCGCCTCGGTGCCGGTCAGCGTAATCGTCACGCCAGGGGTCTCGTTCACGCCCTGCTCGCCGGAATCGATGATGCCGTTGTCGTTGGTGTCGATGTATACCTTGCCGGAGAGGGTGCCGGTCGGGATTGGGGTTTCCGCGAAGTTATTGTCCGAGGAAACCGAGATGCCGGCAGTCAGCGGGATCGCCGAAATGACCGATACCGGTACGCTGACGGCCGTGGCGGTGCCGCCCGTGGAACCGGCGGTGGTGATGCCGTTGGCGGTGCGTGGCGGCTGGGTCGGCTCGGTCACTACATACGTGCCATCCACCAGGCCGATGAACAGATAGCGTCCGGTGGCGTCGGTGGTGGTCGTTTGCGGAGTCACGGTCTGGCCGTTGACGTCGACGCCGGTCAGCGTCATCGTCACGCCGGCCAGGCCGGCATCCGTTGTGTCGAACAGGCCGTTGTTGTCGACGTCGCCAAACACGCGGCCGGAAATCTGATGGCCGGTAGGCAATTCGGCAAAGTTGTTGCCGGTGCTCGAAGTCGCTGGCGGCAGAACGATGGTGGTGATGGCGCTCGGCACCGTGCCGACAGCGGTCGGCGTGCCGCCGGAAGTGCCGGCAATGGTCTTGCCATTGGCGGTACCGGTCGGCTGGGTTGGTTCGAGCAACGCATACGTGCCTGGCAACAAATTCGTGAAGCTATAGGCGCCATTGGCGTCGGTGGTAGTGGTCAGCACCGTCGAGTTGGCGGAATTGGACAGCTTGATCGTCACGCCGCTCAAGGCGCTGTCTTCCAGATCGTGTACGCCGCTGTTGTTCTGATCCAGGAAAACGCTTCCCGAAATCGAAGACAGCACCACTTCCGAGAAATTATTGTCGGGCGAAATCGCCACTGTGCCGCCGCCGCTCTTTGTCAGAACGATGTTGGCGATGGTGCTCGGGCTTGTACCGACGGCGCTTGGACTACCTGGGGCATTGCCGCTTCCGCCGCCCGTGACCGTACCGGCGCGCGTGAAGCTGTCGACGGTGCCGGCAGGCTGATTCGGCTGGGTAACCGTATAACGGCCCGCATTCAGGCCCACGAACGCGTAGTTGCCGAGTGCGTTGGTAGTGGTGGTCAACGAAACCGCCGCATCGTCGCCATTTCCCTGTATTCCGTCAGGGCCGAAACCGGTTCCGGTCAACTGGATGGTCTGGCTGGCCAGCGGTGTATCGGTGCCGAGCTCGAAGGTGCCGTTCGGCACGATAGAGTTGTCCTTGAACACCTGGCCGGAAATCGCGCCGAGCGGGCTGATTTCCAGTGGCGCAGTGGCTTGCTGAACGTTGCTGCCGCTGGCGGTCTGCAACGCACCGCTCGGGATCACGTTGATGTATTCGCCCTGTACCGAGCCGGTGACGTTGACCGTGATGGTACAGCCGCCAGCCGGAATGGTGCCGCCGCTGGCATAGGTTACGGTGCCGCCGCCGACAGGGGCGGTGATGGTGCCCTGGCCCACACAGGTGCCGCCGATCGCGGCCGGATTGGCGACAACGATATTGGCCGGCGAAGTCGGCAGGGTATCGACCAATGCGGATGTCAGCGTCAACGCCGTGCTATTGGTGTTGCCCAAGGTGATGGTCAACGTGGAAGGCGCTCCTGGCGAGATCGCAATCGGGGCGAACTGCTTGTTCACGGTCGGCGGATCGAGCAGGCTCAGCGTCGCGTTGGCAGGTACGGTATTGGTGACGCCTTGCTGCGTAGTCACGCTGCCGACGGGAATGGTATTGACATAGACGCCGGCGATGTTGCTCACGACATCGACCTTGACCAGGCAGGCCGTATTCGGAGCGAGCGTGGCGCCGGTCAGGATGACGCTGGTTGCCGCAACAGGCGCGGTCACAAGGCCAGAGGCACAAGTGGTCGAGGCGTTCGGCGTCGGCGCAACAGTAACGTTGGTCGGCAACACGTCGGTCAGCGCGGCGCCGGTGAACGGAATGGCGTCCGTATTCGGGTTGCTGACGACAATGGTCAGGGTCGAAGGCACGCCCGGCTGGACGTTGGCCGGCGAGAAGCTCTTCGTCACGGTCACGGGCTGATGGACGTCCAGGACCGCATGCGAAGGATCGGAATTGCTGACGTTGCCGCTGCCGGACGTTGCGTGCACCTGGCCCGATTGGATCGTATTGACATAGGAACCCGGATCCGTGGCCGTCACGTCGATTTCCAGGTAACAGGAAGTCGGTCCGCTGGCGTCGGCGGCAGGCAATGAACCGCCGGCCATATGGATCTGCGATGGGCTCCCATTGCTGAAAGTGACGGTGGCGCCGGTACAGGTCGTGATCGGATTCGGACCTGCGGGAATCGTCATGCCTGTCGGCAGGGTATCGTCCGCCGTCAGGCTGGTCGCGGCGACGGTGAGGGGATTGACAAAAGTCAGACGCAGCCGCGAACGGTCGCTCGGTTTGATGGCGGCCGGCGTGAAGCGCTTGATCACGCCCAAATTGCCGCCGGAGGAAAGGCTGGTGACTGTTGACGACGTATTGGTGATGCCCTCGTTATTGAGAACGAAGCCGGTCGGAATCGTGTTCTGCACGGTGCCGGTTGTCGACACCAGGGTGACGTTGGCAAATACCCTACAAGTACCACTAGCTGCCAGTGTGGCGTTGGTCAGGAAGAAGCTGGCGCCATCGGCGCCGGCAGTCACGATGCCGTTCGGGCAGTCGGTATGCAGTTGTGGTTCTGCGGCCAGTTGCAAGCCGGTCTGCGTGCCGCCGGCCTGGCCGTTCACGGTGAAATAATCAGCCAGCTTCAAGCCCGTCAACGGTACGGAACCGTTGGTGATGAGCGCGGACAGGACGCTGACCTGGCCTGGTGCAGTCAGGGAGTTCGGCGTCATGTTGTTGGTCACCGAAACCGTGCCCGCGGATGTATTGCCCAGGTCGGCGGTAACCGCCGTGAGATTCTGCACACCGCCGTCGGCCACGATAGCGCCCGCGCCGAGGGTATTGGTCCAGCCGCCGGTGCCGGTGGCGATGACATCGAACAGCACGTCGCACTGATTGCCGGCCGGCATGACGATGCCGCTGACCGAAGCGCTGGTTGCGCCAGGCGCGGCGGTGACGACAGGGGAACCGCCGCAAGTGGTATACGCATTCGCCGGCGAGGCGATCGTCATGGTGCTTGGTGCGACGTTCGGCAACGCGTCGGTAAAACGGACGTTATTGAGCGGCACCGCGCCGGCGCCGGTCGCACTGTTGACCAGATGCACGCGCACGGTGGATCGCCCGCCGCTGCTGATCGTTGTCGGCAAGAAGGACTTGCTGGCCGCCAGCACGTCAGCATAGTCGATGTTCGTTGTGGCCGAAGCGGTGATAGTGTCCGAGCTGCCATCCATATTGTTTTCGGTCGCAGTTGCCGCGACCAGATTGATGAAATTGCCCGCAGGGCCGATCACCTTGACGGTGATCACGCAGCTTCCGAATGTTCCGGTTCCAGGTACACCGCTGCTGTCGGCGCCGCGCGCCGGGACGGTGGCGCCAGCCAGCGTGATCGCCGTGCCGTCGGCTGGCGCCGTCACCGTGCCGCCGCAGGTGTTGGTGATGGCAGCCGGATTGGCAATGCGCAGTTGCGCACCGCTTCCCAGAAGCGGTAGCGCATCGGTGAACGCCGCATTGGTAAGCGCGTTGGCGCTGATGTTGGTCAGCGTGATGGAGAGCACCGAAACGGTGTTTTCGGAAGCGGCATTCGGGCTGAAGCTTTCGGAAACCGTCAGGCCAGCCTGTGGCTTGAAAACCGAAGCGTTGGATCCGACCTGAGTATGGAGTGTGCCGCCGTTACCGGTAACGCCGTTTGCGGCAATGGTATTGCTTACATCAACGCCGACGGCGCCTGCTCCCTTAGGCACCATGGCCCAGAATGTCACAGTACAAGCGCCTGACCCGGCGCCGGTGCCGGCCGGTACTGTCGGTATGTTGAACACCGGCACGGTCGGCGTACCCGTCACGCTCAGTGTCCCGCAAACGGTGCTGACGCTTGGCGGCGCAGGCAATGTGCTCAGCAATATCATGCCGGATGGCAGCGCATCGGTAATGCTGGCGCTGGTGATGTCCGCAGTGGTGAAATTCTTCAGCGTAAGTTGATATTTCACCGGACTGCCCGGTGCAACGGTCGTCGGCGAGACGGATTTATCGATGGTCACCACGTCGACGACGTTCACGGATTGAATTGCGGAATTGCTGTGGATATTGGGGTCGGTAGTGACGACAGCGCTCGCCGCAATCGGATTGTCATATTTCTTCGGCGTACCGGCGGTTTCCACGGTGCCCTTAAACGGTATCGTGATCGTGCAGGAAGTCCCCGCAGCAAGCGAACCGCCTGTCAGATTAAAACCCCTGTTACTGTTGACGGCCATCACGTTTGCACCAGGACAATTGGTCATCGGTGGACTGGTGCCGCCCACCAACGTCAGGCCATATGTCGTGCTATCGGCAAGGCCATCGATATGCAACTGATTGTAGGAGTCAAGCGTGATCGGCACGATGCCGGCATTGGTCAGCGTTACAGTCAGGGTCGACTGCTGCCCTTGGGCAATCGTGCCCAAGGCAAAGTTTTCACCGACCTGCAGCACCGAAGTCACCGTCACGGTGGCAGTGGCGTCGGCCACCGCCGGCAGGCCGCGCTTGGTATGGAAATTAGTCGTCCTGTCGATGGTGTTGGTGTATTCGGTGCCGTATGCCGCGCCGTTGCTCGTACCAACCAGGTCCACCGAAAGCGTACAAGTGTTGTTGACGCCAGCGGCAACCGTACCGCCGGCAGCCGTCAATATCGTGTCGTCGGCGGCAGGCGAAAACGCAGGAGGCGTGCCGCCGCCGGTACAGGTACTCGATGCGTTCGGAGGCGTCGCCACTTTCAGTGAGGCTACGGCTAAATTATCCTGAATGGCGTAGGCCGGACTATCGCCTACGCCATTCAACGGCAATGGACCGGGATCCTTATTGGTGATGACAATGCTCAGGCGCGTCGGCTCGGCCAGTTTGACGATCGAGGTCTTGGAGAAACTCTTGTCGATGTTCGGTGCGGTGAATCCGAGAACGGTAATCGATGCGATCGCCTGCGAGCCATTGTCGATTGCGCTGGGATTATCGCCGGTAACGGCGTGTGCCGGAATGACATTGTTTGGCGCTCCCTGAGTGAAGGCGGTGACTTCGACGATCAGCTTACAAACGCCGTCATGTGCCCCTGCCGGAGGCACCGTGGCGTTGCTCAACGTGACTACATTCGATCCGACCACGGCGCCGGACACCGCCCCCGCCGTGCTGGCCGGAGTAACACCGTCGCCGGCGGTACAGTTAAAGGACTTCACACCGACGCCAGCGACCAGGATATCCACCATGGTGACGGGATCCCTCATGGTGTCCGTGAAATTGACGTTGGTGACCGCCGCGGACGTGTTGTCGTTGCTCAACGTAATTTCGTAAGCGGTGACGTCGCCGGGGAAAATCGGATTCGGATAGTGCAGCGTCTCAGCGACGCTCATCGACACCACAAGCGCCGCATGCGCCTGCATGGAAAAGCCTAATCCGGCACAAAGTAATAAAGCCGCGGACAAGGACGACCCGGCAATGGCACGGGAAACCCGTCCAAGAATAGATAATTGGCGCATGGAGACACTAAAAGTATTGTATAAACCCGACTAGTCGTCTTTCCTGTTTATTAACTAAACAGGCCCCCTGACAGTCGCCCCGAAACTTGGAATTAATTTTTCAGCGTTTGCATTCTAGGCGGAAACATTATGTATATTCTGACAAGTTATGACAAATTCTGACAATTTTTCATTGCCTACATACAATCGCGCGAGAATCGTGTTAAACAAACCACCAACTCGGGCGATGGCGAAAATATTGCTGCTGGAAGATGAAGCCGATCTGCGCTATGAAGTCGTCGACTTCCTGCGCAGCGAAGGCCATGTCGTATTTCACGCCGCCAGCGTGGCCGAGTTCATGCCGCAGATCGACCTGGCCGAGATCGCCATCATCGATGTCGGCTTGCCGGACGGCAACGGCTTCGATGTCGCGCAGCGCCTGCGCAAGACGCATCCGCGCATGGGCATCATCATCCTGACCGCGCGCGGCGCCAGCCACGACAAGATCAACGGCCTGAAGATCGGCGCCGACCATTACCTGGTCAAACCGGTGCGCTTCACCGAACTGTCCGCCTATATCGGCTCGATCGCGCGCCGCGTCGCGCCCACCATGTGGCGCCTGCATCTGGTCGAGCGCAAACTGGCCTCGCCCGACGGCACCACCGAAAAAATGACCGGCGTCGAAATGACCATGCTCGAATTGCTCGCGCGCAATGCCGGCCAGGTGGTGCTGCGTCCATCCATCGCCAAGGCCTTCGGCACCGACTGGCTGTCGTACGACGAACGGCATCTGGACCAGCTGGTCAGCCGCCTGCGCCGCCGCTGGCGCAAAAACAATGGCTCCGAACTGCCGCTGCGCACCGAACACGGGCTCGGCTACAGTTTGTGCGTCGACATCGAAATCGTTTAGGCGCATGGCGGATTCGTTCTCAGTCCGACTCGGCGACGGTGCAGAAGCTGTAGCCCTTGCGATGCTCGGTGCGCAGCGGCAATTCGCCGCCGCCGCTTTCGCGCCAGCGGCGGCGCAGGCGACTCACCAGCTGATCCAGCCGGCGCTCGTCGAAATCCAGCCAGTCGGTATCGAAAGCCGTGGCGATCATGCGCCGCGTCACCACCTTGTTGGCGTGGTTGAACATCAATTCCATCAGAGTCATTTCCTGAGCGGTCAGGCTGTGGGCATGACCGTCGGGCGCGCACAATTGCCGCTTTGCAACGTCGAGCCGCCAGCCGCCGTCCGACACCCTGCGCGCCATCGTCGCCACATAGGCCGACAACACATCCGGCCGGATCGGCTTGATCAGGTATTGGTCGGCGCCGCTGCGCAGGCCGCGCACCTGGTCGTCCATGCCGGCGCGCGCGGTCAGCATCATGATGCGGGCTTCGGGGCGGGTGCGCTGCAAATGGCCGGCGGCGCGGAAACCGTCGCCGTGCGGCAGGTCGATATCGATCAGCGCGATATCGGTCTGATGCATCTGCGTCGCGAATTCATCCATGCAGCCGACTTCGACCACGCGGTGACCCTCGCCGCTCAGCGTCGCGCTAAACGCGCGCCGCAGATCGGCAGCTTCTTCCAATAACAATATTCTCGCCATTTGCGTTCTCCAGTCTCTATGTATGCAGGCGGTCATCGATCTCCGCCAACAGAGAATTTCCGATTCACGTTTTCACGAAAAACTTCTTAGTGGAAAAATTATGTCACCCAATCCGCGCCGTAAAGTTGTCCGTTTGGAAACGTTAACAAAAGTTAGCAAATAGACGCGAACATCCGATGCCACCGTGCAACGGCGGCGGTTAAAAGAAGAAAACAGAGCCGTAAATCCCCATCAACCATGGCCAATCGACAGATACCGAAATGAATATTGCAGCGCTGGAAGACGACCTCAACGAAGCGAGCCTGATCCAACAGATCCTGGTCAATGCCGGACATGCCTGCACCGTGTTCTCGACCGGCGCGGCGCTGCTCGCCGCATTGCGCGTGCAGCGTTTCGACCTGCTGGTGCTGGACTGGAATCTGCCGGACATGACCGGCTACGAGGTGGTCAACTGGGTGCGCAGCAACCTTCCCGCGCAGGTGCTGGTGCTGTTCCTGAGCAACCGCGCGCTGGAGGAGAACATCGTGCTGGGATTGATGGCGGGCGGCGACGACTACATGCTCAAGCCGGTGCGCCGCGCCGAACTGCTGGCCCGTGTGCATGCGCTGTCGCGGCGCCTGGCGCCCGGCGCTTCCGTTGTTGCGCCCGGCTCCGCCGCGTCGCTCGCGGCGGCGGCATCGACGACGCCGGCCGTCCAAAGCCCGAACCTGGAAGTCGGCCCCTACCGCTTCAACCGGATCCTGAAGACTGCCCAGCTGCACGGCAAGCCGGTCGAACTGAAGCCGAAGGAATTCGAGATCGCCTTCATCCTGTTCCAGAATGCCGGCGGCATCGTCGCGCGCGACAAGCTGATCGAGACGGTCTGGGGACGCGAACTGGTGATGACCTCGCGCACGCTGGATACGCATATGTCGAACGTGCGCGGCAAACTGGCGCTGAAGCCGGAAAACGGCGTCAAGCTGACCACCATCTATACGCTGGGATACCGGCTGGATTTACTGGAGTTCGTGCAGGATTGATGCCGGCGCGATGATGCGGATATGGGGCTTCAGGCGCACGGCAGGCTCAGCAAGAAGGTCGCGCCCTGCCCCGGCCGGTTGCTGAAGGTCACCGTGCCGCCGTGTTGTTCCGTCACTGTCTTGACAAACGCCAGTCCCAGGCCCGCGCCGGCCTGGCCCGAGCGGCCGGCGCGGTAGAACGGCGTGAACAGCAAGGCGCTGTCGGCCTCGGCAATGCCGGCCCCGAGATCGCTGACCGCGCAGTGCAGCATGGCGCCGCCGGCATTTGCATCCACGCGCGCATCGATCCACACATTGCAGCGCACCTCGGCATCGGCCGGACCGTATTTGATGGCGTTCGACAGCAGATTGCGCAAGGCCCGGATCATCAGCGTGCGATCGGCGCGGACCCAGTAGCGCTCGCCCGCGTCGGCGCCGCCGGCCACGATCGTGACCAGCCGCACCCCCTTGGCATTGGCCAGCGCCCACATTTCATCGGTGGCGTCGGCCAGCATCGAGAGGAAATCGGTCTCCTCCAATTGATAATTCCTGGCCTCGGCCTTGGCCAATTGCACGAAATCGTCCGCCAGCGACAGCGTGCTGCGCACCGACTTCTCGATGCGCGCGAACAGTTCGTCCAGCGCGATCGGCTGCGCGCCGCTGCGCTGCAGTTCCAGCATGGCCAGGATCGACGATTGCGGCGCGCGCATGTCGTGCGAGATGAAGTTCAGGCTTTCGTCGCGCAAACGTTCGGTGGCGCGCAGGCCGGTGATGTCGGCCAGCGACACGATCCAGCCCAGCGGATCGCCATTGGCTTTCTGCGACGGCGAGCTTTTTATCAGGAAGATCCGGTTCATGCCGTCCCTGGTTTCGATGCCCTGTTGCGCCGATGCATGCGCCACCGCCAGCAACTCGCGCCATGAGCGCTCTTGCAGCGCCGGCTGCGGCGGACGCTGGAACGGCGCCAGCAGTTCGTCCACCGGGCGTCCGCGCGCCAGGCTCAAACCCAGCGAGGCGAACAGGTCCTGCGCCTTGCGGTTGTGCAGCATCAATACGCCGTCGTTGTCGATGACCAGGTTGGCGTCCGGCATGCTGTTGAGATTGTCGCTGACAAAGCGATGCAGATCGCGCATGCGGCGCGCGGCCAGCCGCATGGCTTCGATGCGGCGCTCCAGGAAATCCCAGATACGGATGCGGCCCAGCCCGCCGCCCGGCGCCATCAATGCCGTCGATGCCGCCGCCGTTTCGTCCGCGCTGTACGGCGCATAAGCCCCCAGCCGCATCACTTCCTCATTCAGGTAATTCAACGCCGTTTCCAGCCGGCGCCAGCTCCACACCGGATAGATCAGGCACAGCAGCAACAACGCGCCCGACGGCGCGATCCAGACGCCGCTGCGAAACGCCAGGTAACTGATCAGGCCGACCGCGACGGCATACACGCCGGTCAGCACCAGGGCCATGCGCGGCGACATGAAAACGAAGCCGACCAGGATCAGCACCGCCGGCAGCGCCGTGAAGATGAATGCCGGCAGCGGCGGCGCGCTGTCGATCGAACGTCCCTGCAGCAGCGCCGCCAGCAGATTGGCGTGCATTTCGACGCCCGACATCAAACCGTCCTGCGCCGCCAGCGGCGTCGGGAACACGTCGCCCGAGCCGACCGCGGTGGCGCCGACCAGCACGTATTTATCCTTGAAATAGGAGGCCGGGATTTCGCCGCTGAGCACATCGATATACGAGACCGTGCGGAAATGCCCGGGCGGCCCGGAAAACGGAATGCGCATCAGGCTGGAGCGCTCCAGCGATTGCGGCGGCAGGCCGGCGCGGTCGGCCTGCTGCTTCAACTGGGTGCGGCCGAATGCTTCGGTATCGCCGCCGGTCAGCAGCATCGCCAGCGAAAACTCCGGCCAACGGCGGCCGTCGACGGCTTCGTAAAGATAAGTGCTGCGGACCACGCCGTCGGCGTCGAAATTCAGGTGGATATGCGCCAGCCAGGCGGCCGCTTTTTCAAATTCGGGGCGCGGCGGTATCGCATGCAGGCCGAGTTCGGATCGCGCCAGCAGCACCGGCAATACCGTGCGCGCATTCCTGGCGATGGCGGCGGCCAGCGCGCGGTCGCCGGCGGCGCCGCCGATATTGGCGGTGTCGTTCTCGGTCAGGATGATGTCCATCCCGATCGCTTTCGGATCGGCATTGGCCAGCACGTTGAGCAATTGCGCATGGGTGGCGCGGGTCCAGGGCCAGCGGCCCAGCGCGGCGATGCTTTTGTCGTCGATGGCGATGATGACGATATTGGCGGCGGCCGGCTGCTCCACCAATTCCATCAGGCGATCGTAGATGATGCGATCGACCCGGCCGAAGCCGCCGTTCTCCGTGCCGGGGCGGCTCAGCAACAGCGCCGCGACCAGCGTCAGCGCCAGCAGGAAGATCCATTCGTTGCGCAGCGACCGGCGGCGCGCCTGCCGCAATCCATCGCCACGCTGCGCGCCAGGCCAGTTCATCGATCCACGCCGGGGCTAGTACTGGCCGCGCAGCGGGCCGTCGCCGCTGCTCCAGGTCCCGCCGTAGCTATTCTTCCAGACGCCGTACACCTCGAACTTCTGGGCCTGCGAGAATGCGCCCTGGTAGCCGTCGGGATCGATGCTGCGCACTCGCGCGAAATAGACGCCGGCGCCAGGCCGCTCGAATGCGACCTGCGGTTCGGCTGTTTCGATATGGCGTATCGGCTTGGCGAAATCGGCGCCGGCCGCGATCTCGAAGACAAAGGTCTGGCCCGGCTCGCCGCGCCACGAGAAATGCAGCTGGTCGGCGTCCTGCGACGGCTGCGGCGCCTGTTGCGCCGGCAGGATATCCAATTGCCTGACGTCGCCGTACGGTCCCTGGTCGGCCACGCCCTTATTGGATTCGACCGTCGCCACATGCCAATAGAAATGGCCGGGCGGCACCGCATCGTGCCGGTATTCATTGGCCTGCAAACCGTCGCGGTCGGCCAGCAATTGCGTGAAGCCGGGATCCGAGGCAATCTGCAAATGGTAGGCCGCGCCGGCGCCGACGTCGGCCCATTGGAACAGCACTTCGGCCGGCTTGCCGTCGACCGAGCTCCTCAGCTTGGGACCGGGCGCGCTCGGGAACGGCGGCAGCGGATGCGCTTTCAAGGTGAATTCGCCGGTCGCCGGCTTGCCTTCCAGGCCGTTGGCGTCGCGCGAGGCGACCTGCAGATAGTAATGACCGTCATCCAGGCCGGGAATGCGCAATTGCGTTGCGGCGGCAGGATCGGCGGCAGTGGCGGCATTGTCGACAACGGCATCGGCCACCACATCCCGGCCATCGGCGTCGCGCGACACGCTGGCGCGATAGCTGCGCACGTCGGATTCGGGCGGCGCGGCCAGCGTGAAGCGCGCCGGCAATCTGTCCTGCTTCGCATTGCCCGCGGCCAGGGTCGGCGGATCCGGCAACCGCACCGGCGCGACCGGCTGGCCTGCGGCGCCGACCACGGCGCCATAATTGGCCGGCAGATCCTTGACGTTGCGCGCCGTCGCGAGCGGCACGCCCGGCCCCGGCGGCGCCACCCGCACCGTGCCTTGCAAGACTTCATTGAAACTCTTGCCGCCGTCCATATTCACCCGGAACCGCGTGCCGCGCACGCCCGCGGCCGATAGCGGCGTATGCACTTCGTAGCGCGTGTCGGGCATGGTGAACGGGGTCACGGTGGAAGTGACGCGCCCCTTTTCCAGGGTCAGCGAGGTGCGCGGCCGGCCGATGAATTCCTTCATGCGCAACAGCGTCAATTGCAGATTGCTGCCCGGCGTCACCGAAAAGAAAGTGCCGTCCTTGAGCGAGAGCGTAATGAAGCCCTGGTCCGAAGTCGCGACCAGCGCGCCCTCCGGCACCGCGGCGCCGACGGCCGGCTGGATCAGCACGCCGTCCTTGCCCAGGATGCTGACATCGCCATGCACGGCGGCGATGGTGGCGAATGCGCTTTTCTCGACCAGCAGCCGGGCCGGAATCGAAATCGCGGTCCCGATCGGAATGGCCCGGTCATTCGGAATGTGATTGATCTTGCCGATCTGCCGCCAGTTTCCTGTGTCGCCGGTGAAACGCGCCGCCACCGTCGACAGCGTTTCGTCGCGCGCGATGGTGTAGACCACGCCGCTGCGATCGGTGCGGACCTGGCCGGCGACGGCGCCACCTGCACGGGCCTTGCCGGCGCGCGGTGCGGATGCCGAGGCCGAGGCCGCCGCCGCCGCCGGCGACCACCCCGATAATGCGCTCGCCACGCATAAGGCGCCGACGGATAATGCCTTGTTCTTATTGTGCTGGAATGTCATGCGATGAAATGCCTTCCCTTGTTGATAACAAGCCCCTGGAAACAAATAAAGCCGCGAGCGGATACTACGGGATTTTTACGCTTCTTACCAAAACGGAAATTCTACTATGCAGAAAAGTTATGATTTCCGGCCATTTTTGGTATTAGACAAATCGGCCCTGCAAGAGTAGCCTTTCGGGCTGCAAGCCCAACGAATACCAAAACGCCGCCGCACCAAGCCGCACCAGATCATCACGAACAGGATATCGAAGCAAGCATGAATGAAGATGCAAGCGACGGCCCGGCAAAGCCCGGCTCCGTCATCAGCCCTCCCGCCGGTCCATCCGCAAATCCATCCGCAACACCCCAGGCAGCATTCCCGGAAACGCCCGACGCAAGCCCCCTTCCCCTGGTCGTCCCCACCTCCAAAGATCTGTTTCTCGGCTTCCTCGGCCTCGGCATGATCGCGTTCGGCGGCGCCCTGCCGCTGGCGCATCGCATGCTGGTCGAACGCAAGCGCTGGCTCGACAACAAGGAATTCGTCGAGATCCTGGGCCTGTGCCAGTTTCTGCCGGGCGGCAATATCATCAACGTCTCGGTCGCCATCGGCATGCGCTTTCGCGGCGTACGCGGCGCGCTGGCGGCCATCGGCGGGCTGATCGCGATCCCGTCGGTGATCATCGTGCTGCTGGGCATCCTCTACGAGCACTATCAGAACGACCCGCACGTGCGGCATCTGTTCGCCGGACTGGCGGCGGCCGCGGCCGGCATTCTGGTGTCGATGGCGTTGAAGATCGTGCTGCCGCTGCGCAAGAACCTGACGATGGCCGCCATTGCGCTGGTGTGCTGCATCGCCATTGCGATCCTGCGCCTGCCGCTGTTGTGGATCATGCTGACGGCGACGCCGATCAGTATCTGGATCGTTGCGAGGATCAAGAAATGAGCGACACCCTGGTTTCACTGGGCCTGATTTTTTCCCAGCTGTCGGTGCTGGCCTTCGGCGGCGGCGCGACCATCCTGCCGGAAATGCAGCGCCAGGTAGTGGATGTCCATCACTGGATGTCGAACGAGGAATTCAGCGCGCTGTTCGCGCTGAGCCAGGCCGCGCCGGGGCCGAACCTGATGGTGGTGACGCTGATCGGCTGGCACGTCGCGGGCATCTGGGGCATGCTGGTGACGACCTTGGCCAAGTTCGGACCGTCGTCGATCATCACGGTCCTGGCATTGCATGTGTGGGAGCGTTTCAAGGACAAGCCATGGCGCGGCTATGTCCAGGCGGGACTGCTGCCGGTCACCGCCGGCCTGGTCGCCGCCAGCGCGATCCTGATCGCGCGCGCCGCCGACGGCAACTGGCTGCTGACGGCAATCACGATCGCGGTCGGGCTGATCGGCTGGCGCAGCAAAGTGCATCCGCTCTGGCTGCTGGCGGGCGGCAGCGTGCTGGGACTGGTTTTTCTCGGGATGGTCTGACCGC
>DASYEK010000048.1:0-23003 GCA_036499085.1 Herbaspirillum sp. | reverse complement strand
ATGGATGCGATCGCGGTGCAGTATGCGCGGGAGCTGTCGCGGTGGGGCATCGAGACTTCGATCATCGTGCCGGGCGCGTTCACCGGCGGCACCAATCATTTCTCGCATTCGGGCCGTCCCGCCGATGCGGCGCGCGCGGCGCAATACGAAGCAGGGCCGTATGCCGGTTTCGGCGAGCAGGTGCAAAAGGCGTTTGCCGAGATCGTGCCGCCGAATGCGGACGCCGGCGCGGTGGCCGACGCCATCGTCGATGTGGTCGCCGCGCCGTTCGGCAAGCGTCCGTTCCGCGTGCATATCGATCCGACGCAGGACGGCGCCGATGTCGGTTTCACCGTGCTCGACCGGGTGCGCGCCGAATTGCTGCATCGGGTCGGCCTGTCGGATCTGTTGCATCCGCGGGTGTTGAACTGATGCGTCAAGCCGACTGAGGCCGGGCGGCTTGCGTCCCTGTGGCATTGCCGCCGGCTTACATCAGGATAACGTCGTACTGCTCCTGCAAATATGCCGTCTGCACCTGCAATGAAATCGGCTTCTGGATGAAATCGCCCAGCATGGCCAGATGCTGGGACTCTTCTTCAAGGAACATGTCGACCACCATCTGCGAGGCCAGGATGCGGAATTCGCGCGGATTGAATTGCTTGGCTTCGCGCAACACCTCGCGCAGGATTTCGTAGCAGACCGTGCGCGCCGTCTTCAGTTGCCCTTTGCCGTCGCAGGCCGGGCAGGTTTCGCACAGGACGTGCGACAGCGATTCGCGGGTGCGCTTGCGCGTCATTTCCACCAGGCCCAGCGCCGAGAAATTCGAGACCGAAATCTTGGTGCGGTCGCGCTGCAGGGCCTTGTGCAATTCCGACAGGACCGCGCCCTTGTGCTCGCCGTTCTCCATGTCGATGAAATCGAGAATGATGATGCCGCCCAGGTTGCGCAGGCGCAGTTGGCGCGCGATGGCCTGTGCCGCTTCCAGGTTGGTCTTGAAAATGGTGTCGTCGAAATTGCGGCCGTTGACGAAGCTGCCGGTATTGACGTCGATGGTGGTCATGGCTTCGGTCTGGTCGATGATCAGGTAGCCGCCCGATTTCAGGTCGACGCGGCGGCCGAGCGCGCGTTGGATTTCCTCTTCCACGCCGTAAAGGTCGAACAGCGGCCGTTCGCCCTTGTAATGACTCAGGCGCTCCAGCACGGACGGTGTATACAGCGCGCCGAATTCCTGCAGTTTCTGGAAGTTCTCGCGCGAATCGACCTGGATGCCGGTGGTGGTTTCGCTGACGAAATCGCGCAGCACGCGCTGCGCCAGGTTCAGGTCCTGGTGCAGCAGGGTGGGCGCCGGGCGCGACTTGCTCAATTGGACGATGGCCGACCAGGTCTTGCGCAGGTATTCCACATCCATCTGCAGATCGAGGTCGGAAGCGTCTTCGGCCATGGTGCGGATGATGAAGCCGCCTTTTTCTTCCGGCGGCAGCAGCCCCTGCACCTTGCTGCGCAAGCGATCGCGCTCTGCTTCGTTTTCGATGCGCTGCGAGATGCCGATATGCTTGTCCTGCGGCAGATACACCAGCATGCGGCCCGCGATCGAAATCTGCGTGGCCAGCCGTGCGCCCTTGGTGCCGATCGGCTCCTTGATCACCTGCACCGTGATCGATTGGCCGTCGTACAGCAGCTTTTCGATCGGCGTATGGGGACTGTTCTGGCCGTCGTGCGGACGCGACTCCCAGATATCGGCGACATGCAGGAACGCCGCGCGCTCGAGGCCGATATCGATGAAGGCCGATTGCATGCCCGGCAGCACCCGCACCACTTTGCCGAGATAGATATTGCCGGCCAGCCCGCGCGAGAGCGTGCGTTCGATATGCAATTCCTGCACCGCGCCCTGCAGCAGTAGCGCCACCCGCGTTTCTTGCGGCGTGATGTTGATCAGAATGTCTTCGCTCATGGATTTTGCGCGCCCGCCTGTAGCAGTAATTGGACCGTCTCGTATAAGGGCAGGCCGGCGATGCCGGAATAGCTGCCCGCGATATGGGTGATGAATACGGCGGCCGGTCCCTGGATGCCGTAGCCGCCGGCCTTGTCGTAGGGTTCCGTCGTGTCGCAATAGGCGGCGATGGCCTCCTCGCTCAGCGCGGCGAACGCGACATCCGAACTCTGGGTAATCTGCCACAGCCGGTCCTGATAGGCAACCGCGACGCTGGTCAGTACCTGGTGTGTTCGGCCTGACAGCCGCCGCATCATGCCGACGGCTTCCCGCAGGTCGGCAGGCTTGCCCAGGATCGAGGTATCGACCACCACGGTGGTATCGGCGGCCAGCACGGGACGGGCCGGCAATTGGCGGCGCGCCATGGTCTGGCACGCGCTTTCGGCCTTGTCGCGGGTCACGCGCGCCACATACTCGTGCGGCGTTTCGCCGGGCAGCACGTCTTCGTCGACGTCGACCTCGTTCAACAGCAATTCGAATTCGATGCCGACCTGGCGCAGCAATTCGCGGCGGCGCGGGCTTTTCGATGCGAGATAGATTTTGCGGATGCTATGTTTCATCATGGGGCACTATACCCTGTGATAAGGGTGATTTTGCGTGATGGACCATGCGCGATACAGTTGTTCGGCCAGCAATACGCGCACCATGCCGTGCGGCAGTGTCAGGCTGGAGATGCGGATCAGCAGGTCGGCGGCGGCCTTGAAACCGGCGTCCAGGCCGTCGGCGCCGCCGATCACCAGCGCGACGTCGCGTCCGCCGCGCTGCCACTGGGTCAGCAAGCCGGACAATTGCACGGAACTCAGGTCCTTGCCGCGCTCATCGAGGGCAACGATCAGCGCACCCTTGGGCAGGGCGGCCTCGATCTTGGCGCGTTCCAGCGCCATGACGGTTTCGGCGGTCTTGCTGCCGGATCGCTCGACAGGCTTGATTTCCTTCAGCGTGACGCGGCATTCCGGCGGCATTCGTTTCGCATACTCATTGAAGCCGGTTTCGATCCAGTCGGGCATTTTATTGCCCACCGCCGCGATGACGAGCTGCATGATGGCCGCTTTTCGGTTTGAGCAGCCGGCTTATTCCTCGGCCTTCGGCTTGGCCGCGGCGCGTGGCCCGCGTTTGGCCGGGGCGCGCGTGGCGCCCTTGGCGGCGGCCTTCTTGGCGGCTGCCGCGCCCTTGGAGGCAACGGCGGTCTTGGTGGAGGCGACCTTGACGGTCTTGCCGACCGGCTTGCTCGGGGCCTTGGCCTTGGCGGCGGGTTTGGCGGCAGATTTGGCAACGGCAGGCTTGCGCGTGCTGGCGGCTTTTTTCGGTTTCGGCTCTTCGCTGGCCTGGCTGGCGGCCAGGTGGCGCGATTTCTTCGGTGCTTCGTCGCCGGCTGCGGTGCGCTTGGAAGTGCGCACGGCGGCGCCGAACTTGACTTCCTTCTCGCCCCAGATTTCTTCCAGGCGGTAATAGGCACGAATGGTCGGCTGCATGATGTGCACGATCATGTCGCCGAGATCGACCAGCACCCATTCGCCGGTGTCTTCACCTTCCATGCTCAGGATATTGCCGCCCTTTTGCTTGACCTTGTCGCGCACCGAAGCGGCCAGCGCCTTGGTCTGGCGATTGGAGGTGCCGGACGCGATGGCGATCCGGTCAAACAGGCTGGTCAGGTGCGATGTGTCGTACACCTTGATGTCTTGCGCCTTGACGTCTTCCAGCGCGTCGATGACCACTGCTTGCAATTTTTTGATATCCATTTAACTTTTATATAGGTGATGTTGTTCGATATAGTCTAGCACCCCGGAAGGCACCAGCGCGTCCGGACGCGCACCGTTGTGCAGAATTGCCCGGATTTCTGTGGCGGAAATATCGACCGCCAGGTTCGAGGCCAGATATGTCAGGCCGGATGCAGCGGTGCGGATTTGTTCCGGGCTGGCCGCCCGCTTGCTGAATTCGGCCATCACTTCGGGCGGCACGTGGGCTGGTTCCATGCCGAAACCGGGGCGGGAAGCGGCGCACAAATGCGCATAATCGAACAATTCATGCCAGCCTTGCCAGGTATTCAGGTGTTGCAACTGGTCGGCGCCCATCAGGAATACGATCGAGACCTCGGGTCCGAGTTCCTTGCGCAGCGATTGCAGCGTGTCGATGGTATAGGTCACCGTGGCGCGTTCGATCTCTTGCTGGTCGATCCGTACCGGCACCGCCTGGCGGCCGAAAGCGCGCCTGACCATTTCGACGCGCTGCTGCGGCGTGGCCTGCAAGCCGTGCTTTTGCCATGGATTGCCGGTCGGGATGATGCGCAATTCATCCGGCGCCAGCAGGTCGACGAAATATTCCCCGAGGGCAACGTGGCCGTTGTGCACCGGATCGAAGCTGCCGCCCAGGATCGCGATGCAGCCGCGGCCCTTGCCGCT
This sequence comes from Herbaspirillum sp., assembly GCA_036499085.1. GTDB lineage: Bacteria > Pseudomonadota > Gammaproteobacteria > Burkholderiales > Burkholderiaceae_D > Herbaspirillum. The sequence goes on along the minus strand of DASYEK010000048.1, from coordinate 18,635 downwards.
CGCGCCGCCCGCCACTAGAGCCAGTCCCGATGAATCAGAAACTCGCTGTACAACGCGGCTTCCGGGGTGCCGGCTTCAGGCTGCCAGTTATAGCGCCATTTGACCACCGGCGGCATCGACATCAGGATCGCCTCGGTGCGTCCGCCCGATTGCAGCCCGAACAGCGTGCCGCGGTCGAATACCAGGTTGAATTCGACGTAGCGGCCGCGGCGGTAGGCCTGGAAGTCGCGCTCGCGCTCGCCATACGGCGTGTCCATGCGTTTTTCCAGCAGCGGCAGGTAGGCGTCCAGGAAACCGTCGCCGACGCTGCGCATCATGCCGAAACTGCCGTCGAAGCCGGGCGCATTGAAATCGTCGAAGAAGATGCCGCCGATGCCGCGCGGCTCCTTGCGGTGCTTCAGGTAGAAATAATCGTCGCACCATTGCTTGAAGCGCGGATACAGGTCGGCGCCGAAGGGCGCCAGCGCGTTGCTGCAACTGCGATGGAAATGCCGCGCGTCCTCGGCAAAACCGTAATAGGGCGTCAGGTCCATGCCGCCGCCGAACCACCAGACCGGATCGCCGGCGGCAGTCGCGGTACTGAAGAAGCGCACGTTCATGTGCACCGTCGGCGCATAGGGATTGCGCGGATGCAACACCAGCGATACGCCCATCGCTTCCCATGGACTGCCGCCGATTTCCGGCCGGTTGGCGGCGGCCGAAGGCGGCAGGCTGCTGCCTTTGACATGCGAAAAACCGACGCCGCCGCGCTCCAGCACATTGCCTTCTTCGATAATGCGCGAAATGCCGCCGCCGCCTTCGGGCCGCTCCCAGCGGTCTTCCTGGAAGGATTTGCCGTCGATGCGCTCAAGCGCAGCAACGATGTTCTGTTGCAGGTTCCGGAGGTACTGTTCAATGGCGGAAGGCGCTGGGGCTGGTTGAATCACGGCGGGATCGCGGCTTTATTATCGTTGTGCGGAGTAAAAATGACTTCGCGATTGTACTCTCATGAGAGCGCTATGGGACTTCTTGTCTGCCCGGAACCTTGCTAGGCGTTGCCGGGAAGCGCCGGCCCGGCGGATGCGGCGTCGGAATCCGGCGCCGATTCGGACCGTACGCTGACCTGGTAAGTGGCCGGCGCCGGCCAGCCGGCCGCGCGCGCGGTTTCGGCGATGGCGATATTGGTGTCGTTGTTGACCTGGCCGAAATTGGGTGTCGGCGCGAACAGGCGCACGACCAGCAGCGTCCCCATCGCATTGAATTCCATGATCGTGACGTTCGGCGCCGGCGCCTGCATGACGTTCGGAATACGCGAGACGCGCTCGGTCAGCAGGGCGATCGCTTCGGCCGGATTGACGCTGCCGGCGATCTGGCAGCGCTGTTCGACTCGGCGGCTGTTGTTGACGTTGTAATTGGTGATGGTGTCGGAAAACAGTTTGTTGTTGCCGATATACACCCGCAGGTTGTTGTCGGTGGTCATGATGGTCATGAACAGGCCGATTTCGGTCACGGTGCCGGTCTGGCCGGCGGCATTGATGTAGTCGCCGACCTTGAACGGATGCAGCACCACCAGGAAGATGCCGGCCGCGAAGTTCGACAGCAGGCCGGACCAGGCCACGCCGATGGCCACGCCGGCGGCGCCGATCAGGGCGGCGAACGAAGTGGTCGGGATGCCGCAGACTTCCAGGATCGCCATCACCAGCACGATGCGCAGGGCGACGTGAATGGTGGAGATGGCGTAGTTGGCCAGGGTCGGGTCCAGATGGCGCAGGTTCAGCGCGCGCCGCGCCAGTTTGGCGAAGCCGTTGATGGCGATGCTGCCGGCGATCCAGATGACGAGCGCGGCGAGGATTTTCAGGCCGAACGGCACCAGATAGGTATTCAGCAATATTCCGAAATTGAATACATGCGCCATCCAAACCTCCCGAGTCGAAAAATAGAGCGCCGGTTCAGGCTTAGCGCTTCAATGCTCGCCAGCCGATATCGCGCCGCAATTGCGCGCCGTCGAAGTGGATCTGGTCGGCCGCCGCGTAGGCGTTCTTCTGCGCTACCTTGACGCTGTCGCCGAGGCCGACCACGCACAGGACGCGCCCGCCCGAAGTGGCCAGATGGCCGTCGGCGAGCTTGGTGCCGGCATGAAAGGTGACGCAATCCGGGGTTTCGGCCGGAATGCCCGAAATGCCGTCGCCGCCGCGCGGCGCATCCGGATAGCCGGCGGCCGCCATCACGACGCCCAGCGCGGTGCGGCGGTCCCAGTCGAGTTCGACGGTGTCCAGCGTGCCGTTGACCGCATGCTCCATCACCAGCAGCAGGTCGGTCTTCAGGCGCGCCATGATCGGCTGCGTTTCTGGATCGCCCATGCGGCAGTTGAATTCCAGCGTCTTCGGATTGCCCTGGTCGTCGATCATCAGGCCGGCATACAGGAAGCCGCTGAACGGGATGCCGTCCTTGGCCATGCCTTGCACGGTAGGAATGATGATTTCGCGCATCACGCGCGCATGCAGCGCGGGCGTGACGATCGGGGCCGGGGAATAGGCGCCCATGCCGCCGGTGTTGGGGCCCTGGTCGCCGTCCTGCAGACGCTTGTGGTCCTGGCTGGTGGCCAGCGGCAGGATGTTCTTGCCGTCCACCATGACGATGAAGCTGGCTTCTTCGCCGGCCAGGAATTCTTCGACCACGATGCGCGCGCCGGCATCGCCGAGTTTGTTGTCCGACAACATCATGTCGACCGCATCGTGCGCTTCCGCTTCGGTCATCGCGACCACCACGCCCTTGCCGGCAGCCAGGCCGTCGGCCTTGATCACGATCGGCGCGCCCTTTTGCGACACATAGGCGTGCGCGGCGGTGATATCGGAGAAGGTCTGGTACTCGGCGGTGGGAATATGGTGCCGTTGCATGAACGACTTGGCGAAATCCTTGGAGCTTTCCAGCTGCGCCGCTTCCCTGGTGGGGCCGAAGATCTTCAGGCCGCGGCTGCGGAAGATATTGACGATGCCCGCCGCCAGCGGTACTTCCGGGCCGACCACGGTCAGCGCGACATGCTGTTCCTGCGCGAAATCGGCCAGCGCGGCCGGATCGGTGATGGCGATGTTTTCCAGCCTGTCGTCGAGCGCTGTGCCGCCGTTGCCCGGCGCGACATATACCGTCTGGATACGGGAAGACTGGGCGATTTTCCAGGCCAGCGCGTGTTCGCGGCCGCCTGAGCCGACTACCAAAATTTTCATGAGAATGCTTCTATCCGGATTGAATTGCGAATGTAAACCTGATTACGCGTCGATGACCGCATTGGTATGGATCTGCTGCACATCGTCCACATCTTCCAGCGCGTCGAGCAGTTTTTGCATCTTGAGGGCGTCGTCGCCGGTGAAAACGACTTCGCTGTCCGGCTTCATCAGGGTATCGGCCACCTCGGCCTTGAATCCGGCCGCTTCCAGCGCGGCCTTGACGGCCGCGAAATCGTAGGGCGCGGTGATGACTTCGATGCCGCCTTCCTCGTCCGTCACCACGTCTTCGGCGCCGGCTTCCAGCGCCGCTTCCATCAACGCGTCTTCGTTCGTGCCGGGCGCGAACAGCAGTTGGCCGCAATGCTTGAACATGAAGGCCACCGAGCCTTCCGTGCCCATGTTGCCGCCGTGCTTGCTGAAGGCGTGGCGCACTTCGGCCACGGTGCGGATGCGGTTGTCGGTCATGCAATCGACGATGATCGCGGCGCCGTTGATGCCGTAGCCTTCGTAGCGGATTTCTTCGTAATTGACGCCTTCCAGGGTGCCGCTGCCGCGCTGGATGGCGCGTGTCACGTTGTCCTTGGGCATATTGGCGTCGGACGATTTGTCGATGGCCAGCCGCAGGCGCGGATTGGTGTCGGGGTCGCCGCCGCCCATGCGGGCCGCCACGGTGAGTTCCTTGATCAGACGGGTCCAGACTTTGCCGCGCTTGGCATCGGTCGCAGCTTTTTTATGCTTGATGTTGGCCCATTTGCTGTGTCCAGCCATGATGAATCTTTCTTGCGGATTGATTGAATTTGAAGCGGGATTTTATCATACCGTGTACTCTTCCTTTCTCCGTTCTCCCTTGCCGGAAAGCATCGATATGACCAACGCCGTCCCCGTCGCCCAAAACCGAACCCAGTTGCTGAGCCTGCTGCCGGCGCTGATCAACCGCCATGGCTGCATCACCGGCGCCACCGGCACCGGCAAGACCGTTACCTTGCAGGTCATCGCCGAGGCGCTCTCCGCCGGGGGCGTGCCGGTATTCATGGCCGACGTCAAGGGCGACCTGTCGGGCCTGGCAAAGGCCGGCGCGCCCTCTGAAAAGACCGCCGCGCGCCTGAAGGAGCGCGGCCTGCCGACGCCGGCATGGGGCGCCGCGCCGGTCACCTTCTGGGACGTATTCGGCGAAAAGGGGCATCCGGTGCGGGCCACCATCTCGGACATGGGGCCGCTGCTGCTGGCGCGCATGCTGAATCTGAACGATACCCAGCAGGGCGTGCTGCAACTGGTGTTCAAGATCGCCGACGACAACGGCCTGCTGCTGCTGGACGGCAAGGACCTGCGCGCTATGTTGCAGCACGTGGGCGACAACGCGGCCTCGTTCAAGACCGAATACGGCAATATCTCGGCGGCCAGCATCGGCGCCATCCAGCGCGGCATGCTGGCCATCGAGGAGCAGGGCGGCGATCGCTTCTTCGGCGAACCGATGCTCGATATCGACGACTGGCTGCAGACCGACGCCGCCGGGCGCGGGGTAATCAATATTCTGGCGGCCGACAAGCTGATGAACGCGCCGCGCCTGTATGCGACTTTCCTGCTGTGGATGTTGTCGCAGGTCTACGAACACCTGCCCGAGGTCGGCGACCTGGACCGGCCGAAACTGGTGTTTTTCTTCGACGAAGCGCATCTCCTGTTCGACGAAGCGCCGCACGCATTGCTGCAGAAAATCGAACAGGTGGTGCGGCTGGTGCGCTCCAAGGGCGTCGGCGTCTATTTCGTGACCCAGAATCCGCTCGACATTCCCGATACCGTGCTGGGCCAGCTCGGCAATCGCGTGCAGCATGCCTTGCGCGCCTATACGCCGCGCGACCAGAAAGCCGTGCAGGCGGCGGCCGCCACCTTCCGCCCCAACCCGGCGCTCGATACGGCGCAGGTCATCACCGAACTGGGCGTGGGCGAAGCATTGGTATCGTTCCTGGACGAAAAGGGCGCGCCGGCCATGGTCGAACGCGCCTTCGTGCTGACGCCGGGCTCCCGGATCGGCGCGCTGGACGATGCCGAACGGCGCGACGTGATGGCCGCCTCCATCGTGGCCGGCGTGTATGAAACCACGGTCGATCGCGAATCGGCCTATGAGAAGCTGAAGGGCCGGGTTGCCGCCGGCGCGGGACAGGCCGGGAAGGAACCGTCCGGCAGCGCGGCATCGACCGCGCCGGCCGGCGGCCAGGCTGGCGAGGGCGGCATCGGCGACATGCTGGGCGGCATATTCTCCGGCGGCGGGATCTTCGGCAAATCCTCGGGCCGCGGCGATTCCGCGGTGCAGGCCATGGTCAAATCCGCCGCGCGCACCATCGGTTCGCAGGTCGGGCGCGAGATCATCCGCGGCGTGCTGGGATCGCTGCTGAAGAAATGACCGTTTCCGACCCGCTTTCCCTTGCGTACAAGCGCCGCGCATTCCTGTCCGGGCTGGCCATTGCCATCGCCGGCTCCATCCTGTTTTCGGCCAAGGCGATCGTCGCCAAGCTGATGTATCGCTACAACGTCGACGCCATCATGGTGCTGACGCTGCGCATGATGTTCGCCTTCCCGCTGTTCCTGGCGATCGCGATCTGGAAGGCGCGCACCCAGCCGCGCCTGGCGCACCGGGATCATTTGCGCATCCTGTTTCTCGGCCTGATCGGCTATTACCTGTCGAGCCTGCTCGATTTTCTCGGCCTGCAATATATTTCCGCCGGCCTGGAGCGGCTGATCCTGTTCCTGACGCCGACCTTCGTGCTGCTGATTTCGTTTTTCTTCTACAAGCGCCGCATCAGCGCCGCGGAATGGGGCGCATTGCTGCTGTCCTACCTCGGCACGGTGTTCGTCTTCATGCATGACGTCAACGTCGGCGGCGGCAATGTCGGCCTCGGCAGCCTGCTGGTGCTGGCGGCGGCGGTAACCTACGCGCTATATCTGCTGCTGTCCGGCGAACTGGTGGCGCGCGTGGGCGCCATGCGCCTGGTGGCGTATGCGATGTGCGTCTCCAGCGTGGCCTGCATCGCGCAGTTCTTCATTTTGCGTCCGCCGGCGGCGTTGATGCAGCCGATGGCGGTATATCAATTGTCGATTTTCAATGCGGTCTTTTGCACGGTGTTGCCGGTTTGCCTTACCATGATCGCCGTGGTGCGCATCGGCGCGCCGACCGCGGCGCAGGCCGGCATGATCGGTCCGGTGTCGACGCTGTTCATGGGGGCGGTGCTCCTGGACGAGCCGATCACCGGCATCCAGCTGGCCGGCATGGCGCTGGTGCTGTCCGGCATTTATTTATTGTCGAAAAAGAAGACCTGAACAGGAACCCGGCAGCGACGCCCGCATTCATATTCTTGTTCGTACTTTTCACCATGAGGAAACCATGACCAAAGCCATTCGCATGTTCGCCACCGGCGGCCCGGAAGTGATGCAGTATGTCGACGTCGAGCTGGCCGCGCCGGGTGCAGGTGAAGTGCGGGTACGGCACGCGGCGTGCGGCCTGAATTTCATCGATGTGTACTTTCGCACCGGCCTGTATCCGCAGCAGCTACCGGCCGGCCTGGGGCAGGAAGGCGCCGGCACGGTCGAGGCGGTCGGCAGCGGCGTGGCCGATTTCAAGGTCGGCGATCGCGTCGCCTATGCAGGCGGGCCGAACGGCGCTTACGCGGAAGAACGCAATATGCCGGCCGCCAAGCTGGTCCGGCTGCCGGACGCGATCGGCTTCGATACCGCGGCCGCGATGATGCTGCAGGGGATGACGGTGCAATACCTGCTGCGCCAGGTGTTTCCGCTGCAGGGCGGCGAAACCGTTCTGTTCCATGCCGCTGCCGGCGGCGTCGGGCTGATCGCCTGCCAATGGGCGCGGGCGCTGGGCGTGACCATGATCGGCACCGTCAGCACCGATGCAAAGGCGGCGCTGGCCAAGTCGCATGGCTGCGCGCATGTGATCAACTACAAGACCGAGAATTTCGTCGAGCGGGTCAAGGAAATCACGGGCGGCAAGGGCGTGCCGGTGGTCTACGATTCGATCGGCAAGGATACCTTCACCGGTTCGCTCGATTGCCTGTCGCGGCGCGGCATGATGGTCAGCTTCGGCAATGCTTCCGGACCGGTGGCGCCGTTCGGCACCGGCGAATTGGCCTCGCGCGGCTCCCTGGTCCTGACACGCCCCACGATGGGGGATTTCATTGCGACGCGCGAGGCGCTGGACGCCACCGCCGGCGATCTGTTTTCGATGGTGGAAAGCGGACGCATCAGCATCGAAATCAACCAGCGCTATGCGCTGAAAGACGTGGGGCAGGCGCATGCCGATCTCGAAGCGCGCAAGACCACAGGTTCCACGATATTGACACCTTGATGACCCGTTTTAGGAAACAGCATGACCGAATTGCCTGAAGAACCGAAGAAAAATCCGATGAACCACCCCGAGGAGCCGCCGACCGGCGTCGACGGTTCGCCCAAGTTCGGCCGCCTGCTGATTGTGCTGGTGCTGACGGTGATCCTGCTGGGTTTGCTGACCTGGGCGACGCAAGCGTATTACAGTTAAAGCCGGGCTTTTGGTTTGCCTTGGCCTGGCTTTAGTCCATCTTCAATTTGACGCGATGCATCACGCCGCTTTCCCCGGGGAAGTCGGCGAACGCGCTGCGCACCATATACGGCATCGCTTTCGACAGATCGGCATTCCTGCCTTCGCTGGAGACTTCCACCTCATACAGCGGCTTCTTGTCCGATGTGGCGTCGATCGCCACGTGCAGGCGCCGCGTATAGATGGGATAAACGGTCTGCTGCATCGGCGGGCCGAAGAACGGGTCGTAATAGGGATAGCCGCCATGGCGCCAGCCCCAGCCGGGATAGAAGCCGGGACCGTACCAGAACGGGTCGTAAGGCTGATTGACCACGATCTGCGCCGTGCGCACGTCGTAGCTCAGCGCCACTGTCAGCGCCGCGCCGCGTTTTTCGGTATCGGCGATATAACCCAGCCGCAGCAATTCGTTGCGCACCAGGTCCTCGTAGGTGCGGTATTCCAGGCTGGCGTCCTGGTCGGCGGTGCGCCGGAAGGCAAAGGTGCGTTCCTTCATCTCGGCCGGCCACTGATGGAAGGCAATCACATCGCTCTGGATGGTGGCGGCGCAGCCGGTCAGCAGGATGCCCAGCAGGATCGTGGCGGCAATAAGGCGTAGGCGCTGGATCATTTTTTCTCCCTCTGCTGGATGCAATTCATACCGGCATCATAAACGTCCCGGCATATCCGCGTAAATAGTGCGGTGCATGCCGTTTTTGATTGGTAGAATCTGGTTTCGTTCATCTATTTCCGGACCTGGCCATGCGTACCGACACCCCTCAGACCATCCATCGCAAAGACTATGCCGCGCCGGCTTACCTGGTGACTTCCGTGGAGATCGGTTTCGATCTCGATCCGGCGCAGACGCGCGTGGCCACGCGCATCTCGATGCAGCGCAACGGCCGCGGCAAGGACATTGTCCTGCTGGGCGACGGCGTGACGCTGGTGGCGCTGCGCATGAACGGCAAGTTGCTGGGCGCGGCCGATTACCGGCAGGGCGACGATGTGCTGACGATCCCGAACGCGCCGGCCAAGGCCGTTCTGGAAATCGAAACCGTGGTGCAGCCGGACCAGAATACTTCGCTGATGGGCCTGTACGTCTCGAACGGCAATTTCTTCACGCAGTGCGAAGCCGAGGGCTTCCGCAAGATCACCTGGTTCCCGGACCGTCCCGACGTGATGGCGAAATATACCGTCATGCTGCGCGCCGACAAGCAAAAATACCCGGTGCTGCTGTCCAACGGCAATCTGGTCGACCAGGGCGAGCTCGGCGATGGCCGCCATTACGCCACCTGGGAAGATCCGTTCAAGAAACCGTCCTATCTGTTCGCGCTGGTGGCCGGCAGGCTGGTGTGCCAGGAAGAGACCTACCGCCTGCAATCCGGCCGCGAGGTATTGCTGCAGGTCTGGGTCGAGGACGGCAACCTGGACAAGACCCAGCACGCCATGGATTCGCTGAAGAACAGCATCCGCTGGGACGAAGAGCGCTTCGGGCTGGAGCTGGACCTGGACCGCTTCATGATCGTCGCCGTCGGCGATTTCAATATGGGGGCGATGGAGAACAAGGGCCTGAACATTTTCAATACCAAGTTCGTGCTGGCCAATCCGCGCATCGCCACCGATGTCGACTACGCCAATATCGAAGCGGTGGTCGGCCATGAATATTTCCACAACTGGACCGGCAACCGCGTCACCTGCCGCGACTGGTTCCAGCTGTCGCTGAAGGAAGGCCTGACGGTGTTCCGCGACCAGGAATTCTCGGCCGATATGGTCGGCACCGACAGCGGCCGCGCGGTCAAGCGCATCGACGATGTGCGCGTGTTGCGCCAGGCGCAGTTTCCCGAAGACGCGGGGCCGATGGCGCATCCGGTGCGGCCCGATTCCTATGTCGAAATCAATAATTTCTATACCGTCACGATTTACGAAAAAGGCGCGGAAGTGGTGCGCATGTACCAGACGCTGTTCGGCCGCGACGGTTTCCGCAAGGGCATGGACCTGTATTTCAAACGGCATGACGGACAGGCGGTCGCCTGCGATGATTTCCGCGCGGCGATGGCCGACGCCAATGGCCGCGACCTGAGTCAGTTCGAGCGCTGGTACAGCCAGGCCGGCACGCCGCACCTGGATGTTGAAATGCGCTACGACGCCGCCGCCCGGACCTGCGAACTGACGCTGACGCAATCCTGCCCGCCGACGCCGGGCCAGGCGCACAAGGAGCCGTTTCATATTCCGGTCGCGCTCGGCCTGCTCGACAGCGACGGCCGCGATATGCCGCTCAGGCTGCAAGGCGAGACGTCCGGCGCAAACCGGGGCGGCGCCAGGGTCCTGGAGCTGACCGAAACGCGCCACACCTTTACATTTGCCGATGTGCCGCAACAGCCGGTGCCGTCGCTGCTGCGCGGCTTCTCGGCGCCGGTGACGCTGGCATTCGCCTATTCGGATGCCGACCTGGCGTTCCTGATGGCGCATGACAGCGATCCCTTCAATCGATGGGAAGCCGGGCAGCGCCTGGCCATGCGCCGCTTGCTGGCGCTGAGCGAAGCGGCGCAGCAGCCGGCCCTTGATGGCGACGGCGGCCCGATGGTCGATCCCGCGCTGATCGACGCCATGCGCGCCACGCTCAACGACCAGGCCCTGGATCCGTCCTTCCGCGAACAGGTGCTGGCGCTGCCGTCGGAAACCATGATCGCCGAACAGATGGCGGTGATCGACCCGCGCGCCATCCATGCCGCGCGCCAGGCATTGCGGCGCGCGCTGGCGCAGCAACTGCGCGACGATCTGCTGGCCGCCTATCAGTTCAATCGCACCGACGGCGCGTACAGCCCGGATGCGGCCTCGGCCGGCCGTCGCGGCCTGAAGAATATCGCCTTGTCCTATCTGGCCGAACTCGACGATGCGCAATCGCATGCGCTGGCGCAGCATCAATGCGACGCCGCCGGCAACATGACCGACCGCCTGGCGGCGCTGGCCGCGCTGGTCAACAGCAGCGCGCCCGGCAAGCTCAAGGCACTGGCGCGCTTCTATGAAGAATTCAGCGCCGAGCCGCTGGTCATCGACAAGTGGTTTGCGCTGCAGGCCACGGCCCGCACGGCCGATGTCGCGGCGATCCGCAAGCTGGCCCAGCATCCGGCTTTCACGCTGAAGAATCCGAACCGCGCGCGCAGCCTGATTTTCAGCTTTTGCAACGCCAATCCATCGGCATTCCACGCGGTAGACGGCAGCGGCTACGAATTCTGGTCCGAGCAAGTGATTGCGCTGGATGCCGGCAATCCGCAAGTGGCCGCACGCCTGGCGCGCAGCCTCGACCGCTGGCGCAAATATGCGCCGGCCCTCCAGGAAAAGATGCACGCCGCCCTGGAACGGGTGGCGGCCGCGCCCAAGCTTTCGCGCGATGTGCAGGAAGTCGTTTCGAAAGCATTGGCGATTACCCATTAATATCCATATCAATCCAGAACGGAAGAATCCATGAGCGCAGTCAAACGTGTCAGTCTTACCCAGCATTTAATCGAGCAGCAGCGCCTGCACAACAGCATTCCGTCCGAATTGCGGCTGCTGATCGAAGTGGTCGGCCGGGCCTGCAAGAGCATCAGCCATGCAGTCGGCAAGGGCGCCCTGGGCGAAGTGCTCGGCACCGCCGGCAGCGAAAACGTGCAGGGCGAAGTGCAGAAAAAACTGGATATCATTTCCAACGACATCCTGCTCGAAGCCAATGAATGGGGCGGCCATCTGGCGGCGATGGCATCGGAAGAAATGGAAACCATCCACCTGATTCCGAACCGTTATCCGCAAGGCGAATACATGCTGCTGTTCGATCCGCTCGACGGCTCCAGCAATATCGATGTCAACGTTTCCATCGGCACCATCTTTTCGGTGCTGAAGGCGCCGGACGGCGTGGGCGTGCCGACCGAACAGGATTTCCTGCAGCAGGGCGCCAGGCAGGTTGCCGCCGGTTACGCGGTGTACGGCCCGCAGACGGTGCTGGTGCTGACCACCGGCAACGGCGTGCATTGCTTCACGCTGGATCGCGAAATGGGCGCCTGGGTGCTGACGCAGCGCGACATCAGGATTCCTGCCGATACCAAGGAATTCGCGATCAACGCATCGAACAAGCGGCACTGGTTCCCGCCGGTGGCGCGCTATGTCGACGAGATGCTGGCCGGCGTCAACGGCCCGCTGAAGAAAGATTTCAATATGCGCTGGGTGGCCTCGATGGTGGCCGATGTGCATCGCATCCTGACGCGCGGCGGCATCTTCATGTATCCGGCCGATGCGCGCGATCTGGAGATGCCGGGCAAGCTGCGCCTGATGTACGAAGCCAATCCGATGGCGTTCATCGTCGAACAGGCGGGCGGCGCGGCGACCGACGGCCGCCAGCGCATCCTGGATATCCAGCCGACCAAGCTGCATCAGCGCGTGCCGGTATTCCTGGGTTCGAAGAATGAAGTCGAGCGCGTGACCGGATATCACCAGCAATAGCGATCGGCGATCGCGATCGGCAACCGCGGCCGGCAACGGCGCTCAGGGGGTCATGCCGATCAGGCGCATGACCAGCCGCAATCCCAATGCCACGGCGCCCAATGCGGCGACGCTGGCGCTCCAGATCAGCAGCATCCAGCCCATGCGGCGTAGCCAGAGGCGCGGCGGCCGCCGGCTTTCGGCGGCGCTGGCGGGTTCCATGGATTCAGGCATGGCGCTCAATGATAATGGTCGTCATGCTTGACCTTGCCGCGAAAGACGTAATACGACCACGCGGTGTAGCCGAGAATCAGCGGCACGATCAATAAGGTGCCGACCAGCGTGAATCCCTGGCTTTGCGGCGGCGAGGAAGCATCCCAGATCGAGATGCGCGGCGGGATGATGTTGGGCCAGATGCTGATCGCCAATCCGGTGTAGCCGAGAAAGATCACTGCCAGCGCGCATAAGAACGGGGTGGCGTGCGGCTGTTCGCCTTCGGCCGTCTTCAGGCTGCGCAACAGCAGCAGCACGGCCGAGCCCAGCAGCAGCGGCACCGGCGCAAACCAGAACAGGTTCGGCAGGCTGAACCAGCGCGCCGCGATGCCGCTGTCGGCCAGCGGCGTCCAGATGCTGACGATGGCGATCGCCGCCAGCAACAGCCAGGTCAGCGGCCGCGTGACGCGAATCATCTTGTGCTGCAGTTCGCCATCGGTTTTCATGATCAGCCAGGTGCTGCCCAGCAGCGTGTAGGCGATCACCACGCCGACGCCGGTGGCCAGCGGAAACGGCGCGATCCAGTCAAGCGGACCGCCGGCGTAGGTATGGTGGTCCATCGGAATGCCGCGGATATACGTGCCCAGCGCCACGCCCTGGAAAAAGGCGGCGGCGACCGAGCCGCCGATAAAGGCCTTGTCCCAGATATGCCGTTCGTGGTCGAGCGCCTTGAAGCGGAATTCGAAGGCCACGCCGCGGAAGATCAGGCCCAGCAGCATGAAGATCAGCGGCAGGTAAAGCGCGCTCAGCAGCACCGAATACGCCAGCGGAAATGCCGCCAGCAGCCCGGCGCCCCCCAGCACCAGCCAGGTTTCGTTGCCGTCCCAGACCGGCGCCACGGTATTCATCATGACGTCGCGGTCATGCCGCAGCGGCACGAAAGGATAGAGCATGCCGATGCCGAGATCGAAGCCGTCCATCACGACATACATCATCACGCCGAAGAAAATGATCACGGCCCAGATCAGTGGAAGATCGATACCCATGATTATTGCCTCCCGGTGGTGTCGGTATTACTGTCTTCTGGCGTGGCGGCGGATATCGGCCGCATCTGCTGCCGCTCCTGCCCGGGGCCGCCCGGCGCCGCGTGCTGCGCCTCGTACGGCACCGGCCCCTTGCGCACCAGCCGCAGGATATAGGCCACGCCGACGCCGAACACGAACAGATAGACGATGACAAACAACCCCAGCGTAAAGGCCAAGGGGCCGGCGGTATGCGCCGACACCGCATCCCTGGTACGCATCAGTTCGTACACCACCCAGGGCTGGCGTCCGATCTCGGTGGTGTACCAGCCGGCCAGTATGCAGACCAGGCCGGCCGGACCCATGCACAGCGCGGCGCGCAGGAACAGCGGGGAGCGATACAGCGCATCCTTGCGCCGCAACAGCCAGCTCCACAAGCCGAGCGCGATCATCAGCATCCCGAGCCCGACCATGACGCGGAACGACCAGAAGATGATGGTGGAATTGGGCCGGTCTTCCGGCGCGAATTCCTTGAGTCCCTTGATCTGGCCGTCCCAGTCGTGCGTCAGGATCAGGCCGCCGAGGCGCGGGATCTCGACCGCGAAACGGTTCCTTTCCTGCGCCATGTCGGGCAGGCCGAACAGCACCAGCGGCGTGCCTTGCTGCCCGGGTTTGTTTTCCCAATGGCCTTCCAGCGCGGCGATTTTCGCCGGTTGATGCTTCAAGGTATTCAGGCCGTGGAAATCGCCGATGACGGCCTGGATCGGCGCCACGATCAGGATCATCCACATCGCCATCGACAGCATCTTGCGCACGGCCTGGTCGCTGGCCTGGTTCACATGTTTCGCGCGCCGGTTTTTCAGCAAGTGCCAGGCGGCGGACGCGCCGACGAACAGCGCCGTGGCCAGGAAAGCCGCCACGCTCATGTGCAGCCAGCGATACGGGAAGGAAGGGTTGAAGATGACTTGCACCCAGTCGACCGGAATCACGCGGCCGTCGACGATTTCGTAACCCTGCGGCGTCTGCATCCAGCTATTGGAGGCGACGATCCAGGTAGCCGAAATCAGCGTGCCGCCGGCGACCATGGCGGTCGACAGGAAATGCAGGCCGGGGCCGACCCGGTTCCAGCCGAACATCATGACGCCGAGAAAGCCGGCTTCCAGGAAGAAGGCGGTCAGTACTTCATAGGCCAGCAGAGGGCCGGTGACGCTGCCGGCGAATTCCGAAAAGAAGCTCCAGTTGGTGCCGAACTGATACGCCATGACCAGGCCGGATACCACGCCCATGCCGAAATTGACCGCGAATATCTTGAGCCAGAAGTGATACAGGTCGCGATACATCGGCAGCTTGGTGCGCAGCCAGCAGCCTTCAAGAACTACCAGGTAACTGGCCAGCCCGATCGTGATCGCGGGGAAAACGATGTGGAAGGAAATTGTAAAGCCGAATTGAATTCTGGCCAGTTCCAGAGCGGTGAAACCGAACATATAGCGCCCTTATGCGTTGCCTGTTTAGCGCAATATACCGGGGATTTTCAGAGTAGGGATAGCAAAAAATCGAGATTGTTGCAGTGGGACGTTTTGTCACTGTTACATAAGTAAAAAATGGCGCAAACTACGCCTTGCATGGTTTTCACGCGATGACAAAAAGGTGGGGGAATGGAATCGAGTTCAATCCGATTGAAAATGACGGCGCTGATGGTGCTGCTGGCATTGGCGTGCGCGCTGGCCGGCGTTGCCCAGGCGCAAGGGGCCGCGCAAAAAACGGCGCAAGAAGCGATACAAAATCGCAGCCAGGAGCGTACCCGCGAAGGAACACCGGTTGCGGTACCTGCAATGCCGGCAATGAATGCCGACGCCGCCAGGATCCCCGACACCATCGAACAGCGCGCCGCGGCCTGTATCGTCTGCCACGGCAAGCAGGGCCGCGCCGGCAGCGACGGCTACTATCCGCGCATTGCCGGCAAGCCGGCCGGCTATCTGTATAACCAGTTGATCAATTTCCGCGGCGGCCAGCGCAAATATCCGATCATGGCCTCGTTGATCGAAAACATGTCCGACGATTATCTGCGGGAGCTCGCGCAGTTCTTCTCGGACCAGCATCCGCCTTATCCGGCCCCGCAAACCAGCGGCGCAAGCGCCGAACAGCTGGCGCGCGGACAGCAGCTGGTGACCAAGGGCAATGACAGCGTGCCGGCCTGCATCGCCTGCCACGGCGCCGCCCTGGCCGGGGTGGCGCCTGCCATTCCCGGCCTGATCGGCCTGCCGCGCGATTATCTGCTGTCGCAGCTCGGCGCATGGAAGAATGGTTCACGCCATTCCATCGCGCCCGACTGCATGGCGCAGGTCGTGCAAAAACTCAGCGGCGAGGATATCAGCGCCGCCGCCTCCTGGCTGGCCGCTCAGCCGGTGTCGAATGAAGCCCGTCCCGCCGCCGCGGCGCCCGCCAAATTGCCGCTGGAATGCGGCAGTGCATTGAAAGTATCGGTCAAATGAAGCATCCCATTGCAAAAGGCATTGCCGTTTTTCTTGGCGTCGCAATCGGCGCCGGCGCGATCTGGCTGGCGCTGGCCAATCGCAATCCCGACTTGAACCAGGCCTCGGTGGCCGTCGCCGACGCCAAGGCGCAGGTCGAGCGCGGCGCCTATCTGAGCCGGCAAGGCAACTGCATGGCCTGCCACACCGCGCGCGGCGGCACGCCTTATGCCGGCGGCCGCGCGGTGCCGACGCCATTCGGCACGGTATATGCGCCCAATCTGAGCTCGGACAAGGAAACCGGCATCGGCAACTGGAGCAGCGACGATTTCTGGCGCGCCATGCATGACGGCAAATCGAAGGACGGCAGCCTGCTGTACCCGGCGTTTCCGTATACCAGTTTCACGAAACTGTCGCGTCCCGATGTCGACGCGATGTTCGCTTTCTTCCAGACCTTGCCGGCGGTGCGGCAGAAGAATGTCGAGCCGGACCTGCGTTTCCCGTATAACCAGCGTTGGCTGCTGTATGGCTGGCGCGCGCTGTATTTCACGCCTGGTTCCTATGTGCCTGACACCGGCCAAAGCCTGGCATGGAATCGCGGCGCCTATCTGACGCAAGGCGCGGGCCATTGCAGCGCCTGCCATTCGCCGCGCGGCGATCTCGGCGGCACTTCGCCGGCGACGGAACTGGGCGGCGGTGTGATTCCGGTATTGAGCTGGTATGCGCCACCCTTGAACGGCGACCGCGATATTGGGCTCGGGGCTTGGGAGCAGGGGCATTTGACGACTTTGCTGGCTACCGGCGTGGCGCCGCGGCGGGCGGTGTCGGGGCCGATGGGAGAGGTGGTCGGCAGCAGCCTGCAATATTGGACGCCGACCGATATCGATGCCATGGCGCAGTATTTGAAGACCTTGCCGAAGCAGTTCACGCCGCCGCGGGAAGAGCCGCAAAGCGTGTTGCCGGATCGCCAAGAGGAAATCATGACCGCCGGCGCCAAACTGTATGAGAATCATTGCGTGGCTTGCCATCAGGCCGACGGCAAGGGTGTGCGCGATGTCTATCCAGCCTTGGCCGGCAGTCCGGCACTGAACGCGGCAGGCGGCGTCAATGCCATCCATCTGGTGCTGGCCGGCGGCTTTGCGCCGAGCACGGCAGGCAATCCGCGGCCTTACGGCATGCCGCCGTTCGGGCAGGCGCTGAATGACAATGAAGTTGCGATGGTGCTGTCGTATGCCCGCAATGCCTGGGGCAATAGCGGCAACCTGATTTCGCCGGTGCAGGTGGGAAGGTATCGGTCGAAGCTGGGGGATTGAGTGTTTGTTCGGCTGGAGATCTTTAGGTTTTACCTGCTGAGGTGATCCTTCGATACGCTGCGCTACTCAGGACGAACGGTTTTCTTTAAATCCGTAAAAAACACCGTTCGTCCTGAGTAAGCCGCAGGCTGTATCGAAGGATGGCCTTAGTCGGTAGATACGCTGCGCGACTCAGGACGAACGGTTTTCTTTGAATCCGTAAAAAACACCGTTCGTCCTGAGCAAGCCGCAGGCTGTGTCGAAGGATCGCCTCAGTCGGTAGATACGCTGCGCGACTCAGGCCGAACGGTTTTCTTTGAATCCGTAAAAAACACCGTTCGTCCTGAGTAAGCCGCAGGCTGTATCGAAGGATCGCCTCAGCCGGTAAAATTTAAAGGTAGCCTAGTCTCCGAGGGATCCCATCAAGTCAAACATCAAGGAACGCCCCGTTCTCATTTCCCGCTATCCTTCACATTGTCGAACTTGTCGAATTCGACGTTATACAGTTCTCCATTCACTTTCTCGACACGGCGGATATACACGGTCTGTACGATGTCCCGTGTCTGCGGATCGATTGCGATCGGGCCGCGCGGGCTGTTGATCTTCATGGTCTTCAGGATCGCCATCGCCTTGTCGCCGTCGATCTTGCCGTTCAACTGCTTGCTGACCTGGTAGATCGCGGCCATGCCGTCATAGGCCGCGACCGCCATGAAGTTCGGGCGGCCGGCGCCGGGATTGGTCGCGGCGAACTGTTTCAGGAAGGCCTTGTTCTCCGGCGAATTGTGCGCGGCCGAATAATGGAAGCTGGTGATCACGCCGAGCGCCACGTCGCCCATTGCCTGCAGGATGTGATCGTCGGTCAGGTCGCCGGTGGCGATGACCTTGATGCCGGCCTCGGCCAGTCCGCGCTCGCGGTAGGCCTTCATGAATGCGATGCCCTGTTCGCCGGCCGGCACGAAGATGAAGACGGCTTGCGGCTTGGCATCCTTGATGCGTTGCACATACGGCGCGAATTCAGGATTGGTCAACGGCACCCGGATCGATTCGACTACATTGCCGCCGCCGCCCAGCATGGTGGTCTTGAATGTGGTTTCGGCATCGATGCCGGGACCGTAGTCGGCCACCAGCGTCACGACCTTCTTGATATTGTTTTTCAAGGCCCAGCTCGCCATCGGCCCCGAAACCTGCGGCAAGGTCATCGAAAAACGCGCGATGTATTTCGACTTGGTGGTGATGATCGAGGTCGCCGCGTTCATGATGATCATGGGCTTCTTGGCCTGTTCGGCGATCGGCGCCACCGCCAGCGCTTCCGGCGTGAGGCCGAAGCCGGCCAGGAAGTCCACCTTGTCGCGCACGATCAGTTCCTGCGCCAGGCGCTTGGCGATTTCCGGCGACGGGCCGGTGGTGTCCTTGATGATCAGTTC
>DASYEK010000047.1:0-21678 GCA_036499085.1 Herbaspirillum sp. | reverse complement strand
ATTTTTAAAGAACTCGAATCCTTTTCGGCGCCCATTCCATCCTTTGGCGCCCTGCTGATAAAGCGTTTTGTTTGTCAGCAGCAGAGAGATGAGATTATGTGGCACTTTCCATACCTCGTCAACAACTTTGTGCGGTTATTTCATCCATGTGCACCAAAAAATAATTGCGGCATTTTAAATATTCCGAAAATTTGCGGGCCGCTTTTCCAGGAAAGCCTGCATGCCCTCTTTCTGGTCTTCCGTTGCGAACGCGCCATGGAACAAACCCCGTTCATAGCGCACGCCTTCCGACAAGGTTGTTTCATAAGCGCGATTGACAGCATCCTTGATCATCATGACGACCGGCTGCGACATCGCGGAGATCGCCGCGCCCGCGGCCAGCGCTTCCTCCAGCAGCTTGTCTGCCGGCACTACCCTCGATACCAGGCCGGCGCGCTCGGCTTCGTCCGCATCCATCATGCGCGCCGTCAGGCAAAGGTCCATCGCCTTGGCTTTCGACACCGCGCGCGGCAGGCGCTGCGTGCCGCCCGCGCCCGGCGGGATGCCGAGCTTTACCTCCGGCTGGCCGAACCTGGCATTATCCGCCGCAATAATGAAGTCGCACATCATGGCCAATTCGCAGCCGCCGCCCAGCGCATATCCGGCCACGGCCGCGATCACCGGCTTGCGGACGCTGCGGATGGTTTCCCAATTACGGGTAATAAAGCCGCTCTTATAGGCATCCATATAAGAAAGCTTCGCCATGGCGGTGATATCGGCGCCGGCGGCGAAGGCCGTTTCGCCGCCGGTGATCACCATGCACGAAATCGCCTCGTCGGCATCGAACGCCAGCAGCGCATGTCCCAGATCGTCCATCAGCGCGTCGTTGAGCGCATTCAATGCCTTGGGCCGGTTCAGGCGTATCAGCGCCACCTTGTCGTGGCGTTCAATCAAGATGTTGTCGTAGCTCATGGGATCCTCTGTTAAACAGTTAGTCCGACTGGTTGGCAGTTGCCGGGAAGCGCTATACTAACTGCGCATGCTCCGATTCGATACATACAGGGAGGCAAAAATGTTCAAAACCATTCTGCTACCGACCGATGGCTCCGATCTATCCATCAAGGCAATCGACACCGCAATCGAATATGCGCAACTGTGCGGCGCCAAGATCTATGGGATATCGGTCGCCGAACCCTATCCGTTCACCCCGCTGGCCGAAAGCGCGATGTCGATCGATCCTTCGGTATATGAGGAAAACGTCTGCAATCTGGCGCGACAGCATGTGAGCAAGATCGCCGACGCCGCCCAGGCGGCCGGGGTCGCCTGCGACGTGTCGATCGTTCTGTCGTTCTCGCCGGACGAGGAAATCATCAACGCCGCCCGAAAATTCAAATGCGACGCCATTTTCATGGCATCGCATGGACGCAGCGGATTGAGCAGGCTGTTCCTGGGCAGCAAAACCCAGAAGGTGCTGGCGCACTCGACCATTCCCGTGCTGGTATTGCGATAACTATTTCGATAACAATAGCGGGAGCTTAAAACAGGCGAGGCGCACCAAGCGCCTCGCATCCCGCCTATCGCACCGGCGCCGGTGGCGGTGGCGTCACGCCCTTCGGCAGCAGCAACCACATCTGCAGGCGCTGCTTCATGCGACCGGCCAATTCGCCGGCCTCATCGCCGAATCCCCAGAAATAGTCAGCCCGAACCGCGCCCCTGATCGCGCCGCCGGTATCCTGCCCCATGACCAGTTGCTGCAGAAGCGCACCGCTGTTCGGCTGGGTGGTAGACAAAAAGAGCGGTGCGCCAAGCGGAATGGACTGCGGATCGACGGCAACCGATCGTTGCGGCGTCAAAGGTACGCCCAAGGCGCCCTTGGGGCCAACAGATGGATCCGCCAGCTTTTCTTCCCGGAAAAATACGAAACTCGGATTGACGTTAAGCAGCTCCAGCTGGCGTCCCGGATTCGCCGCCAGCCAGGACTTGATCCCCTGGGCCGAAGCCTGGTCCAGCCGCAGCTCGCCCTTGTCGACCAGGTAGCGCCCTATCGATTTGTACGGATAGCCGTTCTGATCCGCATATACCATGCGCACCGTCTCGTTGGTATCGTTCAGGTGCACGCGCCCAGAACCCTGCACCTGCAGGAAAAAGGCATCGATGGCATCGTCCACCCACAGCAGCTCCTTGCCGTTGAGTACCGACGACTGACTCAACTCGGCGCGCGAATAGTAAGGCACAACCTTGGCGCCGACCTGGCGGCCGCGCAGGCGCATCGCCTTCAGTTCCGGATACTGGCTGCTCAAGTCGACGATCAGCATGTCCGGCGGCACGCGGTACAACGCGGTCTGGTAACGGCCGCCGCGCTTGCGGGCGCCTTGCAGCAACGGTTCGTAATAACCGGTGGCCAAGCCAGTATCGGAACCATCCGAATTCAAAACTCGATATGGCGCAAAGTTCATTTCAAAAAAATTACGCAACGCAATGCTGTCACTCGCGTCGACATTACGCGAAGCGGCGCAAGGCGCACTCCAGTCAGGACGTTTGATCAGAACATTGCATGAGGCGGCAAAGGCGGGCCAGGCAAGGCGCAGGTCATCCTGGCCCCAGCCGGGCAGGTCGGCGAATGTCGCGCGCTGAAAATTCCCGGCGGCCGCCGGCTGCGTGGTTGCGGGGACGGCAGGAGTGGTCGCCGATGTTACCGGCGCGCGCGGCAGAGGGCGCTGCGGCGTAGTGCCGCATGCAGCAAGAATAAGAACGATCAACGCCGTGAGGATTCTGTTTACAGGTAGACTAATACGCTGGAATGACATTGAGGATAATTAAATGTGGTTGTTGATACTTGAAGCGTCGGCGGCGTTTTGCATATTCGCTTTCATTATCTGGTGGACGATGTTTTCAGGCCGAAAACCGGAATATTCCGAACCTCCCCGAAAAACGGCAAGCGATGCCGCCAAGCAGGAAGACAATACAGATCGGAATCCAGACCAGGATACGGACCGGCAATAGACCCGCGCCTTAATGCAAGGTTCGCGGCAGCGACAAAACGAATTCGGGAATCTTGACATCGAATTGCTCGCCATCTTCGGCGACGCAAAAATAATCGCCGCGCATCGAACCCTGCGGCGTTTGCAATACCGTGCCGCTGGTATATTCGAACTGTTCGCCGGGCTGCAGCAGCGGCTGGTTGCCGACCACGCCCAGGCCGCGCACCTGTTCGGTATGGTTATTCGCATCCATGATGATCCAGTGGCGCGAAATCAGCTGGGCCGCGACCTGTCCCGTATTCTTGATCGTCACGGCATAGGCGAATACATAGTGAGACCGCGCCGGATCCGACTGCTCTTCCAGATATTGGGTCCTGACCGTCACTGTGAATTCATACGATGCCATGCAAACTCCCTAGGATTCGGAAAAGGGCCAATCCGCCCCGCTCCGGTTAAAATACCGCATCCGCCATCAACGCCAACGCCTCTACGAGCCAGCCACATGCCAACCCCGACAACCTATCGCATCGCTCCCAGCATTTTATCCGCCGATTTTGCCCGACTGGGCGAGGAGGTCCGAAATGTCGAGGCCGCCGGCGCCGATTTTATTCATTTCGACGTCATGGACAACCATTATGTCCCGAATCTGACCATTGGGCCAATGATCTGCGAAGCAATTCGGCCGCATGTCCAGATTCCGATCGACGTGCACCTGATGGTCAAGCCGGTCGACCGCATCATTCCCGATTTCGCCAAGGCAGGCGCCAACCTGATCAGCTTCCATCCGGAAGCTTCGGAACACATCGACCGCACGCTGCAACTGATCCGGGACCACGGCTGCAAGGCCGGGCTGGTGTTCAACCCGGCAACACCCCTCAACTACCTGGAACATGTGATGGACAAGGTCGACCTGATCCTGATCATGTCGGTCAATCCGGGTTTCGGCGGCCAATCGTTCATTCCCGAGGCGCTGCACAAGATCGCCGCCGCGCGCAAGATAATCGACGCCAGCGGCCGCGACATCCACCTGGAAGTCGACGGCGGCGTGAAAGTCGACAATATTGCCGCCGCCGCAAGGGCTGGCGCCGATACCTTCGTCGCCGGCTCGGCGATTTTCGGCCAATCCGATTACAAGGCGGTCATCGACGCCATGCGCGTCAAACTGGCGGGCTAACATTCAAAGGAAACCATGTTCGCCAATGTCCAGGCCGTCATCGTCGATCTCGACGGCACCATGCTCAATACAGCACCCGATTTCCATGCAGCCATCAATCGCATGCGTGCCGGATTCGCGCTGCCGCCGCTGCCGATCGAAGACATTATCCGTTTTATAGGCAAGGGGACAGAAAATCTGATTCGCTGCTCACTGGAGTCCGATTTCTCGCCGTCCGAGCTGGAAGAACGCTTCCCGGCCGCGCTCAAGTCCTATATGGGGCATTACCGGGATATCGACGACCGTTTCGCGGTCCTGTATCCGGGCGTGATCGAAGGGCTGGACACATTCAAGGCCAAGGGACTGCGGCTGGCCTGCGTCACCAACAAGCCGCTGGCGTTCGCCCTGATATCGCTGGAAAAGGCCGGCCTGCACAGTTATTTCGAAGTGATCTATGGCGGCGATTCGTTGCCGCGGAAAAAACCGCATCCGGCGCAGATGCAGCAGGTCTGCCGGGATTTCGGCCTGCCGCCGGCCCAGGTGGTGGCCATCGGCGACTCGTCCAACGATGCCGAGGCGGCCCGCGCGGCCGGCTGTTTCGTGCTGAATGTGCCATATGGATACAACCACGGCCTGCCTATACAGGACGTGGATTCCGATGGTATAGTTCCAACGCTGCTCGATGCGGCCAATCTTATCCGCTAATTTGATAAACCCATCCATCGCCATCAAACGCAATGTTTCTCGACAAAAAACAAGCCGTCCAACCATCAGCCGCTCCCGGAGCCTGGCTGTGGCGACGCTGGCAAACCTGGCTTAACTGATCTGCAGCGTTCAACGCAGAAGCCACCTTTCGCCGCGGACCGCAACCTGCCGTCCGACGTTTTTTGCAACAATATCCCCGCTATTTCGGCCAGGTCCCAAGTAGCGTCCCGGAGAAACATATGACTGAACTCGAATTCAAATCGCTGGCTGCGCAAGGCTACAACCGTATTCCATTGATCGCGGAGGCCTTTGCCGACCTGGAAACCCCGCTGACGCTGTACCTGAAGCTGGCGCAAAGCCAGAACGGCGGCAAGAACACTTTCCTGCTCGAATCGGTGGTCGGCGGCGAGCGCTTCGGGCGCTACTCCTTCATCGGCCTGCCCGCCGCTACCCTGCTGCGCAGCTACGGCACCCGTATCGAAGTCGTCAGGAACGACGAAGTCATCGAAAAACTGGAAGGCAACCCGCTGGACTTTATCGCGCAGTTCCAGTCGCGCTACAAAGTGGCAGTCCGTCCGGGCATGCCGCGCTTCTGCGGCGGACTGGCCGGTTATTTCGGCTACGACACCGTGCGCCAGATCGAAAAACGCCTGGCCGATTCGGCGCCGAAAGACGATCTGGGCCTGCCCGATATCCAGTTGCTGTTGACCGAAGAACTGGCCGTGATCGACAACATCACCGGCAAGCTGTACCTGATCGTCTATGCCGATCCGACCCAGCCAGAGGCCTATTCCAAGGCCCGCCAGCGCCTGAAGAGCCTGCGCGACATGCTGCGCCGAACCGTCGACGCGCCGGTCACCAGCGCCTCGCTGCGCACCGAGATCAAGCGCGACTTCGCCAAGGACGATTACCTCAAGGCGGTCGCCAAGGCCAAGGAATACATCATGGCCGGCGATCTGATGCAGGTCCAGATCGGCCAGCGCCTGCGCAAGCCTTATGTCGATTCGCCGCTGATGCTGTATCGCGCGTTGCGCTCGCTGAATCCTTCGCCTTACATGTACTTCTATAATTTCGGCGATATGCAGATCGTCGGCTCCTCGCCCGAAATCCTGGTGCGCAACGAAGCCGACGCCGCCAACGGCGATCGCAAGAAAGTCACGATCCGTCCGCTGGCAGGCACCCGCCCGCGCGGCTCGACGCCGGAACGGGATGCGCAACTGGCCAAGGAATTGCTGGCCGATCCAAAGGAAATCGCGGAACACGTGATGCTGATCGACCTGGCGCGCAACGATATCGGCCGCATCGCCGCCACCGGCAGCGTCAAGGTGACGGATCAGATGGTGATTGAAAAATATTCGCATGTGCAGCACATCGTGTCGAATGTAGAAGGCCAGTTGCAGCCGGGATTGTCCAATCTGGATGTGCTGCGCGCCACCTTCCCCGCCGGCACCCTCTCGGGCGCGCCCAAGGTGCGGGCGATGGAGATCATCGACGAACTCGAATTGACCAAGCGCGGCATCTATGGCGGCGCCTGCGGCTATCTGTCCTTCGGCGGGGAAATGGATGTGGCCATCGCCATTCGCACCGGGGTCATCAAGGACGGCACGCTGTATGTCCAGGCCGCGGCGGGCATCGTTGCCGATTCGGTCCCCGAACTGGAATGGGAAGAAACCGAAAACAAGGCGCGCGCCGTATTGCGCGCCGCCGAGCAAGTGCAAGACGGACTGGATGGAGAAATCTGATGCTGCTAATGATCGACAATTACGATTCCTTCACCTATAACCTGGTGCAGTATTTCGGCGAGCTCGGCGAAGAAGTCAGAACCTTCCGCAACGACGAAATCACGCTGGAAGAAATCGGCGAGATGGCGCCCGACCGCATCTGCCTGTCTCCCGGTCCGTGCAGCCCGAAAGAAGCCGGCATATGCATCGCCACCCTGCAACACTTTGCAGGCAAGATTCCGCTGCTCGGCGTCTGCCTCGGCCACCAGGCCATCGGCGAAGCGTTCGGCGGCAAGGTGATCCGCGCCAAACAGGTCATGCACGGCAAGACTTCGTCGATCGCGCATACCGGCGTCGGCGTGTTCCAGAATATTCCCAGCCCTTACACGGTGATCCGTTATCACTCGCTGGCCATCGACCGCGCCTCGCTGCCCGATTGCCTGGAAGTCACGGCCTGGACCGACGACGGCGAAATCATGGGCGTACGCCACAAGGACATGAATGTGCAAGGCGTGCAGTTCCATCCCGAATCGATCCTGTCCGAACACGGCCATCTGCTGCTGAAGAATTTCCTGACCGGCTGATCCCTCAAAAAAGAATATAAAAACTATGCCAATCACACCACAAGAGGCGCTGCTGCGCTGCATCGATCATCGCGAGATTTTCCACGACGAGATGCTTTCGCTGTTCCGCAAGGTCATGCAGGGGGAAATGTCGCCGGTCATGATCGCGGCATTGACCATGGGGTTGCGGGTCAAGAAGGAAAGCATCGGCGAAATCGCCGCGGCGGCGCAAGTCATGCGCGAATTCGCCACCAAGGTGCCGATGGCCAGCACCGAACACCTGCTCGATATCGTCGGTACCGGCGGCGATGGCGCGAATACCTTCAATATCTCCACCGCCACCATGTTCGTCGCGGCCGCCGCCGGCGCGCGGGTCGCCAAGCATGGCGGGCGCAGCGTGTCGTCGTCGTCCGGTAGCGCCGACGTGCTGGAAGCGTTCGGCGCCAATATCAACCTCACGCCGGAACAGGTCGCGCAATCGATCGCGCAAACCGGCATCGGATTCATGTTCGCCCCGAATCACCACGCCGCCATGAAACACGCCGCGCCGGTGCGCAAGGAACTGGGCGTGCGCACGATTTTCAACATCCTGGGGCCGCTGACCAATCCTGCCGGCGCGCCGAATATCCTGATGGGGGTGTTTCATGCCGATCTGGTCGGCATCCAGATCCGCGTATTGCAGCGCCTGGGCGCGCAGCATGCGATGGTGGTATGGGGCCGCGACAATCTCGACGAAATTTCGCTGGGCAGCGCGACCATGGTCGGCGAACTGGTCAACGGCGAAATCCGCGAGTACGAAATCCATCCCGAAGACTACGGCCTGCGGATGGTTGCCAGCCGCAATCTGCAGGTGAGCAATGCGGCCGAATCGCAAGCCAAGGTCCTCGAAGCGCTGGACGATACCGAAGGACCGGCGCGCGACATCGTCGCATTGAACGCCGGCACCGCGCTCTATGTATCGGGCGTGGCGGCATCGATCGAGGACGGTCTCGCCAAGGCGCGGGCCGCCCTGTCGTCCGGCGCCGCGCGTCGGAAACTGGCGCAATTCATCGAAGTCACCCAACAACTCGGCAAGCACTGATATGAGCGATATCCTCGATAAAATTCTCGACGTCAAGGCAGAAGAGATCCGGTCCGCGAAGAAACAGCAGGACCTGGCCAGCCTGCGACGCGAGGTCGAAAGCAATGCGGAAGCCAAGGCCGGATTGCGCGATTTCGAAAATGCATTGCGCACGAAGATCGCCGCCGGCGCGGCAGCAGTGATCGCTGAAGTCAAGAAGGCGTCACCGTCAAAAGGCATTCTGCGCGAGAACTTCGATCCCGCCGGCATCGCACGCAGCTATGCCAGTCACGGCGCCGCCTGCCTGTCGGTGTTGACCGATGAAAAATTCTTCCAGGGCGCGCCCGAATATCTCAGGCAGGCGCGCAGCGCCTGTGCATTACCCGCGCTGCGCAAGGATTTTATCGTCGATCCATACCAGATTTACCAGGCGCGAAATTGGGGCGCCGATGCAATCCTGCTGATCGTCGCAGCGCTCGATCATGGACTGATGGCGGAATTGGAAGCTTGTGCGCACGAGCTCGGCATGAGCGTGCTGGTGGAAGTGCATGACGGCCTGGAACTGGAAGCGGCGTTGCGGCTGAAGACCAAGCTGCTCGGGATCAACAACCGCAATCTGCGCACTTTCGAGACATCGCTGCAGAACACCATCGATTTGCTGCCGCGCCTGCCGGCCGAAAAACTGGTAATTACCGAATCCGGCATCCGCAATGCCGATGACGTAAAACGCATGCGCGATCACAATGTGCATGCATTCCTGGTCGGCGAAGCGTTCATGCGGGCGCCTGAACCGGGTGTGGAGCTGGCGCGACTGTTCGCCTGATTCGGCCTCATAGGCCTGCATAAAACATCGGCGGCGGCCTCGGAAATTATCCGATGCGCCCCGCCCATCGCAGCAGAAGATTCACCAGCAGGATGCCTCCCAGAAGTCCTCCGCCGAAATAGACGGCAATCCCCAGCAGCATATTGGTCCGCTTCTGCTCGGCGATCAGCCGCTTCAGCAAATCGCTGTTCTGTTGTTGATCCGATTCGGCCGCCTTGGTCAGCGCCTGGTGCGCCAGACGCGGCAGTTGCGGCAACAGGCGGCTGTAGCGCGGCACTTCCAATTTCAATTGCTCGACAAACCCGCGCCATCCGACCTGCTCGTTCATCCAGCGTTCCAGATGCGGCTTGGCGGTTTTCCATAGATCGAGTTCAGGATCGAGCTGGCGACCCAATCCTTCGATATTGAGCAAGGTCTTTTGCAGCAGCACCAGTTGCGGCTGCACTTCAACATTGAAGCGGCGCGAGGTCTGGAACAGGCGCAGCAGGACCTGGCCGAAAGAGATATCTTTCAATGGCCGATCGAAAATCGGTTCGCAACAGGCGCGCACCGCGGACTCCAGTTCATCGACGCGCGTTTCCTTCGGCGCCCAGCCGGATTCGATGTGCGCTTCGGCGACGCGTTTGTAATCGCGCTGGAAAAATGCCAGAAAGTTTTGCGACAGATAGTCCTTGTCGAAGTCGTTGAGCGTGCCGACGATGCCGAAATCGAGCGCAATGTAGCGTCCGAACGTGGCCGGTTCGATCGATACCAGGATATTCCCCGGATGCATGTCGGCATGGAAAAAGCCGTCGCGGAACACCTGCGTGAAAAATATTTCGACGCCGTCGCGCGACAGCTTCGACAGGTCGACGCCTTCGGCGATCAGACGCTCTGTCTGCGAAATCGGAATGCCCTTCATGCGTTCCATCACGATCACGGAAGACGAGCAATAATCCCAATACATTTCCGGCACGATCAGCAGATCGGACTTGGCGAAGTTGCGGCGCAACTGGCTGCCGTTGGCCGCTTCGCGCATCAGGTCCAGTTCGTCATGCAGGTATTTGTCGAATTCGCCGACGACTTCCTTGGCTTTCAGCCGGCGTCCATCGGCCCATAGCGCTTCCATCCAGCCGGCTGCAATATGCATCAGATCGACGTCTTCATCGATATTCTTCTTCATCCCCGGACGCAACACCTTGACTGCGACTTCAGTGCCGTCCTTCAGCACGGCGAAATGCACTTGCGCGATCGAGGCCGACGCCACGGGGACTCGCTCGAAACTCAGGAACAGTTGATCCGGATGCGCGCCCAGCGATTTGACGATCTGGGCGATCGCCAGGTCGGAATCGAACGGCGGCACGCGATCCTGCAACTTGGCCAATTCATTGGCGACATCGGGCGGCAGCAGATCGCGCCGGGTCGACAGCACCTGTCCGAACTTGACGAAGATCGGCCCCAGGTCTTCCAGCGCCATGCGCAGGCGTACGCCGTTCGGCGCGGACAGGTCGCGCCAGAACAGCAAGCGGTTCAATATCTTGGAAATGCGCGGCGCCTTCAGGCCGGTCATTGCGATATCGTCCAGGCCGTAACGGATCACGACCCGCAGGATTTTCAGCAGACGCAGTGTTCTTAATATCATTTAACGCGTACTTTCATCTAACGCTTACCTTCCAGTTTCTCGATGCGCTTGGCAAGCCGCTCAATATCGTCGCGCAGTTTGCCGACTGCGCCGCCGATCTCGGCCACCGCGGCCGGACGCACCAGCATTGGCTGTTCTTCCAGGAAGTATTCGGCCAGGTTTTCGGTCAGCGAGCGATGCGTGGCGCGCGCCGTCGCCAGCACCGAAGCGGCGCCGGATACCATCCGTTGCGCGGCGATTTCGCCGAATATCTTGCTGAGATCGTGACCGGCGTCCCAACGCAATTCCCTGCTCAATAGTGAAATCGTATTGGCGAAATCGGCATCGCCCTCGATCTTCACGTATGAAAAGGCCCGCTCGGCGTTGGCCGCCAGCAATGGCAGGTCGGACAGCTTGATTTTGATCGTTACATCGCTGACCGCATCCTTTTCGGCTGTTTCCACCATGCCGTCGGCTGTCACGCGCAAGCGCAGCGTGGCCACGCCGATATCGACAGCGGCGCTCCTGCCGCGATGCGCCAGCAGCGTTTCCCGCGCCCATGGCTCCTGCGCCAGCAAATGATTGATTGCGTGGCACAGAGGGGCGAGCAGATGGGATGGGGCAGGCGTCATGGCGTAAGCGCGATGGTTCAAGCGTTATGGATTGGCCGTTAGGGCGTTGTTTATTAAATGTTATGCGTGAAACGTGACGTATTAGACTCGATGAAGCATGCCGAACGCAAGGCTGCAAAGCAAAACCGCCCGTTGCGAACGAGCGGTAAACACGCGATAAAAAGAAAAAAACGGAAAAAGGCGAAAAAACGCGGCTGCAAGGACAGCATGGCATGCTCCCGCAATCCGCGCCAAGTCAGGACGCCTGTTGTATGCCTGCCAGCACCCAGCCGCCCGATCCTTCAACCGGCTTGCCAAAATTCCATAATTCGGTAAATGGTTCGGCCGAAGCATCCGGCGCTTCCTTGATCAGGCCGGTAAAACGCACCGTCGCCAGATATTCGTCGCTGATCTGCTCGATCCCGAGCAATTCGCCATCCAGCTTCACGACGTCCGTCACGTTCGGCGTGGCGCCGCGTTCCTGGATTTGCAATTTCAGTTCGGCGAACATTTCAGGCGAAGTAAATTCGCGGATGTCGTGAATGTCGCCGCGATCGCCGGCGGCTTGCAGGCGAATGAAGTAGGACTTGGCGTTGCGTACGAAACCGGCCACATCGAAATCCGCCGGGATGCCGAGTTGCATCGCCTGCAGTGCTGCGGCCGTCGGTGCGCCGCTGCTGCCGAAACCGGCGTTCAGGCCCGACAGCCCCTGGGATTGTTGCGATGGCAGTCCCGAACCGATCTCGGGCGTACCGGAAGAATAGGAAGAGAACGCTGACGGCGCCGACTGCGGCGGCGAATAAGCCGGCGGCTGGGCGCTGCCGTTCGGATAGAACGGCTCATTAGCCGCCTGCGGACCGCTCTTGCGGCCGAACATGCGGAAGATAAACATGATCACCAGCGCGATCACGGCGAACATCAGGAGGCTCGACATCATGCCGCCCATCGCGCCGCCCATGCCGAAATGCGACAACAGCGCGCCAATACCGAGGCCCGCCAAAGCGCCGCCGATAATGCCGCGCCATGGGCTGGCGGGCTTGGCCGGCAGCGCGCCGCCGGGAGCGGCCGCGGGTGCCGCGGGCCGGGGCGCGGCATACGAAGGCTGGGTCGGCGTTGGCCTGGAGGAATTCTGACGCGAATAAGAGGATTGCTTGCCGAACGAACCACCGCCGCCAAGGCGGCGCGCCTCGGCCGTCGACACCATGGTCGCGAGGGTCATGACAGCAATCAACAGCGCAATCGAAAATCGTTTCATGTATTTCCCATTAGGAGGCAACAAACTTTAAACCGGTGCTTGAAATCAAAACCGAATACATCAAAGCTTGACGCCGGTATGCAGCGCCGCAACGCCCGCAGTCAAATTGAAGTATTCGACACGTTCCAGGCCGGCGTCGGTCAGCATCTGCTTCAGCACGTCCTGGTCCGGATGCATGCGAATCGATTCGGCCAGATAGCGATAGCTATCCGCATCGTTGGCAATACGCTTGCCGAGCCACGGCAGCACCGAAAACGAATAGACATCGTACGGTTTCTGCAACGGCCGCCAGACCTTCGAGAATTCTAGCACCAACAACTTGCCGCCCGGCTTCAAAACCCGCTGCATTTCTGCCAGTGCCTGGTCCTTGTGCGTCATATTGCGCAAGCCGAATGCCACGGTGACCCGGTCGAAATAATTATCGGGAAACGGCAGCTTTTCCGCATCGCACAGTAAGCTGGGGGTGGCGATGCCGTTATTCAATAGGCGATCGCGACCGACCCGCAGCATCGATTCGTTGATATCCGTCAGCCAGACCTCGCCGTTCGGACCGGCCTGTTTGGCGAATACCTTGGCCAGGTCGCCGGTGCCGCCGGCGATATCGAGCACTTTGAAGCCCGGCCGCACGCCCGCCTGGGCAATGGTGAAGGCCTTCCAGATGCGATGCATGCCGGCCGACATCAGGTCATTCATGACATCGTATTTGGCCGCCACCGAATGGAAAACCTCGGCCACCTTATGGACCTTGGCGTCTTCGGCCACAGTTTCGTAACCGAAGTGAGTGGTATTAGTCATTGCAACCTCGCATAGCAAGCTGATATTGAAAAGTTAGTGCCGATGCCCGCTCGCGCAACCGGCGCCGACGCCGGCCTGGGGGGCGGACGCGGCGCCCGGTGCGCGACCCGACTCGCGCGTGTGGCCGGCCGCCTCAAGCTGCTGCAGATAGGTTTCCCACATCGCGGCGCCGTCGCGGCCCAGCTGATAAAGATAATCCCAGGTATAAATGCCGCTGTCGTGACCGTCGGAGAAGACTGGTTTGACGCCGTAATTGCCGACCGGTTCCA
Organism: Herbaspirillum sp.; assembly: GCA_036499085.1. Lineage (GTDB taxonomy): Bacteria > Pseudomonadota > Gammaproteobacteria > Burkholderiales > Burkholderiaceae_D > Herbaspirillum. Next base: position 8,163 of record DASYEK010000047.1, on the reverse strand, counting down.
GCGCCACGATTTCGACATCGCGCTTGCCCAGTTGCAAGGTTTCCTGGCCCGGCGCATGGCCGCGCACTTCAGCCGAGGGCGAATAGACGCGCATCAATTCGAACGGCACCGAGAATTCGCCGCCGTCGTCGAAACTGACTTCCATGACGCGCGATTGCTTGCGCACCTTGAATGCGGTCGGCTGCGGTGCGACAGGCGATCGAGGAGATTGTTTGGAAGCGCTCATGGTGTAACTCCTTCTGGCCGCCGAAGCAGGCCGGCTTTCGGACGGTCGTCAGACGGCCGTCAAATGACGGACGATCGCGGCACGCAGCGAGGGCAACAATGCCCTGCGCGCCGCCATCGTTTCCGTCGTCGGGACACGCTGGGCCGCGCCCCAGATCGGATTCGGGAAATGCGCATCGTCCTCGAAACGCGGAATCAGATGCCAGTGCAGGTGCTGCGTCATGTTGCCCAGGCTGGCCAGATTCACCTTGGCCGGCTGCATCGCTTCCAGCAACGCTGCTTCCACACGCCAGACCGCATCCATCAGGATGGCGCGCTGGGCCGACGCCAGCATCGTCATTTCCTTCACATGCGCCTGCCAGATCACCCGGCAAAAGCCCGGATAGGCCGCGTCGTCGACCAGCACCACACGGAAATCGGGGCCGCGGAACAAGACCTCGCCGCCCTCTTCCACGCACAGTTCGCAATGAGCGCTTGCCATGTCTTACACCAGGACCCGTTCGATGCCGCCGTTGTTGGCGCGTTCGACATACTCAGGCAGCCAGTTCTCGCCCATCAGGTGCTTGGCCATTTCAACCACGATGTAGTCGGCAGTGGTGCCCGAATCGTCGTTGTAGCGGTTCAGGCCCTGCAGGCACGACGGGCAGGAAGTCAGTATCTTGACTTCGCCTTCGAAGCCGTCGGCGCGCATCTTGTCGGCCCCCTTGACCATTTCCTCTTCCTTGCGGAAACGCACCTGGGTCGCGATGTCCGGACGGGCCACGCCGAAAGTGCCGGACTCGCCGCAGCAACGTTCGTTTTTCTCGACCAGCTTGCCGTCGTCGGTCGAAATCAGCGCATTCACCGTTTTCATCGGATCCTGCAGTTTCATCGGCGTATGGCAAGGGTCGTGATACATATAGCGCGTGCCCTTGACGCCGGACAGCGTGACATCTTTCTCCAGCAGGTATTCATGGATATCCATGATGCGGCAGCCGGGGAATATCTTCTCGAATTCATAGCCCTGCAATTGATCGTAGCAGGTGCCGCACGAGACGATCACGGTCTTGATATCGAGGTAATTGAGCGTATTGGCCATGCGATGGAACAGCACGCGGTTATCGGTGATGATCTTCTCGCCCTTTTCAAAATCGCCGGCCCCGCGTTGCGGATAGCCGCAGCACAGGTAGCCCGGCGGCAGCACGGTCTGCACGCCGACGCGCCACAGCATCGCCTGCGTCGCCAGTCCGACCTGCGAGAACAGCCGTTCGGAGCCGCAGCCGGGGAAATAGAACACGGCTTCGGTATCGGACGTGGTGGTCTGCGGATTGCGGATGATCGGCACGATCTTGTCGTCCTCGATATCGAGCAAGGCGCGCGCCGTCTTCTTCGGCAGATTGCCCGGCATTTTCTTGTTGATGAAATGAATCACCTGTTCCTTGACCGGCGGCTTGCCGTGGGTCGCAGGCGGTTTCCTCGTCTGCTTGCGCGCGAATTTCTTCAGCAGTTCGTTGCCGAAGCGCTGCGCCTTGAAGCCCAGGCCGGTCATCATCTGCCGCGTGACGTTGATGGTCGCGGGATCGGTCGCGTTCAGGAAAAACATCGCCGTGGCCGTGCCGGGATTGAACGACTTCTTGCCCATCTTGCGCAACAGGTTGCGCATGTTCATCGACACATCGCCGAAATCGATATCGACCGGGCAAGGCGTCACGCATTTGTGGCAGACCGTGCAGTGGTCGGCCACGTCTTCGAATTCTTCCCAATGCTTGATCGACACGCCGCGCCGGGTCTGCTCTTCATACAGGAAGGCTTCGACCAGCAACGATGTCGCCAGGATTTTATTGCGCGGCGAATACAGCAGGTTGGCGCGCGGCACGTGGGTTGCGCATACCGGCTTGCATTTGCCGCAGCGCAGGCAGTCCTTGACGCTGGCGGCGATGGCGCCGATATCGCTTTGCTGCATGATCAGCGATTCGTGCCCCATCAGGCCGAAGGATGGCGTATAGGCGTTGCTCAGATCGGCTTCGAGACCTTCCAGATTGAGCAGCTTGCCCTTGTTGAAATGGCCATGCGGATCGATGCGCAGTTTGTAATCGCGGAATTCGCTGATCTCTTCTTCTTTGACGAATTGCAGTTTGGTAATGCCGATACCGTGCTCGCCCGAAATCACGCCGTCCAGCGAACGCGCCAGATCCATGATGCGGGCCACGGCTTCATGCGCGACCTGCAGCATTTCATAGTGATCGGAATTGACCGGAATATTGGTGTGCACGTTGCCGTCGCCGGCGTGCATGTGCAGCGCCACGAACACGCGGCCGCGCAGCACGCTCTTGTGAATCGCGGTGCATTCTTCGAGGATGGGCTTGAACGCCGCGCCGCTGAAGATATTGCGCAGCGGCGCGCGCACTTCGTTCTTCCACGATACGCGGATGGTGCGGTCCTGCATCATCTGGAACACGGTGGCGTCGGGCTGTTCCTTGAGGCGCTGGGCGATCACATGGGCGAACGATTCCGGCAGCAATTGCGTCAGTTGCGCCTGCGCTTCGGCCAGCGGCTGCTCCATGTGTTCGCGCAGATAGGTCCAGCGCGCCAGCACGGCATCGAGCACCTGCTCGGCCTGGTGCACGCGGTCTTCCAGGATTTCGGCGGCGGGAATGGTTTCGCCTTCGGCGTCGTCGTTCTTGCCCAGCGGCAGATTGCCCTTGGCGAAGAAGGTCTTCAATTCACGCAGCAACTGCAATTTGTTGCGTGTCGACAGTTCGATATTGATGAACTCGATGCCGTCGGTGTATTCGCCCATGCGGTTCAGCGGGATCACCACGTCTTCGTTGATCTTGAACGCATTGGTGTGCTTGGCGATGGCGGCCGTGCGCGCACGATCCAGCCAGAATTTCTTGCGCGCATCCGCACTGACCGCGATAAAGCCTTCGCCGACGCGGTTGTTGGCGATGCGCACCACTTCCGAGGCGGCGTGCGCCACGGCGTTTTCGTCGTTGCCGACAATGTCGCCGAACAGGGCCATTTTCGGAAACTGGCCGCGCTTGGACTTCGGCGAATAGCCGACCGCATGCAGATAGCGTTCGTCCAGGTGTTCCAGACCGGCCAGCGTTGCGCCGCCCCGGCGGGTTTCGCCGTCCATGAACTCCTTGATTTCGACGATCGACGGAATCGCATCGCGCGGCTGGCCGAAGAATTCCATGCAGACGGTGCGCGTATAGGTCGGCATCTTGTGCAGGATCCAGACCGCCGACGTGATCATACCGTCGCAGCCTTCCTTTTGCACACCCGGCAAGCCGGACAGGAACTTGTCGGTCACGTCCTTGCCCAGGCCCTCTTTGCGGAACTTGCGGCCCGGGATGACCAGGGTTTCGGTCTTGAACGGGGCTTCGATCTGCGCGCCCTTTTCCGACGGGTGCGTCCATTCGAGCTTGAAGATCGCTTCCGGCGCGTCGTGAATCTTGCTCAGATTGTGGTTGATGCGGGTGACGTTGAGCCAGTCGCCGTTCGGATCCACCATGCGCCAGCTAGCCAGGTTATCCAGCGCGGTGCCCCACAGCACGGCTTTCTTGCCGCCGGCGTTCATCGCGATATTGCCGCCGATGCAGGAGGCGTCCGCTGAAGTCGGATCGCAGGCGAATACAAAACCTTCCTTGGCGGCGGCGTCGGTGGCACGCTTGGTCACAACGCCGGCGCCGGTGAAAATGGTGGCGTACGGATGGTCCAGCCCCGGCAGCACGGTCATTTCAACCGGGCCGAGTTCTTCCAGCTTTTCTGTATTGATGACGGCCGACAAGGGCGTCAGCGGAATCGCGCCGCCGGTGTAGCCGGTGCCGCCGCCGCGTGGAATGATGGTCAGGCCCAATGCGACGCAAGCCTTGACCAGGCCGGCCATTTCAGCCTCGCTGTCGGGCGTGAGGACGACAAACGGATATTCGACGCGCCAGTCGGTGGCGTCGGTGACGTGCGAGACGCGCGACAGGCCATCGAACTTGATATTGTCCTTGGCGGTATAACGTCCCAGTTCCTTGGTGGCGCGCTTGCGCAAATCATAGGTCTGCTTGAATTCCTCGCCGAAATCGGCGATCGCTTTCTGCGCCGCCGTCAGCAAGGCCTCGACATTCGCGCTGCGGATGCGCGCGACCTGGTCGCCGGCCTCGGCCAGATCACTGGCGATGCGGCGCTTGTCGACTTCGGCCAGGCGATGGTTCAAGGCCTCGATCAGCGCGGCGCGGCGCTTCGGATTATCCAGCAGATCGTCCTGCAGATACGGATTGCGGCGCACCACCCAGATGTCGCCCAGCACTTCATACAGCATGCGCGCCGAACGGCCTGTCTGGCGCTTGCCGCGCAGTTCGTCCAGCAAATGCCATGCCTCCTCGCCCAATAACCGGATCACGATTTCGCGATCGGAAAACGAGGTGTAGTTATAGGGAATTTCACGCAAGCGCGTTGACCCGTCGCCGTGCGGCGCATCGGAAAGCAATACTTGAATTTTGGCGGGGGCGTTCATCGGTAATTAGTGATTGATCTGCTAAAAGAGCATTCTATCTTATTGCGCTGCAAGGCGATGCCTGATCCCAACAATTGCCTGGCAAACATTTCCCGGCGTCAACCCAGCCAGGCGCCGATCTGGTGCCAGATGCCGTCCGGAATGCGCAACAATATCCAGGTCAACGTCACATAGCGAAAAAATTTTCCGATCGCGATGTAAAACAGCGAGGGCCAGAACGGCAGCTTGAGCCAGCCCGCCAGCACGCACAGCGGATCGCCGACCAGCGGCAGCCAGCTCAGCAGCAGCGTCCTCGGGCCGAAACGCGCCAGCCAGCCGAACCAGCGGCTGTCGCGCTGCTCCGCGACCGCCTTCCTGGCGCCTAAGCCCAGCCAGTAATCGACCGCGCCGCCCAGCGAGTTGCCGGCGGTGGCGGCCAGGATCGCCGGCCATAACAGCGCATGGTTCGATTTGATGACAGCGAAGACCGCCGGTTCCGAGGCCAGCGGCAGTAGCGTGGCGGAGATGAAACTGATCACGAATACCGTCGGCAAGCCGATCGCGGGCAATGCGAACGCGCTCAGCAACCAGGCTACCACGGCTTCAATCATGAAAATTCATCTGAAAACGTCATCTGAAAATGCCGAAAAAATATATTGCGGGATAAAAGCGCCGGAAATTGCCCGGCAAATACCGATAAAAGCCCGATAGAGCGCCCACCGGCTGCGCCGCATGGCATTGTCAAAAGCGCGGCGGCCGGCGACGGCGCCGCCGCGCTCCATTATAATGAGCAGTTCGCCCGTCCATCCGCCTGGATATTCGCTTGTATATTCTCGCCTGCATATTCATAAGCACGCATCGACATTCATGAAAACAGATTACCTCCAAAAAATATTGACCGCGCGCGTCTACGACGTCGCCATCGAAACGCCGCTGCAGCTCGCGTCGAATTTGTCGCAACGGATGGACAACAAGATTTACTTCAAGCGCGAAGACATGCAAAGCGTGCGCAGTTTCAAGCTGCGCGGCGCCTATAACAAGATGGCGCACCTGACCCCGCTGCAACTGAAGCACGGCGTGATCTGCGCCTCGGCCGGCAATCACGCGCAAGGCGTCGCGCTGTCGTCGGCCAAGCTCGGCTGCCGCGCCGTGATCGTGATGCCGACCACCACGCCGGACGTCAAGATCGATGCCGTGAAGGCGCTTGGCGGCGAGGTGGTGCTGCACGGCGAATCGTATTCCGATGCCTACACCCATGCCCTGACGCTGGAGAAGAAACAGAAGCTGAACTTCGTGCACCCGTTCGACGATCCCTATGTGATCGCCGGCCAGGGCACCATCGGCATGGAAATCCTGCGCCAGCATGCCGGGCCGATCCACGCCATTTTTGTCGCCATCGGCGGCGGCGGACTGATCGCGGGCGTGGCCGCCTATGTGAAGGCGGTGCGTCCGGACATCAGGATCATCGGCGTGCAGACCAGCGATTCCGACGCCATGGCGCGCAGCCTCAAGGCCGGCCGCCGCGTCACGCTGCCCGACGTCGGCCTGTTTTCCGACGGCACCGCCGTCAAGCTGGCCGGCGAGGAAACCTTCCGCCTGGCGCAGAAGTATGTGGACGATGTCATCCTGGTCGATACCGACGCGGTGTGCACCGCCATCAAGGACGTGTTCCAGGACACCCGCAGCATCCTGGAGCCGGCCGGCGCACTTGCCATTGCCGGCGCCAAGGCCTATCTGGAGCGCGCGCGCCTGGACAAGAAACCGCTGAAGAACGAAACCCTGGTGACCATCGCCAGCGGCGCCAACATGAATTTCGACCGCTTGCGCTTCGTCGCCGAAATGGCCGATATCGGCACGGCGCGCGAAGCGGTATTCGCGGTCACCATTCCGGAGCAGCGCGGCAGCTTCCGCCGCTTCTGCGAACTGGTCGGGCCGCGCAATGTCACGGAGTTCAACTACCGCATCAGCGATCAGGAAGAAGCACATGTGTTCGTCGGCATTCAAAGCGGCAGCACCGAAGATTCCGGCAAGATTGCCAGGAGTTTCGAAAAGAACGGCTACCGCACCCTGGACCTCACGCACGACGAGTTGGCCAAGGTGCATATTCGCCACCTGGTCGGCGGCAAGAGCGCGCTGGCGGAAAACGAGTTGCTATACCGCTTCGAATTTCCGGAACGTCCGGGCGCGTTGATGCGCTTTCTCAACAGCATGGGACCGGACTGGAACATCAGCCTGTTCCACTATCGCAGCCAGGGCGGCGACGTCGGCCGCATCCTGGTCGGCCTGCAAGTGCCGAAACCCGAAATGAAATCGTTCCGCGCCTTCCTCGCCAATCTCGGCTATCGCCATTGGGATGAAAGCAAGAACCCCCTGTATCAATTATTCCTTGGATAAATGAGCATCGACAATTCCCCCGACGCCTCGCCGCTCGGCAAACCCAGCGCCTATTGCTCGCAGTACGATCCGTCGCTGCTGTTTCCGATTGCGCGCCAAGGCAAGCGCGAGGAGTTGGGATTGCATGGCACACTGCCGTTTTTCGGCGTCGATATCTGGAATGCCTACGAAGTTTCATGGCTGAACATGCGCGGCAAACCGGAAGTCGCCATCGCCACCGTCACGGCGCCGGCCGACTCCCCCAATATCGTCGAATCGAAATCCTTCAAGCTGTACCTGAATTCGTTCAACCAGACGCGCCTGGCGGGCAACGAAGCATTGCTCAGCCTGTTGCGGGCCGACCTCTCCGCGGGCTTCGGCGCGCCGGTGCAGGTCGTGCTGACGCCGGCAGCCGAATTCGCCACGCTCAAGATGGCGCAAATGGAAGGCCAACTGCTCGATCGGCTGGATATCGAAGTCGACAGCTACCAACCCAACCCGGCGCTGCTGACAGTTGAAGCGGGCGCGGCGACGGTCGAGGAAACGCTGGTCTCGCATCTGTTGAAGTCGAATTGCCTGGTCACCGGCCAGCCGGATTGGGGCAGCGTCCAGATACAGTACGTCGGTGCGCCGATCGACCAGGAAGGCCTGTTGAAATACCTGATCGGGCTGCGCGAACACAATGAATTCCACGAGCAATGCGTGGAGCGCATCTTTGTCGATATCCTGCGCCACTGCAAACCGCTCAAGCTGGCGGTGTATGCGCGCTATACGCGGCGCGGCGGACTGGACATCAATCCATGGCGCAGCAATTTTTCCACCGGCAAACCGCCATCCAATTTGCGCCATGCGCGGCAATAGTGCGCCCTTCCCGATCTTACGTTGCGTGCATGCCAAAAAAATAATTCATTTCGAATAAAAACTTAGAACATCAGAAGTAAATGCCTCCTATGGGAGTAATGCCGTTCAGTTAAGGTAATTTTTTAGTAATTCGGACGGGATATTTTTGAGGTCTGGCTTTAACGGCCCGGTTGAATGAACGACCGGGCCGTTCGTCATTGAGGAGGCTAACGAGCCTTTCGCGTAAATGAGTCATT
>DASYEK010000046.1:0-7803 GCA_036499085.1 Herbaspirillum sp. | reverse complement strand
GTGCGAGCGAAGCAATGCAAACAAGGGGCGAATCCGAAGGAGAGCCGTCCGGCGGTTGAATTCCGCATAAGAAGTCGTTGCCGTTGAGAGGTGTTGCAAACGGATCAGAAAAAAATACTGTTTGAGCGCAGCGAGTTTATTTTTTTCCCGTTTGCGACGCCTCTCAACGGGAACCCCCGCAGGGGGCAACGGCTTGCGGCCGCCTTCTTTTGCTTACTTTTCTTGGCGGAGCAAGAAAAGTGAGCGGCTGCCGGGCCGCCCCCGGCCTGCATCCACGAAGAGCCGCCCCAATCATCAACATCAATAGTCAACGATAGACAATCAACGATAGACAACCAACGATCAACAAACCAAAGTCCGGCAACCAACCTCAAGCAACCGCCAACAAATCCCCCAGCAACTTCGCATCGTCAAGCAAACCCCGACTAGCCCCGTCATGTACAACCCGCCCGCGCTCCAGCACAATAGCGCGAGAAGTCAACGACAACGCCAACCGCGCATGCTGCTCGACCACAATCACCGTCATCCCCTGCTCGCGAACCAGCGACCCGATAATCCGCGTCAACTCCTGCACGATGATCGGCGCCAGCCCCTCCATCGGCTCATCCAGCAACAACAGCCGCGGATTCACCATCAGCGCGCGCGCGATCGCCACCATCTGCTGCTCGCCGCCCGATAACTGATTCCCCATATTCGCGCGCCGCTCATGCAGCCGCGGAAAAATGCCGTAGATCTTCTGCAGCGTCCACGGCCCCGGACGCGCCACCACCGTCAAATGCTCCTCCACCGTAAGCGACGGAAACATCAACCGCTCCTGCGGCACCCAGCCCAGGCCGCGCCGCGCCCGTGCATGCGTGGGAACCCGCGCCAGATCGCCGCCCAACCAGTGCAGCGCGCCGCCGTGCAAACGGGTCAAGCCCATCAACGTCAGCAACAGCGTGCTTTTGCCGACACCGTTGCGTCCAAGCAGCGCCAGGCTGTCGCCTTCGCGCAAGGCAAACGACACGTCTTCCAGCACGCGCGATTCGCCATAGCCCGCGGTGACGTTATCGAGCGTCAGCAATTCAGTCATGTTCCGCCTCGCCCAGATAGACTTCGCGCACACGCGGATCGGCGGCGATTTCAGCCGGCGTTCCCTCGGTCAGCACCTTGCCGCCCACCAGCACGGTAATGCGTTCGGCGAAGCGAAATACCAGCCCCATATCGTGTTCGATAAACAGGATTGTCACATCGCGCGGGAGTTGGGCGATGACCTCGAACAGCTCCTTGCTTTCATCGGAAGGAATGCCCGCCGCCGGCTCGTCCAGCAAAAGGACTTTCGGCCTGGTGGCCAGCGCCAGCGCGATTTCCAGCAGGCGCTGCTTGCCGTAAGCCAGGCTGCGCGTGATGCTGTCGGCCTCGCGTTCCAGCCGCAGCGACGCCAGCAACGCCATGGCTTCGTCGATCGCCGCCTTCTGCCGCGCCACCGTCTGATGCCAGACCAGGCCGCGCCGCTGCCGTTCGCAGATCGCCAGCACCACAGATTCCAGCACGGTCAGGCCGGCGAACAAGGTATTGATCTGGAAGGTGCGCGTCATGCCGCGGCGGACACGTTCGTGCTGCGGCAGTCCGGTGATATCCGCGGCGCCGAAAAATACCTTGCCCGCGCTGGGCGCCAGGGCGCCGCTGAGCAGATTGATGAAAGTCGTCTTGCCGGCGCCGTTGGGGCCGATCAATGCATGGCGCGCGCCCGGCGCGAACGTCAGTCCGATATCGCTGTTGGCCTTGAAGGCGCCCCAATGCCGCGACAGGCCTTCAGTGCGCAAAGTGGTGTCGAGACCGAGATCGGCGTTCATGGCGATTTCTTTCGCAGCGACCGCCACAGCCGGTCGGCGCCGCCCATGATCCCGCCGCGCGCAAACAGCACGATCGCCACCAGCAGCAGGCCGATCCAGAATTGCCAGTACGCCGGATTCATGCCGGCGATGCGGTCCTGCGCGATCATGAATATCGCGGCGCCGATCAAGGCGCCGTAAAGCCGGCCGGTGCCGCCCAGCACCAGGATGATCAGCAGATCGGCCGAGCGCGAAAACGACAGCGATTCCAGCCCGACGAATTGGGTGGTCTGCGCCAGCAGGCCGCCGGCGACGCCGGCCACCGCGGCGCTGATGGTATAAATCAGCGCCAGCCGCCGATCGACATCGACGCCGATGGCCGGCATGCGCCGTCCGCCTTCGCGGATGCCGGTCAAGCTCAGGCCGAACGGCGACTGCAGCAAGCGGCGCAGCACTACGAACAGGATGAACAACACCGCCAATGCATAGACATACGCTGTCTTGCCGAACAGATCGAACTCGAAAATGCCGAAAAGATTATCGACAGCCATGCCCGACAAGCCGTCGACGCCGCCCGTGATGAAGGCCGCCTTGTTGGCCGCCTCAAACAGCATCAGCCCGATGCCCAGGGTGACCATCAGCCGCGTCAGGTCGCTGCCGCGCACCACCAGGAAGCTGCACAGATAGCCGAACACCCCGGCCACGGCCGCCGCCGCCAGCAGGCCGCTGACCGGCTCGCCCCAGCCATGCACCGCCAGCAGGCCCGCCGTGTACGCGCCCAATCCGAAGAACGCGGCATGCCCGAGCGACACAATGCCGGCATAGCCGAGAATCAGATCCAGCGACAAGGCGAACAGCCCGACAATCATGATCTGGGCAATCAGCACGAGATAACCCGGAAACAGGAAATACGCGGCAATCGGCAGCAGCCAGAATGCAATCTCCAGCGGCGACCAGCGGCCGTCCGCGAGGCGATGGCTGGATGCGGGAACGGTTCGCCTGAACATCATGCCCGCCCTTTCAAGCGATTGCCGAGGCCGGCCGGGAACAGGATCAGCAGCAGCACCATCAACGCATAGATCACGAATGCGCCGACGCCGGGCACATAGTATTTGCCGGCCACATCGGCCACGCCGAGCAGCAGCGCGGCGACCAGCGGCCCGCGAATGGTGCCCGCGCCGCCGACCACGACCACCAGCAGGAAGTACACCATGTATTTGATCGGGAATGTCGGGTCCAGGCCCAGCACATCGATGCCGAGCGCGCCGCCCAGGCCGGCCAGCCCCGAGCCCAGCGCGAAGGTCATGCTGAATACGCGGCCGACGTTGATGCCGAGACCGGCAGCGGCCTGCCGGTTATCGACCGCCGCGCGCACCTGCGCGCCGAAGCGCGTGCGGCCGATCAGCAGCCCCAGCGCGGCCGCGATCAATACCACCAGCGCAATCAGGAACAAACGATAGGCACCCAGATCCAGGCCCAGCAGCCGCACTTGCCCGCGCAGCCATTCGGGCAAGGCCACCGGTTGTTGCGACGGCCCGAACAGCCAGGTCGCGGCGGCCACCGCCATGAAGGTCATGCCCATCGAGAACAGGACCTGGTCGAGCGGACTGGATTGATACAGGCGGCGATACAGCAAGCGCTCCAGCGCCCAGCCCGCCGCGGCCGCGGCGCAGAACGCCAACGGCAATGTGAGCAGGAACGGCAGGCCGAGCCGGCTCAGCAGCATCACGCACAGATAGCCGCCCAGCATCGCGAACGCGCCATGCGCCAGGTTGATGAAGTTCATCAGGCCCATCGTCACCGACAGGCCGACGCTGATCAGGAACAACAGGCTTCCATAAGCGATACCGTCGAACAGTACGCCGATGAAAGCCGTCGGCATGATTACACTCGCTCGATGATCAACGCGATGCCTTGTCCGACGCCGATGCACATGGTGCAAAGCGCATAACGGCCGCCGGTGCGATGCAACTGATACATCGCGGTCGTCACCAGGCGCGCGCCGCTCATGCCGAGCGGATGGCCGAGCGCAATCGCGCCGCCGTACTGATTGACGCGCGGGTCGTTGTCGGCCACGCCCAGCATGCGCAGCACCGCCAGACCTTGCGAAGCGAAGGCTTCGTTCAGCTCGATCACATCCATCTGATCGATAGTCAGGCCGACCTGCTTCAACACTTTCTGCGAAGCCGGCGCCGGGCCGATGCCCATCACGCGCGGCGGGACGCCGGCAGTGGCCATGCCGACGATGCGGGCGCGCGGCGTCAGGCCGTTGCGGGCCGCGGTTGCCTCATTGGCCAGCAGCAAAGCACAAGCGCCGTCATTGACGCCAGAAGCATTGCCGGCCGTGACACTGCCATCCGGACGCACCACGCCCTTCAGTTTGGCCAGCACATCCAGGCTGGAAAGACGCAAATGCTCATCCTGCGCGAACACAATCGGATCGCCTTTTTTCTGCGGGATTTCCACCGGCACGATTTCCTGCGCCAGCCAGCCCGCGGCCTGCGCGGCGGCGGCCTTGGTCTGGCTGTTGAAGGCAAACAGATCCTGATCGGCGCGACTGACCTTGTAGTCGTCGGCAACGTTTTCGCCGGTCTCCGGCATCGAATCGACGCCGTACATCTTCTTCATCATCGGATTGACGAAACGCCAACCGATGGTGGTGTCGTAGATAGCCGCATTGCGCGAGAACGCGCTGTCGGCCTTGCCCATGACGAACGGGGCGCGGGTCATCGATTCGACGCCCCCGGCGATCATCAGGGACGTATCGCCCGAACGAATCGCGCGGGCCGCGGTGCCGACGGCATCCATGCCGGAGCCGCACAGGCGGTTCACGGTCGAGCCCGGCACGTTTTCCGGCAAGCCGGACAGCAGCGCCGACATGCGCGCCACGTTGCGGTTGTCTTCGCCGGCCTGGTTGGCGCAGCCGTAGATGACGTCATCGACGCTGGACCAGTCGACCGATGCATTGCGCGCCATGAGGGCCTTGATCGGCAAGGCGCCGAGATCGTCGGCGCGCACATCCTTGAGCGTACCGCCGTAACGGCCGATTGGCGTGCGAATGGCGTCGCAGATAAATGCTTGTGTTGAAGAATCTGAATTTGTGGTCATGTCAATTTCCGAATGTGATTTCAGGCAGCCAATTTCTTGAGCGGCACAACGGTGATCTCTTGCAGGGTCTCGAACGAAATGTCGGCCAGGATCTCACGCACCACCAGGCCGTCCGGCGTGACGTCGATCACGGCCAGGTCGGTATAGATGCGGCTGACGCAGCCCACGCCGGTAACCGGATACGTGCAGGCCGGCACGATCTTGCTTTCGCCGCTCTTGGTCTGGTGCTCCATCATGATGAACACCTGCTTGGCCCCCAGCGCCAGGTCCATCGCGCCGCCGACCGCAGGAATCGCATCCGGCGCACCGGTATGCCAGTTGGCCAGGTCGCCCTTTTCCGACACCTGGAACGCGCCGAGCACGCAGATATCCAGATGGCCGCCCCGCATCATGGCGAACGAATCGGCATGATGGAAAAACGCACCGCCCGGCAGCAATGTGACAGGCTGCTTGCCGGCATTGATCAGGTCTTCGTCTTCTTCGCCCGGCGCCGGCGCCGGGCCCATGCCGAGCAGGCCGTTTTCGCTGTGCAGGAAGATTTCGCGGTCGGCCGGCAGGTAGTTGGCGACCTTGGTCGGCAGGCCGATGCCCAGGTTCACATAGGCGCCTTCGGGAATATCGGCAGCGACGCGTTGGGCGATTTCATCGCGGTTGTAACGCTTCATTTTGACTCCTTTGTCTGTGCGCCGGCCTGCAGCACCACGCGCTGCACGAAAATGCCGGGGGTAACGATGGTTTCCGGATCAAGCTCGCCCAGCGGCACGATTTCGCTGACCTGCGCGATGGTGCATTTGGCGGCCGAGGCCATGATCGGTCCGAAATTGCGCGCCGTCATGCGATACACCAGATTACCCCAGCGGTCCCCGCGCAGCGCCTTGATCAGCGCGAAATCGGCATGGATCGGCGCTTCCAGCACATAGTGGCGGCCGTTGATCAGGCGGGTTTCCTTGCCTTCGGCCAGCAGCGTGCCATAGCCGGTCGGCGTGAAAAAGCCGCCGATGCCGGCGCCGGCGGCGCGGATGCGCTCGGCCAAGTTGCCTTGCGGCGTCAGTTCCAGCTCGATTTCGCCGGCGTGATAGGCCTTGTCGAAATGCCAGGAATCGGCCTGGCGCGGAAACGAACAGATGATTTTTCGGACTTGCTTGGCAGCAATCAGCGCCGCCAAGCCGGTGTCGCCGTTGCCGGCGTTGTTGTTGACGATGGTCAGGTTGCGCGCGCCCTGATCGATCAGGGCATCGATCAAGGCCGACGGCATGCCCGCATTGCCAAAGCCGCCGATCATGACGGTGGCGCCGTCATGGATGTCGGCAACCGCAGCCTGTAAAGACTCAAAGGTTTTATCGATCACGCTTGTTTCTCCGCAAAATTGACCAGATTGCTGGCCGCCTCTAAATGAAATTCGTGTTGACGATGTTCGATAAACGCACTAATGTTTGTTTTTTGAACATTGCATGGAAATGCAGTGTAGCGACAAGCCTTCTTCAACGTCAACAATATGCGCCTGAATGTGTGCGATCGCCGAACACTTTTACGATTAACGCCCATGACCACCAGCCGGAACAGAGCAGCAAAAACAACGGGAACGACCGCAAAGGCCTTCCGGATCGATCCTGAGGATGACGACCTGGACGATGACGGCGGCAATGGCAATGGCAAACCGAAGCCGGCAGTCGCCCTGACCATCGCCGAGGAAATCGACGCCATGGCCGATCCCAGCTTCATGACTTCGCTGGCGCGCGGGCTGGCGGTGGTGCGCGCGTTCAGCGACCAGCGCCGCACACTGACCATCGCCCAGATCAGCCAGAAGACCGGCATTCCGCGTGCGGCAGTACGGCGCTGCCTGCATACGCTGCGGCAACTCGGCTATGCGGGTGCGGAAATGAACAATTTCTCGCTGAAGCCGAAAATCCTGACGCTAGGCTACTCCTATCTGTCGTCGACGCCGCTGGCTGTGTCGGCGCAGCCCTACCTGAACAACATCAGCCGGGTGCTCAACGAGTCGTGTTCGCTGGCGGTGCTCGACGAAAACGAAATCCTCTACCTGGCACGCGCGGCGACCTCGCGCGTGATGTCGGTGGCGCTGAACACCGGCAGCCGCCTGCCTGCGTATTGCACCTCGCTGGGCCGGGTGATGCTGTCGCACCTGCCGGAACCGGAATTGAAGCATTATCTGGAAACGGTCAAGCTGCGCGCGTTCACCGACCGTACCGTGGTATCGGCCAAACGCCTCAAGGAAATATTGACCGAAGTGCGCGGCGCCGGCTATGCCATCATCGACGAAGAGCTGGAAGTCGGCCTGCGTTCGATCGCGGTGCCGGTGCGCGGCGCTTCCGGCACGGTGGTGGCGGCGCTGAACGTCGGCGTGCAGTCGGCCCGGGTCGGCATCCGCCAGATGCAGGAAGAGATTTTGCCGGTGCTGCTGAAGGGATCGGAAGAACTTTCCATATTATTGCCATGATCTTGCCAAGACCAAACCAGCCTAAAATAAGCGGATTCGACGCCTGAGCGCATTCTTACGGAGACAAAAATGACCATTAAAAAATTCTCGCTGCCGTTCATGGCGGCAATCGTGCTGGCGGCATCGATGCTGGCAAGCGCCGGCGCCCACGCGCAGGAAACCATCAAGATCGGCCTGATCGCCGCGTTTTCCGGCCCTTTCGCCGACTACGGCAAGCAGATGGAAGGCGGCATCAAGGCCTATATGGCGCAGAACGGCAACAGCGTCGCCGGCAAGAAGATTGAACTGATCATCAAGGACACCACCGGCCCGTCGCCGGAAATCGCCAAGCGCCTGGCGCAGGAACTGATCGTGCGCGACAAGGTGGACTTCCTGGCCGGCTTCGGCCTCACGCCGGAAGCGCTGGCGGTGGCGCCGATCGCC
>DASYEK010000045.1:0-4404 GCA_036499085.1 Herbaspirillum sp. | reverse complement strand
GAGAATAGCGAAACTAGCGAAACAACCAGTCAAGTCACCGATTGAAGCGCAGGTAGAATCGTTATTCATTAAATACTGAAACCGGCGCTGTCCTTGAACTGGACAGCGCCGGTTTTTAGTGGGTGTTTAAATATATTTTTGTTGTCATTCGGCGAATGAACGAGCCGCTTTGCTCCATGGCCGGAAAAAATGCGGCAATGCACTAAAATAGACGGTTCCATACTGCCCAAGGGGTTTTGCAGATAAGGGCAAGATATACGCAAAATCATGTAATTTATACTGCTTAGCAGCATAATTTCATAATATAAAATCGCATATCGTCATTTGAAAATACAAAAAACACCTGCTAGAATCCGTCGTCCTTACGGTAAAAAGACCGTACATTGGAACGAAACGCGCGCGATTCGGCACATTTGTCGAGTCAACTTATTTATCAGGAGACAACAAATGTCCGCCCAGCTCGATCAAATCATGGCGCAAGCCGCCAACGATCCCGATGTAATGGAAACCCAGGAGTGGCTCGACGCGCTCGAATCCGTGATCGACCACGAAGGTCCGGAACGCGCCCACTATCTGATGGAACGGATGATGGACCTGGCGCGCCGCCGCGGCGCCGACGTGCCGTTCTCCAGCAACACCGCCTACGTCAATACTATCCCCGCGCATCTCGGCGCGCACTGTCCCGGCAATCTGGAATACGAAGAGCGGCTGCGTTCGTGGATGCGCTGGAACGCGATGGCGATGGTGGTCAAGGCCAACCGCGTCGACGGCGACCTCGGCGGCCATCTTTCCAGTTTCGCCTCGCTGGCCAATATGCTCGGCATCGGCTTCAATCACTTCTGGCACGCCCCGACCGAAGAACACGGCGGCGACCTGCTGTATATCCAGGGCCATTCCTCGCCGGGCGTGTACGCTCGCGCCTTCCTTGAAGGCCGCTTGAGCGAAGAACAACTGGTGCATTTCCGCCGCGAAGTCGACGGCAACGGCCTGTCTTCCTATCCGCATCCGAAACTGATGCCGGATTTCTGGCAATTCCCTACCGTCTCGATGGGCCTGGGCCCGTTGATGGCGATCTATCAAGCGCGTTTCCTCAAATACCTGCAAGCGCGCAATATCGCCAAGACCGACAACCGCAAGGTCTGGGTCTTCTGCGGCGACGGCGAAATGGACGAACCGGAATCGATGGGCGCCATCGGCATGGCAGGGCGCGAGAAGCTGAACAACCTGGTCATGATCGTCAACTGCAACCTGCAACGCCTGGACGGTCCGGTGCGCGGCAACGGCAAGATCATCCAGGAACTGGAATCGGATTTCCGCGGCGCCGGCTGGAACGTGGTCAAGGTGATCTGGGGCAGCGGCTGGGACGAACTGCTGGCGCGCGACAAGGATGGCATCCTGCAAAAGGTCATGATGGAAACCGTCGACGGCGAGTACCAGAACTATAAGGCCAAGGATGGCGCATTCGTGCGCAAGCACTTCTTCGGCAAGCATCCGAAATTGTTGGAAATGGTCGCCAACATGTCCGACGACGACATCTGGCACCTGACCCGCGGCGGCCACGATCCGCACAAGATCTATGCCGCATTCAAGGTGGCGCAGGAAGCCAAGGACCAGCCGACCGTGCTGCTGGTCAAGAGCATCAAGGGTTACGGCTACGGCAAATCGGGCGAAGCGCGCAACACCGCCCACAACACCAAGAAACTGGACGACGAAGCCATCCGCGCCATGCGCGACCGTTTCCAATTGCCGATTGCCGACGCCGACCTGTCGGCGATCCCATTCTTCAAGCCGGGCGACGACACCCCGGAAATGCAATACCTGCATGAACGCCGCAAGGCGCTCGGCGGTTATCTGCCGCATCGCCGCCAGAAGGCCGACGAGCAACTGGTCGTGCCGCCGCTGGAAACATTCAAGAACATGCTGGAGCCGACTGCCGCCGGCCGTGAAATCTCCACCACTGCCGCCTACTCGCGCGTGCTGACCACCCTGCTGCGCGACGAAAGCCTGGGCCAGCGCGTGGTGCCGATCATGGTCGACGAATCGCGCACTTTCGGCATGGAAGGCCTGTTCCGCCAGATCGGTATTTTCAGCCAGGTCGGGCAGTTGTACGAACCGGTCGACAAGGACCAGGTGATGTACTACCGCGAAGACAAGGCCGGCCAGATACTGCAAGAGGGCATCAACGAAGCGGGCGGCATGAGCTCCTGGATCGCGGCGGCGACGTCGTACTCCAGCAACAACCGCATCATGATTCCGTTCTTCACCTATTACTCGATGTTCGGCCTGCAGCGCATCGGCGACCTGGCCTGGGCCGCCGGCGACATGCGCGCGCGCGGCTTCCTGATCGGCGGCACCGCGGGTCGCACCACGCTGAACGGCGAAGGCCTGCAGCACGAAGACGGCCATAGCCATGTGGTGGCCTCGACCATCCCGAACTGCGTGCCTTACGATCCGACTTTCGCCCACGAAGTCGCCGTGATCATGCATGACGGCCTGCGCCGCATGATCGGCAACCAGGAAGATGTGTTCTATTACATCACCGTGATGAACGAAAACTACAGCCACCCGGGCCTGCAGCCCGGCACCGAGGCAGGCATCCTCAAGGGCTTGTACCTGCTGCAGCCGAGCGCCGCCAAGAAGCCGAAGCTCAAGGTGCAGCTGCTGGGTTCCGGCACCATCCTGCGCGAAGTCATCGCCGGCGCGGAACTGCTGCGCGACGATTGGGGCGTGGACGCCGATGTCTGGTCGGCTCCTTCGTTCACCCTGCTGGCGCGCGACGGCCAGGATGTCGAACGCTGGAACATGCTGCATCCGACCGAGAAGCAACGCACTGCCTACATCACCGAATGCCTGGAAAAGACCGACGGCCCGATCATCGTCTCGACCGACTACATGCGCACCTTCGCTGAAGTGGTTCGTCCGTTCATTCCGAAGGAGCGTTCGTACAAGGTGCTGGGCACCGACGGTTTCGGCCGTTCGGACACCCGCGCCAAGCTGCGTGAATTCTTTGAAGTCAATCGTTACTATGTGACGATTGCCGCCTTGAAGTCACTGGCCGATGAAGGCAAGATCAAGACTTCAGTAGTTGCCGAAGCGATTGCCAAGTACGGCATCAACCCGGAAAAACCGAACCCGGTCACCCAATAAGCGCAAGCGAACTTACGGAGCGTCGCACATGAGTCAAATCGAAGTGAAAGTACCGGACATCGGCGATTTCGCGGAAGTCGAAGTCATTGAAGTCATGGTCAAGGTGGGCGACACGATCAAGGTCGACCAGTCCCTGCTGACCGTCGAATCCGACAAGGCCAGCATGGAGATTCCTTCCAGCCAGGCCGGCGTGGTCAAGGAAATCAGGATCAAGGTCGGCGACAAGGTAAAGGAAGGTTCGGTTGTGCTGGTGGTGGAGGGCGCTGAAGCTGCGCCGGCTGCCTCGGCCCCTGCTCCTGCCGCTGCGCCGGCGCCTGCTGCTGCATCGGCTGCCGCTCCGGCCGCGCCTGCACCTGCCGCCGCGCCGGCTGCGGGCGGTTCGCAAGTCGTCAACGTGCCGGACATCGGCGATTTCGCCGAAGTCGAAGTCATCGAAGTCATGGTCAAGGTGGGCGATACGGTCAAGGTCGATCAATCCCTGCTGACCGTGGAATCGGACAAGGCCAGCATGGAGATTCCATCCAGCCATGCCGGCGTGGTCAAGGAAATCAAGGTCAAGGTCGGCGACAAGGTTGCCAAGGGCAGCGAGATTGCCGTGGTGGAAGTGAGCGGCGGCGCGCCTGCCGCTGCGCCGGCCGCGCCGGCTTCGGCTCCCGCTGCAAGCGCACCGGCTGCCGCGCCGGCACCGGCCGCTGCGGCCGCGGCGCCCGCGCATGCAACTGCATCCGCGGCCATCACGCCGCCCGCCGCCATCTCCGGCAGCGGCGCCCATGCCTCCCCATCGGTGCGCAAGTTTGCGCGCGAACTGGGCGTCAACCTGAGCCAGGTTGCCGGCACCGGTCCCAAGAATCGCATCCTGCAAGAAGACATCCAGAACTTCGTCAAGGCTGCACTGGCTGGCGGCACGGGCGCGGCCAAGGCCGGTGCATCGGCCGGCGGGGCAGGCCTGAATCTGCTGCCTTGGCCTTCGCTCGACTTCAGCAAGCAAGGCCCGACCGTATTGGAACCGCTCTCGCGCATCAAGAAAATCAGCGGCCCGAACCTGCATCGCAACTGGGTCATGATCCCGCACGTCACGCAATACGACGAAGCCGACGTGACCGAGCTGGAAGAATTCCGCAAGAGCTCCAACGACTCGCTGGCCAAGGCCAAGTCGACCGTGAAGCTGACCATGCTGGCCTTCGTGATCAAGGCCTCGGTGGCCGCGCTGAAGAAGTATCCGGCCTTCAATTCCTCGCTCGACGCGACCGGCGAAAA
>DASYEK010000044.1:0-4726 GCA_036499085.1 Herbaspirillum sp. | reverse complement strand
ATTTTTAAAGAACTCGAATCCTTTTCGGCGCCCATTCCATCCTTTGGCGCCCTGCTGATAAAGCGTTTTGTTTGTCAGCAGCAGAGAGATGAGATTATGTGGCACTTTCCATACCTCGTCAACAACTTTGTGCGGTTATTTGACGACAAATTGGAAGCGGGAGAAAACGGGGATGGAAAGGCGCCTGGAAAAGATGCGCTTAATTCGCCGGCGCAATCTCGATCGGCGATGCCGGCTGGCTGCTTTCGATGCGCTTCATCGCCTCCAGTTTTTCATTCGACTGGTCGAGACGACGCTGCAAGTCTTTCAGTTGATGCGTCTGCCGCTCGCCCTGCAGGGTAAGGCTGCGCAATTCGCTATTGTTATTGATCATCCATTCCACCAGCGGCCGCAAGGCCAGCGCATCCGGATCGTCCATCAGCAGCACGCCGGCCAGGATCGAGCGGGCGCGGGCCAGCCGTCCACTGTCGCGCATCGCGCCCAGCACGATCGCCTTGCGCACTTCCGTTTCGGCGCCCGGCGGCGCATGCATTAATATGCCCAGCTCCTTGTTCAGGTCGGCCTGGGACGCATTGTCGAGCGAGCGGTGATAGGCCAGCAGGGTATCGGACAGCGACCGGCTCGCCGCCAGCATCGGTTGCTCCGCCGGCTTGACGGGTTGCGGAGGCGGCGCGGCGCAACCCGCCAGTGCCGCGACCAATAAGGGAGGCAGCAATTTAATATTCATCTGGCAGCGTAATGCGGAAATGCGCGCCGGCCGCGCTGGGCAGCAGCATGATGCTGCCATGGTGCGCCTCGATATATTCACGCGCAACCGCCAGGCTGACCGGCGCGCCAGGCAACTCCCCGGGCGCCATCGGCCGCGCCGGATGGAAAGGATCGAATATATAAGGCGCGTCCTCGGCCGCCACGCCGGGACCCTGATCGATGCAATCCAGCTGCACGCCGCGCCGCTCGCCTTGCGCCAACACGATTCGCACCACGCCGGCCGGCGGACTGAACCGCACGGCATTGGACAGCAGGCATCCCAGCACATATTCCATCTTGGCCAGATCCAGTCCCAGCGTGCCGGCCGATCCGCTGACTTCCACACGGATACCGCGCTCTTTGCACACGGCGCGGTGATCATCGACGATCTTGTTGAGCAGCACGCGCAAATCGATCGGCAGGCGATGCACCTGCTGCGCCTGCAGCACCGCTTCGTGATAATCCAGTACATCTGCGACTTGCGGCAGTGAAACGCTATCGGCTTCAGAGGTCCGCAGGCGCCGCGCGACATTTTCGACAAACCGGAGTTTTTCCGCCTGCAGCTTGGCCAGTCGCTGCCGCAGCCAATCGAGCTGCTGCCCCAGGCGACGCAAATCCGCCGGCCCCTGAATGGCGACCGGCGTGTCGAAACGGCCGCTGCCGAGGCGGTCGATGGCCGCTTCCAATTGCGCCAGCGGCATCGAGAGCCAGAGCCCGAATACGCAAGCCAGCAATACCGCCAGCACAATCGCGCCGATCACTTGCCAGCTCAGCATGGCGCGCTGCTCGTCCAGCTCTTCCAGCAACGCATCATTATGGTTGCCGATCTGGACGTCGCTTTGATCGGAAAGTTGTTGATTGAGCGCCGGCAGCCGCGCCAATGCACGCTGCACATCAGCCGCAGCCGAGCCGCGCTGCGCGGCCGGCTGTTCCAATACCTGGGAAAGTGCGATGCGGTTGTCTTTCCATGCAACAACGATATCCTTGGCCGTATCCGGCATGTCCGCCGCCACCGCGTCCAGCGATACCTGCGCCTGCGCCGCGGCTTCCTGATAACGCTCCCGGAAAATCGGATCGTTCAACACCAGGAACTGGCGCGCCGCGCGTTCCATTGCCACGGTGCGTTCCTGCAGGCGCTGCAGATGCTCGGTCATGGCGACCGCCTGGCGCGAAGCCTGGCGGCTGTGCGCGGCCACGGACTCCAATGTAAACAGCGCCCGCACCGAAGTCGCCACCAGCAAACCCGCGATCAGCAGGAAGGCGACCAGTAATAATTGTCGGAAAGAGCAACGCGACAATATTCTGATGCGATTCGGATTAGACATGCGTAAATCCTGTTTTCCTATTGAATACCGGCATGACTAAATGACGCCCCCGACGACACGAACCGAACAATGTTTATACCCCGTGACAAATATTTTTATGCAGCATGCAGAATACATGCGCTCAGCATTACACGTCAACGCGCTTTGCGCACGATCTCGACCGGCGAGCGGCGCAGGCACCAGACCAGCGGCACGCACAGCCCGATCGCCAGCACGCTGCTGAGGATGCTCCACCCGATGCCATATTGATAATCGCCCGAAATCAGGTGCAGGGAAAGCGCCGTGCCGCGCACCAGGCTCAGGAACAAAAAATGCGCCGGGAAAATCGTCAGCGTATTTTCGGAAAGCCATTCGGCGATGCGGGAATACGGCAAGTATTGTGAAATCGATAAGGTTGCCGCAATCCCGCACAAGGCCATCGGCAGATACAGCGCCGGCAGCGCACCGAAGCGCATGGTGGCGAGATCGACCCGTCCGGTCAGGAAGACGGCGCCGGCCAGCAAGGCCAACCCCACCAGGAAAACCGCCGCCAGGATGCGGCGGTCCCGCGTCAGCGGCCATTGGCTGGCGCGCCAATATTGTCCGAGCGCGAACAACCCCAGCGCAATCCACATGGTATCCAGCCCCAGCGGCAGCCGCACGGAAGCGGACGCGCCCGGCCACAGCAGCGCCAACAGGAAAGCCAAAGCGACAAACAGCACGGTCGAAACCGCCAGGCCGAGGAATTTGCGCGCCGCATGATACACAATCATGGTCGCGATCAGGCAGGGGAAAAACCAGAGCGGCGGATCGATGTAAAGATCGCTTTGCAAGCCGCTGAACAGGCCGAGCAGCGGATCATGCCAGGCCAGCCCGGCGGTCTGCAGCGCCTTGCCGCCGATATTGCGGGTAGCCAGCCAATACAGCCAGGCCATCGCGAAGAACACCAGATACGGCAAGCCCAGCGCGCGCAGGGTCTTGCGCGCATGGCCGAACACCGGTTCGTCCAGTTTTCCCGGCTTGAGCAAAAATCCGGAAATCAGGAAAAACAGCGGCACGTGAAAACCGAATATCAGTTGCGACAGATATTCAGGCAAACCCCGGCTATGCCCAAGCACGACCAGCACGATGCCGATCGCCTTGGCGTTGTCGATGAAGCCGTAGCGGCCGGCCTCGGCCGGGTCACGGCCGCGATTGCTCGGCACGTCGCGCATCCTGCTAAAACGGAAAACCGGCGTCCGGTTTGGCGGCCAGGATCACGCGCTTGAATTCGTCCTGGATGCGTTGCAGCGCGGCATCGGATTCGGCCTCGAAGCGCATCACCACCACCGGCGTGGTATTGGAGGCGCGCGCCAGGCCGAAGCCGTCGGCATATTCAACCCGCAAGCCGTCCACTTCGATAATGTCGCGCGAACCCGGGAACTTCGCTTCGCGTTGCAGGGTCGCCATCAGCGCGAAGTTCTCGCCCTCGGCCAATTGCAATTGCAGTTCGGGGGTGCTGATCGATTGCGGCAGCGCGTTCAGGGTGGCCGACGGATCGGCCACCCGGCTCAGCAGTTCCAGCATGCGGGCGCCGGCATACAGGCCGTCGTCGAAGCCGTACCAGCGATCCTTGAAAAAGACATGGCCGCTCATTTCGCCGCCCAGCGGCGCGCCGGTTTCGCGCATCCTGGCCTTGACCAGCGAATGACCGGTCTTGCACATCAACGCCTTGCCGCCATGTTCGGCAACCCACGGCGCGAGATGGCGCGTGCATTTCACGTCGTACAGGATCTCGCTGCCGGGATTGCGCGTGAGGACATCGGCCGCGAACAGCATCAATTGCCGGTCGGGATAAATGATCTGGCCGTCCTTGGTAACCACGCCGAGCCGGTCGCCGTCGCCGTCGAAGGCCAGGCCGATTTCGGCGTCGCCCTCGCGCAGCGCCCGAATCACATCCTGCAGGTTTTCCGGATGGGCGGGATCGGGATGATGGTTCGGAAAACTGCCGTCGACTTCGCAAAACAATTCCTGCACCTGGCAGCCCAGCATGCGATACAGATCGCCGGCAAAGGCGCCGGCAACCCCGTTGCCGCAATCGACCACGATCTTCATCGGCCGCGCCAGCTTGACGTCGCCGGCGATGCGGTCGAGATAGGCCTGCCGAATATCGTGCGTACGGTAGGCCCCGGCGGCGGCACCGGCGGCGGCGCGCGCCGCCGAACCGTCCACGATCGCCGTGTGCAGGGCCAGGATGGTGTCGCCATGGATGGCCTCCCCCGCCAGCACCATCTTGAAGCCGTTGTAATCGGGCGGATTATGGCTGCCGGTCACCATGATGCCGGACTGCGCGCCCAGCATATGGGTGCCGAAATACACCAGCGGCGTGGCAACGATGCCGAGGTCGATCACGTCGACGCCGGACTGCTGCAGGCCGGCCGCCAGCGCCCTCGACAATTCCGGTCCGGACAGGCGCCCGTCGCGCCCGATGACAACGGTGGATTCGCCCTTGGCGCGCACCGCGGCGCCGAACGCGAGACCGATCTGGCGCGCGATATCGGCATCGACCGTCTTGCCGACGATGCCGCGGATGTCATACGCTTTGAATATGGAAACTTGAAGTGGCAGCATGCTCATGATGTGGTCCGTATGTAGTCGGTGTATGGTTGGTGCCCGTCAATAAGGCAAGGCGATCA
>DASYEK010000043.1:0-7950 GCA_036499085.1 Herbaspirillum sp. | reverse complement strand
GGCGTGGGCAAGACCACCGCCGCCATACGCTGCGCCCTGACCGCCCTGGAGCGCGGCGAAAGGGTTGTCTATTATTTGTTCGACGAAGGCGTGGCGACGCTGGTGGCGCGCAGCGCCAAGCTGGGCATGCATCTGCAACCGTATCTCGACGGCGGGCAGATGGTCATCCATCACGTCGATCCGGCGGAATTGTCGGCCGGCGAGTTCGCCTGGAATGTGCGGCAGGCGGTCCAGGGAGGAAATGCGCGCTTCCTGGTACTCGACAGCCTGAACGCCTATCTGCAGGCCATGCCTGGCGAACGTTTCCTGTTGCTGCAAATGCACGAACTGCTGTCTTATCTCGGACAGCACGGCATCACCACGCTGCTTTTGCTGGGGCAGCACGGTTTGATCGGCGACATGCGATCCGATCTCGATTTGAGCTATTTGAGCGACGGCATTCTCGCGTTCCGCTATTTCGAAACGCAAGGTCGGATCCTGAGCGCCATTACCGTCGTCAAGAGTCGTACCAGCGACCATGAACGCAGCATCCGGGAGTTGCGTCTGAGCGAGGACCGCGGGCTGCAGGTCGGTGAAGCCATTTGCGATTTCGAAGGCATCCTGACGGGCCTTCCGACCTATCGCGGCGGCGCGCCGATGCTGCAATCCGCGACGCCTCCGCCAGCGCCCCTATGACCGGCCAGCATCTCAACGAACAACGGACCCTCGTCCTCGCCCCGCGCGGGCGCGATGCCGAGACGATTTGCCATGTGCTGCGCCTGAACCATATCGACAGCCACATCTGCGCCGACATAGGCACGTTGACCGAGCAACTGCAGGCCGGCGCCGGCGCGGCGCTGATTGCCGACGAAGCGCTCGAAAGCCAGAACCTGGCGCCGCTGATCGACTGGCTGGCCACGCAGCCGGCGTGGTCCGATTTTCCCTTCATTCTATTGACGCAGCCGCGCTCGCTGCCGCGCAAGTCGCTGGCGCTGGGCGCGCTGGAAAGCCTCAGCAACGTGGTCTTGCTGGAACGGCCGCTGAATTCGGAAACCCTGAAGCGCGCCGCAGCCTCGGCGTTGCGCGCGCGGCGGCGGCAATACGAAGCGCGCGCCGCGCTGCAACAACGCTTGCAGGCGGAGGAACGGCTCGGTTTCGCGCTGAAGGCGGGACGCCTGGGCGCATGGGAAATCGACGTCGCCACCCGGGCGCTGACCACCTCCGACATCTGCAAGGAAAATTTCGGCCAGCCAACCGACCAGCCGTTTTCCTATCAGAGCCTGCTGAATTGCATCCATCCCCAGGACCTGCGCACGTATCAGGCCGCGCTGGAAAACGCATTGCGCTCGCGCGACGGTTTCGTGATCGAACTGCGCGTGCTGTGGCCGGACGGCAGCGTGCACTGGGTGCAGATCCGCGGCGAAACCAGTTTTACCGACGACAACCGGCCTCGGCGCGTGGCCGGCGTGTCGCTGGACGTGACGGAACGCATGGAATCGGCACGCCAACTCGGCGACAGCCAGCGCGCGCTGCACGACCTGAACGAGACGCTGGAGCGCCGCATCGAAGAACGCACGCGCGAACTGGCCCAGCTCAACGATCGCCTGATGCATGAGATCAGCGAACGCGAACGCAACCAGGCGGCATCGGTGCAGGGCCAGAAAATGGAAGCCATCGGCCGCCTGACCGGCGGCATCGCGCACGACTTCAACAACCTGCTGCATGTGAGCATCGGCAACCTGGAACTGATCGACCGCGTGGCCGCCGACGACCGCGTCAAGCGCTTTGCCGCTACCGCGCGCAAAGCGCTCAATCGCGGCACCAAGCTGACCGGACAGTTGCTGGCGTTTGCGCGCAACCAGAGCCTGGACCTGAAAGCAGTCGACCTGGGCGTGTTGATCGACGGCATGCAGGAATTGCTGTCGGCGTCGGTCGGCTCCGGCATCAATATCGATCTCGATTTCCCGGTCGGCATGCCGCCTGCGCTGGCGGATCCGAACCAGATTGAAATGGCGATCCTGAATCTGGCGATCAATGCGCGCGATGCGATGCCCGACGGCGGCACGCTGTTGCTGCGCACCGATTGCCGCGATTCGGTCGCCGAGGACGAACTGCTGCGGCCGGGCCGCTATGCGGTGGTGTCCGTGATCGACACCGGCACCGGCATCCGCGCCGAAAATCTCGGCAAGGTGTTCGATCCGTTTTTCACCACCAAGCAGGTCGGCTCCGGCACCGGCCTGGGCCTGAGCCAGGTATATGGCATCGCCAAACAGTCCGGTGGCGTGGCGCGCATTCACAGCCGCCTGGGCGAAGGCACCACGGTCGAATTGTGGCTGCCGATGGCGTCCGCCGAAATGATCGCGGCGGCGGCGCCCGATCCTGTCGGCGAAGCCGCGCCGGGGCCGGCGCAGCGCAGCATCCTGGTGGTCGAGGACGATCCCGAAGTGCGGCAGTTCATGGTTGAATCGCTCGGCATGCTCGGCTACCCGGTGCGCGAAGCCGCCAACGGCCTGGCCGGCCTGAAAGCCATCAGGGAAGAACCGCCGGACCTGCTCATCGTCGACTTCCTGATGCCCGACATGAACGGCGCGCAAGTGGTCGCCGCCGTGACCGAGATGTTGCCCAAGCTGCCGATCATCGTCGCCACCGGCTACGCCGACATGCGCGCCATCGACGAAGTCATCGGCGACAATTTTGTACTGCACAAACCCTTCCAGATCAGCGAACTGGCGAAGCTGGTCGGGGCCGCGCTGTCTTCGGCCAAGCATCACAATTACCGCGATCGAAAACGGGAAATGGCGGCCAACGACAAGATCGCCTGAGAAACTCCGGGAACAACGCCGGCAACGACATTTGCAGCAGCATTCACAACAACGCCCGCGGCAGCATCGACGCCACGCCTACAACAATGCCGCCAACTCCACTTGCACCTTCAACAGCGCCGGCAAACAACTTTCCACGATATCTTCCACCGCGATGCGCGCCGCGTGCACGCTGATATTGATGGCGGCCACCGTGTCTCCGCGAAAATCCTTGACCGGCACGGCGATGGTGCGCAAACCCAATTCCAGTTCCTGGTCGACAATGGCATAGCCTTGCGCGCGCGTGCGCGCCAATTCCAGTTGCAAACGCTCCTTGTTGACGATGGTATGCACGGTAATCGCCTCAGGTTGAAGCCGCGCCAGGAAATCGTCGATATCGGACTGCGGCAGCGCCGCCAGCAATACGCGGCCGCTGGCGGTCACGCAGGCCGGCACGCGGGTGCCCGGCTGCAAAGTGCCCGACACCAGCCGCCCCGCGCTGACCGCCGCCACGCAGACCAGTTGATCGTGATCCAGCACGCCCACCGACGCCGCTTCCTGCAGCGAATACGCCAGCCGGTACAGCAAAGGCTGGGCAATGCGCGGCAACCGCGCAGAATGCAGATAGGACTGCCCCAGCCGCAATACCTGCGGCGTTAGCGAGAACAGCTTGTCCTGCTGGCGTATGTAGCCCAGATGGGTCAACGTGATCAGGTAGCGCCGCGCGGCCGCCCGCGTCAGGCCGGTGCGCTGCGCCACTTCGCTGATGGTCAGGCGCGAACGCTCCTGATCGAAGGCCTCGATCACTTGCAATCCCTTTTCCAGGCCGGCAATCAGGTCGCGTTTCAGGGGCGGATCGGACTGGCCGGCGGGTTCTTTCGATTCTTTTTTATCCATTTGTGCGATTCTCGCACAAATTGTGCGAACTACAGCCATGTCGTGCATTTCCACCCTTGATTGCATGCAGCCATGCTCCTATCATTGCCCGCACGCACACCTTTGCCCTCACCAGGAGACAACATGAAATTCGATCCCGTAGCCGACGGCGTCTGGCCCGAGCTGATCCATCCCGCCTATAAATCCACCGTCAAGCGCGGCCCGACGCAAGCGCCGCTGCGCATTCGCGCCGACCTGCCCGCCGGCGCCAATTTTCCGGCCTCGCCCGCCCTGATCCTGCCGCACGACACCGACCTGACCAAGCATGGCAAGGGCGAGCCGATCGGCGAAAAAATCGTGGTCGCCGGCCGCGTGCTCGACGAAGACGGCAAGCCGGTGCGCAACTCGCTGCTGGAAGTTTGGCAATGCAATGCCGCCGGCCGCTACTGGCATAAAAAGGACCAGCACGACGCCCCGCTCGATCCGAATTTCTACGGCCTGGGCAAGATGCTGACCGACGACGAAGGCCGCTACCGCTTCATCACCATCAAACCCGGTCCTTATCCATGGGGCAATCACGACAAGGCCTGGCGTCCGGCGCACATCCATTTCTCGATGTTCGGCAACGTCTATGCGCAACGGCTGGTGACCCAGATGTATTTTCCGAGCGATCCGCTGTTTTCCTACGACCCGATTTTCCAGAGCGTGCCCGATGTGGCCGCGCGCGAACGCCTGATTTCGCGCTTCAGCATCGAAGAAACCGTCGGCGATCAAATGCTCGGCTATGAATTCGATATCGTTCTGCGCGGCCGCGACGCCACCCCAATGGGCCTATAAGGATACAAGACCATGACTACCAAACAAGGCATTACCACCTCCCAAACCATCGGTCCTTTCTCGCACGAAGCCTGGCGCTGGGGCGTTGACGCCACCGCCAAGGTCGACAGCGACGTGCCGACCATCCACATCAGCGGCGTGATCCGCGACGGCGACGGCAAGGCCATCGACGACGCCGTGATCGAAGTCTGGCTGCCGGATGCCATGGCGGCCGAACAACGCCACGCCATGCCCGGTTTCCGCCGCGTGCCGAGCGACGATGTCGGCGGCTACCGCTTCGAAGTCTCGATGCCGGCGCCCGCCACGCAAGGCAAGCCTGCGATGTACGTCACCGTGTTCGCGCGCGGCCTGGTCAAGCACCAGTTCTGCGCCGTATTCCTGGCCGACGACACCGGCCTGGCCAATTCGGAAATCCTGAACCAGGTGCCGCAGGCGCGCCGTGCGACACTGGTCGCCGAAAAGCTGGCCGAGCGCGAATACCGCTGGGACATCTGGATGCAGACCGAGAAAGAAACCGTCTTTTTCGATTACGTATAAACAGAAGAAGGCAACGCGATGAGTGTTTCGATTTTCGACAGCTTCCTGACCAGCAGCGAAATGATCGCGGTATTCGACGACACCGCGGTCGTGCAGGCGATGTTCCGTTTCGAAGCGGCCCTGGCGCAAGCCCAGGCCGCCGAAGGGATCATTCCCGAAAGCGCCGCGCGCGCCATCGGCAGCGTCTGCAACGCCCAGTTGTACGACATCCCGGCGCTGGTGACCGCCAGCCGCCGCGCCGGCAGCCTGGCCATTCCGCTGGTCAAGGACCTGACCAAGACCGTTGCGCTGTACAACGCCGAATCGGCCGCGCATGTGCATTGGGGCAGCACCAGCCAGGACGTGATCGACACCGGCATGGTGCTGGTCACGCGCGATGCGCTGCAGATGATCGACCGCGGCCTGCAAGGCCTGATCGAGACTCTGCTGAAACTGGCCGAAAGTCACATGGCCACGCCGGTGCTGGCGCGCACGCTGATGCAGCCGGCCCAGGCCACCAGCTTCGGCTTCAAGCTGGTCGGCTGGGCTGCGCCGCTGTTGCGTTCGCGCGCCGAACTGCGCCGGCTTTCCGCTCGCGCCCTCCAATTGCAATTGGGCGGCGCGGTCGGCACGCTGGCGGTGATGGGCAGCCAAGGACCGGCCGTGGCGCGGCGCATGGCGCAGGAACTGGGACTGGCCGCGCCTGAAGCGGCCTGGCATACCCAGCGCGACGAATGGGTCCGGCTCGGGCTGGAAGTCGCGGTACTGGCCGGCAGCCTCGGCAAGATCGCCACCGACCTGAGCCTGATGGCGCAGGGTGAAATCGCCGAACTGGCCGAACCGTCTGGCAACGGCCGCGGCGGCTCGTCGGCCATGCCGCACAAGCGCAATCCGGTATCGTCGATGATTGCATTGGCCGCCGCCGCGCGCACGCCGCAACGCGCCGCCGCCCTGCTGGCGAACATGGGCCAGGAACACGAGCGCGGCCTGGGCAACTGGCAGGCCGAACTGGCCGAATGGCCGGGCCTGTTCCTGAGCGCGCATGGCGCCATCGTGGCATTGGCCGAAGCGTTCGACGGCCTGGTGGTGGATGCGCCGCGCATGCTGCGCAACATTGACGACCTGCAAGGCCTGATCTTCGCCGAAGCGGTCTCGATCTACCTGGCAGCCGCCATCGGCCGTCCCGCCGCGCACAGCCTGATGGAGGAGTTGACGCGCAAGGCTGTTGCCGACGGCATCCACCTGTCCGAGGCCGTGGCTGCCGCGCAAAGCGGCGATCCGCGCTTGAGCGGTAAAATCGACCGCGCCGAGCTGCTGCAATTGTTCGATCCGGTCGCCGCCACCCTGCCGGCGCAGGCGCTGGCCAGCCGCCAGTTGCAGCATCTGCAGGCGCAGCAGCAGGCCCTGCCGCCGCTGTAATACCTGAAACATTATTAATACCTTTAATCCTGCCGGCCAACCATTTCAAGGAACAGAAACAGCATGAGTTTCGATCCGTTAGACCATGATTTAGAACGCGGCATGCAAAATCGCCGCACCGTGCTTGGCGACGCCTGGGTAGATCGTTCGGTCAAGAACGCCAATACCTTCAACGCCGAATTCCAGAACCTGATCACGCGTTTTGCGTGGAATGAAATCTGGGGCCGTCCGGGCCTGGACAAGAAAACCCGCCGCGTCATCGTGCTGGCCATCACCGTCGCGCTGGGCCGCTGGGAAGAATTCGAGCTGCACATCCGCGCCGCGTTGCTGGCCGACGAAGAGCATCGCCTGACGCCTGACGAAATCAAGGAAGTCCTGATGCAGTCGTCGATCTATGCAGGCGTGCCGGCGGCCAATACCGCCTTCACCCACACCCTGCAGATCCTGCGCGAACTGGCGCCGGAAATCGGTTATGCGCTGGAATCGCTGGCGCCGGCCGATACCGCGCATCCTGGCATCGGCAAGGAAGCCCGCACCGCCAGCACGCCTGCATTGCACTACACCGTGCGCGAACCGCGCAACGGCAAGGCGCCGCGCCGCACGATCGTGCTAAGCCATGCGATCGGCATGGACCTGACGGTATGGGACGGCCTGGCCAACCTGCTGTCCGCCGATTCGCGCGTCATCGCGTTCGACCATCGCGGCCACGGCGGTTCCGACGCGCCCGAAAGCATGTACAGCATGGCCGAACTGGCCGACGACGCCGCGCGCATGCTGCGCGAGCTCGACACCGGACCGGTGGTCTGGGTCGGCCTGTCGATGGGTGGCATGGTCGGGCAGGAAATGGCCTTGCGCCATCCGTCGCTGATCGGCGCGCTGGTGCTGGCCAATACCACGTCCGGCTATTCGGATGAAACGCGCAAGGCCTGGCAGCAGCGCATCGAAACCGTGCGTTCGCAAGGCATCGAAGCCATCGCCGACACGGTCATGGGCCGTTATTTCCACGAAGAATTCCGCACCCAGCGCGGCGCGGCGGTTGCGCGGGCGCGCCAGCGCCTGGTCACCACCGACGTCACCGGCTACATCGGCTGCTGCAACGCGGTCGGCACCGTCGACACCACCGAACGGCTGGCCCTGATTTCAGCGCCGACCCTGGTCATCGCGGGAGAACTGGATCAGGGCGCGCCGGTATCGATGTCGCAAGTGCTGGCCGATAAAATCCCGCAAGCCACCATGATCGTACTGCCGCAGGCCTCGCACATCAGTTCGATCGAACAGCCGCGCGCATTCAACGACGCCGTGCTCAACTTCATCGCATCGATTTAAAAAATCGATTCAAGAAAGGGTGAAGCGAGAACTGCAAAGTAAAAAATGAAAAGATGTGCGAGCGAAGCAATGCAAACAAGGGGCGAATCCGAAGGAGAGCCGTCCGGCGGTTGAATTCCGCATAAGAAGTCGTTGCCGTTGAGAGGTGTTGCAAACGGATCAGAAAAAAATACTGTTTGAGCGCAGCGAGTTTATT
>DASYEK010000042.1:0-7257 GCA_036499085.1 Herbaspirillum sp. | reverse complement strand
GATGGGAGCGGCCCTTCACGGCGAAGTTCTGCGTGCGGCGCGATTTGTTACGGTTTTCGTAAAATTTTCGACGCGCCGGCCGTTTTCAGCGCTTCGCTGACAGCCGGCATGGAGATGTCCGACGCCCTGTCCGACATCCATGCCGCATCCCATGCATCGCGCGGGAACGCGAGGCAAATGGGCCGGGTTATCGCCGGGTTATCGCCGGGTTATCGCTGGGCTACCGCCGGCTTGGCGCTCAACCGGCGTTCGGCGCGCGAATCCGGTCAGGGCACGTAGCCGGGGATCTTGCTTTCGTCGACTTCGTCCAGCTGCGACGGATTCATGAACTGCCGCGCATAAGGCAGGTAGGCTTTCGAGCGCACGAAGACGTCGAACAAGTCCGGATCGATATGATTGCGTTCCTTGAAGCCGCCCAGGATCTGCAGCGCTTCGCTGAGCGTGTTGCCGCGCTTGTATGGGCGGTCATTGGCGGTCAGCGCCTCGAAGATATCGGCAATCGCCATCATGCGCGCCTGGATCGACATCTGGTCGCCTCGCAGGCCCTTCGGATAACCCTTGCCGTCCATCTTCTCGTGATGGCCGCCGGCGTATTCCGGCACGCGCGCCAGATGCTTCGGCCATGGCAGCGCTTCCAGCATCTTGATGGTGACCACGATGTGGTTGTTGATGATTTCGCGGTCGCTGTCGTTGAGCGTGCCGGCACGGATGGTCAGGTTGGTCACTTCATCCGGCGTCAGCAAGGGCTGCATCGTGCCATCGGTCGCGCGGTATTGCCGCTGCGCGATCTTCGGAATGTATTCCTGCAGTTCCGGCGCCATGCGTTCGCTGCCGATATTGGCCAGCCGCACCGCATCGCGGTCGTCTTCCAGCGCCTGCACCGTGTCCTGGTATTCCCGTTCCAGCGCGGCGACCTGCGCCGGATCGGCGTTCGCGCCCAGGGCCAGCTGCGCGCGCAGCATTTCGAGTTCGGCGTCCCGCTTCAGGATGTCGAAACGCAGGTCGATCACATGGATGCGATCGAAAATGACTTCCAGCTTGGTCGACTTTTCGACGATGTGCACCGGCGTGGCGATCTTGCCGCAATCGTGCAGCAGGCCGGCGGTCCACAGTTCGCGCCGGTCCTTCTCGGTCATCGTGAAATCGGCCAGCGGGCCTTCGGTCGTCTTGTGCGCGGCGTCGGCCAGCAGCATCGCCAGTTCCGGCACGTGTTCGCAGTGGCGGCCGGTGTGCGCCGACTTTTCATCGATCCCCATATTGATCAGTTTGATGAACGACTCAAACAGGGTTTCCAGCCGCACGATCAGCAACTGGTTGGTAATGGCAATGGCGGCCTGAGACGCCAGCGCCTCGATAAAGCGCTGGTCGGTTTTGGAAAACGGCTGCAGCGCGCCGGTGGCGGCATCGCGCGCGTTGATCAGTTGCAGCACGCCGACCAGTTCGCCTTCGTGGTCCTGCATCGGCACGGTGAGGAAGGATTGCGAATGGTATTTGAACTGGTCGTCGAAGCGCCGCATGCCGGAGAAATTGAAGCTGTCGGCCTTGTAGACATCGGCGATATTGACCGACTTGCGGGTATTGGCGGCGTAGGCGGCGACGGCGTCCAGGTTGGGTTCGCCGTCTTCGCGATACAGCGACAGCGGCGCAATTTCGATCTTGCGGCCGCTCTTGCCGCCCTGGTACATGTTCAGCGTATCGTTGATCGAGATATCGAAGGACAGATGCTTGCCGTCGGGCGTGACGCCGTACAGGGTGCCGCCGTCGGCGCGCGTGATGCTTTTCGCGGTGCGCAGGATGCTTTCGAGCAGATGGGGAATATCGCGGTTGGCGCTCAGCGCGACGCTGAGTTCGGTCAATTTTTCCAGGCGCAGCGCAATGTCGTCGGCAACAGCCTGCGGTTCATCCTGCGCCAGTCCTGCCAGCGTACTTGTCATCGTTGCATTCCCCCGGGGCGTCCCCCGTTTTCGTTCATTTCCATGGAGCGCCGGAGCGCGTTTTGGGCAGATCCGGCAATCCGTCAATATACATGTATCGGCCAGCAATTGTATTGCTTTTGCGCACCTCGGCGCGGCAAAGAGCGATGAAAATCCGATCAAAATCCGGCGCTCGTTCCAACGCGCAAGACATGGCGCGATGCAAACCGGAAAGCGCGTCGCGGATGCCGTTTCAAAACGCCATCTCGGCAGAAGAGTTTATTGATTTAAAGACAATACTATCTTAACATCGGATGCTGTCGCCAAACACATCGCAGAGCGTGTTTCGGCATCAGATTCATGACTGCACAATGACAAATAAAAAACGGCGCAAAGGGGTTGCCGCAAAGGCGGGGCGATGACATCATCGACCACGTCATTTGCCGGCAGGCAATGCGAGAGTTTTTGTAAAGCCGGAAGAAAGCGCATTTGAAAACGAATCATCACAACACAGCAGGCGTCCGATGAAGGTCAGGATTCTCGGATGCAGCGGCGGCATTGGCGGCAATGGCCTGCGCACCACCTGCCTGGCGGTCGACGACGACATCCTGGTCGACGCCGGCACCGGCGCAGCCGATCTGTCGCTGGAGGCCCTGGCGCGCATCGACCACGTGTTCATCACCCATTCGCACCTCGACCATATCGCCTGCCTGCCGTTCATCCTGGACAGCGTCGGCGACATGCGCGACAAGCCGCTGACCATGTACGCCACGCAGGAAACCCAGGACGTTATCCGCACCCATATTTTCAACTGGAAAATCTGGCCCGACTTCAGCCTGATCCCCACCCCGGGAAAACCGTTCCTGCGCTTCCAGACCATTTCCCCCGGCGTGCCGACCGTGCTCGGCGCGCGCAGCGTTACCGCCTTGCCGGCCAACCACACCGTGCCGGCGGTCGGCTACCTGCTCGACAGCGGCAGCGCCAGCCTGGCGTTCAGCGGCGATACGTCGGTTTGCGACGATCTGTGGCGGGTTCTGAATGGGGTAGGCAATCTGCGCCATCTGATTATCGAAGCGGCGTTTCCCAACGACGAGCGGGCGCTGGCGCTGCTGTCCAAGCATCTGTGCCCGAGCCTGCTGCTGGAGGAATTGGACAAGCTGCGGCAACCGACCGAGGTCGCGGTCACGCACGCCAAGCCGGGCATGTTCGAGCGCATCCGGCAGGAAATCATGGACGGCCCTCATGGCACGCATGGCACTTCACGGCATCGGGTGGCGATGCTGGAGAAGGATAGCGTGTTCGAGTTCTAGGGCGGAATTTGCGCCGGGCAAAAGCTGCGCCAAAAAATAAAGCGATCGCAAGGATCGCTTTTTTTACGCCATCGCATCGCCGGTCGGCCGCCGTAATGTTGCCGCTGCCGTTATTGGTCGCGTTGAAGTTGGCGATGTAATTGTGAATCGAAACATTGCTGTTGCCGTTCAGGGCGATGCCGGCCTTGGCCGCTGGCCGTCATGGTGCCGTTCAAGTTCAATGCGGCAGCGGTATTGGCCAGGGCGATATCGCCGCTGGCAGAATTGGCGGCGGTGAATGCGCCGACCCGATTGGCGCCGTTGAGCGCGATGCCGTTTGCCGCATTCGCATTCAGCTTGGCGGAGACGATGCCGCCGCCCGCTCCAGTCGCCTGCGTGATCGCGCCATGCGTCGCATTCAGCGTTACACCAAGGCCGCCCGCAGCTATTTGCGCATGACGGCAAGGTTGCCATTGCTCAAGGTCAATGCGACGTTATTTTGGGTGGTGATGCCGGGGCCGGCCGCCGTCAAATTGGCCGTCGTGGCGATTGCTTGCGTTACTGCGCCAGGCAGGCAGAGGCGTTTTTGCCGCCGACCGTGGCCGATGAATTCTGACTGATCGCCGGCGGCATCGTGACTTGCACGCCTTGCGGCACCAGAACCGGCGGCGAGGAAGCACCCGACACGAAGCCGAACTGGCCGGCGCTGAAGATTGCCGAGCCGCCCGGATTGCTCACGATAATTGCGCCCTGCACCACATCCACATGCAAGCCGTTGGACGGCGTCTGGCCGTTCGGGGTCGGCACGCCGCCGCAATCGTTCTGGCAGTACAGCGCGCCGAAGTGCGTGCCGCGAATGCCGATGGTCGCCGTCGGCGTATTGATCTTGACCACGTCATGGTTGCGCTGTCCGGCCAGGCCGGTCACCGCGCGCAGGCCGCCCTTGAGCAGGCTCAATACAATATTGTCCTTGGCCGGCGCCACCGCATCGTAGGCATAGGCTTCCACCGCGAGCTGGGTGCCGGGACGCAATACCGCCTCGCCGTCATCGGTGAATTTAATGCGGGCATAGGTGTCGCGCTCGGTGATCAGCGTATCGCCCTGCATCACTTCCGATTTGACCGCCAGCACGCGGTTCACGCCGGCGGCGCTCTTGGCCCGCAGCAGGCCGGACAGATGCGTCACGGTGCCTGCCACCGAGGATGGGGCCGGGATCGTGCCGTTGGTTTGCGCGGCTGCATTGCCGCCGATGAACAATGTTGCGAAAGCCAATCCGCTTGCCAGCTTGGCCAGCTTGGATGCGCGCAGGGAGAATATTTTCATTTTTCGATTACGGTTGGTATTAGGTGCACATCGGCAGCGGCTTGGATTTGTCGTCCTTGCCGCCTTTGCCGTCGTCTTTCGATCCGCCGAATTCGCCGTCGCCGCCGCCGGCAGTTTGCGCCGGCGTTGCCGTCGATGACGACGCGTTGGCCGACGATGAGTAAGCGTTGCCGGGCGCCTGGGGCTTGATGAGCAGATTATTGATCGTTTCAGCCGAGTGGCTTGCCGCGCTCTTGTCCGCATCGAACGATGATGTGTCTATCGGAGGATGAATGTCATAAACATAGCCGGGGCCGCGAATCGGATCCGGCGAAAAAATCGGCGCATGCGGTCCGTAAATCGCCGCATTGGCATTGATGCTGGCGCCGGAGAATGCCAGGTTGCCGCCGATGGTCTGGATCACGCCGTTCAATGTCAGCATGTCGCCGGGTGAAGTGCCGTCGCCGGCGGCCAGGGTCACGCCATTGCCCGCCAGGATTCCGCCCGCGCCGATCGTCAATGGACTGTGGGTGAAGATGTGAACGGCGCCGGCCGGCGCCTTGACCTGCCCGACCGTTTCCAGTCCACCATAGTTTTCCACGGTGATATTGCCGCCGGCGTTGGTCGCCGCCAGCAGCTTGTTGCTGACACCTGTTTCGCTGACGTTGATGATGGAAATATCGCCGCTTCCGCTATTGGTCACGGTCAGGTTGGCAATGTGGTTGAGGTAAGGGTAATTGCCCGATGCAGATACATTGGCGCCGTTATCCAGCATGATGCCGTGGCCGGCGGTCGCCTTCATGGCGCCGGAGATGGTCAGGACGGCCGCATTGGAATGGTCCTGCGTAATGCTTCCCGCCGCGCTGACATCCAGGTCGGCCGCATCGATTTTCGCCAGCTTCACATCGCCGCCGGTACTGGCCAGCGTCACCTTGCCGTAGGCATAGATACCATTGGTGACATTCGATCCTTCATACTGGGGAACGCTGGTGACCTTGCCGGTATTGGTAATCGATACATTACCGCCCGTCGCCTCGTTATCGACGGTACCGCTCAAGACCAGTTCGGCCGACGCGTTGTTGAGGACGATGTCGCCGGTATCATAGTTCGACGCGGAAAACGCCCCGATGTCGTTGTTGCCCGATACCAGCGCCGCGCCGTCGCTCGACATGACATCCAGATTGGCGGCGCTGATGCCGGTGCCGGCGCCTGCGGCCTGGGTGATTGCACCGTCGCTGTCGAGGTTGACGCCATACCCGCCGGTGGCAACCAGGCGGCCGTTGATCGCCATATCGGCCGGAACCGGACCGTTATTGCCGTTGCCGCCGTTGCCGCCGTTGCCTTCCCCTTCGCCCTCGCCCTCGCCTCCCGAAAAGTCCGCGATGCCGCCGCCGGCGGCGGCGGCAGTCAGCCAGATATCTTGTCCCGTGACGACAGCGCCTGCATTGACTGTCATGGTGCCTATGGTGAAGATGTCGACGGAGCCATCGGGCGCGGAGACATTGCCGACATTCAGATTGCCGGTATTGCCGACCGTGATATTGGCCGACTCGCCGCCACCTTTCGCCGCGCTGGCGAAGAAATTCTGGAAGTGGTTCAGGTTGGCATGGTAATTCTCAAGCAGATAGATGTCGCCGCCCAGCGATGTTGCGCGGACCGTCTGCGCCGTGATGCCGCCTCCCGCGTCCTCGTGAATGCCGCCGGCGCTGCTCAGGGTCAGCGTATCGGTGGCGTTCACCCGGCCGTAGAGATAAAGATTATTGTCCGGTTCCGCGCCGCCCTCGTCGGTCGTGGTCAGGTTGATATTCTTGGCGGAGATGCGGTCGCCGTTGATCCGCATGAAGCCCTTCGACGTCAGGTCGACCGTGCCGTTGCCGGCCTCGATCTCGTCCTCGCCGCCGGTGATCAGCGTGCCGCCGGTCTTGACGATGATATCCCCGCCGCCTTCGTTATGCATATTGCCGAGCGTCAGCTCATGCATGCTGCCGTTGGTGAAACTGATATCGCCGCTGCCGCTATTGCTCGCGCTGAAAAAGCCGCCGTCGTTGTTGCCGATATCATTGCCGCTATTGGTGAGCGCAATGCCGTCGGTCGCCGTCGCATTGACCGATTTCGCCGCAATCGCGGTGCCCGAACGCTGCGTGATGGCGCCGTCGTCCGCCTGGAAGCGCACATCGCCCACGCCGTTGATATTGCCCAGCGCCAGGTCGCCGCCGGCTTGTTCGAAAATGCCGGCGCCGTTGATCGTGATCATGCCGCCGGTCTGCGACAGACTGTTCGCCACTTCGAACGTGCCGATCGTGCTATTGATCTGCCCGTCCGACATGAGCAGATTGTTGACCTTGAAGGAGTCGTGGACATTGAATGTGCCGCCGTTCAAGGTGACCTGGTCGAGCATCGAATCGCCGGCCGTGCCGTTCAGGGTCACTTGCCCCGCATCGCCGACAGTCAGCGAGCCGGACCCGGTCACGCCATGCTCAAACGTCAAACCGCCGGTGCCGCTGACATCCACATTGCCGCCAACCACGGCATTGCCGATCACAACCAGAGCGCCACCGGTAATATCCAGATTGCCGGAAGCAACGTCGAGCGCGTCAATCTCATCGCCCGCCGAAACATGCGTCACCGAATTGGACTGCCCGACATCGATATAGACATCCGCGGCCCCATCCGGCAGGGTATTGCCGGACCAGTTGGCCGCGGTATTCCAATCCGAACTGACTGCGCCGGAGAAATATCTGGAACCGGCAGCG